>DASPJR010000120.1:0-36678 GCA_035628505.1 Planctomycetota bacterium | reverse complement strand
TGGATCAAAGCGTACGCGGCGCAGAAGAACAAAGTCCAGGAGTACTATCAGAAGGTCGATTTTGCAAAGATGAACAACGGCCAGATCCGCAAGCTCATGGCCATTCTCTTCGATGACGTCAAAGACCCGGTGCTGGCCAAGAATGTTTTCGCGCAGCTGAAGTTTGCGCAGCTGCAGGACAACGAAAAAGTAGATCTCACGCGCTACCTGTGGCACCGCGATGAGACGCTGGTGCGGCGCTGCTGCCAGGAGATCCCGGCACCGACCGGTCCGATGGAACTGCTGCGCTATTTTCACTGGCGCCAGAACCACGCCGAAGGCCTGCCGCTCTGCGACACTCTGGCCGGCGTTCCCGAGCTGGCCAAGGAAGTCCTGTGGAAGAAGGCTGAATTTTTCCATTGGTCCAACCAGTTCGAGAAAGCTGTGGTAGCGTACCGCGACAGCGACAACCCGCCGCACAGCCAATTCCGGATCGCCGAATGCCTGCAGCGTCTGGGAAAAGTTCAGGCTGCTGTTAACCAGCTGCAGGAGATACAGAATTTCTTCAAGGAGCAGGCGCCCGAGGCCGGCCTGCGCACGGCGTGGATTTACCGCGACGCGGGAGATAAGGCGAAGTTCGAGAGCTCATTGCGGGCGGTGATGAAAAAGTATCCCAAGAGTGGGCAGTCCAGCACGGCCCATCAGGAACTGGAAAAGCTCGGAGTCAGAATCGGCGGGGGCGTTGATGCGGAATAAACTGGGTGTGATGGCCGTGCTCGTGCTGAGCGCCAGCGTTATTGGCGGCGAAGCAGCACCGGCGGCGGCGGCAAAAACCGATGCGACCGCGCGCGAAACGGATTTTGCCGCGCGGCGCATGCTTGAGAAAGCCAGGGAGCTCTTCCAAAGCAGCGAGAATGAACGCGCCGTGAAGATGGTCGAGACGCTGCTCGACCAGTATCCCAAGAGCCCCGTGCGCTACCAGGCCTATATGGTCCTCGGGCGCCACTACATCGACACGCGCCAGCAATCGAAGGCCATCGCGCTGCTGCGCAACATGAAAGACTTCGAGAAGCGCGAAAGCGAGCTCAGCCCGGAGGACCGCGATCTCTACATCGAAAGTCTCTACCTGACTGGCATCGCCTACTTCCAGATGCGCCAGTACGGCCAGGCCACGCCGATGCTCCGCAAGATCACGACAAATTATCCGAACACGATCTGGGCCAACCAGGCGTTCTTCTACATCGGCATGTGCCACTTCACGCAGGGCCGCTGGAGCCAGGCCATCGACGCGCTGGGCCTTGTTGGAACGTTTGTTGATCCGGACAGTCCAACCACTGAGTTTGTTGAAGCCGGTTACCGCTTCTTCGTGAAGGTCGAAGACGCCGATCTGCCGGTGCTCAGCCGCCTGGGAAAAGAAACCAACGTAAAGATCACGACCCAGTTAGGCGACAGCGAAATTCTGCCGCTCGCAGCCCTCAGCGCCTCCAGCGAAACGTTCATCGGCTCGATCGCTACCGAGATCGGCCCGGCCAAACCCAACGACAAGACGCTTCAGGTGCGCGGCGGCGATTCAATTTCAGTCTCATACGTTGACGACAATACAAAGGAAGGCAAGAAGGGCGAGCCGCGCGACAGCAAAGTGCTCGTGGTCTCAACCGCCGCGCTCAACTTTACGCTGGGAACTTACGAGTCCAAGGCCGCGGCGGCGTTCATCGACCAGCCGCTTTTCGTGCAGCTCACCGATGTCGACCGCGATTCGTCGCCCAAGGCCGAGGCGGTCCAGGTGCGCGTGGTCTCGCGTTACAAAATCGAAGAAGAACAATCGTCGGCCGAGCGCTCAGCGACGGACATCGACAAGCTCTTCAGCGAGAAAGAGGAGAGCTGGAAAATCCGTGACGAAGTTACGCAAACGCTGAACGAGCTCGGCGCCGAGCCCGTACATAGCGGCCGGTTCGGCGGAAACGTGAAGATCGTGCAGTTCTCCGAGGCGCAGACGGTCGACAAATCCGACGCGACACTCACCTGCGCCATCGACGATGACGTGGTCGCCTACTACGTCGATGACCTGCACATCGGCGGCAAGACACCGCGCCAGGTCGAAGCGCACATCCGCGTAATCGGCGAGATCGACAGCCGCGCCCGCGCGCCACTCTACGAAGTTTTCGATCCCACGATTAAGGCGCAGAAGGCGCTCGTCGAGGCGCGCGCGCACCTGGAACTGGCGCGCATCTTCAAGAGCATGGGCTTGATGAAGGGTGTAGAAGAAAAGTGCAAAGTCGGGCTCGAGCACGCCGACTCGGTGATCCAGTCGCGAACGCCGCTGCCCTCGCACCTGCGCGAAGAAGCCTTCCAGCTGAAATGGGAAATGTTCATCGCGCAGGAGAATTTCCAATCCGCAATCGCCACCTGCCAGCTGTTTAACCAGCTCTTCCCCAATTCGCCGTTCGTCGATCAGGCGCTGCTGGGCATCGGCAACGTGAAATTCGAAGACAAGAAATATGGCGAGGCCATCGGCGTTTTCCGCCAGGTGCTGAACTTGAAGAACTCCACGGCCAAGGCTGAAGCGCAGTTCAAGATCGCCGAATGCATGAAGAAAGGCGCGCAGAAGGGCGCGCGCGACCAGGCGATCAACGAATACAAACTCTGCGCCGAGCGCTACCCGGACAGCCCCTTCGCCGGCGCCGCCCTGGGCGAGATGGTCGATTACTATGTCGACACGCAGGACTACCGCCTGGCCAACGATCTGCTTGAGCGCGTTTTTCAGGATTACCCGGACGCCCAGTTCCTCGACAGCATGCTGCTGAAGTGGGTCGTCGTCGCGTTCAAGACCGGCGAAGTTCAGAAAGCGTACGACAAGTGCTCGCAGCTTCTGTTTGATTATCCCAGCAGCCCGCATGCGGACAAAGCTAAAGAACTGCTTCCCCGCCTGGAGCAGCGCCTGAAATCGCAGGCTCCAAAGGAAGGAGCCGCGAATGAAAAATAATAAAGGGATCGTTCGAATGCCTCTGAAATCATGGTCAGTTCTCTCCGTTCTTGCCGTGACGCTCAGCGTGTGTGCGCCGCTTTCTGCCGGCGAAGACACTGCCGCGTTCGAAGCTCTCTGCCAGAAAGTGCAGCAGGGCGGCGCGGCCTCGAGCGAAGAAGATTTGAAGAATGTATTCAAGCAGGCGCGCGAACTCGGACGGCCGTATTCAGCGCACCTGGCCGTCAAACCGTATTTCGAACAGAACCTCAACCCCGGCGCGGCACTGGTGCTCGCGGCCGCGGAGAACGCGTTCCTCGCCGGCGATTACCGCACTTCCGTCGGCCGCTACAAGACGTACCTGAAGAATGCGCCGGTGAATGCGGAATCGTCCGCCGCGGCAGGCCGCATGTACGTGGTCCAGATCGACTTCCTGAACGCCGCCGACGACGCGTATCAGTTCATGAAGCAGGCCGGCACGAAGTACCGTGATGATGCGATGGCCAGGAAGTTCGATTCGTGGTTCGTCGAAGAAGCGCGTAACCGCAAGGATTTCGCCTCTCTCGCTGAACGGCTGGCGATTGTCTTCGCCGACAAGATGCCGCTTGAACAGGAACGGCTGTATTTCTGGAACTATCTGGACTGGATGCTCGAAGAGGTCGGCCGCGTGCAGCCCGAGCACTATCCGGCTGCTGCGCCGCTGCGCGCACTGGCCCCGCTGATCCGCGACACGCCGCGCTATGCCGCGCGGGTAAATCTCTACGCGACGCTGCTGGGCTACTACGCGGGAAATTTCCACCAGAACAAGGAACGCATGGCTCCCGAGTTCGAAGCCGTGAATGCCGCTGCCAAAGCCTACGTGGATACCGGCGCGGCGCTGCCTGTCTACCAGGACCTTCTGACGCTGTTCGTCGGAGGAAAAGATCGCTGGGACGACGGCATGTTCCAGACCCCGCCGGAAGCGCGCCGCAAGCTGCTGCTCTATTGCTATGAGAAGCTCAACGATGACGACAAGAAGCAGGCGCTGGCGTGGAATCCGCACGGGCGCTGGGCGTTGCAGTACACGGCGACCGCGGCCGAGTGGATCGAGCTCGTAAAAAAGAAGCCCGAGATCTATTCGCCGTTCGCGCGCAGTCTCATGCCGATGCTGGAAGGCGAAAAAGCGCCGCTCGATCACTACAAGAAGCAGGCGGAGGTTCTCGATAACGTCGCCTCGCGCGCAGCGGCCGTAAGCCGCGCGCTTGCCGCCAGTGATACGATCTCGGCGACGATGCGGCATCTGGCGCAGAAAGAATCCTGGTATCTGCAAGGGGCCGATTACAACGACATCCTGCGCAACCGCGTCTGGAACGCGTTCCGCCAGTTCGAACGGCCGCAGGACAAGCAGATCAACGATCAGCATTTCCACGACAGCCTGGCCGAAGTCGGCGTGGAAACGTTCCTGCAGACGCCGGTCGCGTTGTTTGATCCAAACACCGCGCGCGACACGCTGTGGAACATCTGGCACGCGAAAGACGCTCGCACGAAGTTTGTGCCGTACATCCAGGCGCTGGCGTGGATTCCGTATACTGACGCCGAGCGCAAGCATGCGTTCGGGCAGGTGTACGAACAGGTCAAGCAGTGGGCCGAGCACGTCCGCAAGCAGAAGAACGATCCCAATGCAAAAGCGTCGATGGATGTGATCACCGCGCTCGATAAGGCGCTCTCCGACGCGATGGATTCGAAGTCCTTTGACGCTGCAAAGAATCCCAACCCGGTGTTTCAGAAACTCGCGCTGGCCGTGCAGGCCGCGCGCGGCGCAAACCGGGACGCCTTCCTGCAGAACGCGAAGGATCTGTACGCTTACGCGCGCGACTACGAAGCGAAGAAGACGCCGTTCGGCTCGCAGATTTTGCGCTGGGTCTGCACCACGCAGCCATTTGACACACTTGATTTCCAGCTCGAAGCGCTCAAGGATCAGCTTGCGATTCTCGACGTCAATGGCACGCATCGCCAGTTGATGGATGTCTGCGACGGCATCGTCACGAACCGCAAAGGCTGGCAGCGCAACGCGTGGAACTGGTGGACGATTCCTTCCTCAGGCAAGGCGACGGCCAAGAGCGTCAACGATGTCCTTGCCGCCGGCATTCTCAAGCTTGCTGAAAAAGATCAGTTCTCGCCGCACCTCTTCAGCCTGTTCCGAGCCACGCGCCGTGGCAACAACTGGCAGGACCAGGGCGCCAACGGCGAAGTGCTCGCCAAGCTGATCGAAAAGAAACTCTTTTACAAGGCGCCGTACATTCCCGAATGGTGGGTCCGCTCGAATGCGGCGTCGTATCAGTGGATGATCAGCCGCGAATTCCAGGGCCTGGCCAAGCAGTGGCCGCACGAGAAAGCATTCGACGACATGTACGTCGAAGAGCTCAAACAGACCAAGCTGCTCGACAGCGCCTACTGGCAGTTTGGCCGGGACGAGAACCGCAAAATCGTCAACGCCGCCGCGCCGATCCTCGCGGAGATGGAAAAGGTCCCCTTCGGCTATGATCCGGGGCAGCGAGCGTACGACCGCAACGATTTCTTCGAATGGCACCGCCGCGCGATTGCGGCCGATGCGCCGGTCCGCGACGCGTTCCTGCAGAAGCTCGAAAGTTACTACGGAAAGTCGCGCTTCGATGGCTATGCCATGGGTGGCGCCTACTTCAGCACGCTGGCCAGCACCGAAAAGCCGGACGCGCGCAAGCAGTTTTTCGGCAAGCTCCGTGAATATCTGGATCGCGTCAAAACACATCCGGCGCGCGTGGGCCCGCCCTACCTGGAAGCGCTCAGCAAGATTGCCGATGTCAAGACTGTCACGGACGACGAACTTGTTGTGCTGCTGAACACCTTCCCCGTCAATGTTCCCACGCGATGGGCGCAGAACAATCACAACGAAACGCTTGCGGCGCTGCTGCATGCCGCGCTCGCCGGCCGCGACCGCAGCAATGATCTGTACGCCGTCGTCCCGCATTTCTGGAAGATCGCGCGCGACACAGGCAACGCGACCTTCCAGCGCCAACTCGCCACGTTCGCCAAGGCGCTCTCGGACGAAGGCAAGCACGAGCTGGCCACTGTGTACATCAACGCGGGACTGGAAATCGCCGGAAGCACGATGGCCGAAGACGTGCAGTCGATGCTGCGCGCCGCGCGTGCAAAATCCATGATCAACGTCGGCAGCGTCAATCCGTTCAAGCGCAGCGATCCACGTTACAACATCGGCAACGCGCAGGCTGAGTACCTCTCGGGCAAGCTGCAGAGCGCCTGGGAAATGTATCTGCCGGGCAAAGCGATCCTGCGCGACAACTTCAAGGAGCTCGACCCCAATTTCGTGCTCTGGATCATCGAGAAGAACACCGAGACGCGCAATTTCGAAGAAGCCGAGAACCTGGCGCGTGTGATGATGCAGTATTTCGAAGCCACGCCCGGCGGATTTGAAGCCGAAACGCGCGCGCGGCTGTTCTACAATTACGCCAGCATCGCCTTCGAACGCCAGGAATATCCGCGAGCTCGCGCGCATTACGAGCGCATCGCTGAGACGAAGGAATACGAGGGCACACGCGCCAAACGTGAAGCCGAGCTGCGAATTGCTGAAGTCGACCGCCGCACCAAGAGCTTCGATCGCGCGATCCTGCAGCTTGAGAAACTCTCGCGCCGCAAGGACGACTTCCTGCAGACCGAAGCCTATTACCAGCTGGCGCTCGTGAAGTTTGACCAGGAAGACTGGACCGAGGCGCAGCGCTACCTTGAGCAGGTGCTCAGCCGCAATCGCAACCACGCGATGGGCAAAATCCTCGAAGGAAAACTGGCTCTTCAGACCAAGCGCTACGAAACCGCGACCGACCTGGCGATCGGGCAGGCTTCGACGCAGGAAATCCTGGTGCCAGGCCGCCCCTTAAAGGTGACGCTGGACGACAAGAATCTCTCCGTCGTGGGCCAGGCCGTGCAAATCGAAATCCGCGCGTGGACCGATTCAGGCGACGAAGAAACGTTCATGCTGCTGCCCGCGGGCGACTCGAAGACCACGTTCGAAGGCCGGCTGCCGACCGCGCTCGGCAAGATTGAGAAAAATGACAAGACGCTGCAGGTATTCGGCAAAGACCGCATCCACTACAACTTCTCCGAAGCGTTCAAGAAGAATTACAAAATCGTCGATTCGCACCCTGGCACGATGCTGGTAGCCAGCAACGCCGAGCTCTACGTTTCGTCGGGCAAAATTCTCTCCAAGGAAGAAATGGAAGAGCGGGCGCTCGAAAAGATGGTTCGCGAGCGTCTGCGCGTCGAATCGGGCGTCATCGAAGGAAGCAAGGAAGCGCTCAGCAAGCTGCGCGAAGACGATCAGATCAAGCCGGGCAATCCGATCAACGTTCGCATCGTGGACGTGGACCGCAACCTCACGCCCGAGCCCGACAGTATCACGGTAAATGTTGCTTCAACCAGCGGCGACCGCATTGTTGGATTGCCGCTGAAAGAAACCGGGCCGACCACTGGCATCTTCGAAGGCGCAATCCAGACTGCGTCGGCGCAGGCGATGGCGTTCGCGTCCGATTCGGAAGAAGGCCGCGATCCCAATTCAGTCATCACCAGCGAAGACAGGCCCTACTGGAGCGCGCTGCCCGATTCAGTCCGTCCGAAGAGCTTCAGCATCGATCTCAACGACAATCTTCCGCTCGGCAAGCTGCACATCGATGCCAACGTTCCCGGCCGCAAACTCAAAGCATTCCTGCTGCAAACGTCGCTGAACGGCCGCGACTTCCAGACGATTGGACAGTATCCGGAAGAGTTTAAGCCGTGGGACGGCTCGCTGGAGCTCTCCGTGATGCGTTTTGCTCACGGCGATAACGGCCTGCAGACGCTGCAGCAGTATCAGAATTACTGCGAAGTCGGCTGGCTGAAAGACAAGCAGCCGCGCATCTCCCTGCCGCCGGCGCTGGCGTTCAAGTTCGACCACGACCTGAACGGAAAAGGCGGGCCGCTGCACTTCGAACACGATGGCAAGAACAGCCACTACGTGCTGCATCTGCGCGGGTCATTCTATCTGAACGAACGCCAGACGCGCACGTTCAAGCTCGAAACAAGCGGCCGCGACAAGAAGCGCTTCCGCGTCATGCTCGCTATCGATGGCCAGCAGGGCCAGAAACCCGACGAGCTGCAGCGCTCGCTGATGAAAGGCGTTCACCGCCTGGACGTGTACGTGCTGGCCTGGCGCCATTCGCATCCGAACATCAAACTGCTCTGCGACACCGACCAGCCGCCCTTCATCGGGCCTTGCCCGCCGGAGATGTTCGACATCACCAAGCAGCCGGAAATCAGCAAGGCGATTCTCTTCGAAGCGGCGAAGGTCCAGGCTTCCAATGATGGCGGCACGTTCGACATCACCCCCGGCAAGGACACCCGTGCGCGCGCGCTGCGCCTGATGATCACCGATTACGAAACCGATGCGCCTGCGATTCAGAAGATCACGCTGCAGGATCCCGAAGGCAAGAAGATCCTTCCGACAAAGGAAGATGTCGCCGCCCTGCGTAAAAACCAGAAGCTTGAGATTGTTCCCGGCGACCGCGTTACCATCGCCTACGAAGATCCCGTCGTCGTTACCAAGGGCAAGGAGCACAACGAATCCTTCCTGACCGCTACGTTCTATAACGCGAAGCTCAGCGCCTGCTTCGTGGATTACATCAAGCGCGGCGAAAACCGTGAAGCCGAATACATTCCGATGCGCCGCTTCAAGGCCGGCGACAAGATCAACGTCTTCATCAGTGATCCGGACATGGATGTCACTGAAAAGCCGGACGTTATTACCTTCAGCGCCAAAACACCCAACGGCGAGCCAGTCCTGTTCAAGGCACTGGAAACCGAGCCGCATTCGGGAATTTTCATCGGCAACATCTTCCCGGTGCCCGGCAAGCCCGCGCGCGACGTCGAAATGACCGTCGCCGCCGGAGATGACATCATCGTCAGCTACCGCGATGCCGAAAACACCGATCCGGGCGTGCCGTGGGATCGCACGTACGTGGTCGAACAGTCAGCGGACAAGACGCCCGATCTGCGCATTTACGCCGTGACGTCAAAAGACATCACGCCGGAAGAACAGGAGGCGTGGCTCAAGCAGCGCAAGCAGGAGACGCTGGGCGTCGAAGAACTGATTCCGGCGGCAAAGGACCTGATCGCCGCCGTACCGCCCACGCCGCTGCCGGACGGCACGCCCATCCACGCCTTCGGGCCGCTTGTTTTTGAGCTGCGCCATCCGGCGCTGGCTCAGTCCAAGCGCAGCACGGCCACCGTTTACGTGCAGACCGGTTCGGCGCGCAAGAAAGCCGGCAAGAGCGACAAAGATCCTTACGACATCAATGTCCCCGGCACACTGAAGATCATTCGCACGCCCAAAGACCTGCCAACGCTACCGGTGCCAGTTGGCTACCGTTCGATGCTGGTGCGCGGCGACCGTTCGAGCATAGATCCACTCGAAAGCGGCCGCTTCCTCTTCTATGTGCCGCTCAAGCTCGGCACGCAGCCGGAGAAGTCGCTCATCGATATCGAGCAGCTTGCGCACAACGAATCGGACCTGGACCAGACGCCGCTGACGATCTGGGGCAGCGACGATGTTTTCGTGGGTTTCGAATACGACGAAGCCGGGCAGAAGAAGTGGGTCGTGCAGAAGGCGATACTGAGCAGCGACTGCATGTTCCACATCATGGACCGCCGCTACCAGGAAGAGCGGAGTGGCGCGTACATCGGCGAGACGATCTACTTCCGCGTCGTTCATCCCGAAAGCGACACGTCCGATCAGAAAGACATGATCGATCTTGCGCTGACCAGTTCCTCCGGCAAACAGGCGACGATCAAGCTCAGCGAAGCCACGACGCATTCGGGGATTTTCAAGGGCTTCGTGCGGCTGGTGTATTCGGGCGACAAAGTCGACAAGCCAGATCC
The DNA here is from genome assembly GCA_035628505.1 of Planctomycetota bacterium. GTDB lineage: Bacteria > Planctomycetota > SZUA-567 > H5-PLA8 > H5-PLA8 > DASPJR01. The sequence continues at coordinate 26,795 of DASPJR010000120.1, read as the reverse complement.
CGATGCGTTCCAGGTGAATTATGGCGATCAGCTCACCGCCGAGTTCAAGCACGCGAAGTTGCCTGAAGGCGTGAAGCGCTCGCTGCAGGTCTTCAAAGGAGCTGATGGCAAAGTCGTGACGCTCACCAAGCGCTTCAAGGACCCGACCATCGCGGTCCAGACGCAGCTGACGCTGGCTGAGGCGTATTTCGAGCAGGCCAAGCGCCACCGCGACCTGGGCCAGCGCGATCTCTCGGCCAAGGAAATTGCACAGGGCAAAAACATCCTTGAGGAAGCGCAGCGCGATTACCCCAACGCCGAAGCACGTGCGCAGGTCGACTACCTGCTCGCGAACCTCGCGCTGGAATTCGCCGGCGACGCGCCCGATGAGGAATCAGCCAAGAAGTACCATGTGGAAGCGATCACGCGCTTCACCGATTATGTGCGCAACTATCCTGACAGCACCTACGCGCCAAAGGCGCAGTACAAGAAGGCGCTCACACTTGAAAAGATGGGCCAGATGGACCAGGCCTGCGAAGAGTACGTGAAGCTTTCATACCGCTATCCGGATAACGAACTGGTCGCCGAGACCATCGCGCGGCTGGGCCAGTATTTCTGGAACAAAGGCAAGACGATGCTCAAGGAGGCCGACAGCCAGCAGGTGCTCGTCGAGTCCGAAAAGATCCGCGTGAAGGCGCGCGAGATGTACAAGACCGCCGGGCAGGTCTTTGGGCGTCTGGCAGCGCGCTTCCCGCAGCACGCGCTGGCCGGCAAGACGCGCGTGATCTCGGCGCAGTGCTTCATCCACGCCGGCGACATTCCGAAGGCCATCGAAATCTTCACCACGGCGATGAAGGATCCGAACCTGGACAAGGACCTGATTGCCGAATCCATGTACTGGTGCGCCGACTGCTACGCCAAGCAGAATGACTTCCTGAACGCCTACCGCGGTTTCATCAAGCTGACGTGGGATTATCCGGCGAGCAAATGGGCGAAGTTTGCGCGCAGCAAGCTGGCCGAAGACCAGTACGCCAAGATGAGCGTCGATCAGATCGAGCAGAAATAAGGGCACTTAAAAGGAGTGCAAAGCAATGGATGATGGCCTGTTGTCCATGGTCTCCGCCGCCGGCGGCATGGAAAAAGCAATTCTCATTCTCCTGGTGTTCAGTTCGGTGGCGCTCTGGAGCGTGGTGTTCCTTAAGATTCCGGAACTTTACGCGGCCAAGAAGAACAGCGCGCGCTTCCTGGAGAAGTTCCACGAATCTGAAACGTTCGCCAATCTTCAGGAACTCGACAAGCCTGAAAACGATTGCGTGCATCTGCGCGTGTTCAAAGCAGCGCTGGCCGCAACCGCGGGGAAACGAGTACCCGCGCCGCCGGCGACAAAAAACCAGCCTGCAACGTTCCGTATCCAGCCCGCGAATACGACTGAAGAGCTGATCCTGCTGAACATGCAGCACACCTCTGCCGGCTACCTGCTGCATATGCAGAAAGGCCTGAGCATGATGGCGACGCTGGGCAGCACAACGCCCTTCATCGGACTGTTCGGAACGGTCGTCGGCATCATGACCACGTTCCACGACCTGGGCATGACCAAGACGCCGAGCATGCAGGTTGTTGCGCCCGGCATCTCGGGGGCGCTGGTAGCCACGGCGGCCGGACTGGCCGTCGCCATTCCCGCGGTGATCGCGTGCAACTCGTTCAACGCTGAAATCGAAGAACTGCGTGAGCTGTCCAACGTGTTCATCGAAAAAATGATGGCCTTGATCCGCGCCAATTCTCAGACAGCAACGCCCGCCCAGGCGGTGGCTGCTGCCCCGCGCGCCCCGGCCGCTCCCGTGATCGCCGCAAAGCCCGCCGCGAAAGCTGCTGCGCCGGCCGACGATGATGACGGCGAAGACGAAGACGATGAGGAAGACGAGGACGCGGAACTTGCAGCCAAGCCGGCGGCCAAAGCGGGGCAGAAAGCGAGAAACGCATGAGCATGGGAGTCAGCAAGCCCGGGGGCAAAAAGACGCAGACCCCCGAGATCAACGTTACGCCGCTGGTGGACGTCATGCTCGTGCTGCTGGTGATCTTCATGATCACCATCCAGGCTGCGCGCGAATCGATCCCGCTTGAATTGCCTGAAGCGCACGGCATTGCCGACGACGGCAGTAAGACGCCCGTCGAAATTCATCTCGATTCCGAAGGCCGCGTGCATGCCAATGGCCGCGTCATGGAGCTCGCCGAAGCCGAAGAAGAGCTGCCGCGCATGCTCAAAGGCAACGAGAAGCAGACTTACGCGCTGAACGCGCACCGCAAGCTGCCGTATGAAAAAGTCATCAAGCTCATCTCCGCCATCCGCGGCGCGGGCATCGAGACGGTCCTGGTCACGGTTGACGGCGCCGGTCCTTCCGGCGGCCCGGTACGCTAATTTTCAGGAGCACACTTCACATGAGCGACAGCAGCACAATCGACGCAGACGCCTTCCGCTCGCGTTATTCGGTCAAGCAGATCGGCACCGCCGTGGCATTCGCCTTCCTGCTTCATGGCGTACTTCTCGGCGCGTACTTCGTCCTGGGCAGCGAAAAGAAAGGCCCGGGCAAGACGGCCGAAAAGGTGGAAAAGAAGGACGATTCCAAAGCGGCCGCTCCAGCGAAGCCTGGCGAGTCCGGCAAGAACGATCTGCTTGAGAAGCCTGCGGACACTGCGGGCAAGACAACGCCTCCTGCGCCGCCGGCTGACGCAAAGAAAAATACCGAGACGGCCAAGCCCGGCGAGATTCCGAACGCGCCGGACAGCGACATCGACAACATCCTGAAGGCTAAATGAGAACGCTGATCTGATTCGCGAATGAAGATCGCAAACGCCTTTCTCCGCGGCCTCGGCCGCCTTCCCGTGACGCTTCAGCTGGCGCTGCCGCTGGCAGTGTTCGCCGCGCTGCTATGGCTTACCGGAAGCGTCGCGCGCGCGTCGCTCAGGGAACTGCTGCTCGATGATCTAAAGCTGCTGCAGGTCTTCCGCCAGCATGGCATCCGCGATCTTATTTTCAGCTCCAGCGCGCTGGCTCAGAACGTCGCGCTGGTCTATGCGGCAATCGCGGTGCTCGCGCTGATCCCCCGCCCCACTGCTCTTTTTATCACACGCCACGCCTACATCGCGGTGTTCAGCGCGTTGATTTTTTTCACCTACGTTGTCGGCTCCACGATTGGCGTTCTCGGCGAAACGAAGACGGCCGTAGACGGACTTGAGCCCAACGCCGACCGGCAGTTTGCGTGGTATTGCAAGTACCTGATTCCCGCGCTGGTCGTCGGCATGCTGAACGCGCGCCTGTTGCTCAACGCGTACCGCGGCCGGACGGAATTCGTCTACCGCAAGTCGCCTGAAGACGAGCCGGCTCTCGGCGATGTGCTGATCGCGTGGGTCAACGATCAGCTCGCGCACCGGCGCACGCGCAGCTTTGGCATCAGCCTCGGCCTGCACTTTGGCATTCTGATTTTTCCAGTCCTGATGCAATTGATGGGCGCGGTCACTCCGTATCTTCTGCCGCACGGCAAAGGTTCGCCCGATGCCGGCGGCGGCGCGAAGAAGGCGGCTACGGGCAACAAGAATTCGAAAGGCGAAAAAGAGAAGAACAAATCCATGAAAGTCCGCATCGCGCAGAAGAAGCCGGCGCGAACGATGAAGAACATGAAGGGCGTCATTTTCAGTCCCGATGCCGGACGCAACATAACGGCGACCGCGCACGGCGAGGCAATGATGGAAGAGCTCGATCAGCTGACCGAGCTCACCTACAAGGCCGACACGAATATCGTGATCGGCGGAACCGGAACGGGAACGGGCGGCGGCACCGGTCCGGGAAACAAAGCCGGCGGCATCGGCGCGGGCGGAATTGGTCCGGGCGGCTGGCCCAACGGCATGAAGAATTCCGTCATCCGCTTTATTCGCCTCGAATACAACGGCCCCGACTGGGACGATGGCATGTCGAACGTCGCCAACGCCGACGTGAATTTCCTCAACGAGTTTAACAAGATCACCGGCTTCAAAGTCGCGACCAAGGGCGAGAGCCATCCCGTGCGCTTTCTGTCGAAGTACGACAAAGGCGTCGCGCCGCCGTTCGTTTTCCTGACCGGCTCGGGCGGGATCAACATGAGTCCCAATGACCTGAAGTGCCTGCGCGATTACCTGATGGACGGCGGCATGCTGTTCGCCGACTGCGGCAGCCCCGAATGGGACCGCGCCTTTCGCGGACTGATTCCTTCGCTGTTGCCAGGCAAGCAGCTGGTGGACATCAGCGATGACGATGTGATTTTTCAGGCGCCGTTTTCGTTCCCGAACGGCGCGCCGCCGCTGTGGCATCACGGCGGAACCCGCGCCATGGGCGTGCGCCATAACGGAAGGTGGATCGTCTTCTATCATCCCGGCGACGTGAACGACGCGTGGAAGACCGGACATTCGGGATTGTCGCCGGACAAGGCCAAGGCGGCCTATAACGTCGGCGTAAACGTACTCTACTATGCCTTCACCAAATACCTGGAAGCGGCCGCGAAACACCGGCCCTGATTTTTCGCGGCGCGGGGAGGTCATCGAAATGGCACGAGCGCGGAAGTGTATTCTCGTGGCCGTGCTGGTCTGTGCGACGTGTCAGGGTGCCGCTTTTCAGAATGTGCTCACGCGCGAGGACATCGACACGGCGCAGTGCGCCAGCTTTCTCAATGGCAAACCCGCAGCCCCGCCCGCGAACCTGATCCTTTCTCTCACGGGAGCGGTGCCCGGGAAAGCGGGTGAATCCTGGCGGGCCGGTCACGTCGGGCACAAGGGAACGGAGACACCTGGTAAGCCTGACCACTTCGCCTACCGCATCGCTTTTACGCGCCCGGTCAAGATAGCGACTCTGTTTGCATCCGGAGATTTTCAGAAAGTCTGGGCGCTTAAAAGCGATGCCGCCTACCCGGGAGACATCACTCAGGAAAGCCAATGGCAGCCGCTGGACATCCTGCCGCGCCAGTCCGGCGCGCGCACGATCACTCCAGCGCAGCCCATCGAGACGCGCGCACTCCTCTTTCTGGATGTGCGGACCTGGGGCGAATCGCGTCTGCGTGGCGTGCGGGTTTTCAGCGACCGCTTTCACAATATGACACCCTGGAGCCTGGCGTATGCCGACCGCGAATACTACAAGCCGCCCGCGCCCTTCACGCATGACTTTCTTTTCGCCGCTGGGCTGGTCAGCAGCGGCCAAGGCGCCTGGTTCAGTAGCGGAAAGGACAAGGAAGGCCGCATTCCCAGGCCGCCGATTAACGACGTGACGCCCAGCTGGTTCATGCTGACCTGGCCGGAGAAACAGACGATCAGCGGGCTGTGGATTGACGGCAACCTCGTTCAGTTCGAGATCGATCAATACGTCGGGCCGGAGACGATGCATCCGCGGGCAGGCATTGAAGATGAATGGAAGCGCCTGCGGGAGGTAAAAGTCTCCGAGAATTTCGGACAGTGGATTCATTTTACGCCCGTGACCACGCGCGCGCTGCGCATCCGCATTCACAAAACCCAGGATCCGCAGATCGCGACAATCGCAGGCCTGCACGCGTTCACCGCGCTTGAAAACAGAGCGGCCCCGACGGGAGGCTATCCGGTCCTGGCTGACGAAGAGCCGCCGGTCCGAATTCCATATCAGCTCGACGACGACTTGATGGTCACGATGGTCATCAATGCCGCCGACGGCTCGCGCGTGCGCAATCTATTTGCGCGGCGCGAAAAGAAGAAGGGCGAGAACGTCGCCGGCTGGGATTTGCGCGACGAGTACGGCAAGAGCGTTCCCGCGGGCACCTACACGTGGTCTGCGATTAGTTACCCGCGCCTGCAGATGAAGTACGAGATGACGCCGTACCCGAACGTCGCCATGACAACGCCTGACAACTCGCCGTGGCTCAACGGGCACAGCGGCCCCGGCGGCTGGATGGCCGACCACACGCCGCCGGCATGTGTCACGGTCGCGGGCGAGCGCGTTTATCTCGGATCGGTCGTGGCCGAAAGCGGCATCTCACTGATCGAATGCGACCTGAGCGGGAAAAAACTTTGGGGGCATCATTCCTTTGCCGCGTGGACGGGTGCGCGCTTCCTGGCCGCTACCAAAGACACCGTCTTTGCCGCCTGCAATATCATCGGAACGACGACTGACGGCGTCTGGGCAATCGATCAGAAAACGAAAGAAGTACGCGATTTTCTTAAGGTCGCGCCGTCCAGCACGCGCAAACGCGGCATGCGCGGCATCGCGGCATTCGGTGAGCGGCTTTATATTTCCATCAACGCGCAGGAATCGGCGCTGAACGTGAATGCGGCGACGCCGGATGAAGTCGATTATGCGAATTGCACGCCGGTTTATCCCAAGAAGCGCCAGCAGAAAGTTTCGGGCGAAATCGTGCCGGATCCGCACGGTGACTTTGCCAAGCTCTTCCGCATGGTCGAGCCCGTCGCGGGCGGTTCGTCCTCGGCCCTGACATTTCTCGAAGCGCAGAAGAGCGCCAGCCGCCGCCAGCACATCGTCCTCGCTCTCAACAAGCCGGTCGCCATCGGCAGCCTCGCCTTCCCCGTTCCGCAGATGAAAGGCGTTCAGTTCCGCCTGAGCTTCATGAAGCTGAACGCGCCCTATCCGCCCGAACCGGAAAACGAAGCGCACTGGATCAACATTCCCATCGTCAGCAAAAATCCCTGGCAGGTCATTGCGCTGCCAGATGGCGTGAATACGCGCGCGCTGCGCATGTCCTTCATCAAGAGCGGCGCCAATCTCGACGACCCGCTGGCGAGTCTTATCGACACCGTAGAAGACCTGGATGCTTCCAAAAAATCGACCGACACCGAAGCCTTGAAGTCAGCATCGGGAACCGAAAAGAAGGAACGTGACGAGTGGTTCGGCCAGCTGGAAGGAATGAAACTTCTGCGCGAGCGCTTCGCGGCGCTTCAGGAAGGCCTCACCGTCCGCACCAGCTCGGGCAAGATCAATGATCAGGGCGAGTGGGATGCCGAGCGCACGGACACGCTGACAGAAACCAATCCTGGCGTTTACGTGATGGAGTACGCTACCGAGCAGCCGATACGCGGGCTGGCGATCAAGGAAGTCGACGCCCGCCTGGTGCGCATCGACGTGTACACGGGACCTGCGGGAAAAATCGACATCGCGGGCAAAGATGGCTGGCAGGAAGTTGCGCAGTACGAGCAGCGCCGCCGCCAGTTCTATTACCCCGACGAGAACAACAACAACAAAGCGCGGTACCTGGATGGCTACATCGATTTCGGAAAGGAAATCAAAACGCGGGCCGTGCGGCTGCGGCTGGTCGAACAGTGGTTCGACGGCGGCGACCGCAACACGTGGGGCGTGCGCATGGACCGTGGCGGGCAAAAGATTGATCCGCGCCGCTGCCGCGTTTACGGTGCCATTCCTGTTCAGCATCTCGGCGGCGCCGCGCCGGCTGATCCGCTGCTGACCGGCCGCGTTGAATTCTACAACGCGAAGTCCGGAAAACTCGAAGGCGAAGTTCCCGTCGCCGACTTAAGCGAGATCGCATTCAACACGAAGGGCGAGCTCTTCGGTATCCAGGGAAAGAACGTTGTCCAGATCGATCTGGCAAACGGAAATTGCCGCGCCGTCGTTAGCGGCGATCTGGAAAAGCCGCGCGATCTGTGCTTCGACAGCGCCGGTAATCTTTACGTCGCGGACGTTGGCGAGAAGCGCCATCACGTCCGCGTGTACTCGCCGGATGGAAAATTCACGCGCAGCATCGGCGTGGATGGCGGATTTCAGCTCGGCGCGTGGAATCCGCAGCGCCTGGGTCAGATTTCGTCGATCGACATCGATCCTCAGAATCAGCTCTGGATTGTCGAGGAGCAGTATCATCCCAAGCGCATCACCATCTGGTCCACCGACGGCACGTTCAAGCGCGAGCTGCTCGGCAACACGCGTTACGGCGGCGGCGGCAAGCTCGACCCGGAAGATCTCTCGCGTGTGGTTTACGGCCCGCTCGAGTTTGAGCTCAACTGGCAGACTGGCGCCACGCGCTTAAAGAATTTTCTCTGGAATGGTTACAGCCCTCACGGCGAAATTCCCATGCGCCGCGACGGGAAACTATACTTCGTTTCCCGTCCGGAGTTCTCCACTGAATCAGTGGGCATGGTCTACCTCTACGAAAACGACCGCCTGAAACCCGTCGCGGCGATGGGCCGGGCCATCGACTTCCAGCCGCTGAAAAAAGGCGAGCTCGTCGCCGAGCTCGGGCATATTTCACTCGGCGAACACCGTTTCATCTGGGCCGACCGCAACGGTGATGGAACGGTTCAAGCCGCCGAAGTCACCGTCAAGCCGCTCGACAAGATGGGCAACCTGACGATGTTCAGCAAGGACTTCAGCATCCAGAGCGGCCCGCTGCGCTTTGAAGTCAAAGAGTTCCTCCCCAACGGCGCGCCTGTTTACGAGGAGAAATTGTATCCGCAGCTCAAGGGCAGCCTCCTCTATAAGCTCGCCAGCGGGAACTATTACCGCATGGGCACCAGCGACAGTGAACGCGAAGCGGTGCTCGCGCCGGACGGTCGGGAGCTCTGGACGTACCAGCAGGAAGGCAGCCCCATCGGCCAGGCGCTGCATAACGCCAAGCCCTGGACGCCCGAGCAGGTCGTCGCCGAATTCGGCCTCATCGGTCACGAAGTAAACGAAGGCCACCCGCTCGGAGAATTCTGGGCGCTGCACGCCAACACGGGCTCGTGGAACATCTGGAGCCACGACGGCATGCTCGTTGGTCCGCTCTTCCGCGACGGCCGCGAACGTGAAGCGCGACCGTGGAGCATGCGCGAGCATCAGCGTGGCTTGATGCTCACGAATGTTCATCCCAGCGAAGAACATTTCTCGGGCCACGTCTGCCGCGGCAAAGATGGAAAGTATTACCTGGTCGCCGGGCACAACCATATTTCAATCTGCGAAATCGTCGGCTTCGACAAATTTAAACGCTTCAGCGGGCAGATCGTCGTGTCGCCTGAGGATCTGAAGAAGCTGCATGCCTGGGAAACCAACCGTCAGAAAGCCGACGTTTACATGCGCGCGCCGGTGATGGATTGCTACCGCGTCAAACGCCCGCCAACGATCGATGGCGATCTCAGCGAGTGGGAAGGCCCGTCGGCCAGCAATGGCAGCGACATTCAGTTTCACATCGGCTATGACGATCACCGCCTGTACCTCGGTTACCTGGTGCGCGATCAAGGTCCGTTCAAGAACACCGGCGAGCAGTGGGACCGTCTGTTCAAGACTGGCGCCGCCGTCGATCTGCAGATCGGCACCGATCCGAACGCTGACGCATCACGCGCCGCGCCGGTTGCAGGCGACATCCGCCTGCTGCTCACGCTCATGAAAGACAAACCGGTCGCCGTGCTCTACCGCGCGGTGGTTCCCGGCACGCCTGAAGACAAAGTGTGGCGCGTGGTCTCTCCCGTGTTCGAAGCACGCTTCGACGAAGTTCGCCAGGTCGAAGACTTGAAGATGGCGGTGAAAAACGAGGAGCAGCGTTACAGCGTGGAAGCCTCGGTGCCGCTCAGCGCGCTGGACTTTAAGCCGCAGCCCGGCCTGCGTACGAAGCTCGACTGGGGAATTCTCGTCACCGGACCGAACGGCACCGAAGTGATGCGCCGCATGTACTGGGCCAACAAAGCTACGGGCATCGTCAGTGATGCGCCGTCCGAAGCGCGCCTGCACCCCAATCTATGGGGATACGCGCTTTTCCAGGGCGCCCGGCAGAGCGCCGCCGAGCAGATCGCCCCAGGTGACGGCTTTAAGCCGGCCGAGCCGAAAAAGAAGAAGAACGAAGACTTGGATGAGCTCATCGACGACCTGAAGGTGAAGTAAAGCCTGGGTCTGACACCTTCACTTTTCGCCATTTTTCTCCGGAAATTGTGGCCGGCCGTGTTGCTATAGAATGTGCTGTCAGCAACACGTGTATTTGCGGGAACGTGCGTCCCCGGGGATTCTGCCATGCTCAGCGGCCTCCGCACACATCGGGCACTATATTCTGCCCTGATTCTTCTGGCGCTTGTGTCGTGCACTGCGTCTGCCGAAGAGGCCGACCCGCTCGACGCCGCGCCCGACAACGCGCTGGGCGATGATCTGTTCAAAGACGGAACGGTCTTCCGGTTGGTTGACGTGAGCACCTCCGAGCCGATCGCCCCAAAGATGTTCTGGCGCACGTATCAGAACAAAGTTGCGGCGCAGACCAGCCCGGTTCGCTTTCTGCTCGGTACGACCGAACTGATCGCGCCGCGCAAAGTTGTCGACGAGAAAACGGGCAAGTTCCGCACGCTCTATCCCACCGACTCGCGACGCGATATTCCGAACGGCAAACACATCCTGTTGCCGGGCGAAATACCCATCGAGATGAACGGCGGCACGATCTCTTCGCCGCATCCAGCAATCAAGATCGCTGGAAAAGACGTTCACATCCTCTGCGCGCCCGTTCGTTTTGAGGCGCTCGATGCCAGCGGCAAGCCGGCTTCACTACAGATAAAAGTGACCTGTGGCAAAGAACCACTGCTGCGCGAAGCCGCCGATTTTCAGCCGCTGATTCTCTGGATCCCCGTCGCCACCAAGTATGTCTCGACGCTCGGATCGTTCGCGCTCGGCGCTGACGGAAAGATCAGCGCGCAGCCCGCCGACCTCGCGCCGAATGTTTCGCTCCGTGAGACCGGCTTGACGCTTACGCTTCCCGTGCCTGGCCCGGCCGTGCTTCCAGGGGGCGACAACCCACGCAGGGTGGAGCACGTCCCCGGCGAAAAGAAGAAGCCGATCCTTTGCTATGTCGAGCCGCTGCTGAAGCCCGGCGAGCCGGCACGCATTGCTGTTTCGCGAAAGAGTTACACCGATTCCACACGCGAGCCGCTCACGCCCGCGGCGTTCAGCTATGTGCTCTCCCCGGCGCGGCCATCGCCGCAGACGCAGGCCACCGCTTATTCAGAAGAACGCGCCACACCGCCGCCGCCTGCGCTGGAGCAGCAGGCGGTCAAGGCGCTGAACACCGAAGCCGGCGATCTCGCGTGGTTCACGCTGCCGGTGCCCCAAAGCCATTCGCTGGGCGTGCTGTCGTTTCAGCTGAGCGGCAAAGCCTTCGGCGTGCTGCGCGGATTTTTCGTCGTCGCCGACCCGGCCGCGCCGCTGCAGCTGATGCCGCACCGCCTGCGCAGCGTGTTCGCGGACAGTGAAGACGCACCATTCGCGATCCTGATTCAACCAGGCTTCGCCGGCGGCGAGGCAAAAATACTCGGCGAACCGGCAACTGCGGGCGGAAAACGCATCGAACTCGGCAAGGTCACTCTGCCCGCCTCGGGAGAACGCTCCGACGCGAGGCTTTTCACGCTCAACATGCGAACGCTTCCGCCGGGCGAGTACCGAATTGGGGTCGAGTGCGCAGGATCAAGCAGCCCCAAGCGCAGCGTCAAAGTCGTTCCCTGGCAGCGGCGCAGTACGTTCCTGGTCCATTCGATGGCAGCGTGCGGAGGCATGTGGCCGATGGACGATGACGGTCTGCAGATTCTGCAGGACAACGGCATGGAGATGGTCTCTAACGGCGGATTCGGAAGTACCTACAACACCGATTTGCCGTCTCTCGATCCACAGGCCGCACAGTGGCTCGCGCGCGAAGCCCCGCGCGTTCCGGCGGAAGCGGCGCTGCAGACGACAGGCAACGATCTGCTGCTCGAACGCCTGCTCAGCCACCAGGTCCGGCACATCGATTTCTATCCGCGCGGACAGAATTTTTATCTCGAAGGGCTCTCGTACCACCACAGCTACAAGCCGACCGTCGACCGTTTGATCCGTCGTCTGCAGGTCTTCACGCAGCAGACCGCCGAATATCCCTCCTTCTGGGGCGTGAACTACACATGGTTTCCGTGCCTCTTCGGTTACGCGGAGGGCGGAGTCGATACGGACATTCACAAGCGCGACCGCAACGCCGCACTGGCCGAGAATCTTAAGAAGGCCGGCTTCGAGGGGCTCAGCAAGGAAGAGCGGAAATTCTACGAGGATAACAAATTCTCCTCTGACGAAGCGCAGCGCACGCGCGCGCTGGAACTGATGAAGCGGGCCGTCGCACACTGGAAAGCGCAGATGGAGTTCGGATTCGGGCGCCATAACCGGCTCTACAACGAAGCGGTGCGACAGGTCCGCCCGGATGCCGCGTGCGTGCTGTACGAGAATGCCGGTCACGACATCAGCAAGCGCACGCGCTCGCTCTTTGCGGACATGGACGCAATCACGTACGAAAGCTACAGCGATTATCCTGAATGGCCGATGTCCGCCTCGTTCACGACCGACTGGGGACGCGGAAATTTTCCAGGCCGGCCGCTGTGGATCACCACCGATCCGCTAAACAGCTCCGAAGGCATGATGAAAAGTCTCTTCCACGCATTCGGGCGCGGAGCCGCCGGAGCCGGCACGATAATGCCAGGCGACGAACCTGCGGCCGAACTGCATCGCCGCGGAAAAGGCCTGCGCTTTGTCAGCCAATACGGCGCGATTGCCACGCACTGCACGCCCGATCGCCGATTTGCGATTCTCTCCACGGCAGCCGAGCAGGTTTTCGCCAGCGACGGCCGTGCGCAGTACGCCTATCACGCGATGTACTACCACCTCGCGCGCCTGGGCTGCACGCCGGTGATCATCGACGATGAAGACGCCGCCGCCTCCGGAATCACCGATGGCACGAAAGCGCTCTTCATTGTGCGCCAGCGCCAGCCGCTTGAACCGAAAGTCGCCGAGGTAATTGACGCCTTCCAGAAAAAGGGCGGCAAGGTTTTCATCACGAGTGATTCGCTGGTGAAGATTTCCGGCGCGATCGTGCTCGACAAACCGATCAAGCACATCTGGGACGGTGCAGGCTTTGCCGTTAAATCGCACAGCGAAATGTGGGAGCATTTTGACGCGTGGCGTGCCCCGCTCTCCAAAGCGCTGGCCGATGCGAGCCTGGCACCGGCCGGGAGCACCGATCCAGACCGCGGCATCGTCGTCTGCCTCGATTCAGGACCGGTCCGGTACGCAGTCGTGATCGCGGACGAAAAAGGCCAGCCGTTTTCAGTCTTCAAGCCGTGCGCCGGCTTGAATGTTTCGCTTGAAGGCAGCGGCTGGCAGGTGCGCGACCTTGCGCGGCAGCAGATGCTAAAGCCGGCAACGGCCAATGGCCGCACGGACGTGAAAGTTGATCTGCTCACCGAACCGGCCACGGTGCTCGCGCTTTACAAAGCAGCACCCGCGAAAATCAATCTGAAGACGCGCGGAAAAGCTGTGCTGGGTGAAACGCTTGCGGTCACCTGCGACATCAGCGCCGAAGATGGCAGCAGCATGGGAGCGCTTCCGGTTGCCTTCGAAATCGTTGATCCAGCCGGCAAGCTGCGCCGTACGCTTTATCGAGCGGCCGGCGAACAGATCGAGGTTCCGTTCGCTGCATTCGACGAGGCCGGAGCATGGAAGATCGTCGCGCAGGAACTGCTCACAGGAGTGTCCGGCACCGCAACAGTGAACGTCACGCCCACAGCTGCACCCGCGGCAGTCGCGGCGACGGGGGACGTTCATGTCGTCAACGAACAGCACGTGCGCGAGTTTTTGAAAATCCCGGGCGAGAAGCGGGTGGTCGTTGAAGCCGGCCAGGAGCGCCTGTTGCCTCTGGCGAAAAAACTCATCGAGCAGCTTTCGGCCGCCGGTGTCAAAGCGCGGCTCTGGCAGGTCAAGCCTGAAGACTTCGACACCATTCCCGTGCGCTGGTACCCGAACGACGACGACGTCCCGCGCCTGATCGATGTCGAGAGCGGAAAGCTGATCGGCTTCCGCGAGAACCTGAAGGCGTTCATCGACGAGCAGAAGCGCGCGCACGTTCCGGAAAAAGGCGGCTACGGCGAGATCGAACCGCTGCTGATGGTGGGCGCGGACTGCATCGTTTTCTCCGGCGGCCAGATCGCCAGCCAGCTGCGCCACGTCACGCCCTGGATGCCAACGCCCAGCATTCCCGGCCGCAATCAGGGCCGGCTTGCCGCGGTGTTCAGCCCGTTCATGGCTGGCCGCCACGTGCTTGCGGTGCTCGCCAATGACGACGGCGGACTCGAGAAAGCTGCAGCAAAAATCACGGAGTACACGCCCGACAAGAAGATTATTCTGCCGCCGGCGGCGCCCGCAGGCGACTGGCAGACGCAGACCGTTGCTCTTCAGACCAGGCCGGTGCCGCAGCCGTTCGTCGAATACACACCCACGCGGCGCGTGGCTCGGCTGCTGGCTACGCGCGAAGGCCAGGCCGTGGTGTTTGTTGATGGCAAGAGCGACACGCGCGCGTTCGTTGATCCGGCCGGAAAAATTGTCTCGACCGTCGCCTCTGACGCCGCCGATATCGCGCACGCACAGATCGACGCCAGCGGGCGCTGCTGGGAACTGGTTTCAAAGCACCTTGGCGGCGAGTGGTACAACCAGGAGATTACGCTGCGCTGCATCGGCACCGACGGCACGCTGCAGAAGGAAATTCAGGCCTATAAAGGCAGCGTCTACTTCAACGTGCTTCCCACCGACTGGCAGGGCGGCTTCCCCGTTGCGCCGGACGGTTCAACTGCCGGCCTCGGCCTGCGCGGCGGAATGCTGCTCGGCAAATTGGGCGAGAGCGTGTGGCAGCGCTACAACGACGTACCGAACGTCCATCTGCGCGATGCCATCCGCCATCCCCGCTTTCCCGTGGGCGCGTCGTTCTCGCCCGACAGCAAATACGTACTGCTGACGCTCGATACCCGTCCACCGGGCTGGGGGGGAATGAACTGGCCGGCGGAGCACCCTTCGGCGTCGGAAACGGTTCTGCTCGATGCGGCCAGCGGCAAAGTTCTCTGGCGCCTGCGCGATGAAAAGAACACGCGCCGCACGGCCTACGCGATTCACACCGGATACGGCGCGGTTTCAAAAGACGGCCTGATCAGCGCCTTCGCCGATTATCTCGGCTCGATTTACATCGTCGACAAGAGCGGAAAGGTATTGCTGCAGCAGCAGATCACGACGCAGATTCCCGGCCGCTTTACGTCCGGACCGCAGGACGGCGTTGGCGTGTGGCTGCAGGAGGAGGGCAAGCTTGCCGCGTTCGGCTACAAAAATCTGCTCGTTCTCAGCGATGGAAAATCGCTGACGCGCGTGCCGGTGGCGCAGCTGGTCTCCGCGTGCGTGAGCGGCGACGGTTCATTTGCTGTCGCGGGACTGGAAGGCGGTGAAGTCAAAGCGTTCGATGCGGCCGGCACACTGAAGTGGACGGCGACGCCCGGCGGCATCGCGCCGCAGATCGCCGCAGCCGGCCAGAATCAGGTTCTCGTTGCCACCAGCCTCGGCGATCTTGTTCTGCTCGATGCCGCGGGCAAGGAAGTGCGACGCACGAATGTCGTGGCCGTTGCGGACCGCGAAAAACACGAGCTCAAACCCGGCGCGCAGTTTCAACGCCTTGCTCGGCCGCTCGAGTACGTTGAGCCCGGCACGCTTGAGCTGCTAAAGACGCAGCTCGGGGCGCAGCAGGTAGCAGCGTGGAAACCCGCAGCACAGGGCGCCGCCGCGTATGGAAAAACATTCTATCCCGCTGAGGCGAGCATGGCGCTCAGCGCGCCGGCCGGCGCAAAACCATCCTTTGTTCATCTCGTGTACCGCCGCTCGGCTGAAAACAAATCTGTGACGCTGGCAATCGAGAGCAAAGAAGGCCCAGAAAGTTTTGTGCTGGACCTTCCCACGCCCGAATACCGCGTGATCGATGTGCCCGTGCCCGCCGGCGCGAAAATAACTCTGAGCCACGACGGCGCGCTTGAAGTGGCCGAGTTCTCGCTCTGGAACTTCACATGGCCCGGCGCGAATCTGGCCTTTGTTCAGCCTGCCAAAAGTGGAAGCCTGGATGCCGGCAAGCCGGACGCGGGCGATCTCGATGGGCTGCTCGGCGAAATCGACGGTGACTCCAGCCTGAGCGGCAAGATGAAGGACTGCAAAATCTTCGTGCCCAATCCGGACGTCGACAAAGTCGCCGGACCCTATCTCAAGCCCGGCCTTGGCGCGCTGCAGATGGTCGACGGCAAGCGCTTCGGCAACGGCAAGCTGGTGCCGTGGAACAAGGAGGCGTTCGTCGGCAGCTGGTTCACGATCGACCTCGGGAAGGCGCTGCCGGTGAAGTACGTCGCAACATACGATCGCGTCCAGAAGCAATCGGAGCTCAGCGCGAACATCGCCGTCTTCTCAATGGCGGGCCCGGCGGAAACCGTGCGAGCCGGCGCCGTGCAGAACGATCAGTTCTGGCGCGTGTTCGCGCTGTCCGGCGAAAAGTTCCAGACGCTGGGCGTACATGTGTTTTCGGGACACGCCGATGGGCTGAGCGAGATCGAAGCGTACGCCGCGCCGCTGAAGTGACGTTTACTTCCGCGGGCCAACTTTCGAAATATCGATGGCTTTGAAGCCAAGCTTGAACGCGGGCGAATCGGGCTTGAGCGAGAAATCGCCTTTGGCCGGATCGTTAAACATCGGATCGGCGATGATTGAATTCTGATCGAAGCCGCGCTTCTTCCAGTCCTGAAACGTGCCGCCGGGAAACGCGATCGGCTTTCCGCCCGCGTGGAAATAAACGTTGTAGTCCAGCTTGAACTTGTCGTCTTTCCAGTTCTTCCCCAGCAGCGGGCCTTCAGCGAAATAAACAATGTTGCGCTCAAACGTGAAGCTGACGTGACTTTCCGCGCGTGAGCGCGCGACCTGCTCTTCGCGGGCCAGCGCGAAAACATTGTTGCGCACGATATTCTCTCTTCCGTAATGCTGGTGAAACCCGCCGCTCTTGGTGCGGTACACAACGTTGTTTTCGATGACAATCTCGCTGCTGCCTTCGTCGGTGTAAATGCCCCAGCCGCCGTAGCCCCACGAATCGATGTCATGCAGGAGGTTGTTGCGGATCACCGTTCCCGGCGAGACGCCCAGCATGTAAATGCCGCCCATGTCGGAAAGAACTTTCTGGCCGATGTCGTGAATGTGGTTGAACTCGACAATGTTATCGCGGCTGATGCTGGGCTTATAGCCCCACACCCAGCCGATCGAAATGGCCGTGTAATAAAGGTGGTGGATGTGATTGTGCGCGACGGTGTTTCCGGCGCTGTGCCGCAGCAGAATGCCGACGGCTGAATGAAAGATCTGCCCGCAATCGTGAATGTGATTGTCGGTGATCTGCGTCTTCGCCGTCTGCTCCGCCTCGGGGCTGCCCACTCCCCCGCCCGAGAGCTTGATTCCGCCGGCGCCTAAATTGCAGAGCTCGTTCCGGATGATCTGATTTTCTTTGCATCCACTGCCCAGTTCGATGCCGTACGTTGCACTGTTGCGCACAACGCAGTCGCGAATCGCGCAGTTGCGTGCGCCCTCGGCAGAGATGACGGCCGGCACCATTTCAGCGGCCTGCGTATCGCCGCCGTCTTTCTTCGGAAGCTGCCACTCGACATCGGAGAACGTCAGGCCCTGCAGCGAGATGTGGTCGACAAACTGTCCGGACTTCGGATTTCCGGCGAAGCGCACGAGACTGCTCAGGCGCGGCGCGATGACTTCTGCTTTCTCGAGGTCTTCTCCGGGCTTCGGGATGTAATGCAGCACGCCGGTTTTGGCGTTGAGATAAAATTCGCCAGGCGTATCGAGCGCTTTATAAATGTTGCTGAGGTAATAGCGCGCGCCTTTGCTTGAATGATCATCGGTAAACTTGCGGCGGCTGAAGCGGTCGAAGGTGACGGTCTTCGTGGCCTCGTCGATGCCGGCGATCTGCAGATGCGTGTCGACCCAGAAGTGCAGCACGATCGTTTCGATGTCTTGAATGTTCGTCCAGTTCGGCCGGATGTCCCCCTCTGCATAATTGAACTTGTTCATCGGTGTGTTGTATTTGCCATTCGGATCAAAGCCCGCGAAGCCGGCGACTTTGAAGTATCCGCTCTTCGGCAGGCGCGGCCGGTTGCGCCGCTCGCCGTTGACGAACAGCTGCGTAAAGTTCCACGCGCCGCTTTTCACGTCAGCGATCTCCGCGGTGAATTGGCCGCGCTCGCCGGCTTTGAAGCCGGAAACCCGCCGCCCGCCGCTGAGCACCGGTTTTTCGTTTCTCAAACGCCGCATAAACGATCGGTGCCTGCGCACTGCCGGAATCCTCCGGCGTGAACACCAGCGGCTCGGCCACTTCGTAACGTCCGCCACGAACGAACACCTGCACGCCGACATCCTTTTTGCCGGCGGCCTTCATTCCGCGAATGACATCCCGCGCGCGGCCAAGGCTGGCCAGCGGCCCGTCGGTTTTGACGGCATTCGCCTCGGCGAGCTGGCCCGACCAGGCGTCGTTGCCGCCCGGCGCAACGTACAGCTTCAGGCTGGGTTCGCCGGCGCCTGCGCAAAGAGCCATAATCAGGCTGCTGGCCAGAGCGAAAAAGATCAACTTTTTATGCATTTTTTAGCCTCTGGTAATGTCGCCGGACTCGTCCATGATTGTAGGCTCACAGGCGAATACACCATGCGACGGTTCATTGTTTCTGGTCTCTGGTTTCTGGTTTGTTCCGCGTGCATCGCCGGCGACGCGGATACTTCGCCACGGCCGCAGCTCATAGCCACTCTCGTCAAGCAGCTCAGCAGTGACGATTTCGATCGCCGCAACAGTGCCATGCAGGAGCTGTTGAAGCTTGGCGACGCGATCGCGCCCGATCTGCGCGACGCACTGTCGGGCTCGCAGGATACAGAGGTGCGCAGCCGCCTCGAAGACATCCTGAACAAATGGCGCAACGGCAGCATCGCCTGGGAATTCGAAGCCGGCTACCTTTTCGGAATCCCCGTCGTTGATAACGATCGCGTGTTCGTCGCTAACAAGGATAACTACGTTTACCGCCTCGACGCGCGCAACGGCCAGAAAGTCTGGCAGAAGCTGATCGACGGGCTGATGTATGCGCATCCGGTGCTGCATGACAACAAGCTCTACGTCATCCGCACCAACAAGGACGGCCACAAAGACGGCACGCTCTTCTGCCTGAACGCGGATACGGGCGAGACGATCTGGACTGAATTCTTTGACAGCCAGAATTTCACGGGCCCGCTCGCGGCCGAGGGGCGGCTGTACTTCACGAGCGAAGAAAATGTGTACTGCCTTGATCCGGCCACAGGCAAGCGGCTGTGGATCTTTAATGGTCCAGACTTGATGGTGTCGGCGCCAAGCGTGGCCGAGGGCAAGCTCCTGGTCGGGAACCTGGACAAAAATCTGTACTGTCTGGACGCAAAAACCGGCGCGAAGCACTGGTCCTTTGAGACGGGCGGGACGGTCTCCGGCGGTGCGGCCATCAGTTCTGGAAAAGTCTACGCCAGCAGCCGCGACGGCAACGTGTACTGCCTGAATCTCGCCGACGGCTCCAAGAACTGGATGTTCGAAACCAGCTCGCCCGTGTATGCCGCGCCGGCTGTCGCGAATGGACGCGTGTTCACGGGCGGCGACAACGGCCTCTTCTATTGTCTGGACGCGGCGAGCGGCAAAGAACGCTGGAAGTTTGAAACCGGTGGCACGATTTACGGCTCGCCGTCCGTCGCCTGTGGGCAGGTTTTCGTCGGCAGCATCAATAACAAGCTGACGCTCTATTGTCTCGACGCCGAGGACGCCACCAAATGCTGGACGTTCGAGACCAAGGAAGCCGGCTACACCCATCCGGTGCTGACCGGCCGCCGACTTTACATCGGCTATCACAGCAAATTCTGGAGCGTCCGCACGGGGCTCAACGCGCCGCCGTCGTGGACGATGGTCTGCGGCAACCCCGCCCGCACCGGCAGCAACGCGCCTGCGCAATAAACTTAAGGGAGATCAATGGACCCGGCAGTGGAGCGGGAAAATTGCGTGGAGATGCACCGCAGCTTGAAAGAATGCGGCCTCATCCTGCCTTATCGTGTTCTTGACGGGCGCGAATTCTTCAAATTGAGCGAGTCAATGGGTCCTCCACGTATGGCATCAGAGATGGAGGCATTGAATCATTACTTCGAACGTGAATGGGTTTATTTGGTGAACGGCGGATGGAAGCGGCCGACCGGATATCACATGCTGCGGTCAGGATTTCATCAAATCATGCCTTTTGATTTTGCAGAGTACAATGAATGCGGTCCAGAAGCCGATTCCATGGTGATCTCATTGCAACGTTTTTCGGAGATCTCCGGAGGTTATTTCATCCCTGAAAACTCCACCTGTTCGATCATCGATCACTTTTACATACTTGAATTTGACTGGCGTACGAAGAGGCATTCTCTGTCTCTGCCGGCGACACCCGATTTTATGCCGCTCGACGAACTTCAAGAACAATTAAACTCACTATTAATTGAAGCAGGTTCGACGAGATTGTACTGGAACGTGGTGCCGCAATGGCCAACAGAAGAGGGCGGAACGATTTTCGCAATGGATGAGTCACTCAGGATTGCGACGGATCGAGGGTTATTGGCGCGATGATACGAAAGCGCCACGGCGCGCGTTTGCTGTTTATGCATTATGCGTTATGCATTACCCCATGACCATCATCGAGCCGTTCAAAATCAAAATGGTCGAACCGATCCGCTTCACCACGCGTGAAGAACGGATCGAGATTCTAAAGCGCGCGCATTACAACCCGTTCCTCATCCACGCCGAAGACATTCTGATGGATCTGCTCACCGACAGCGGCACGTCGGCCATGTCTGCGGCGCAGTGGGGTGCGATGATGCAGGCTGATGAAAGCTACGCCGGCAGCCGCAGTTTCTTTAAGTTCGAGAAGACCGTTCGCGAACTCACCGGCTTCAAGCACATCATCCCCACGCACCAGGGCCGCGCGGCCGAACGCATCCTTTTTGAGCTCACCGGCGGCAGCGGAAAAGTCATCCCCAGCAACAATCATTTCGATACCACGCGCGCCAACATCGAGTACTCCGGGGCGGTCGCGCTCGACCTGGTCATCGACGAAGCGCGCGTGCCCTCGTCGCTGCATCCGTTCAAGGGCAATCTTGATATCGCCAAGCTCGAAGCGGCGATTGCGCGATCCCGTGCCGGGGCCGGCACAATTCCGCTGGGCATGCTCACGGTCACCAACAACACCAGCGGCGGACAGCCGGTGTCGATGGAAAACATTCGCGCCGTGAGCACAACGCTGCGCGCGCATGGCATTCCCTTCTTCCTGGACGCCTGCCGCTTTGCCGAGAACGCTTGGTTCATTAAGCAGCGCGAACCCGGCTACAGTTCGAAGACGCCGCGCGAGATTGCCGTCGAGATGTTCTCGTATTGCGACGGCGCGACGTTCTCCGGCAAGAAAGACGGCCTCTCCAATATCGGCGGCTTTCTGGCGCTCAACGATGACGCCCTGGCCGAGCAGGCCCGTAACCTGCTGATTCTCACTGAAGGCTTCCCCACCTACGGCGGCCTGGCCGCGCGCGATCTGGAAGCGCTCGCGGTGGGCCTGGTCGAAGTGCTCGATGAACGCTACCTGGAGTACCGCCACGCCTGCATTGAGTATCTCGCGCGCAAGATTCGCGAGGGCGGCGTGGCCATCGTCGAGCCGCCTGGCGGGCACGCGGTGTACATCGACGCGCGCGCATTTCTGCCGCACATCCCGCCCGCACAGTTTCCCGGCCAGGCGCTGGTCTGCGCGCTTTATGAGATCGGCGGAATCCGCGGCGTCGAGATCGGCAGCGGCATGTTCGGTAAGCGCGATCCGCAGACGGGCCAGGAAATCTGCGCGCCGGTAGAACTGGTGCGCCTGGCAATCCCGCGGCGCGTGTACACGCAAAGCCACGTTGATTACCTTGCCGAGCGCGTCCTGGAAACGCTGGCCGCGCGCGACAAGATCCGCGGCATGCGCATCACCTATCAGGCGCCGATGCTGCGCCACTTCACCGCGCATTTTGAACCGCTGTGAACTCTCAGGGTTCAGGGTCGAGGGTCTAGGGTTCAGGGAAGTGAATGCACCACCCTATACCCTGAACTCTGGACCCTGACCCCTGATTCACTTCGGCACAATATCTGCACCACATGACGCGCTGCCATTCGCTTTCGGCAGCGGCCGCGGGCGTTTTTTCACTATGGCACAGAAGCGTCGTAATCCTGACATTTCGGCGCGCGCCATTTCGCTTGCCGCGTTTGCAATCGTCATCGCGGCGCTCTACCTGGCGAAAGACTTTCTCATCCCGCTCGCGCTGGCGATTCTGTTCAGCTTCCTGCTCACGCCAATCGTCAAACGCCTGGAACACTGGGGCTTGCCGCGCGTTCTCTCGGTGCTGACCGTGACCTTCTTCGCCTTTGCGCTGCTGGTCGGCGCCGGCTGGATCGTCACGCAGCAGATGGTCGATCTGGCCACCCGCCTGCCGGAGTACGAAAAGAATCTTACCGCCAAAGTCCAGACGCTGCGCGGCACCAGCCGCACGCTGGGCAAGGCCACCGAAACGCTCCAGGCCATCTCAAAAGAGATCACCGAATCGCAGGGCGACACCCGCAATCAGCCGGTGCAGCCGGGAGCAACTTCGGCGGCCGAGCCCGTTCCGGTCAAAGTTGTCGCGCCGCCGCCAAGTCCGCTGACCCTGCTCTGGAATGCCATCGGCGCGCTGCTCGGCCCGCTGGGTACAGTCGCGGCCGTGGCGATCCTGGTTGTTTTTATCCTGCTCGAACGCGAGGGCCTGCGAGACCGCTTTCTGCGCCTGGTCGGAAAGGGGCGCCTGCATGTCACTACCGACGCACTCGACGACGCCAGCCACCGCGTCTCGCGCTACCTGCTGATGCAGTTTGTCGTCAACGCGACGTACGGAATTCCCGTCGGCGTGGGGCTCTATTTAATCGGCGTGCCCAACGCGTTCATGTGGGGGTTGCTCGCGACGGTGCTGCGCTACCTGCCGTACCTGGGGCCGTGGATGGCGGCGGCGATGCCGATTCTGCTTTCGTTCACCGGCGAAGGCTGGTCGCAGCCGCTTTACACCATCGGCCTGTTCCTGGTACTGGAACTGATCAGCAACAATGTCATGGAGCCGTGGCTGTATGGCGCGAGCACCGGCATCACGAGCGTCGCGGTGCTGCTGGCCGCCGGCTTCTGGACGTGGCTGTGGGGCCTGCCGGGATTGCTGCTTTCGACACCGCTGACGGTGCTATTGGTCGTGATGGGCAAGCACCTGCCCCAAATGTCCATCTTCAGCATCCTGCTCGGCGATGAAGAACCGCTGCAGCCCAAGACAGCATTCTACCAGCGCCTGCTGGCCGGAGACATGGAAGAGGCCGCCGAGCTGCTCAAAACGAATCTTGAGAAAAAACCGTTGAACGTCGTTTACGATGAGATCGTGCTTCCGGTGCTGCGTATGATCGAGCTCGATTTTTACCGCCGGCGAATCGATGAAAACAAACGCCGGCGCCTGGAAGGCATGGTCGAGGAAATCGTCGAGCAGATCAGCAGGCCTGAGGGCGAGAGTCCAGTGGCGCAGGTCGAGCCCGCGCCAGACGGCCAGACGGCGGTGCTCTGCGTGGCGGCGCGCGATGAAGCCGACGGGGTCGCGGCGCGGATGATGACGCAGTTGTTGAAAAACGAGGGCGTCAACGTGCGCGCGCTATCATCGGATGCACTGGCCAGCGAGCTGATCGATCGCGTCGAAGAGCATAACGCGCGTGTGGTCTGCATCTCGGCGCTGCCGCCGGCCGCGCTGTCGCATGCGCGGTATCTGTGCAAGCGTTTGCGCGAGCGCTACCCGGCGCTGCGGCTGATCATCGGCCTGTGGACGGCGCGGACCAATCTGGAGCGCCTCAAAGAACGCGTGAGCTGCGCGCCCACAGACAAGACGGTCGCGTCGCTGACCGATGCCCTCCGCGAAGTGCGCTCGTCGCTGGCCACCGAAGAACCGGTCCGCGATCAGCCCAAATCGCCGCGCATCATCTAGCGGCGACATTACCCCTGCTTCCCCGCTTGGCGCTCTTGGCGTCCTTGGCGCCCTTGGCGTTAAGCCGTAAGCCGGAAGCTCCCGCTGGCGCTATTTTTGCTTTACTGGGAGTTGGCAACGCGAATTTGAAGGTTTCAATCGCGTTACCCGTCCCTAAAATGGCTGAGTTGACGTGGTGGGGAAAGGAATTTTGTAATTATGACAAGACGAGCTACCAACTGGTCGGTCACGCTGGGCATCATTTTCGGAGTCGTGCTGGGGGTGATCGTCAGCAAGTCTCTGGATCATTGGCCCACCCCGGTCATCGCCGATGCCAAGGACGCTAACGGCAAGAAGATGGCCTACGACCAGGCCGCGATCTTCCGCAATGCTTCAAAGATTATCGGTCCGGCGGTGGTGAACGTCACAACGCTGCAGCGCGTGCGTTACCGTGAAGGTGGCGGCATTTCCTTCAACGAGCTCGGTGTTCCCTTCTACAACCGGCCGAAGATCAAGGAAGGCCTTTATCCGCGCGGCGTGGGAAGCGGCTTCATTTTTGACGCTCAGAACGGTTACGTCATGACCAACAACCACGTCGTCTCCGAAGGCGAAACGTACGTCATCCGCCTGGCCGACAAGCGCGAGCTCGAGGCCAAGCTGGTCGGCTCCGATCCGCAGACCGACATCGCTGTGCTGAAGGTTGAGGCCAGGGAACTGACCGGCGCGACGCTCGGCGATTCAGATACGCTCGAAGTCGGCGACTGGGTGCTGGCCGTAGGCAATCCGTTCGGGCTTCTGGAACAGACCGTCACTGCCGGAATTATCTCCGCCAAGAGCCGCAAGGGTGTGGGAATTTCCAACTACGAAGATTTCCTGCAGACGGACGCCGCGATCAATCCCGGAAATTCCGGCGGCCCGCTGGTCAATCTAAACGGCGAAGTGGTCGGCGTGAACACCGCCATCTTTTCGCGCTCGGGCGGCTACATGGGCATCGGCTTCTCGATCCCGATCAACCAGGCGCGCAAAATCGCGCTGAAGCTGATCAAGGGCGGCGCCGTCACGCGCGGCTGGGTCGGCGTTGAGGTCAAGGATCTGACCGCCGCTGAAATGAAGCAGCTCAAAGTCGAAAATGGCGCCGCCGTCGAAGGCGTTTACCTGCGCGGCCCGGCACACAAAGCCGGACTCCTGCCCGGCGACGTGCTGCTTAAGCTCGGCGGAAAACAGGTGACCAATTCAAGCGACATCCGCGACGCCGTGGCCGACCTGGAGCCGGGTCAGAAGATCGACGTGCTGGTTAAGCGCAAAGAGGAAACCAAGACGCTCTCGATGATCGTCGGCACGCAGCCGAAGGATTGGGGAATTAATAATAAGAATGCGGAGTAATGTGGCGCGAACTGTAGTTCGCGAAGGCGTACCGCGGCGCTAAACGTGCGAACTGAAGTTCGCACCACATCACGCGTTTTCCTTTTCCGGCACTTTTTCCCCGACGCCAGACAAGACCTTCAGCAGAAAACTCAGCAGCACGCCGGCGGCGAAGCCGCCCAGCGTCCAGAGCAGCACGCGCGACCAGCGGCTCTGCGCGGCAGCATCCATTATTGGCGGGTTCTTGACTTTGAAGGTGCGAACCACCGTCGCGAGCGCCGCTTCGACTTTCTCAGCCTGCTCGGGCGAAAAGTTCATCACGATGTCGTAGCGCCTGCCGTTGCCCGGCACGGCCACATTGACGATGCGATTTCGCACACGGTCGAGCGGGCTGACGACGTCATGTTCGATGCGCAGCGAATTGATCCCACCGACGTCGATGAGGCTCACTTTGATTTCGCCGAAATCATCGCCGCGCTTGCGCATCTCTTCTTCAAGTTCTGTCTTGTAGCGCTGCATCTGCGAAGGATCGATCTGACCGGCCAGCTCGGTGTAGCCGATCGCCAGCGACGGCGGCAGCAGCTTCACTGATCCGCCCTCAGCCGGGCCGCGGAACCACGCCGGCGGACGGCGCAGCGCGCGTTCCCCCGCCTGCTTGCCGAAGTGCTCGCTGATGCCGCGGAACACTTCGCGGCTCTCGTCCTGGCTCAGCTTCACAAAACCTTCCGGCACGCGCAGCGAATAGCCCGCGTCGGCATCTTCAAACAGCGTGAGGTTGTCGTCGGGACCTGCGGGTTTGCTCTCTGCCGCTTTCGGGCTGTCCGCAGCCAGCAAATTCAGCGACAGCAGTGAAACAATAAAAACATACCTGAATGCAGACACAAGCGTTGCTCCCAAATCCCGCCACGCCGACAACTTTAGCGAACGATGAGGCCCGCGCAACTAACGACTTCAACGCAGAGGCGCAGAGCACGCAGAGATTTTTTTGGAGGTGAAATTACAGAATTGCGGAGCGCGACAGTGGTGGCGGGGACACTCCTGTCCCCGGGAGGGTTGCGCCCACTCGCAGAGGGCGGATCCCCTCTCCAGAGGGAGAGGGCCGACGTGAGCGCAGCGAACGCGGGGTGAGGGGAATGCGTGGGCTTCTCTGGACGCGCCGCGAGCCGGACGCGCGGTCCCCTCTCCCCTTGCGGGAGAGGGCTAGGGTGCGGGGTTAGCCTCGGTCCTTCTCTGATGCATTGCATTACAGAACAGAATTTTTCATTTCACAGTTGTCAGTTCTCAATTGTCATTGAACAGCGCCCAGCGCGGGTGGCCCAGCCCAACGGGCTGGGTGAGCGGAGCGAACAAGAAGCTTCAGCTGCGACGTGTCTTTCTGTTCGGCCGCACGCAATTAACGGGGCGCGTCTCAACTGGGGCTTCTTGTCGCTGCGCGACACGGCCCGTTGGGCCGTGCCACCCCCGTTGGTCTTCAAATGAGAAATGAAAAATGAGAACTGAGAGATGACAAATTCTGTTCTGTTGTTCGCACGCGCCCGGTTGAAGAGCGGCTAACCCCTCCCTCTAACTC
>DASPJR010000119.1:0-28104 GCA_035628505.1 Planctomycetota bacterium | reverse complement strand
AGCTCAATTTCAATGGCTTCCTGCGGATTGGTCGGATTCGCCGGGTCGCTGGGAATGAGCGGCTTGCCGGTGATCAGTCCGCTGGCGGTGTCGATGTTCAATCCCGGCGGCAGGCCCGTGGCGATGAAGAAGTTCGGATTGCCGGTGCCGGTGATCTGATAAACGAAGTCCGTGCCGACCAGCGCCGTGGCGGTCAGCGGGCTGGTGACTTCAATCGGGCGGCTGCGGAAGGTTACGGTGCGCGAATCGGCGCCGTAGCTGTTGTAGGTCGAGACGATGGATTCAGTCTGTTCGACCGTCGTCAGCGTTCCCTGGATGAGACCGGGGTTCTGGAACTGCAGGCTCGAATTTGTATCGAGGCTCATGCCGCCCGGCAGCTGTGTGGCTCCATAGAGGAAGCCACGATTGGCGTTGTAGGGCGGGATCAGGTAGCGGTTCCAGTAGGTGTCTTCATCTTCGTACTGGAAGGCGCCGATGCGGTAGCCCGGCGTGCCATGGCCGCCCGCGCCGTAGCCGTTGGTCGGCGTATAGAACGGATGCGTCAGCGACGGGTTGTCTGCGACAAGGCTAACGGAGCTCAGGCCGAGGTTACGAACAGTGTTCAAGCCCAGCTGCACGCCGCTGTCGAGCGCCGGCGTAATCACGGGGATCGCGGGTGTAATCTTCAGATCGACGACGGTGTAGCCGTACTTGCCACTGTTGGCGCTGAAGCACTCAAAGAGGATGGAGTGCGTCTTGGGTTTCATCACTTCGCCAGCAAAGAAGTCGTTGTTGTCGCTCGGGTAGAACTCGGCGGTGCCGATCGATGGAATACCGGAGATCGTGCACTGCGAATCGGCGGTGTTGCTGAACTGCATGAACGTTCCGGCCGACGTGCCGTTGAAGGCGCGCGGCAGCGGCAGGAGCGTGCCCACGGCATTGACGCCGACGACGGGGCGGATCAACGTTGCGTTGTTGGAGGCGACGGCGCGGTATTCGAAGGGCACCAGTTCACTGGCGGTCACGCGCGGTGAGCTGACGATCTGCGGTTTGTCGGATGCCTTGTCGAAGAACACGAGCGTGATGGCGATCGGATACGGCGTGGCCGTATCGTGGCCATTGCTTCCGGCCACCAGGTAGCCTGGTGTCGCATTGCCGACGTAGCTGTTGTAGTCCTTCAGGCGCGTCGTGTTTGGCGGCGGATGCGTGAAGAAGAGGGTGAACGGACCGACGGCTCCGGTGACGGGGTTGTACTGCGGATGCGGGTTGGTCGGGGTGTGGACGACGGTTCCCGAGATGGTCTGGCCGGCGAAGGACAATCCGGCCGGCATCGTGCCGCCCGCCAGGAACGGCGTGTTTGTTCCGTTGGCGTACTGGAAGGTGTAGGTGAAGGGCTTGTTGAATTCGCCAACGGCTGCGCGCGGGCTGATGACGATGCCCTGTCCCGGACCGTTGTGTTCGATGTGGAACGTGGCCAGACCGTAGCCGGTCAGCGGCCCGGCGCAGAGGCGGCCAGGCTGAGTGTACTGAATCTTGGCGTAGAAGACGCCGGCGTAAAGCGGAGCAGGAACGCCGACAATCGTACCGGCGCCCGTGACGTTCAGGCCGATAGTGGAAAGCGGTACTTCAGCCGTTGTGGTGGTCAGGCCGAGGGCGGGGTTGGGCAGGCCGACCAGACCGTCGCTGGGCAGCATCGGATTGGGTCCGCCGCTCAGAATATAGTTGCGGTTGAACGAGGCATCGATCTGCAGCGTGGCCGTATAAGCACCGCTTCCCGCGCCGACATTCACTGCCGTGGGCGGCTCGCCAACATAGAACGTCGCCGACGTGTAGGGTACTACTGGCGCAGGGACAATCGTTCCATTGCCGCAGTCCACGTCAGGCTGGCGGATACCAACCGGGATGAAGGGCCAAGGATCGATTTCGGTCGAAAGACCATTGAGCTGGTGGTCAACACTGATCAGATTCCAGTAAAGCCCGGGTGTACCGCCCGTGCCACCAAATGTGGCCAGACCCAGAGAGAAGGGTGACGCGGGCACTCCAGCGAACGGCTGAATGGACGAGCCTGGTGCATAGGTGGTCACATCGGTGGTCGTCGAGACCCCTTGGAACGTGGTCTGGCCCTGCTGTCCGGCCATACCGAGCTTAAGGTTGGCATTGCGCCAGTGCGGCCGATCGCCGTCGATGACGAAGCGGACCATTTCAGTGACCGACTGTGTCGTGCCGTTCACATCCTTATAGAACGCTGTGACCGCGATGTCCCAATTGCCAAGTGCGCCAATGGGCTTTTTAGCATGCGACGGTGTGCCGAGGAATTCGCCGGTGAAAGTCGAAGTAATCTCGCCGGTCAGCGGGTTGCAGCGGCTGACCATCTTGGGTGAGACGCCCGGCGGCAGCGCGCCACTGAAGGAATAGGTGTAACCTTCGGTCGCATCGCTCGGAAGCGGCGTCGGGGTGATGCCGTAGAAGAACGGCACCCCGGTAAAGCCGTGCATTGTCTTCGGGCCTGTGATCGCCGGCCTGGCGTCGTTCGCGCGAATGGCCAGCGTGAGTGTGCCCGAGCCGGAGCCCTGCTTATTGGTGGCGAAGAGCGGAATTGTGTACGTACCCGCTGTTCCGGCTGCGGGCGTGCCGCTGATCAGGCCGGTCTGTGAATTCAAAGAGAGCCCCGCAGGCAGCGTCAGGTTTGGCGGGATGTTGGCCGAGCCAGTGGCGTAAAAGTACGGGTTCTGCGTGGCCGCAATCTGGTAGGTGAAAGGTTTGCCGACTGTCGCGGTCACACTCATGTCGCCGCCAATGACCGGCGGGCCAAGGATGTCGATCTGCAGCACTTCAATGTCAGTACCGGCTGAATTCTGAGCCGTCAAGGTGACGAAGATGGTGGCTGCCTGCGTGGGAATGCCGCTGATGACGTTCCCGGCAGCGCTGAGCCCGGCCTGCGGCATCGGGCGGATCGTCCAGGTTGTCGGCGTCTGCGAACCGGTGATTTCACCGGTGTAAGTGAATGGCTCGCCGATGGTGGCCGTGGCATACAGCGGGCTGATGATGACCGGTCGTTCTGGATTGATGGTGACGCTCACCAGCAGGGATCCGGTCGCGCTGGCGTTGCTGGCTGAGACGGTCATCTGGAAGTTGACAGGCGCCGGATCCAGTGGCGGCGTGCCATAGATCAGGCCGGTAGACGGATCGATCTGCAGCCATTCAGGGATGTTGGCGCCGCCCATCGAATATCCACCGCCGGCGGTCGGCATGTTGGAAGCTTCAATCTGATACGAGAAGTAGCTCCCGGCAGTGCCCTGCACGGAGGAGGCGCTGGTAATGACCGGCGCGGGATACTCGACGAAGATGTTGCGCGTAAACTGATTGTTCAGGACCGTTTCATCGGACTCCACCACTTGGTTGAAGAAGTCGATGATCATCTTGATGGAGTGAGTGCCATACGCCAGTGGGCCGGCATATTCGACGTCCTCGATCTTGCGCACTTCCCCGGCGCCCAGCCCCTGCAGGTTGATGTCGGCGACAATGACTGTGTCGTAAAGAATGCGGACGGTGAACGGGCCGGCAGGAGAGGTGCCATTGTTGATGACGGCTGCATCGATGTACAACTTGTCGGCTGTGGAGTACTTCGGATTCGAGGTTGAATCCAGATTGGTGCCCGGCCGCGTAGAGATCACCAGCGCCGAATCCCAGCCGGTGGCTGCGTTCGTGTTGATGGGAACCGTGTGAGTCAGATTCACCGTAGTGCCGGCGAATACCTGTGCCGATAAGCTGATCAGGGTCAGCGCCAACAGGTAAAATAGCGAAGAACTTTTTCGAAGCATGCGACCAAGCCTCCTCACACGACGGTACACGTTTGCAATTTGTGCCATTTAAGGCAGATTCAGGTTACCCGGCAACACGGATTTGTGACGCCAGATCTCCTCCTGCGTTACTTAAAAACGTAAACACAGGTGCTATGCACGTTAAGACGTAATCTGGTGACGATTTATAATGTTAAATACTGCTTTGCAAAGGCATTTTCGGTATTATTTGATCACTTCGACACGTTCGCACGAGGTGCAACGGTATGGAACTTGCACGTTGAGATAAATTGTGTGTATACGTATTATTTTCTGGCGCTTCCATCCGCCTCAGTGTATAGCAATGTGTGCCCGATCGTTTTGCTGCAGCGGTCTAAAGACCGGTGCCCTTGCCACCTTTAAAGTAGGAGCTTTTGCCTCATGTCGCATATTCCTGCTCTACGCCGCGGCGTTCCTTATACCAGCTTGGATAAAGTGGATGTGCTCGACCATCGCAATGGCAAGACGTTGATCAGTGTCAGCCAGGTCGGCGCCGGCATTATCCGGCGGGATCTGCCCAAGTTCGCCGCCTCGCGCGAAGCGTTGCGAAAATTCACGACCGAGCAGCTCCTTGAGAAGTGCAGGAAAGCCGGCCAGCTTTTCATGGAAGCCGACCTTCCGCTGGCAGACGGCGCCGTCCAATCCGCGAACGATTACATCAAGAATCTTTCTGCCAGCAGCGGTCTGCCGCACAACATGGTTCGCCAGAACATGACCAAGGTGAACCACGTCTTCACCGAAATGCGCACGATCCTGCGCGGACTCACGCGCGGACTGGATCTGAAGGTAATAGATGAGGGCGTTGCTGAAATGCCGTCGGGCACCGTGAGCTTCTACCCGGTCACGAATGCGCTCGGCGTGGTGCTGCCGAGCAACTCCCCCGGCGTGAACTCATTGTGGATGCCAGCCATTGCGCTGAAGACACCGGTAGTCCTCAAACCCGGCCGCGAAGAACCGTGGACGCCTTACCGCATCATCCAGGCTTTCATTGCCGCCGGAATTCCCGCGGAAGCTTTCGGCTTTTACCCGACCGATCACGAGGGCGCGGGCGAGATTCTCAACTCCTGCGGCCGCGCGTTTCTCTTCGGCGACGAAAGCACGACCGCGCGCTGGGCGAGCAATCCCGCCGTGCAGATTCACGGACCGGGCCGCAGCAAGATCATCATCGGCGAAGACTGCATCGAGCGCTGGCCGGAATTCATCGAGGTCATTGCGGATTCCATCGCGCGCAATGGCGGGCGCAGTTGCGTGAATGCGTCGGCTGTCGTCGTTCCGAAGTATTCAAAAGAGATTGCCGAAGCGCTCGCGAAGAAATTGGGGCCGATTTCAGGCAAAGCCTCGGACGATCCGAATGCTGCGCTGTCCGGATTCGCCAACGTGAAAATGGCCGACTGGATCGACAGTACCATCGAAGAAGGCCTGCAGACACCGGGCGCGCGCGACGTTACCGCCGAATACCGCGGCGGCCCGCGCAAGCAGGTGGTTGATGGCGGAACGTATATGCGTCCGACGATCATTCACTGCGACAGCTTCGATCATCCGCTGGCCAACCGAGAATTTCTCTTCCCGTACGCCAGCGTGGTAACGGTGCCGCAGGCGGAGGTGCTCAACAAGATCGGCCATTCGCTGGTCGTTACCGCGATCACGCAGGACAAAGCCTTCAGCGACGCGCTGCTCTGCTCGCCGCTGATCGACCGCCTGAACATCGGCGCGGTTTCGACGATCTCGGTGGCGTGGGATCAGCCGCATGAAGGAAATATTTTCGAATTCCTCTACAAGCAGCGCGCGATTCTGATTAAACCGGTATAGTAAGCCCTTGTAGCGCAGGCTTCCAGCCTGCGCGATTACAGGTTGAACGACTGAAAGTTTTTTGCCTGAAAAAGTCAGCAGACCGCCAGTACTTGAGCGTCAGGATGTTTACTCGCAGGCTGGAAGCCTGCGCTACGACCAAGAGGGTCTCATCCGCGTGCCGAACATCAGCGACCACTCCTCTTCAGCGCCCGCGATTCCAGGCGGGTTTAACTTTCAGCCGCACACGCGCCTAATCTATGGTGAAGGTACTCTCGAACAGCTTGGCGAACGCGTGAAAGAGTACGGCGGCAAGCGCGTGCTGCTGGTAACCGACGGCGGCATCGTAAAAGCCGGGCACGCCACGCGCGCGCAGGAAATTCTTGCCAGGGCTGGCTTGAAAACGATTCTCTTCGACCGCGTTCAGGAAAACCCGACCACGAAAAATGTCGCCGAAGCCGTTGCCGCCGCGCGCAGCGGGGACATCGACTTCATCATCGGCCTTGGCGGCGGCAGCAGTATGGATACGGCCAAAGGCGCCAACTTTATCTATACCAATGGCGGAAAGATGGCTGACTACTGGGGCGTCAACAAAGCCTCGAAAGCCATGCTGCCGCTGATCGCCATTCCCACGACCGCCGGAACCGGCAGCGAATGCCAGTCTTTCGCCCTGATCGCCGATGAAGAGACGCATCAGAAAATGGCCTGCGGTGATGACAAAGCGTACGCGCGCGTGGCCATTCTCGATCCGCTGCTGACGCTCTCGATGCCGCGCGGCGTGACGGCCAACACGGGCATCGACACGATTGCGCACGCGCTGGAAGCGCACGTCTGCAACATCCGGACGCCAATTTCGCAGCTCTTCTCGCGCGAAAGCTGGCGCATGGCGGAGAGCAGCTTTGAGACGGTGCTGAGCGAACCGGGCAATGTTGCTGCGCGCGGACGTATGCTTCTGGCCTCGGCATATGGCGGGCTGGCGATTGCGCAATCGATGCTGGGCGCCGCCCATTCGGCAGCCAACCCGCTGACGGCGCATTTCCGCATCATTCACGGCCAGGCCGTGGGCATCATGCTGCCGCATGTGATTCTCTACAACAGCGCTGAGCCGCCGGCGGCAACGCTGTACGCGGATCTGGCATCGGCGGCCGGCCTGGCGCGTCAAACAGACGAGCCCGAGCAGGCTGTGGCGGCGCTGCTGAAGAGATTGAGCGCTCTGCTGGATGCTGCCGAGCTTCCCCAATCGCTTGAAGCCATGCGTGTGCCGCCGAATCAGATTTCTGTTCTGGCAGACGAAGCCGCGAAACAGTGGACGGCGAATTTCAATCCGCGCAAAGCGTCGGCGCTCGAATTCCGCGGCATCTACACCGCCGCGTTCACGCCGCGCGCAAAGGGCTTGAATCTTAATGCCTCGAGAAGCGTCAGTGAAAGTAGAAAGTAGTCATTGATCATTGGTCATTCGTCATTTGCAGGACTTCGCATGTGGTACATCTCCGTAAAAACCTGGCGTTCTTGGCGTCTTGGCGCCTTTGGCGTTAATAGTTTCCTCCTCTGTGCCCTCTGTGTCCTCTGTGGTGAAGAAAAAGCATCCGCAGCCAGCGAATGGACTATGTTCCGCGGGAATCCATCGCTCACGGGCATCAGCGATGCGCGCGTGCCGGAGAAGCCTGCGCTGCTCTGGAGCTTCAAAGCTGAAGGCCCGGTGACGAGCTCGGCGGCGATCAGCAACGGAAAAGTTTTCGTTGGCAGCGATGACAAAAACGTCTACGCGCTCAATCTGGCCGATGGAAAAAAGATCTGGGCCTTTGCGACCGAAGGAAATGTCGAATCAACACCGTGCGTGAACGGCGACACGCTGTACGTCGGATCGAACGACCGCAATCTCTATGCACTCGATACCGCGACAGGAAAAGAAAAGTGGCGCTACTCGACACAGGGCGAAATCAAAGCCGGCCCGACGTTCATTGACGGCAAAGTTATCGTCGGCTCATACGACAACAAGCTGCATTGCGTCGATGCGAAGACGGGTCAGAAAATCTGGGAGTACCAGACCGACAATTACGTGAACGGCACGGCAGCAATCGGCAACGGCGTTGCCGTCTTTGGCGGCTGCGACGCGATACTGCATGGCGTCGACATCAAGACTGGAAAAGCGGCGGCGAAAGTCGAAGCCGGCGCCTACATGGCCGCGAGCGCCGCGATCGAGAATGGCATCGTTTATGTTGGGCACTACGAACACGAGTTCCTGGCTATCGACTTGAAGAAGGAGAAGGTCGCCTGGCGCTTTAAGAATCCAAAAGAGTTCGCGTTCATGTCCTCGCCGGCGGTGACGAAAGACAAGGTCGTCGTCGGCGGTCGCGACAAGATCGTGCACTGTTTTAGTAAAGCAGACGGAAAGCGCCTGTGGACGTTCGTCGCACGAGGAAAAGTGGATTCTTCACCCGTCATCGCCGGCGATAAAATCCTGGTGGGCTCTGACGACGGAAAGGTGTACATCCTCGCTCTGGCCGACGGCAAAGAACTCTGGTCCTACGAGATCGGCTCGCCCGTGGACTCGTCTCCGGCCGTGGTGGATGATATGTTCATTTATGGCGCAGCCGACGGCAGCATCTACTGCTTTGGCGCGAAGAAGTGATCAGGAGCGTTATATGAGCACAACCGCCAAGCCATCTCAAACGCCCCAGTCAGCGCCGAAGGGTGCGGCGACTCAGCGAACGAAAATTCCGCCTCTTGAAAATGGTGACCGGCTGACGCGTGATGAATTCGAACGGCGCTACAACGCAATGCCGAATGTCAAAAAAGCGGAACTTATCGAAGGAGTCGTTTATACGCCGTCGCCGGTTTCACAGAGCCACAGTGAACCTCATTTTTCGATTATTGGTTGGCTTGCTGCGTATAAGTCAGCATCACCCGGGACCGTCGGTGGCGACAGCGGCACGATTCGGCTGGATCAAGACAATGAGATTCAACCCGATGCGTTTCTTTTTGTTCTCCCCACACATGGCGGCCATGTTCGTAAAACAGATGATGACTACCTCGAAGGCGCTCCTGA
The DNA here is from genome assembly GCA_035628505.1 of Planctomycetota bacterium. Classification (GTDB taxonomy): domain Bacteria; phylum Planctomycetota; class SZUA-567; order H5-PLA8; family H5-PLA8; genus DASPJR01. Next base: position 19,449 of record DASPJR010000119.1, on the reverse strand, counting down.
ACTCGTAGTTGAGATTTCAAACAGCAGCGTCAGCATCGACCTGAACGCCAAGATGAACGCCTACCGCCGCAATGGCGTTCGTGAATACATCGTCTGGCGCGTTGCGAGTGAAGAACACAAGGCGTTTGTGGCTGAACTGCAGAAGAAAGCCGCACCAAAAGCTGGATAAATCGAGGGCGCAGACGTGACTACATCCGCAGAGACAGCACCGCTTCCCGCGCCGGTTCCGGCCGAAGAAACCACCGCCGGCAATTACTTCGTCTCGAATTATCCGCCGTTCTCGTTCTGGCAGAGCGATAAAGTCAACGACGCGTTTGCAGCCCTCGACCGCAAGCCCGCGCCGGGCACTCCCCTGGGCGTGTACGTCCACATTCCCTTCTGCCGTAAGCGCTGCCACTTCTGCTATTTCCGCGTCTATACCGACAAGGATTCGACGCAGATCAAGGCCTACCTCGACGGCGTCGTCAAAGAACTCGAGCTCTATGCGCAGCGCTCGTTCGTGGATGGGCGTCCGGCAAATTTCGTCTACTTCGGCGGCGGCACGCCTTCTTATATTTCATCGGACCAGCTCGTGTGGCTGACCGATCGCATGAAAAAACTCATTCCGTGGGACGGCGCGGAAGAAGTCACGTTCGAATGCGAGCCGGGCACGCTGACCGAGCACAAGCTGAAAGTCATTAAGGACATCGGCGTCACGCGCTTGAGCCTGGGCGTTGAGCACTTCGACGATCACATCCTGGAGATCAATGGACGCGCACACCTGTCGAAGGAAATCGCGCGGGCGTATGACTTCGCGCGCAAGCTGGACTTCGCCCAGATCAACATCGACCTGATCGCCGGAATGGTCGAAGAGACTGAAGAGAAATGGAAGGACGCCGTCGCCAAAGCCGTCGCCATGGAGCCGGACAGCGTGACGATTTACCAGATGGAAGTGCCATACAACACCACCATCTATAAGGAGATGAAGGCATCGGGCAAGCTCGTGGCACCGGTAGCTACGTGGGCGACCAAGCGCGGCTGGGTGAATTACGCGTTCAGCGAATTCGAGAAGCGCGGGTATACCGTCGCGAGCGCCTACACGGCTGTGAAGAACAAGGCGAAAACGAAATTTGTCTACCGCGACAAGCTCTGGGCCGGCGCCGATCTGATCGGCCTTGGCGTCGCGTCCTTCTCGCACGTCGGCGGCACGCACTTTCAGAATCTCGACGGCTTCGTGCCGTATCTGGAGACGGTCAATTCTGGCAAGCTGCCGGTAAACCGCGCGCTCACGCCGACGGGGCAGGAGCGCCTGATCCGCGAATTCATCCTGCAGATGAAGCTGGGCTCGCTGAGCCTCGATTACTTCCGCAGGAAGTTCAACGCCGACCCGGTGGCCGAGTTCGCCAAGCCGATCCAGACGCTCAAAGACTGGGGCTTCCTGACGATCGACGGCGACCGCGTGAAGCTCAGCCGCGACGGCCTGCTGCAGGTCGACCGCCTGCTCCACGAATTCTTCCTGCCGCAGCACCGCAACGCGCGGTATACGTAGTTTCTCACCACAGAGAACACAGAGGACACGGAGATTTCAAATTTCTCTGCGTGGCTCTGCGTCCTCCGCGCCTCTGCGGTGAAGTCGTTAAAAAGTGCGAGCAACTTTTGCAAAACAAGGCTGCGCGTTTACGCTTTTAATTATGTCCAATCGCGCAGTCTTCCTCGATCGTGACGGCATTCTCAGCGAGCTGGCGCTGAACGCGGCCACGGGGGAATATGAATCGCCGCATACCACTGATGAACTCGTAATGATTCCCGGCTGCGTCGCGGCGGCGAAGAAACTTCAGGATGCCGGCTACCTGCTCTTTATCGTTTCAAACCAGCCCAGCTACGCCAAGGGCAAGACGTCGCTTGAGAATATCAAGATGATCGCCAACAAGGTCGAGTTCGCGCTGGGCCAGGGGGGAGTCGAGATCGCGCGCGCGTTCTACTGCTACCACCATCCGCAGGGAGTCGTGCCGGCATATTCGGGCGCGTGCCGCTGCCGCAAGCCCAAACCGCAGATGCTCTTTGACGCGCGCGATGAGTTCGACCTCGATCTCGAATCCAGCTGGATGATCGGCGATCAGGAGACCGATGTCGAATGCGGCCGCCGCGCGGGATGCCGCACGATTCTCGTCGAAAATCCGCTTTCGGCAAAACTGCGTCCCGGCATCGAAAAACCGACGCTCACCGCGCGCGATCTGGCCGACGCCGTTTCGAAGCTGCTCGCTGCCCAGGGAAGCGGAGGTGCCTGATGCGATGCCTTGTTCTTGCCGCGGGAATGTCCACGCGCCTGGCGTCGATCACTGGCGGCGCACCCAAGCCGCTCGCGCCGATCAATGGAGTGCCGGTGCTGAAGCGCAATCTGCGCTGGCTGAGGCGCTATGGGATTGCGCACACGTTTATCAATCTGCATTACCGCGCCGATGAGATTAAAGCTGCGATCGGCAACGGCTCGGCCGACGGCGTGCGTGTGTCGTGGTCTGAAGAGAATCCGATTCTCGGAACGGCCGGCGCGGCGAAGAAGCTTGAGCGCGAATTGACACATCCGGCGCAGCTCTTCGGCGGGGCAATAGCAACGCCGGAAGGAGACGCCAGTCCGGCCACGCGCATCGCGCCGCCCGATCCGAAGCAGGCGCCGCAATTGCCCGCAGCGCCGGGAACGCCGCCCGCGCCGCCAGCCTCGACGCTCGGCGCGGGCGTTTCGCTGCCGCCGTTCGCCTATGGCGAAGCAGTCACCTCACCGCCGCCGGCTGCGTCCGAAATACCGGCGCCGTCGCTCGTCGCGCGCACGCCGTTTCTGCTGGTGTATGGCGACAACGTTTTCGATTTCGATCTCTCAAAGTTCATCGCGCAGCACGTGGTTGCAAAGCAGGCCGATCCAGCGATGCTCGGCACGATCGCGCTCTTTGATCCAAACAAGCATCGCCACACGGGCATCGCCGGCGGCCGCGTGCGGACCGAACTTACCGGCGCGCCGCTGTTTTTCGGAGACGCTGGTCGCATCACGCAGTTCATCGAAGGCGCCGCGCCTGACGCACCCGGTTACGTCAACGCCGCCGCGTATGTGCTTGAAGCAGAAGCGCTGGAGGGAATTCCGCCGCCGCCGCAAGCAACGGACTGGGCACGTGATGTCTTCCCCAAGTTGCTCGCCGCCGGAAAGCACCTGCGCGGGCATCTGATTGATGGTTACTGCTTAGGGATCGACACGCCGGAGAGTTATCAGCGTGCGCAGGAAATTGTCACAGCCTCGGAAACAAAGCCGCGCGTCGTCTCAGGCTATTCCTGAAATCCAAACGGCAACACAGTCAACTCAAAGACACGAAGACTCTGCGCCGGTAAATCCTAACCCCCGGCTTCAGCCGGGGGTGGAACGTGAAATGCAGATCGCATAGCCGGATTTATCCGGCTTATCTGGGGCGCAGAGGGCTTCAGCCACAACAGCTATGGGCTGAACCCCTTCTGCGTGTGGGTCAACCCGGCTAAAGCGGGGTAACGCAACTCAGTGAGTGCGGTTTCCCCCCGGCTGAAGCCGGGGGTTAGTAGCAGCGTAACCGGCGCAACGCGTTCAAAGACACGAAGCCAACAAACAATTCTCTTTGTGTCTTCGTGTCTTGGTGTCTTTGTGTTGATCAGTTCGGTGAAAGCTACATCTTCAGCAGCCGCCGCACTTCCTCGCAGTCCTTATCGCCGCGGCCGGACAGACAGATCACCACCATCTTATCTTTGCCGAGCTCCCGGGCGACTTTGCAGGCGGTGTGAACGGCGTGCGCGCTTTCGAGTGCCGGAATAATTCCCTCCATGCGCGCCAGGCGCTGGAACGCGGCGAGCGCTTCGGCGTCGGTGCAGGAGGTATATTCGGCGCGGTGCGTGTCCTTCAGCCACGCGTGCTCGGGGCCGACACCAGGATAATCGAGGCCGGCAGAGACCGAGTGGACCTGCGCGGTCTGGCCGTCATCGTCCTGCAGCACGTAGGTTTTCATGCCATGCAGCACACCCGGCTTGCCCTTGGCGAGCGTCGCGGCATGTTCGTTTCCATCCAGTCCGCGGCCGGCGGGCTCAACACCGATCAGCCGCACAGACGTGTCGTTGATAAAAGGATAGAAGCTGCCCATCGCATTGCTGCCGCCGCCGACACAGGCGACGACCGCGTCCGGCAGGCGCTTTTCAATCTGCAGGGACTGCTCCTTGATCTCCTTGCCGATGATCGACTGAAAATCGCGGACCATCATCGGGAAGGGGTGGGGTCCCATCACGGATCCGATCACGTAATGAGTGGTGCGCACCGAAGACATCCAGTCGCGCATCGCTTCGTTGCAGGCGTCTTTGAGCGTGCGCTGGCCGCTTTCGACGGGCACCACTTTGCTGCCGAGCAGTTCCATGCGGAAGACATTCAGCGCCTGGCGCCGCACGTCTTCTGCGCCCATGTAAACGCAGCATTCCATGCCAAAGAGTGCCGCCGCGGTCGCGGTGGCGACGCCGTGCTGGCCGGCGCCGGTTTCAGCGATGACGCGCTTCTTGCCCATGCGGCGGGTCAGCAGGATCTGGCCGAGCGTGTTATTGATTTTGTGCGCGCCGGTGTGATTGAGGTCTTCGCGCTTGAGATAGATCTTCGCGCCGCCGACGTCCGCGGTCAGGCGCGCGGCAAACGTGAGCGGATTGGGCCGGCCGACGTAATCGCGCAGCAGCAGGGCCAGTTCATTGTTGAACGCCGGATCTTTCTTCGCCGCTTCGTAGTCGCGTTCCAGATCCTGGCAGGCGGGCATCAGCGTCTCGGGGATGTAGCGCCCGCCGAAGCCGTCATCTCCGCCGAAATAACCGCGTGCGTCCGGCTGAAGCGAGGGGGATGAAACCGTTGTAGCGATGGCCGTGCCTCCTGAAAAATGCGTGTGCTGAAGTCTAAAAGACGGCGCGCGAATTGTCAGTTGCTGAATGGTGCAGCGCTGGAAACAAAAGAAAAACGCCTCCGGTGAGGAGGCGTTTTTCTGACTTTTCAGGTTCAGACTGAATTTACTTGATCGGTGTCACCTGGGTAGCCTTGGGGCCTTTGGCGTCCTGGATAGCGACATAAGAAACGGCCTGTCCTTCCGAGAGTGACCGGAAGCCTTCCGCTTTGATTTCGCTGTGGTGGCAGAACAAGTCTTTGCCGCCCGCATCGGGGGTAATAAATCCGAAACCCTTTTGATCATTGAACCACTTTACTTTGCCGGTCTCCATCTACTTCTCCTAACCTCTGTTTTTGCCCGTTCCAAATACCAGCCAAAGGGGTGGTTCTGTTTCGAGCGGTTGAGCCATTAGTCTCCACGAAAGCAACGCATTTTACAACATAAAGATAAAAATACTTTCACGTGCCGCCGACGCGTCCTGAGGGGCAATTTGGTTCACGCGGCGCGAAGACGGCGGGAGAAACAGCCGTTCTTCGCCAATTCCGCCTGAAAATGACTGATCCGAGCATGTAGAAACCGCCGCAGACCACACGTTCATTTGAACAATGGATCATCGGATTGGCGGAGGTTCAACATCATGGGGTATAGTTTGAATGTATCGCAGAGCCCGCTTACTGAAGCGGCGCCTATCTCCTCTCGCAATGGGGGGTGTCACATGATCTCTTCTCTCAAATTCTGGTGGTACCAGCGCGGTATGCGGAGCCTGGATCTGAAGACATATGCCGCAGCTGTCTCCGGACTGGCGCAGCTGCATGACTCGCGTGCCCTTGCTCCGCTGCTGCAGGATTTGGAATCCAAAGATGCGCATGTGCGGCGCACGGTCGCTGCCGCGCTGGGGGAACTCGGTGATCGCGGCGCCGTTCCGGCGCTGATCAACGCGCTGGCGGACGCTGACGATGCCGTCCGCGAAGCCGCTGCCAAGTCGCTTGGCCGCCTGGGAGACCGCCGCGCGATTACGCCGCTCATGAAGGCACTCGGTGACGCTGAACCGGATCTGCGCACCGCCGCCGCGAAGGCGCTGGCCAGACTCGGGCGTTACATCTGGCAGGATCTGGTGAAGGGAACTGATGACGATTTCGTGCGCTTGAAAGACACCGGTGACCGCGCCGTCATCGAAGCCTTGATTGAGGCGCTCAAGAACCCTAAATGGTACGTGCGCTCGACAGCGCTGGAAGGCCTGGGCGAACTCGGCGACCGCCAGGCCGTGCCGCCGCTTCTGCCTCTGCTGCAGGATGAAGACCAGCGCGTGCGTCTGGCGACGATGCGGCTGCTCGTTTCACTGCAGGATCCGCGCGCGACCGAGCCGATCGTTCACGCGCTGCAGCATCCCGACGCCGAAACACGCCTGCATGCAGCCAAAGCGCTCGCATTGATTCGCGACAAACGCGCGATTGCCGCTCTGCGCAAACATGTGCAGGACACCGATGCCCGCGTCAGCGCTGCCGTGGCTGAAGCGCTTGCGGTTCTCAGTGCCATCCCGACGCCTGTGCCGGGAATCAACAAAGCGCAGGCCGCCGCGAGCGCAACTCCGCGCCCAGCGTCCGGCGGAGTGCCCACATCGCACCGCACTCAACGCAGGCAAAGTAAGACTGTGCAAAAAGAAGAACACGGAGATCCCGAAGACTAAAAAAGTCTCCGTGACCTCCGTGTTCTCCGTGCCTCCGTGTTGAAGTCGTTAAGAGCCAAGAGCCAAGAGCCAGCCCTCCTCACTTCAGCGCGCGGACGGCAATCCCTTTCAGCTTGCCGAACTTCGCCGGCTGGTGCGAACTTTCGTCATGCACCGGCGCCCAGTACAGCGCTTCGCCCGCGCTGCGTGAATGCGCAAGATTGAAGGTCCACTCGTCGGCGCTCTTTTCGGTGCGGTCGAACATCGCGAAGGGCAGAGCGAACTCGGCCGTCCAGCCGCTTTTCCCGATCTGCGCCTTGGCTTCGTACTTCGGATCCCAGCCCTTGTCCGGATCGCCGTTGCCGTTCATCTGGACATCAAAGGTGACGCTCTTGGGGTTGATGATGATCTGGTAGTACGGAAAATCGCGTTTGCCGGACGGATCGATGAATAGCTCGATGCAGTCGTCGTCCCAGATCGGATCTCCGTCGTGCTCCGTCACATCGAGCTTCAGTGCCTTGATGCCGCTGTCTGTCTCGGGGCAGTCGACGGCGATATACAGATTTTTGTCGTCCTGCAGAATGCGGAAAGTGCACTGCAGCGAAGAGGCCTCGCCGTAGGTCCGCACCAGCGGCGTCGATTTGGCGGCGTCTTTCCATGCGGCATCGTCGAGAGTGCCATCGATCTTCGGCGCGGCCTGTGTCAGCTTAGGCACGGTGATTTCCGGTGGCCCCGATTTCTTGTCTTCCGCTGCGGAAAGCAGCGAGGCGGCGCTGAGCAGCATCAGCAGCACAAGTCTAGTTGCGGTGAGCATTGGATTTCCCCCTTCTGTGTTTTTAATAAAGATGAGCCCAAAAGCTATTAGTAACATATATGTTACTTTCGCTGAACGCAAGAGGTTGCTTGAAAAAGAGGGGGAATCATCCGAAAAGAAAAGGCCACTGGCTGCGGCCAGTGGCACGAGGGACGGGTGCAAGCTGATGCGAACGGGTGCTTCAGATCGGCACTGATTATCGCAGTTGCTGGTAGCGGTAGTAGACCTCGAGGCAGAGAACGCCCAGTGCCGTCGTGTATGTACGCCCGGCCTTCGATTCCCAGGGGCTGAGCGCGTCCCACGAACCGCGGAAGTCGCCGTCTTTGCGCTGATTTTCGAGGAGCACTTTCTTGAGCGGCTCGTTCCAGGCCGGCCAATGATCGCCGCCGAGCTGGAACATGGTCAGCGTCGTGTAGTACATGTAATACATGGGCCAGCCGCCACCATTGGCCAGGCCCAGGTCCTTGCGCCATTCAGGTGAATTGGTGCGGCGCAGCCACAGCGCGGCGCCGGTAAATTCATCCTTTTTCCAGCCCATGAACAGGCGGCAGAGCACGCCGATGGATGTCGTGTTCACCATCGCGCCCTTTCCCGTGTAGCCGTAGCGATGGCGGCCGTCGTCGTAGGCTTTGTCTTCGAGCTGTACTTTGTCGGGGCTTTCTTCGCAGCTATCGAGGAATCTGATCGCGCCATCGAAGGCCATCGCATCGACCTGCAGGCCCGCGATTTTGGCGCTCTTGAGCTGCATGACATACCAGCCAGTGGCCGAGACGTCGCCGGGGCTCTTGGGCTGATAGCGCCAGCCCATCTTCTCGCTGCCTTCGCCGGCCTGGTGAATGTTGCAGGAATAGTCCACGGCTTTCTGCGCGGCTTTTCGCGTCGTCGGAATGTTGGCCATGCCGGCAGCCTCGGCGAGGGCCAATCCGCAGATTGCGTGGTGGTAGCTGAAGCCGCCGTGGTGCTCGGTGAATTTTGGATCGCTGCCCAGTGCGCCGTCCTCGCGCTGGCCGGCGATCATCCAGGCGACGGCTTTCTGGACATTCTCCTTGTACTTACCGACTTTTTCAGTGTGCCCCGCGCCTAGAAACGCGAGCGTCGCCAGGCCTGTGACGCCCGGATCCCAGTCGCCCTGGCCTTCGGTCTTGCGTACCGACCAGCTTCCGTCGGCTTCCTGGTGGCGGGCCAGCCAGTCCAGGGCGAGTTCCACGGCGCCCTCAGTGGCTGCCGAGCCGCCGTGCTTCTTGATCATAAGTTTGCGGCCGCCGCCGTTGCGCGAGCCGAAGCTGCCGTGGCCGGAGCCTTTGTCGACTCCTGTGCCCGTTCCCGAACCGCCACCCCAGCCGCCGCCCGTGCCGGGGGAACTGAGTCCTCCGACGCCAATCAGGTCTTCGAGGCCGACGCCGCCCGTTCCGCCTCCGCCGGCTTCGTCATCGCTGCCCTTGGTGCTGTGAAACATGTGGGCGTCCGGGTTGCCAAAGGCGCTCTGCGTGTCCGGCCGGTCGGGGTTGATTGTTTCAAAATGATCGCCAAGCTCAGCCTTTTCGAGGATCTCCGGCGGCACGACGATGTTCGATGCCTCCGTCGAGGTCGGATCGGTCGGCGGCGTGTCGTGCTGCGAGAGCAGTGTGGTGGCCAGGTCCGACTTTGGCTTCGGAACTTCAGTCTCGATGACGGTGCGGTGAGCCAGCTCGGTGACCATCACCACGGCAGGCTCTTCTTCGCCCAGGTCGATGGCCATCGACATCAGCCCGGCGAGCAGGATAACCAGGGCGTGGAGCAGGATTGAGACGGCCCACCAGGAGCTCTTTGCCGCGAGCGATTCCAGGAAAGGCACTGTTTCCTTGACGTCGATCGGCAGGACCTGAACGCTGGTCGTCCCGCCCGGTTCGGGCATCAGATCATTCGGTGTGATGGGATAAGCCTGCATGGCGCGCCCTCCAACCCCGAGCCCGCGTGTAGGGGGGCTCTCTAACAGCGGGGTTGTACGGGGGTCACAGGAGCGTACGGAGAAAAACAAAAAATAAATCGCGGTGCTCTAAATAGGGAGGTGGAGGGTTGTGTTCAGCCATTCTTCGTCGGTGAGACACAACATGCAGCACCGGGTCTCATCGACAGCTTGACGCAGCGGCAGGTGTTGCGGAATGATGATGACTCCGGTCATCTCCAGCCCCGCTGCAACACGCTCGTAGGCGAAGAGTGGCACCGTCGCGGCATCTTGCGAAAGCAAAACGGCGTTCAACCCCGCAGCCCATGAAAGTATCTCCGGGTCGGAAGCTCCTAATAAATTGAATTGCTGCGGCTGGTAAACGGTTAGTTCCGTTGCGTGGCGAAGAATGCCACGCACTAATTTGCGATTCACATTTTCGTCAATCGCCAGTGGCCGCATTCCGCTGCTTCTCCAGTTCGGCTTTCCTGGCCTGCAGCCGTTCTCTCGAGGTGGCGTTCAGCTCGAGGGAGGCCCCCCTACCCTGGAGGAACGCTGCCGCACGCAGCTCCTGATCCTTGATGTACGCATCGACTGATTCGCGGTGCCCGAGGTAATAGGTGATCACCGCATAAACGTCTTTGAGGGAAACCGCCGGATAGGAATAGTGAATCTCTTCCGGAGAATCACCGTTGTTGTGCGCCCCAATGATGGTCTCAAGCTTTACGCGAGACGCGCCGACGCGGACACTTCCATCATCCCAGTGCTTTAACGGCGGAGACTCGGTCTCAATTACCAGGCTCATAACTCTCTCCTGCCAACATGTTACCCGCTTTCAGGGATCGAAATAAAGACAAAACTTGCACTCACTTCCGCCCGGTCAGCCGCGCCCAATCCGCGAGATACTGCTGGTACGCGGCGCGGCCCTCTGGCGTGATGCGGTATTCCGAGCGCGGTTTCTGATTGACGAACTCTTTTGTTTCTGAAACGTAACCGGCATCCACCAGCTTGTTCAGGTGAGTCGAAAGGTTTCCGCGCGTCAGGCTGGTGATTCCCGCCAGGAACATGAAGTCGGCCGCGACGACTTCAGCCAGTGTCGCCATGATGCTCAGGCGGGCCGGCTCATGAATGAGCAGGTTGAGCTCGGGTGGCTTTTTCACCGTCACGTTTTTCATGCCTGCAGCACCTGTGCGCGCCAGGCGCTCCAGCGGCGGTGCAGCAGAATGCCGATGAGCGCGCAGAACAGTCCCGATGCGGCGAGCGTGGTATTCAGCGCCTGGTCGAACGCAGCCCCGTTCTGGGAGAACGAACCCAGGTAAAGCGACAACACGCAAAGCCCTAAGAAAAGCGTGCCCAGCAAAGCCAGCTCAAAGAGCTTCACACGGAAGGCCTCAAAGATGAAATAGGCGCCGCCGAGAGTCAGCATCAGACAGAGGAACGCAGGTCCGATCCACGGCTGCTCAAAGCGGCCCGTCTCAGCCAGCGCGACGACCCCGAGCACGCCCAGCGTGATGACCCCAAAAAGAGTGGCCTCTTCGCGCGTGTTGCTTTCGCGCTGGGTGCGCACGCTGCAGGGCGATTGCGCCTGCGCCCGGCGGATCCAGAGCTGGCAGAGAACCATGCCGACCGCACTCGCGAACGAAAGCACCTTCGCGTACGGCTGAATGGCCGGCAGCACTGCCGCCGTAAGCTGCAATCCGCTGAGGCCGGCCATCCAGACGCCGACCACCGCGAGCGGCAAGCCGCGCGAGAGATAGGCCAGGCGGCGCGCCGAGCGAGCGACGTCCTGCGGATGCTGAAAATCGGATGTGTTTGTTTCCATTGCAATTCCCTCCCGAATCATGTTTGTATCGCAAACATGTTTGCGACGCAAGAAAAATTTGCGGCGTTCTAAGCAGCCTCGGCGGTTTAAAGGCTGGCGTGGCGGCGCCGAACGGGTCTAATATTCGACGTCTTTCCTTTCCGAGGTGATCCATGACGGTGTCGCGCTGGCTTCTCTGTTGGACGCTGCTGACGCTGGCCCTCTGCCGCGCTGAAGAGCCGGCTAATCCTGGCGGCAGCGTGTTTGCCGTCGACGACAAGCAGATCACCAAACGCATTCACGATCAGGCTGCCGCCCTGATCGCCGCGGGAAAGACTACAAAGATTTCAGCACTCATCGAGCAGCTCAAGAACACCTCCTGCCGCGTGCAACTGCCGCTCACCGCGCGCACGCCGCCGCCGGACCGTCTTTACGAACACTGCCGGCCGAGCGTTCTCATCATGGCGGGCATTTTTAAGTGCGACAAATGTTCCGACTGGCATGTGGCGCCCGCCAGCGGCTTTGCGTTGAGCGCCGATGGCGTCTGCGTGACGAACTATCACGTAGTCGACGCGCCCGCGCGTGAAACTCTTGTGGCGATGACCTCGGAGGGGCAGGTTTATCCGGTGAAAGCGGTGCTCGCAGCGAGCAAGCGCGATGACATCGCGATTTTGCAGCTCGACGGCGCCAAACTTTCGCCGGCGCCGCTTCTGCCGAACGCAGCCGTGGGTTCAAAAGTCTCAGTGATCAGCCATCCGGACGGCCGCTTTTACATGCTGACGGCCGGGATCATCTCGCGCTATTTTGTCTCCAGCCGGAATCAGTCCGCATCCAACATGATGGCAATCACAGCCGATTACGCGCGCGGCTCCAGCGGCGCGGCGGTCTTCAACGAGCGCGGCGAGATCGTCGGCATGGTGGCGAGCACGCAATCGATCTACTACGAGAATAAAGACGGCAAGCAGGAAAACCTGCAGATGGTCGTCAAGCAGTGCGTGCCCGCGGCGAGCATTCTGAAGCTGATTGAGAAGTGACGCGGGCTGCTCCCTTAGAACGATCTTTTAACGACTTCACCGCAGAGGCGCAGAGGACGCGGAGGCGTGCAGAGTTTTTGATGTATGGCGATTGATTTCAGTGTCTAACACTTCTGCAAATGATGCGGAGACTGTCAGGCGGATGTCACGCGGCCAGCTGATCGTTCACTTCGCTCGCGCGCTTTTGAAGTGCTGATAATTTCGTTCGGCTTCGGCGGACTGGATCGCGCGGCTGTAAATCGCAACCGCCTCGATTTTTCCAGACCAGTCGCGCGGATTGGCGTACTCATCTCCCAGCAAAAAGTGCTGCGGCGTCCAATTGCTGAAATCGCCGCTGACGCCGTCGCTGGAGAGAACCTGTTTCCCATTCAGAAAGCACAGCAGGCGTCCGCGCGAATAAGAGACGATAACGTGATGCATCTCTGGCGCGCTGAGCGTGCAGAGGTCCGTCTGAGGAGAGGAGCCATTCGGACCTGTCTTCGTGGTGCGTAGCCGTAGAATCAGCTTCGCGCCATCCTGCCCGAGCGTAAAGTTGCGCGTTGAGCCGTCGGTGGAAAATGAAATGATTCGCGCCGGTCCGCTCTGGGTTAAATTGTCGGGATGGAAGGATGCCTCAATGCTGAGTTCGTTTGAGGCCTTGCAGGCCTGCAGCAGCAAATCGTTAGCGCCGGAGATCAGGTAGGCGCCTTTGCGCACATCCAGGTGGCCCTGTGCGTCGATTTTCGCATTGCCGCGGGGGACCAGCGCGACCGAAGTCTCGGCCTTGGTCACGGGATGAAAGACCAGGGCTGGCTTGCCGGGCGCAAGAAGAAACAGCAGTCCGGTTCTGTCGCCCGGCCAAGATCGTTGTCCCTGCCCGGCTGCGACAGCTGGCGGGACTGGAGCCTGGGGGTTTGACGCCGCCGGTGGCGTTGCGCTGTTTTCAATGGGAGTATCGGTGACCGATTTGCCGGAGTTCAAATACATACCGACTCCAACGATGCCCACGAGTATACCTGCCGCGGCCAGCGGCAGCAGCTTTCGATATTGAGGCGGAGGCGGCGCGCGCCGCTGCGTCTCTGAAGACGCGGGGCGGGCACGCAGGGGAGACTTCGGTGCCTGCGGGCTCTGGCTCAACTGGCTGAGCTTTTCCAGCAATTCGGTTGGTGTCTGAATACGCTGCTCGCGCTTCTTGGCCATCATTTTAACGATCAGATTGCTGCAGGCTTCGCTGACTTTGGGATTGGCTTCGTGCGCGCGGGGCGGCGGATCGGTCAGATGTTTCGCCATCACGACTGCGCCCGTTGCGCCGGCGAAAGGGGGCCTGCCGGTAACCAGGTGATAGTAGGTGGCTCCGAGGGCATAGATGTCGGTGCGGATGTCCACCTTGTGGCCTTCGCCGCGGGCTTGTTCGGGGGACATGTAATTGGGGGTGCCGACCGCCTGCCCGGCCACGGTTGTGCCTGTATCATCGCCCAGGTTTTTCGCCAGGCCGAGATCCGCGAGCTTTGCCTCACCGGTGGGCGCGATTAAGATGTTGTCCGGCTTAATATCGCGGTGAACGATGTTGTTCTTGACGGCGCACTCAAGCGCGCGCGCGATATCGCTGATGATTTGAGTTGCGCGTGCTTCGGGAAGGACATGCTGCTCTTCAAGCACGGCCTTAAGCGTCGGGCCCTCGACGAGTTCCATCGCGAAGTACCACAGGCCTGTCTTCTCGTCCTTCCCGACGGCGATACCCTGCACCACATTTGGATGGTTGAGCCGTGCCGACGCACGCGCTTCACGTTGAAAGCGTTCGATGAAGGTGGCATCCCGGGCAAAGGATTGAGGAAGAATCTTGAGGGCGACGAAACGGTCGAGCGACGCCTGGCGCGCTTTAAACACCGCCCCCATCGCTCCCTGGCCGAGCTTGCTGACGATTTCGAATCCGCCAATCTCCTTCAGAGTACGGTCTGAAGGCGGGTTCTGACGTTCGTGGTCGCGCCTGTCGTTGGGGGATGAACCCATTTACCACCTTGTTCCGGGCAGCCGAACGATTCGATCCGCATTCAATGCCCAGATCACTCAATTGTCAAACAACTTGGCGCGACCGCCTGGCGAGCTCGCGAGGCGTCCGCGTGGGCGTGGCACCAGTTTGCGTGCCGGCCGCGAATATTTTCCAAGTCAATTGCGAAGTGAGCGGACCTTTTTTGTATGTAGGTTTTTTAACGACTTCACCGCAGAGACTCAGAGGACGCGGAGGTGCGCAGAGATTGAGGCGTTGTCCAGAAAAACGTGCCACTGGCTCGGCCGCGGCTTTAATGCGGCCTGGCCAGTGCGACTGCCAATTGGCGCGTACGGAGCTTTTCCCGATTGAAACTCCGAGTTAACTTTTGCCTTGGCGCGGATCGTCTGCTGGATTGATGTACTTTATGCCCCACGGGCCTTGTCCGTGAACTTGAATGACCGTCTCTTCGTCAACATATCCGAAATGCACCATATTTGCCGGCATGCTATAGTACGTACCGGTCGAGAAGGCCTTCGCCGCAGATTTATCAAAGCGGTCACCATGCCCGATATGTAAAGTGCCGGAGAGGACGGTGACGTTTTCGTCGACTGGGTGCGTGTGTGGCGGCACCTGCCAGTTTTTCGGAAAGCGCATCCTCATCGTAAAGGTACCGGGTTTCATCGGGTCACCCTGCAGCACTGCCATCTTCGCTCCGGGGGGAAGTGAAGGAACGTCGTTCCACTGCAATTCCGAAGGGATGCTTACATCTATAGCGTGGTCTTTAGAAGGCTCTTGAGCGGCGTGGGTGCTCACAAGAAGCCCAATGCCCAGTAAGAAACACAGCATCTTCGAATAACATTTCATGACCTTAGTCCTCTATGCTACTCCCGTTTTCAAACGAGATCGACATCGTGGAGTAGCAGCAAAGTTCAGACCTTATGAATGTGCGCACTTCCAGTCCCGGCCTGAATACATGGTTGCCAGAAACGATATTCGACTTACCCGTGGCGCCTGGTGACTTGCATTTTCTCCAGCAACGCGAGTCGCATTTTTTAGGCTGTTAATAACGCCGCGACGCAGCTTTCCGGTGAATAAAGGGGACGGCGGGTGGCATTGCTTTGCGTGTTGATCGCGGCTTGCACTCCACCGGGGTGCCACTGAGCTGCGGAGCAGATCAGTGCGATCGGCGGACGGATGCTGCGAACACCGGGCGCTCAAAAGTCGGCTAAGCGCTGCGAGTTCCTGGCGCTGATGTGACTGCCCGCCCGGCAAAGATACACGCTCCAATCACCGATTTGCTCCGCAACTCGGTGGCACCCAACATCAGGAGAAAGCCGCGCTTCGCACGCAAAGAGATGCCACGCGGCCCTGGGAAATGCTTCTCTGCCGCTCCGTTCCGGGGCTCTGGTATTAATCGTGTGCCAACGTCCTATGGCTCAACGGATAAACCTTTTGGCTTGAAAGACTTCCATAAAATCCTCTGATCTTAGCTCATGCGTCAGCTCATGTGTGAGAAAATACCTATTGAAATTCATGAGTCTGCTTGTTTGACATCTTTCCAGTTATATGGTTATGTGTACGCCAAGACACGAAAGGAGATTTGAGCAATGAGTGAAGCGCAGGAGGTAAAGACGGACCCGGCAGCAGAGTTGAAGGCTATGGAGTCCGTGAGCCAGGCACTCAGTGGATTGCAGCCAAACGCGAAAGAGCGAGTGCTGCGATGGGCCGCAGAAGTACATGAGGTGAAGTTGTTGAACGTGCCAGCCGTAAAACCGCAAAAGAGTCAAGCGGAACCGAAAGGGCTAGAGCGCGATTCAGAAGAGTTAGAGCAGAGGCAATTCAAGGACGTAGCCGAATTTTTCCACATGGCTCGGCCGAGTACTGAGGACGAGAGGGCGCTGGTCGTCGCATACTGGTTCCAGCAGCACGAAGGAAAAGAATCTTGGGGATCACAACTTGTCCAAAACCAGTTAAAGCACATTGGCGAGCCCGTTTCAAATATCACAAAGTCATTCACGCGGCTAAAAGATCAGAGACCCGCCCTAGTAATCCAGCTCGAAAAATCTGGATCGAGTCGGCAAGGACGAAAGACTTACAAGGTTACCCATTCCGGCATTACGTACGTCAAATCCATGCTTAGTCGTATAACGGAGGAATGATGCTCACCGGTGTAGCAAATCTAGCGCAATTCGCGTCGGCGTTATCGTCGGAGAACCCGACGCAGGCCGACGCAGCTTTAGCCCTGTTGTGGTTTCACGATCATTATGATTTAGGCTATTCTACTACGCCTGAGTCCCTGAACGAAATGATGGCGGCTGTAGGGCTTCGACCAGCAACACGCCATCGCTTTCTGAAGCGAAACCTCGAGGCAAAAAAGCAGCTGGTGATATTCTTGGAGGGAAAAATAAAACTCTCACTCAAAGGCCGAGCAATGCTTGATCAAAAATACTTGGGACTATTACAAAAACCAAACGTGGTCGTCGTGGACACGATCATTCCAAAGAACCTCGTAGACGGCCTTCGTAAATTTTATTCGGACCTTACTTGGCAGATAAATGGTATGTTCAAGTATCAGTTTTACGATGGGTGCCTCGTTCAATCACGCCGTATGATCGAGAGTCTCATTGTTGATCTATATGAAAAAATTAACCAAGCGGACAAAATCAAGACGCCTACAGGCGACTTCATGATGCTTAACGGGCTGATCGGCGTGATTTGCAGCGGCCAGCACATAAAGCTGTCAAAGGGCGCCAAGGAGGCGCTCGAAAAGATTAAGGAAGGCGGCGACAAAGGAGCTCATAACCGCTTCGTTATCGCAATCGAGCGTGATGTCCAGAACGTGGAAGTTGGCGCGCGTACGCTCATCTCAGAGCTCGTGCAGAAGCTAAAGGCTTAGTAAGACTAGGGACAGTCGAGAACACTCAACCATGTTTCCGCTTTTTTAGTTCGGGCTTTCAGCCCTGAGAAACGTGTGTACGTCGGATTTCCTGGGGCTTCACCCCAGGCTGTTATAGCGCGCGCCTTTGGCGCTTAGAAGGGGCGGCCGTTCGGCGGAAAAGCATTCTGGTTCTGCGTTGAAATCTCGCGGAGCTCGACACCGGATAGCTGCTGCGCAGCTTTCGGCGCCACCCAGCCGATCAGGGCGCAATCACCGGTTCTGTTTCTCAGCCCAGCGGGCTGATCTATGAAAGCCAGGGGCAACGCCCCTGGAACCGACGTCGGTTCGATGCGAAGCCCTGAAAGGGCGAAATAGAATCGTGACAAAGCGTCGCGTTTCTCTGCCGCCCCGTTCCGGGGCTCTGCAATTCATCACGTGCCTGGTGTCCCACGGCTGCCCGCCGTGGGCTACTATGCTTCCGCCCGCTTCGCGGGCTCGCGGGCGACGATGCGCCATGCGGCCTCAACATGAGCAGGCACAGCCTATTGTGGTCGTCTTTCCGGGCGAGCCGTAGGCGTTTCCGAGTTTCCAAAAAATCCGCGCGAAAGACGCAACTTTTTTATCGTGCAAACCACGTGCAGATAACCGGTTGCAATGGTCTTAGGGATACACCAAAAAATTTCCAAAGAAAGTCCGGTCAAATCAAGAGTGCAAAGCATCTTAGTATATTGAGGGGAGGCCGCGTTTCACGAGGGCTCCTGCGCGGGCGTAACATAGCCGCGCCGCCTCGTTAATCCACAATCCGAAATCCGCAATCCGAAATGACTACGCGCCCGCCGCGCCGGTTGCGCCGCTGAGTTGGAGCTGCTCGAGCGTCGGGTTGATGCCTTTGGCGTTTTCGGCGTCCTGCAGCGCTTCGGGCCTGAGGCGCTCGACTTCGGCCAGACGCTTGGGATCGGGCTTGGTGAATTCGGCTTCGGCCGCCGCTGCCGCCTCAGTCGTGTTGCCCAGGATCTTCGCCTGCGCCAGATAATCCTCTGAGACCTTCTTCGGAATGGCGCTCAGGCAGCCGGCAGCTTCTCCGGCCAGAGCCAGCGGAACATTGAAGCCCAGCTTGCGGTAGTGTTCGGCCTTCTGCTTGAGCTCTTCAGTTTCGGATTCGATCTTCGGATCGTGGCTGTGGTAGTTGCCCTGCGCGTCCTTGTAGACGTTGATCTCATCGTCGGTAAGATAGCACGCCGGATCGCTTTCCCAGTTGTCGCCGGTGGCGAATTTGGCGCGCGCGCGGAAGTTTCCGTTGCAGATCTCGAAGAACTGGCATTTGCCGCAGCGCCCTTTGATCAGCGGCTTGCGATACTTGTACGCGGCGATGGTCTCGTTGCTGATGCCGTCCCAGATCTGCCGGAACGTCTTCTGCTTCACATTGCCCCAGGAGTAATCCCAACTGAACTGATCGGCGTGGACGTTGCCGAGATTGTCGACGTCGCCGAATCCGATGCCGCTACGGTTGCCGCCCTGCTTGAGGAGCAGTTGATAGATGTCGTCGGCGAGCTTGTGCTTGCCTTTCTCGCGCAGCTTGATGATCAGGTACGGGCCGTCGCAGTGGTTGTCGATCGTTAAGATGTCTTTCTCGAAGCCCTTCTTGTGGAAGTACTCGGCGCGGTCAATGATCTGATCGACGATCGTGCGGCTGAACTTTCTCTCGACGTCGTCAGCCATGATGTCGCTGCCGCGGCCGGAATAGACGAGGTGGTAAACACACATGCGCGGCAGATTTTTCTGCTCGAGGAAATCGAAGACCTTCGGCAGATCCTGAGCGTTGTGCTGCGTGACAGTGAAGCGCAGCGAGACTTTGACGCCTTCGCTGAGACAGTTTTCGACGCCTTTGACCATGGCGTCGAACGCGCCAACTTTGCCGCGGAATTTATCGTTCGTGTCGCCGTAGCCGTCCATCGAAATGCCCGCGTAGCCGAGGCCCGCGCGCTTCATGTTCTTGGCGACATCCTTGCTGATCAGCGTGCCGTTGGTGGAGAGCGTGGGCCGCACGCCGACTTTGCGCGCGTAAGCCATGAGCTCAAAGACGCGCTTGCGCATGAGCGGCTCGCCGCCGGAGAAGAGGAGGATCGGCACGCCGTACTCGGCCATGTCGTCGAGCATCTTCAGGGCCTGCTCGTGGGTGAGTTCGCCCGCGTAGGATTTGGTTTCGCTGTCGGAGTAGCAGTGGACGCAGCGCAGGTTACACGTTCGCGTGGTGTTCCAGGTCATCACCGGCTTGTAGTCGCTGGTGAAGCTGAGCATGAACGGCGGCAGGCCTTTGCGGACTTTAAGGTCGGGGCCGACGTCTTCGGGGGTTACGTAACCGTTGATGAACTTGCTGATGCGAACGGGCATGGGGGACTCCAGTCTGGGAGTCTGGAGTCTCGGAGTCTGGGGGTCCTGGCATCGTGAACGAAAAACGACTCCAA
>DASPJR010000118.1:0-85687 GCA_035628505.1 Planctomycetota bacterium | reverse complement strand
CCTTGGAATAGAAATCCTTGCCCTTGGCGTAGCAGTCCTTATAGGAAGGAACCAGCTTGTCCTTGGCCGTCTTCTTGGCATCGTCTATGGCGACTTTCTCGATGGCTTCTACGTCCAGACCGGTGGCGGGAGCTGATTTGGCGACACTGCTGGTGGTCGTCGTTGTGACCGGCTTGACCGCGGCAACGCGCCTGGCTTTCTCCGCCCGTTCCTTCATCTGTTTCTTGGCTTCCGCCAGCTGCGCATCGATGTTGCTCGGCGGCTCAAAGTTGTTGGCCAGGAGCTGCTCGGCTTCGCGGCCGGCCTCGGTGCTGCCGTGCTTGGAAGCAATTTCCTGAGCCATCTTCGTGGCCTTGTCTTTTTCACCGATGCCCATGTTGTAAAAGACCTCGGCCAGCATCGCTGCAGCGATGCGCGCCTTGATCGGGTCGCCACGCGCTTCGATGGCTTTTTCGGTTTTGGCCAGGCCTTCTTTTGCTTTCTCATGCTGCGGTTTGAGAGCCAGGATCGAGGCGTAGGCTGAACGGGCTGTTTCGAGCTGATCGTCGTTAAAAGCTTCGTCGGCGAGGGGCAGGAGTTTATCGACGAGCTTGCTGTCGGCGGCCGTAATCTGGATGGCGCCGCCCCCGATTTTTTCCGCGGCGCTGGTGGCTTTGCGGGAAAGGACGAGGTCGTTTTCTTTTTTCGCCAGGTCCGCGGCAGTCTGATAGTTCTTAAATGCTTCCTTATTCTGGCGGAGCTGTTCGTTGCATTGCGCGAGCTTGAAATAGGCAGCCGGACACGAAGCGTCCTCGCTCAGGGCGCGCTTGCACATGTCCGCGGCCTTCTGGTGTTCGTTGGCGGTAATGAGAGAATCGGCGCCCGTCAGGAGCGCCATCGCCTTATCACGATCGCCCTTTTCCGCGGCAAAAAGACCCGAAGCTGCGACAATCAGGAGCAGACACAAGTATGAACAGCGCATGTCTTTACGTTCTCCAACCTATAAAACGGAAAGCAGTTAGAAGTAGGCTTTACGTTCTAACCGTTACGCAAACGTGAAGTCAAAGCAATTAAGCCCACTTTACGCATTCGTTACAAACTGGACGCACCTGTGCACCCTGTAATTCCTGTATTGGACTTCCAAACTACAGGATTGTTGCCGACTTTTTCAAAAATTTCGTCGCCTATCTATAAAGACGCTTTTTCGCTCGGCTGCTGCTGCAATTCTCTATGTTCTTGTTCAATAATTAATTGCACACGTTCAGTCGAACCATTCATCACGCTCGTCGAACGGCGGGACAACGAAGTTGAGTATCTTCATCTTGCCTACTGCGCGGTGCCGTGTGCCCGGCCGGATCATGACGGCCATCCCCGGCTTGACCGGATACTTCTTTCCATCCAGTTCCATGAAGCAGGGCCCGTCGCATTCCAGAAAGTAATATGTCTCGGTCAGCAGTTTGTGATAGTGCGCCTTGGCATCAGCCGAGATGTCGACCTGGTGAATGGTGGCGGTGCTGTTGTCGGGCCTGACGAATCCACGTCTCGATTGTCCGCAGGGGCATTTCACGGGAGCGACTGCCGGCAGGTCGGCGATGATGAACGGATCCTTCAGCCCGGTATCGATCGGAGTGTCATCGGCTCCGGGAATCGATACTGGGACCTTGACTGAGACTTTGCGCTTTGAATTGCGTTTCACGCCCGTGGCCGGCATAGATGCTCCTTCTTTCAAACGTTCAACTGAACGCCTGAAATTTATCCCATCCCGGCAGGCTCTTCTATTACAAACGCATACGTTTTTTGGAATCGCACACGTGCGCTACGGCTGCGTTTTGATGTTCAGCTTCCTGGGCAGCACATCCGGATCGATGTTGGCGACGTTTGAATTGCTGCTCAGCGCATTCGCCGCTGCCAGGCCGGCGACCTGGCCGGTCGTCATCCACACCGGCTCCATGCGCAGCACCGACATCGCTATATGCGTGCTCGACATCGCGACCGGCACCAGAAGATTATCAATGCCTTTGGGAAGCAGCGCGCCATAGGGAATCTGCCCCGGCTGTGCCGGACCTTTTGACTTGGATGGATACCAGAGCACGCCTTCCATAAATCCCTTATGCGCCCAGCGCCGGTCGTGACAGGGATGAATATCAAAGGAGTGCTCGCCCATCGCAACGGGGTGCGGCACCTGCGGCGTGCGGCCCGTTTTCGGATCGACAATGAAATTGTGCTGCGTGATGATCTCGCGCCCGACGATGCGCCGCCCCTGACGCACATAGATCTGCCAGGGCCAATGCTGATTATCTTTAAACTCCTGATCGTGCAGGCCGTACCGCCGCGCTTCGGAGGCGATTTCATCGGGCACCTGTTTTTCGGTCTGTAGAAAATGCATCAGCCCGGCGACGTGATCGACGTGGAAGCGGTCGAGTTCCACGCGCATCTGCCTGCCGGCATCCGGATACGCCCACGAGATGCCGGGACAATTGATCGACGTAAGCGCTTCGATGTGGCCGTTGATCTCTACTTTTTTGCGCGGAAGCGGGCACATCGCCAGAATACTGCCAAGCTTCTTCACGCGGCCGGATTTGAAGTCCTGCAGCAGCGGCAGGAAATCCTGCAGGTGCTGCTCGTAGGTGGCCGGCTTCTGAATCGGAACGCGGTGCTCCTCGTCCGTTGTAATAATGGACCGCGCGCAGAACGCCTGGATGGCGATCGAGGCCTCCCCGGATTGCGGCGTGGGAATCTCTTTTCCGCTGCGGAAGTCCATGTAATGGATGCCCGCGAGCGACTCGCCAAATTCCTGGCGCGACTCGCGCGCCACGCGGCAGGGTGCTCCCGCGACGGCCGCCAGATCGCCTTCGTATGTTCCGTCGATAAATGTTTTTGCTTTGATCTCGATTGTCTTTCCAGCGACACCCTCGAGACGCACTTTTTCGATCCGTCCATTATTCACCGTTGCGGCCGAAAGCCAGTTCTCCGGCAGAAAGCGCAGACTTTCATACTTCTGCATCAGAGCACGGAAACCGGCTTCAGCGACCGAGGGCTCGTAGTACCAGCCGTCGTGGCACAGTTTAAAATCAGGATGATTCTCGCCGAGATTCTTCACATACCACGCGCGCACTTCGTTGACGAACTCCGTGACGAACCCGCCAAAGAGGTGGCGCCGCACGGCATCGGTCGTGCACAGGCCGCTTGCCGACATGCCGCCGGGGTTTTTCTTAGGACACGCGAGTATCACGCGCGCGCCGTTGCGCGCCGCTTCGATTGCGGCCGCGACGCCGCCGGGAGTTGAGCCATACACGAGCACGTCGCAGGCGTGCGATTCTGCGGGCCGGTCTTCGCCCCGAGCAAGATTTGGGGCACACAGCAGTGCGCCTGCTGCAAGCGTGTTCTTCAGAATGGAGCGGCGGGAGAGAGTCATCAAAATGTATCCTTGTTTTCAGGCCTAAGCGTACGCATTGAGTACACCAGCCTTCCATCTTTTTTGAAGCGCCATGAAAGTCGCCGCAGGTCTTTTCGTTTCAAGCCGCTTGCGCCGAGAGGATGTGCTTTCGATCTATTCTTCGAACCGCGAACGAAACGGGCTCTGCCGCAAAAGCGAATGAAAATGTCGTTCGCGCGTCATGGGATCAGTGTATAAGTTCAGAGCCCGCTTTCGTTTCGAAAGCATTCGCTTTCAGGAGAAAAGTC
Organism: Planctomycetota bacterium; assembly: GCA_035628505.1. Lineage (GTDB taxonomy): Bacteria > Planctomycetota > SZUA-567 > H5-PLA8 > H5-PLA8 > DASPJR01. The sequence goes on along the minus strand of DASPJR010000118.1, from coordinate 82,024 downwards.
CGATGAAGATGTGTGCGTTGCCTGTTGTCATTCTGCTGGCGCTCGCCGTGCCCCTTTGCGCAGCCGAGACCGACGGATTCAAAGACCTCTTCAATGGCAAAGATCTGACCGGCTGGGATGGCGACAGCAAGCTCTGGTCGGTGCAGGATGGCGCTATTGTCGGCGAGACCACGAAGGAGAATCCCGCGAAAGGAAATACCTTCCTCGTTTGGAAGGGCGGCGAATTGAAGGACTTTGAATTCCGCTGCCTCTTCAAGCTGGAAGGCTCGAACAATTCAGGCGTGCAGTACCGCAGCAAGGAGGTCGGCAAATTCGTGCTCGCCGGCTACCAGTGCGACCTGCAATACACCTTCCCGAATATGTGCAAGCTCTACGATGAGAAGAAGCGTGGCCGCATCTGCATGGCCGGCGAAGTCGTGACGATGGAAGAGAAAGCCAGGAAGAACATCACGGGCACAACGCCGGACCTGGAGAAGCTCAAGACCGCGGACAAGAAAGGCGAATGGAACGAGTGCGTCGTGATCGCTCAGGGCAACCGTCTGATCCACAAGATCAACGGTATCGTCTCGATCGACTTTACTGACAACGATGAAGCCGGCCGTGCGCTCTCGGGCGTGCTGGGTCTGCAGATTCACGGTGGCGCGCCGATGAAGATTTCGTTCAAGGAGATCAAGCTGAAGGAACTGCCGGCGAAGTGAACGCGACGCATAATGCATGATGCTTGAAAGAAAGGGCCGCTCATCGGAGCGGCCCTTTTTCTTTCTATCCAGATATTCCTGGCGCTGGAAGGCTGCAGTACGCTGTTAAAGCGAGCCGGGCGTGGTCATCACGAACTTGCCGTGGAGAATGCCTTTCGTACCGATCAGCGCTTCGGCATCGGCGCGCACCGTCGAGGCCTGTCCCAGCAGTGTCACGATCTCCATGTCCTGCTGAGGACTCACACGCACTTGCGTCGAAGCCAGCATGCGCTCGCCCAGCGCGCGCTTACCTTCTGCCAGGCGGCGCTGCGCTTCGATATTCTGGGTTTCGAAGGTGAGCGTCACGACGGCAACCTGCTCGCCTTTTCCTTCGTTCCACGCGTCCTGCACGAGGCGATCGCGGATCAGATCGCGAATGGCTTCCGATCTGTTCTGATTCTTTTTTTCAGTCAGAAGTTCATCGAATTTTTTCAATAAGTCCGCCGGAATTGAAATACCAAAGCGGATCAGTTCGGGTTCGGCATCGCCGCGCCCGCGCTTGCCCTTGCCACGTTTCATCTGCTTGGGGCCCCCCTCCCCGTTTTACGAGCACTGCCGCAACCTTTAGACGGCTGCGACCGCCGCCCGAAACATTACCCGAGCAGCGGCACTTGTCGTTCAAAGAAAAATCAATTCAGGCAGATAACATCCTTGTCCAGCGTACGCGTCGGCAGTTTTGCACGCGTCTGTTCCAGTTTCTGTTCCAGCAGCTTTTGTACCGTCAGCACGCGCACGCCCACATCGCAGTTTTCCAGCAGCGCCTGTCGCAGCGCCGGATCGTGAATAAACGCGCAGCCCAGCACGTCGGCGGCAATTCCCGGCGCCACATGATCTTCCAGCCGCTCCTTAAGCTGGCCGGCAGCCTCGGGATCCAATGTCCGCTGCGCCAATTCGATGGCGGTTCGCTTAAGCGCGTGCATGCCGCGCCGCAGCTGCTCTTCGGCCACTACGTTCGTCGGCATCGTGTCTTTCAGAATCTGAAGTTGGGCAATGCGATAGGGCCGGTGCGGGATTTCGGAAACGATGCGGCAGCGCCATTGTCCCAGCAGCGCGATGTTCCACGTGCCGTCCGGCGCCTGTTCCTGCGCCACGACGCGGCCAACGCCCAGCGTTTGAAAAACCGGCGGAGTCGCCGAAGACTGCTCGGCAACAAAGGAAGCGGGCTTCAGCTGCGGCATGCCAATAAGTTTCTCGCCCGACAGCACGTCCTGCAAAAGAGCCAGATAGCGCGGCTCAAAGATACGCAGGGGCAGCACCGTGCCGGGAAAAAGCACCACGCCTGGAAGAGGAAACAGGGGCACGCGTAACGTTTCCGGAATCGGCTGGGTCATTTACTTCATCCGTGAAATAAGTATCAGCCGAAATCGGGATGCGGCTTCAGCTCCGTCGTGAATGTTTGGTCCGCTCAGGCTAGGCGCAAGGAAACAAAAGTCAAGCCGGACATTAGCACCGCCCCGGGCTTTGCAACGCCGGGGCCGGTGCATGATGAAACGCTTTATTTAGTCAAAAGGATTGACGTCGCCGACGTTCGAGCTCTTCTTTTCCTTGGTCGGTGGAGGCGTTGACTTCTTCTTGTTTTCCTTAAAGGGATTCTCGTCGCCCTGGTTGGTCGTGGTTGCCGCCGGCGGCCGCGCCGCTTCTTCATAGCTGTCCAGCGCGCTGGCCAGCTGAGCGCCGTTACGGAGTACGTCCGTTTCCAGCGCTCGAATGGCTGAAGTGGCATCCGCAAAGCGCGAGCGCACGATCTGGTCGATCGTGTTGTCTACCAGCGACTGCATGCGGCTCTGCGCGTCCGTGACGCGCGCGCGGTACGCGCCCGCACGGCCTTCGGCCTTGGCGTCGATTGTCTTCAGGCGCCCCGCTGCGCTGGCAAGCTGGTTCTGCACCGAGCCTTCAACGCGCTGGAGCGCAGTAATACCTTCCACCACGCTCGAGAGCTCGCGGCGCATCGGATACTGCCTGGCAACGCCCTGAACATCGGCGATCGCGTCTGCGAATTGCCGCTTGGGAACGCGCTGCGCTGCCAGATCGATCGCGGCCTTGATCTTGCCGTCGACGTCGGCCTGCATCTTCTTGACCTCTGCAGTCCGTTCGACAAGTTTCGGATCGTTCGGGAAGAGCTTTCCGGCTTCAGCCAGATTAGCCAGCGCGGATGCGAAATCGCCCTGCTGCGCGGAGGTATTTGCCGCCAGCATGCGGTCGTCAAACTGCTTGCGGTTGAGCTTCTGCTGCGCTTCCTGCTCGGCAGCAAGGCGCCTGGCTTCCTCAACCTTGCGCCGCTCCACTTCTTCCGCTTTCTGCGTGTCCTCGATTTTCTTGCGAAGCGCCACTTCGCGCTGATCCGCTTCGCCGCCCTTCTTCAGGGGCTTGGCGCTGAGCAGCTTGCGCAGAGCGAGGTCGTAGCTGTTGAGCTTGTCGGAGAATTCTTTCTTCTCATCGCCGGCTTTTTCGAATACCGCCGCGCTGCTCAGAAGGTTCGCGTATTCGGCCTCAACGTTCTGAATCTTCTTCTGTTCTTCACGCAGTTCATCCACTTTGGCCTTCAGGCTGGTGAGCTTCGCATCGGCCGCGGGATTTTTCGACGCAAGAGTCAGGAAACGGTCGGCCTCATCCAGGGATGTGGATTTGATCGCTTCACGGATTTTATTCAGCAGCCCATCGTATTCCAGCTTGGCTTTGGCGAACTCTTCCTTCTTCGCAATTTCCCCGCGCAGCCTGGCAATGACCGGATCGTCCTTGAACATCTGCTCGGCTTGCGCCAGTTGCTGTTTTGCAGTGGCCAGATCCTGGTCGTTAAATGCTTTCTCTGCACTGGCGATGATGCCGTTAAACTCTTCCCGCTTCTGCTTCTGCTGCTGTTCCTGTTTCAGCAGGACCAGGGCATCATCGACCTTCTTCTTGAGTGCGACGTATTCCGGATCGGTCTTCTTGGGAATGCCGTCGAGGATCTCGCCGGCTTTTTCATACTGCTTCTGGTTAAACAGATCGTTTGCCTTGCCCAGCGATTCGATCAGCTCACGCTTGGCCTGTTCGGCCAGAGCGAGCTGCGCCTTTTCGTCAAGCTTGGGCTGTATGCGCTTGAGCGCCTCCGGGGCTTCCGGGCGCTCAGGGATCAGCTTGCGCAGTTCCCAGGCCGCCTTGCTGGCCGCTTCCCAGTTGCCCTTCGTCTCAAGCTCCAGCACTTCCTTCAAGCCGCGGTCGTATTCTTCGGAGCGCTGCTTTTCCTTGAGCACCACATTCAGTCTGTTTTCAAGGTCGAGCGCTTTCTTGTTGAACTCATCGCCATTGGCCGGGAAGAGACGTTTGACTTCATCGACCTTGCGCAACGCCTGCTCGGCTTCCGCCGGCTTGAGCATCTTTTCAGCTTCGTCCAGAAGCTTGCGCGCTTTCTCTTCCTGCATGACCATCTTCAGTTTTTCAGTGATGGTCTTCTCGCGCTGTTCGCCGACCTTGATCGCCGCGTCGTCCGGCGCATCTTTCATCGCCAGGTTCAGCCGGGTCAGCGCGTCTTTATAGTTCTTCTTCGTAACGAGCTCATCGACAGCCTTCAACTCGCTCTCAAACTTCTTGCGCGAATCAAAGGTCTTCAAGAGGTTGTCGATCTTGTCTTCGCTCTTCTTCGCATCCGGCCACGTGGAGATGCTCAGGCTCTTGGCGAGGTCCAGCGACAGGCGCGCGCCTTCCGGATCGTTGTTGGCGATGCTTTCGTCCGCTTCCTTGATCAGCTTGGCATGCCGCTTCAGGACAATGTCGCTTGGCGCCGGTCCGGTGGGCACAGTCGGCGTAACCTTTCCGGTGTTGCCAGTGCCCGTCCCTGTACTGCCGGTACCGGTATTGCCGCCGTTATCGACGACCGGCTGCTGCTTCTTGCCCATCATCATGAAGCCGACGCCGCCGGCGAGCGCCAGCGCCGCGACGCCCGCGGCGACCATCATCATGCCCTTGTTGCCGCCGCCGGTCTGCACGGTCGTCGTGCCGCCGGGGCTCACGAGCGTATTCTGGGTCGTGCCGCCGCGCCCCAGGGACGATCCCGGGCTCTGCACGAACGTGGAGTTCCCACGAACGCCGGCGCCGATCGATGATCCGCCCACGCCTCCGGTGAGGAGTCTGCGGCAGTCTTCCAGCGCGGTCAGAAGCTGTTTAGCATCCGCGTAACGGTTATCCTGTTTCTTGGACAACGATTTCTCGATGATCTCGTTGAGCATCGGAGAAACCTGCGGACAATGCGTAACCACCGGCTCGTGCGGCTCGTGCATGGTGGCCATGAGCACCTTCATGACCGTCTCGCCCTTGAAGGGAGGCTTTCCGGACAAGAGGCAGTACATGGTCGCGCCCATGCTGAACACGTCCGAGCGCTTGTCGGCGGTCTTGGCATCCATGGCCTGCTCCGGCGCCATGTAGCCGGGTGTTCCCATCGCCGACTGCGCGCCGGTCAAAGACTGGTTGCCTTCTTCGCTGCGCGCGAGCCCCAGGTCCATGAGCTTAGCGCGGCGCAGATCGTAATCTTTCGATCCCTTCGCGGCGTAGGGAATCATGATGTTTTCAGGCTTGATGTCGCGGTGCACCACGCCCTGTGAATGCGCGGCCCATAATCCTTCAGTGGCCGCGATAACAATATCGAGCGTGTCTTTCTCGGAGAGCCCCTGCCCGCCTTTTTCAATCAACGCTTTGAGGTACTGTCCGGCCGTGCAGCCGGTGACGTATTCCATCACCAGGAAGAAGAGACCGGCTTCCTCGTTGACGTCCATGACGTTGCACAGATGCGGTGAGCGGACCTGGGCGGCAATCTGCGCTTCGCGGAAGAAGCGCCGGATCATGCCCGGGTCCTGTTCAGCCAGGTGGAACGGCAGAACTTTGACAGCCACTTCGCTGCGCAGGCGCGGGTGGATGCCGTAATAAACAGCGCCCATGCCGCCCTGGCCAATCTTGGCGAGCAGAGGAATCGAGTTCAGCGCCGGGCACGTGCGGCCGTGCGCTTCCACGCGCGGTGCGGCCAGCAGGAGCCGTTCGCCGGTCAGATCCTGGATTTCAACAGCGAGCTGTACGTTTTCACCGCCAAAATCGGGCACGCTGGTGCGAGTGGTCTTGCCACCCAGGGATGCAGGGGTGGCCTGCGGCAGGCTGGAACCGCTGACGGGCATCGTCTGCTGCGACTGCACAAGCGTGTTCTGAGCGCTGCTGGGTGGCGGCTGGGCGATGGTTTTCTCTCCGCCAGGAATATACTGCATCGTCTTTTCGCTGGGCGGTGTGATACCTCCCACCGCGCCCCCGGCGCGATCTTTTTCACTGTCGGAATTCGCCGCCATAAATGACCTCAAACTTGTATTCTTGCAGGCTCGACCTTACTCGAACACATTGCGCAGTGCAATACAATCCCGCCTACAAAATGATTAGATGCCGCACCGTTTGATATAGTGCGCTGAAAGGCAAAAAAGCCTATCAAAATATTCGGTATTACAATGCTGCTGTGTCCGCTGCCGGACGGTAGTGCGCCGCAGCTTAGCGCCGGCTGTGCCTGCCCCAAAATAATTCGAGAATAAATGGGCTTGTTAAATAAACCCTGATGCCCTACTTTACGCACCAAAGCTATACACTTGAAGATAGGGGAGTCTTTTGAATGTTTAAGGCATCACACCGTGTCATCATGGCCTTACTTTCCGGCACATTGTCATTGCTGTGCCAGGTGTCAGCGGCTGAATTCACCGCCGCAGGCGCTGATCCGGTCTCGATCACGGGCAAAGTGGACGAATTCCGCACAGCTCTTGGCGGCGTGAACAATGGCACGGGTCCAGGCACAACCAGCGGCCGGCGCGAGATTAACTGGGATGCCGTACCAGACGACCGGGCTTCACCTTCGATTTTTCCCGATGATTTCTTCAAGACGACACGCGGACTGGTCATGTCGGCCGTTGCCGTCCCTGGCATTACCGGAGGCATCGGTTTCGAAGTCAGCGCCGACGCGGTTAACCCCACAGCTACACTGCCGCGCTTTGGTAACATCAATCCAGCTTATACAGAGACCTTTGCACCGTTTACTCCAGAACGCCTGCTGACGATCGTCAACAGCACTCAGATGGACGTGACCTTCTTCGTCCCAGGCGGAACCGCTCAGGCGGTCGTTTCCGGGTTTGGCGTGGTCTTCAATGACGTGGACGAAAGCACGTCAACGACCGTCGAATTCTTCGATAACGCGAACCTTTCACTGGGTATCGTCCGAGCACTTCCCGGGACCTTTTCATTTGCCGGGTTCATCTCTGCCGCCGACCGCCCGATCTTTCGGGTCCGCATCACGGCGGGCGACACGATTCTCTCGAACCTGAACACCGATGGGGCCGGAAACGACCTGGTTGTCATGGACGATTTCCTCTATGGCGAACCGGTCGCGGTTGCCGCGCCCCTGATCATCAGCCCGCTTTCAATTACCGTGCAGGTCAATCAGCCGATCAATTACACGCTGATCGCCAGCGGCACGCCGCCATTCATTTATACGGCGAGCCTGACCGGTCCGGATGCCGGAAGCGAGCCCACGAACGGTTCACTGCCTCCCGGCCTCTCGTTCGGCCCCACCACCGAGACCACCACGGCTACGATAACCGGTTCGCCGACCGATATCGGCAGCCACGTCATCTTCGTCTCAGCCAAGAATGCCTTCGGCCTGGATCAACGCACGATCGTGCTGTCGATTACCGCTGTTCCACCGGGTCCGGGAAGCAAGACCAATACGGACTCGGATGGCGACGGCTTCCCCGATGAAATCGAAAACGCCGAGAACGTCACGACCAAGATCGTCTCAACAAAGCCCAATCGCAACTTCGAGCTCTTCTCAGACCCCAACAGCTCCGAATCGACGCCATTCAACAACGTTCGCACCAAGCCCGAAGAGAACTCGCAGATCCGCCCGGCTGTGAGCGGCGGGATCATTACGTCAGTAACAGCCCGCGTACAGATGCTCTTCGGCCGGGCCCAGCGCGACCAGATTTTCGTTACAGGCACGCTGCCGGTGGCCATCGATACATCTCTCTTCTCTCCGACGAGTGATGGAGAGCCCAATCGCTTGTTCGTGCTGGATGTGGGCGGCGTCGTGCAGAGCTTCCCAATCCCACGTCCCCGCAACAAAAACGCTCAGGGAGAGCCCGTTGAAGCGCCCAACCAGGTCCGCCGCAAAGACCGCCGGCTGAAGATCACAGGCAATACGTTCGAAGCCGCGTTCGTGCGCGGAAACTTCGCACCCTTCCTGATCGATGAAGGCATGACCAACACGAATGTGACGGACCGCCAGGTCATTCTGCCAGTCGTTGTCCTGCACAAACAACAGCTCTTCCGCACCGATGTCACCCTGACCTACAATGCCACCGCGCGCGGCCGGGATGCGAAAGGCATCGCGAAGTAAACTGTTCAACGTGAGTGAACAAAAAAACGGGAACCTCAACGGTTCCCGTTTTTTGTTGCTGCTCGAATTGTCTTAACGCCCGAGGTTAGTTCATCTCAGTCACATCGTCCGGTGTCACACTGATGAAGTGCGATTCAGTAATCTCGTTCTGCTTTTCGATGCTGTGAAAATTCACGCGGTAGAAGTTCTGGAATACCGGGTGAATCCGCCGAATGCGCCCAGCTTTTTCGGGATAGCGTTTATCGATGAGCGCCATAACTCCCGTGAGGCCGGAAGCCGCCTCTTTAGGCGCATTTCCAAGAGTTGGGGTCGGGTTGTCATTCTGGACCATGCCGCACTCCTTTTTGACCTGGAAGTTCTTTTTCAGCCACTTCCGCCTCTACGCAGAATGCGACAAGCGCTGATCTATGAGCTATTAACGCATCTTTAGTGCCGATCTGACAAAAGGATTTTGCGATTTTCTTGATCGTGATACGCGCTTGTGCCGCCGGTACTTACGCAAATGCTCCGGACGGCTCAGCGGAAACGCGCTTAACTCTTGCGCCAGCAACTTTTACCCGATTGCGCCGTGAGGAAACGCCAGGATTCAGCCATCCGCCGGCTCGTCTTCAGAAACTTCGATGAGCGGCGCCGTGCTGCGGAACGGCAGCCTGCCGCCGTCGCGCACCAGCCACGCGTGCTCGCGTCGCGTATCGATTTTATCGCATGGCAAGCCCGTCACGATCAGCAGCGGCGCGTCGCTGGGAAAGTCGCGCGCATGCTCTAACAACGCCACCGCTGGCTGGTTTTCCGATACGCGGGCCGTGAGCGGCCGCACACGCTGCGCCAGATCTTCCGCCGGCACCGAGCCAAGATCCAGAACTTCACTCCCGGTCAGAACGACGCGTATCGAAGAAATATTTCGTGACAGGGCATACGTGCTGATTGCTCCGAGCACCAGCCGCAGCAGAGCTGACGCGAAGTTTCCGCTGCAATCGATCAGCAAACCAAAGGTGCCGCGTTGCACTGTTTCATCGTCCGGCCAGATATACCGCGGACGCGCTATGTTGGGCGTGGCGCTCTGGCGGCGTGAGGGCCGACCGTACGTGCGGACACGCTCGACGGGCGGAACATGTTCGTCGAACCAGCGCGCAAGCTGCACGTCCCACGGCAGCGGCGGATGCTCGAGCGCGCGAATTTCGTCGATCAACGTATAGGGCAGCGGCCCGCGGCCAGATTCGGTATGGATCTGATATCCACGCAGCAACGCGTCGAGGAGCAGGCGGTCGATGCCCGGTGAGGGCGCCTCTTTTCCAGGCTCCCCGCCTGCCATTCCCAATAGATCACAGGCGCCTTCACCGGCAAATGTGACGAGCTTGCGCGCGGCCTTCTCGTTACGCATCAGCGTGTCGTAAATCGCCTCCGGCCGCTGATTCTGGAACTCGACAGATAGCAAGTTGCCTTCGCCCGGCGGCTTGCACATTTTCTGGAGAAGCACAATTTTCGACAGCCAATCGTTGATGCAGTAATCACACGCTGCGTTCCAGATAAAAACATCGCGCCCTTTGCGCCGCTGGATGTGCTGCAGCGCGGCATGCAGCGCCATATGCGCCATCACGTAGCGGTATTCCTGCGGGCTCATCGCCCAGCCGGGATTGAGTATCAGCTCGCGGCGCTTGGGATTGACTGCCGCAACCCGCACGCTCATGCGTTCACATAGCCGCGCGTCTTCAATAATCTTGAAGTGCTGCAGCACGGCGCCGAGCAGCGGATAATTTTTGACGAACCAGGCTCGTGCCTGGTGCGCCGGCGATAGCTCGGCATCGTCGCCTGCGGCGGCACTGAGCGACTGCTGCGCCGCGCGGCGGATCGCACGCGCGAAAATATCGGCCCAGTTGGCCTTGCTTGGCCCGGCGATGACCATGTCCATGGCGGTGCCATTGGTCGTCTCGCCCTTCGCCGGACTGCCGCTCTGCGACCACATCGTAAAGAGCTTCTCTTCATCGTTAGGCATGCCCGGCGGCAGGCGCAGCAGTTTTTCAGGCTGCGTGCCGATGCGCATGCGCGAGAGAAATTCGTTCACCACGCAATCGCAGGCGATGTTCCAGAGAATGCCGCGCCTGGAGCGGTTCACATGTCCGAAGGCCAGGTGCAGCAGCGCGTGCGCGAGCGTGAATTCCCACTCGCCCGGCGTGCGCGGATGATTGAACGGGTTGGCGTACACTTCGCCGCTGGAGGAAACGGTCGTGAACATCGCCGGAACCTGGGGCTGGTAATCGATGATCTTCAGTTTCGCGCGCTGCACCAGCGGCCCGGTGAGCGGGTGTTTGCGCAGCGACTCCCACGCGCGCTCGATACGCTGCGTTGAAATCTTCAGCGTCTTCTCGTCCATCGGCGGAGGTTGCTTGGCCACGCAGGATTCCGATCAGTAATCGTCGCGCCGCTTCGGGCGTGACTTGATCACACCCTTAGGAGTGACGCGGACCGGGCGGCGCCGCGGGTCGCGATCCGGCAGGTTTTCAGGCGGCGCATCATCAATCACAATCGCCTGGTCCTCGTCCCACTCAATATTCGTTTCGATCTTCGGCGACACACGAGGCAGCGCGAAGTCGGCCAGAAAACGCGACGCGAGCTCATCAAAAATACTTTGCGAAAGCACGGCCTCGGTCGGCCGGATCAGCTCCGCATGCTTGATTGTCAGTTTCATGTGCAACAAGCCCGTCAGCGAACAAGCCAGTTTTCCGCTGATGTCGTCAAGTACGCGTGGCGCCGAGCCGCGCGTGCGCACGCGTTCGCGGACCGCAATCCAGAATTCAGTCTGCCGCAGCGCGTGAAGGATTCCATCTACGATCTTATCGCGTAATGGCCGACGGCCGGAGCGTGGATCCAGTTGCGCGTCCAGGATCTCGAACCACGCAGCGGCCGGCGCCAGCGGCGTGTCTGCTCCTGCAGACCGCAGGTTGGCGACGCTCGCGAGCAATTTTTTCTGCCCAACGCTGGCCGAAAAGTCGATGGTAATCTTTGCGTCCGGACCCGACCCGCTGATGGCGCGGATCGTGCCGGCTCCGAAGAGCGGATGATGGACTTTGTCGCCTGGCTTAAACTCTGTCACTGAATCGACCTCGCCTCCTCTTCTCTTTTACGATGGCCAGACGCAGGCAAAAAGTCTAAAACGGCGCCATGCGCAAGACGCTTTACATTTCGCTTACGTTTTTTCTCAGTGTGTTGCTTGCAGGCTGCAGTTCGTCGCCGTCTGCCCCGGCACTCCCGGCAGCTCCCGCGAAAACGCCCGCGACTGTCGCGCCAGCCGCTCCCAGCGCGCCGCCGGCTCCTAAGGCTGTTTTCCAGCCGAGCAAACTTGCAGAGATGGATGCGGCGATCACTGCCGCCATCGCAGAAAAGCGCATGCCCGGCGCGGTGCTTTGGCTGGAGCACAACGGTGAGTCGTACCACCGCGCGTACGGCAACCGGGCGCTCGTGCCCGATGTCGAACCGATGACGGAGGACACGATCTTCGATGCCGCATCGTTGACGAAAGTTCTGGCCACGGCACCGTCCGTGATGCTGCTGATTGAGCGCGGCAAAATCAAGCTGGACGAGCCCGTCTGTACGTACCTGCCTGAATTCACTGGCGACGGAAAAGAAAGAGTGACTGTGCGGCATCTGCTGACGCACACGTCTGGCCTGCGCCCCGGAATCGGTCTTTCCCAGCCAGGCAGCGACGAAGCCTTTAAACAGTGTTGCGCAGAAAAACTCACGGCGGCGCCGGGCACCGAGTTCAAGTACAGCGATGTCGGATTCATCCTTCTCGGCGAGCTCGTCCGGCGCGTAAGCGGAAGAGGTGTCGACGCATTCGCCGCGAGCGAGATTTACGCGCCCCTTAAGATGAGCGATACGCGCTTTCTGCCGGACGCTTCCCTGCGCAGCCGCATTGCGCCGACTGAAAAACGTGGCGAAGAAATTCTGCGCGGCAGCGTTCACGATCCGAAATGCGCGCGCATGGGCGGCGTTGCGGGGCATGCGGGGCTGTTCACGACTGCCGCGGATATCGCCCGCTTCGCCCGCATGATGCTCAGCGGCGGCACGGGCGTCTTCAAGCCGGAAACAATCGCGCTGATGACAAGCGTTCACACGCCCGAGACGCTCGGCGCGCGGCGCGGTCTGGGATGGGACATTGATACCGGCTACAGCCGCCCGCGCGGACAGGTTTTTCCGCTGGGCTCGTATGGACACACCGGCTTCACCGGCACGTGCCTGTGGATCGATCCGTTTTCGAAGTCATTCTGGATTCTGCTGACCAACCGCGTTCATCCGGACGGCAAAGGCAACATTCTTCCGCTGCAGGCAGCGCTCGGCACGCTCGCCGCGGAGGCGATTGCCGACTTTGATTTCGGCCATGTGCCTGGAGCGTTGCCAAAGCGGCCGGCCGACGTGCTGAACGGCATCGATTCACTCGCGGCGCGGAATTTCACTGATCTTAAAGGACTGAAGATCGGGCTGATCACGAACCAGACGGGCATCGATCGCAAGCGCAACGCGACGATCGACCTGCTCAAGGCTGCGCCCGGCGTAACGCTGAAGGCGCTGTTTTGTCCCGAGCATGGCATCCGCGGCGACATCGATGCAAAGGTCAGCGACAGCGTCGATGAGAAAACAGGCCTTCCCGTCTACAGCTTGTACGGCGAATCGCGCGCGCCGAAGGCCGAGCAGCTTGCGGAACTGGACGCGCTGGTCTTCGACATCCAGGACATTGGCTGCCGGTTTTATACCTACATGTCGACGCTCGGCTTGAGCCTCGAGGCCGCATCAAAGTCCGGGAAAATATTCTTCGTGCTCGATCGCGTGAATCCCGTCAATGGAGTGGATATCGAAGGCCCTGTTCACGGCGGTGAAAGCACGTTCACAGCGTTCCATTCAATTCCGGTGCGCCACGGCATGACGGCGGGCGAGCTGGCAAAAATGTTCAACGATGAGCGCGGCTTTAACGCACAACTGACGGTCATCCCACTTGAGAACTGGTCGCGGAAGATGTGGTTTGACGAGACCGGCCTCCCGTGGATCAACCCCTCCCCTAACATGCGCAGCGTGGCCGCCGCCGGGCTCTATCCTGGCGTAGGCCTCCTGGAATTTACTTCGCTTTCCGTTGGCCGTGGCACGGACCGGCCATTCGAAGTATTCGGTGCGCCGTATGTGGACGATCTGAAATTTACCGCGGCAATGAACCGCTTGAATCTTCCGGGCGTACGCTTCTATCCCGTCCGCTTCACACCAGCGGCAAGCGTCTTCAAGGGCCAGCTCTGTGGCGGAGTCGGCATCGTCGTCACCGATCGCGCGCAGTGCGCTTCCGTCGACATCGGTATCGCCGCCGCAACCACGCTTAACGCGCTGTATCCAAGGGAATTTACGATCGAGAAGTTTAATGTGCTGCTCGCCGACGTGCAGACGCTGAATGAAGTCAAGAAGGCAGCGCCACTTCAAGAGATCAAGAGACTATGGGCGGAGAAGCTGGATTCGTTCAAAGTTCGGCGTCAGAAATATCTACTCTACAAATAAAACGGGTGGCTAAGCGCCACCCGTCACTCGTCACTCGTCGCAAATTAATGAGGTTCGTGCTGCTTCACGAGCTTATTGTACAGCCCCATAATCAGAATCGTTGGGACCCACATTCCGACGAAATTGGCCTGCTTGGTCTTTCCGGCCAGAGCCAGCGACGCTGACGCCGCGATACAGGCAATGCCAAGACCCAGGAACACGCCCGAAGGTACCTTGGAGGTCACGCGTTCGATGTTCGTGGTGACCACGTCTTCCTGCTGGTGCTTTTCGGTCATCGACGACGGCATCATCTCTTCGACTTTTTCCGAAACGTCTTCGTATGTTGTAACCATGATTGTCTCCGCTCTCTAGAGACCCTCCCCCGCTCTTCTTCTGAGCATCGCAGCGCACGGCGCTACCCTGCGCGGATAACACGCAAACCAATCGCCTTGGCGCTGATTTTCAGGAGTTGTGGTGTGAAGGGAAGGCCAATGCCGGGGCGTGCCTGCACCCCAGCATCCAGGGCGTTCATTCTCCCAGTTGAAAACTGGGCGCGCGTCGCGGTCCCGGCACTGACCCTTCTACTTAAGGCAACAGCACCCCAGAACATTCTGGTAAAATGTGCATGTTCAATCGTAATCACGCCGGGCGTACGAAACGTGCACCATCCCGGCGCAACAGCTCTTCGATCTGCGATGCCTTTTCACGCTGTTCGCTAACATCGATCGAGACAAGGATCTTCCGTTCTCCGTCGGCGAGGTTTTCCATTCCACCAACGTTGCGCGGCGAGAGCCCGCGGCCGCTCATTGCACCGACGAGATTGCCGAAAATAATCGAAGCCATCGCGGCCCACATTCCGGTGGTGATAAAGAACCATGCGTTTGGAATACCGATGAGATAGCTGCTGAGCGTGCCGGCGATTGAGCCAAACAAACCGCCGATCGCTCCGCCGACCGACGAACGCCAATCATCATATTCCGAATGCTGGGGCACCAGGGCAGTGAAACGCTTGTCTTTCATGCGCCGCAGAAGCTTCGGTACATTGCGCGCCACGCAAGCTCCCGTAGCTGCGCCGGCTCCCAGCGCCAGAACCAATCCGGTATAGAGGACCGCTCGCGAATCCAGCGTATCGCCCAGGAACAGCGACATGGCTCCCAGGAATCCGCCGACCGCGCCACCGGTCGCTCCGCCCAGTTGGCTGCGCGTGGTATCCTGCCCGGGATGAACGACGGACTCCACGTTCTGCGGCTCGCTCTGCTGGTCGTTGGCCGTCTGGTCGTCTGACATCACCAGCATGATCTTGCGCTGGCTGACTCCTGAGGCCAGTGCGTCATCCACGGCGCGCTGCGCCTTGGCGATGTCATCAAAAACGCCTACCCGGAATTCTCGGTCCATGTGCTTCGCCCTCAGCCTTTGCGGCAGAACAGCCGCTCCTGCCATCCCGTGCGAGCAATGGGCCAGAAGGAATAGAAAAAAGTGGACACAACAATTGAAGCGTTGTACGGCTGGTCAAGTCCCATAAAGGAAAATTGCTATTCGGCACTTCAGGAGCTATAAATCACGCCGTGAAAAGTCTCCATAAACCGATTCTGTGTACCATCCTTACGCTGCTGGCGTGCCTGTGCATGCCCGGCTGCACGATCACCAGTGATGGCGTGCAGCAGGCAGAAGTGCCTCTTGAAGAGGTCTTTCCTCCGTCCAAGGCAGTTGCCAGCTACCGTCAGATTGCCAAGCCCGGCAAGATGAGCGATGCCGACCTGGAAGCCCAGATCGGTGGCAAACAGAAGCTCGCCATTCTGAAAAAATGGGGCACTCTGTCGACGCTGGTGGCCGAATATGGCATCCCCAACCGCCCGCCGGCGGCACGCGTCTCAGTCAGTGAAATGTCCAGCAAGCAGAACGCATATGGCGCATATACAAACCTCCGACCGGGGCTTCTGCCTGAAGGCAGTTACGTGAAAATTGGCGTGCACGGAACGGTCGACGGCGAGCGCATGATCATCGTCCAGGACCGTTTCCTGATTCTCATTCGCGATCTGACTGGAAATCCCGATCCCGCGCGCCGCACCATGCTGATTAACTTTGGCCGCGCGATCTCTGATCGCATCCCACGCGACATCACGGACATCAATCTCGTCGGCTACCTGCCGTATGAAGGTCGCGTTCCAGCGACCGAACGCCTGGACAAAGAAGATCCGTTGGGGCTGGGGCTGTTTAAGGCCGGCGGTGTCACGGCGTTGTACCGCGTAGAGAACCGCGAATGCAAAATGTTCCTCGCCGAAACCGGCGATGGCATGAGCCTGAAAGGCCTGCTGAAAGACGTGAAAACAGCGATGGAAAAAGAAGGCCCCATCGGCGAGCTGGCGATCGGCACCGAAGGATACCAGGGCCGCTTGTTCAAAAACCAGGCGATGGTCGCCATCCGCGAGCAGGTTCTGTTTGGCTGTTACGGCACTATGACTGAGAAGGAAATGAAAAACATCATGGCCGCTGTAGACCGGCGCGTGAAGCCCTACACAGCTCCGAAGATCCGAGACCGCAAGGCAGAAGAGGAAGAAGAGAAGAAAGGCGGCGCGCCCGGACGTTAACGCCCCTCTCCCCTCTGGTCCTCCGGGACAGGGCCGAGCGAGCGCAGCGAGACCCGGGTGAGGGGTAACCGTTTCTTGCAAGGCAGGCGTCACCCCTTACCCCGCACTCGCTCTGCTCGTGTCCGCCCTTACCCACGGAGTGGATAGGGAAAATTGCCGGCCTGGTACTCATGCATGCGCGCGCTCACAATTATTCAGGCTGATTTCCATCGTCATTGGGGCGGGCAGGCCGAAGTCGTTCTGGCACTGAGTAAAGCGCTCGCGGCGCGAAGTCACCGCATCACCATCGCTTGCCCGCCGACGAAAGTAACTGCCGGAAAAACCGAAGAGAGCGACCTCTCCGCGCGCGCCAGAGAAGCTGGAATCCCCGTCTTTTCTGAGTGTAACTTTACCAAGGGCTTCAAGCCGCTTTCGCTGCTGCGCGATGTCCGACGGCTCGGGTCGCTGCTGCAGAAGGAGAAGCCGGACATCTACCACTGCCACGGCTCACAGGATCACTGGATCGGCGCGCTGGCGATTCGCAAATTCAGCCCCACGACCAAGCTGATCCGCACGCGGCATAACATCTATCCCATTCACAATCATGCGGCCAACCGCTGGCTCTTCCGCAAAAAGACCGCGCAGGTCGTATGCATTTTTGGAGATCAGAAGAAGTTTTTCACCGATTGCGGTCTGCTCGAAGCCGAGCGCCTGGCCGTGCTGCATTCACCTCTGCCGCAGGAATTTGTATCCGCGCCGAGTGTCGAACGAGCGGTGCGGCGGGAGCTGAAGCTTTCGGACGCGACGCCGCTGGTCGGCTTCGTTGCGAACTTTCATCCCGACAAGGCGCCGCTCGATTTCGTCGCCACGGCCGCTCGCGTAATGAAATTGCACCGGGACGTTCACTTCGCCATGGCGGGCCACGGCCCGCTCGATGAACCAATCCGCGCCGAGCTCGCAAGACTGGATCTGGGCTCGCGTTTTCACATGCTGGGCTTCCGCAAAGACATGGTCAACGTGATGGCGAGCTTCGATCTGCTGGCGCTGACGTCCGTCACCCGCGAAGCAAGCTCAACCGTGCTCAAACAGGCAGGCGCCATGGGCGTGCCGGTCATCGCGACGGATGTTGGCGGCACGCGCGAAGTCGTGGACGATGGACGTACGGGAATCCTCGTGAAGCCCGGCGATGTCGATGCGCTTACCATGGCTGTGCTTGCGCTGCTGAATGATCCGGCGAAGTCGCGGGCGATGGGCGAAGCGGGCAGGAAAAAGGTGTTGAGCGAATTTACCGCCGCCGCGATTGCGGAGCGGACCGAGGCACTGTATTTTCAGGCGCTGGAAAAGAGATGACGTTGCTTCCCTCTCCCCTCCGGGGAGAGGGCGGACATGAGCGGAGCGAATGCCGGGTGAGGGGTAAGCGTTGACTGCACGCGACGGTCACCCTCACCCCGGACTCGCTTCGCTCGCTCAGCCCTCTCCCCAGAGGGGAGAGGGATGCAGCGCTACGAGGTAAATTAGTTGAGCATCGCACAAAAAATTCTGATCCTCGCGCTCGACAGCGTGAATCTCGAATCCATTCGCCCGCACCTGGATGGCGGACGCATGCCGAACTTAAAACACCTGATGAGCGGCGGCGTTGGCGGCATACTTCAATCCACGATCCCAGCGCACACGGCCGCGGCCTGGACGACGCTCTCGACAGGAAAGCACCCCGGCGTTCACGGCGTGATGAATTTCCGCCGCTTCGATCCGCGCGCGCAGGAAACACGCCTCAACACGACGGCCGACGTGCCGCACAAAACCATCTGGCAGCTCTTGGATGAAAGCGGCCTGCGCGTCGGTGTCGTCGGGCAGCCGCAGAGTTACCCCGCGCGGGAGCTCAAGCACGGCTTCGCCGTCACTGGATTCGAAACGCCGTCCACCGAAGCAGAATTCACCTGGCCCAAAGAGTTGAAAGCCGAGGTGCTCCAGCGTGTGCCGGATTTCAGCTTTAAATCCGAGCGCATCCGCGATCCAGGTGCCGGGAAGGATTGGACGCAGTGGGATGATTTCACGGCTGGGATGGACAGCCTGCAGGCCGAGCTCGAAAACTCGCACGCGCTCAACAAGTACCTGGCGACCTCGCGGCCATGGGACGTTCTGTTCCTCTATTACCAGCAGACCGATCCGCTGTTCCACAAGGCCTGGCGTTGGTGCGACCCGGAAACGCGCGACGAAGACGCGCGCCGCGCCTCGCGCATCGATAAATTCTTTGCACGCCTGGATGAGATGCTCGGCGAGATCCTCGCACTGCCGCAATCAGCGGGCGCACTCGTTTTCGGCTGCAGCGACCACGGCCACGGGCCGGTGCATGAACTGGTCCGCGTCAATGGCGTGCTGGCTGATCTGGGATTCCTGAAACGCGGCGGCATGCTCACGCAGGCCTCCGCTGCGATCAAGCGCGTCACGGGACAGCGTATCCAGAAGGGCCTGGGCATCGCCGTGGACTGGAAAAGTACGCGCGCCTACATGCCATTTGAAGCCATTGCCGGATTCATTTATTTCAACCGCACGGGCCGCGAGCCGCAGGGAATCGTCGGCGACAATGCGGATTCGCTCGCGCGCGAGATGATCGACGCGCTGAGCGCGCAGAAGAGCCCGCACTCCGGACGCGCCCTGTTCGATGGCATCAAGCCGCTGGCCGACGCCTATCCGCAGCGTGGCACGTTCGACTTTCCCGATCTCTTCGCGCTGCCGGCGCGGGGCGTCAATTTTGTTCGGAAGCTCTCCTTCGGCCCGTCGGTTGAAATCCCTGACGAAAATTACAAGGGCACACATCGTCCCGAAGGCTTCTTCGTGCTCAGCGGCGCAGGCGTCCGTAGCCTGGGGGTCCCGCCCATGCCGCCGTTCGGAAAAGAGCGCCCGCTCGAAGCCTCGATCGCAGATATTGCCCCAACCGTGCTTGCAGCGCTCGGCCATCCAGTCCCAGCGGATATGACCGGGCGCGTGCTCTCTGACTTCTTCACGAACGGTCTCACCGCCTCCAGTAGCGCCGCTTCATCGCAGCAGGCTCAGGGCGGGGCCGATGTCTATTCAGACGCCGAGAAAGCCCTGGTTGAGCAGCGTCTGGCTGATCTAGGCTACGTGGATTAGGCGCCAACCAGAGGCGCCGAGCCGTCTACAGGGACTTTACCCATTGCGCGTTGCCGCTAGTATTGTCGCCTTCAGAACGGGAGGACGACAGTGGCAGCCATGGAATCAGTACCTTTGACGGCGACAGAAATCGTCGCCGGCATCCGCGCAAAAACCTTCTCCGCCAGCGACGTCACGGAAGCGGCACTCAAACGCGCTGAAGCGCTCAACCCGAAGATCAAAGCGTTCAACACCATCCTCGGCGACATCGCGCGTGCAGCGGCTAAAAAAGTCGATGCTGACGTCGCCGCTGGAAAAGTCGGGAAGCTTGCGGGCGTTCCGATCGCGCTTAAAGACAACCTGTGCCTGAAAGGCACGCGCACCACCTGTTCGTCGAAGATTCTCGAGAATTACGTTCCGCCCTACACCGCCACGGCCGTGCAGCGACTGCTGGACGAGGGCGGCATTCCCATCGGCAAGACGAACCTCGACGAATTCGCCATGGGCAGCTCAACGGAAAATTCGGCTTTCGTGACCACGCGCAACCCGTGGAACACCGAGTGCGTCCCCGGCGGCTCCTCCGGCGGCTCAGCGGCCGCGGTTGCTGCAGCCATTGCGCCGGTCTCGCTGGGTTCTGACACGGGCGGCTCGATCCGCCAGCCAGCCTCGCTGTGCGGCATCAGTGGATTCAAACCGACTTACGGCCGCATCTCGCGCTACGGCCTTATCGCCTTCGCCAGTTCGCTCGACCAGATCGGTCCGTTCACGCGCAGCGTTGAAGATGCGGCACTCGTGACGGCGGTCATGAGCGGCAAAGACGATTTCGATGCCACCAGCGCCGAAATCCCGGTGCCGCAGGAACTCTATTCGCTTCGCGCGCCGGAGAGCCTGAAAGGCGTGAAGCTGGGCATCCCCAAAGAGTACTTCATCGCCGGCACGGATCCGCAGGTCGATAAGGCCATTCGCGCGACAATCGATGAATACCGCGCGATGGGGGCCGAGACGGTCGACATTTCATTGCCGAACTCTGAGCATGCCGTCGCTGTTTACTACATCGTGGCAACGGCAGAAGCATCGTCGAACCTGGCGCGCTTCGATGGCGTGCATTACGGGCACCGCACGAAGGAAAAGGTGAACCTTGTCGATCTCTATTCCAAGTCTCGCGCAGAAGGTTTTGGCGCTGAGGTGAAGCGGCGCATCATGCTCGGAACGTACGCGCTTTCCAGCGGCTATTACGATGCCTACTACCTGAAGGCGCAGAAAGTCCGCGCGCTGGTACGCAACGACTTCCTGGAAGCGTTCAAGAAGTGCGACGCGATCATCTGTCCGACGTCGCCGACGGCCGCGTTTAAGATCGGAGAGAAATCGTCGGATCCGCTCTCGATGTATCTTTCCGACATTTTCACGATTTCCGCGAATCTGGCGGCGATCCCTGGCATTTCAATTCCCTGCGGCTTTACGACCAGCGGGTTGCCAATCGGCGTGCAGCTGATGGGCAAGGACTTTGACGAAAGCGGGCTGCTGAAAATTGCAATGGCGTACCAGGCCCGCACGAAGCATCATCTGGCTGTTCCGAAACTGTAAAGGCCGAATTGCTGGAAACCCGGGGACAGCGCGCGAATCGATGTCATCATCTGCTGAAACAGCCACCTGTGCGTGCGGCCAGGTTCTTTTTGACGTCGCAGACCGCAAGGCCGGCGACACGATTAAATGCCCCTGGTGCAGCAAGGAATATCGTTTTCTAGGCGGTACACGCATTGAGCCGCTTACAAACTCGAACAAGCCCATGATCGTGATGGAGGGCTCTGAGGAAGTCTTCAAGTTCGACGCGCCCGAGAAATCGCCCACCCAGAAAGTTAAAGCACTCTCCACGCGCGGCCGCAGGCAGGTTTCCGTGCGCCAGTCCGCGCCGGCGACAGGCGAAAACAACAGCGAGTCAACCGCGAAGAAGAAGAAGCCCATGCCCGAGGCGCCCGGCGGCGTGCTGCCGATGGTCGGCTTCATGGCTGGAGGCTTTCTGGTCGCGGCACTGATTCTCGCTTTCCTGTTTCCTGAGAACAGCGAAAAGGTCCGCATGGCGCCGTGGGGCGGTGAGCTGGGGTTGCCCTCGCCCTGGCCGGATCTGATCGCCTTTACACTCGGCCAGATCCTGGCGTTTGTTGCGTGGGCTTTCTATGTCTACCGGCTGCATTTGAAACAGAAAGCCGCCGCCCTCGAGATGGCTGCGAACCCCGAAGCGGCTCAGAACAAAACATCCACGCGGCAGAAGCCGGAGCCGCGGCGCAAGAAGAGCTCTGATGACGATGACGATGCCGGCGACGAGGACTGACGCGGCCGTTTGAACCGGCGCGGAAAAGGACTTTAGCTGCAGTAAGCTGACATTATGAATTCACAGAACGAGAAAACCGCACCCCGCGTCGTTGTCGCATGTGCAACCTTCAAGGGAACGCTCTCCTCCAAAGCCGCCGGGGAAGCCATCGCGCGCGGGCTGCATGCAAGTGGAGCGTCCACGAGCATCGTGGTGCTTGCCGACGGCGGCGAGGGCCTGGTGGACGCGCTCGCTTCGCAGGTTCCCGGAGCCCTGCGCGTCGGAGCGGCTGCGCGCGGCCCGCTGCAGGCGCCGCGCACGGCAGCGTTTGCGATTCTGCCCAAAGTCGTGGAAGGCAAGGGCGAGCTCGCGGTCATCGAGATGGCCGCCTCGAGCGGGCTCAATCTCATCAGTGACGCCGAGCGCGATCCCAAACTCACGACATCGCTCGGAGTGGGAGATCAGATTCTCGCAGCGCTCGAACATGAAACCAGCGGGATGCGAATTCTCCTGGGCCTCGGCGGCAGCGCAACCAACGACGGCGGCGCTGGAATGGCGCAGGCGCTCGGCGTGCGCTTCCTCGATGTTGCCGGAAAAGAACTCGAATCCGGCGGCGCGGCGCTCGCCCGTCTGGCGCACATCGACATCTCGAAAATGAATACCCGCGCCAGAACCGTTCCGGTCACTGTTGCGTGCGACGTGCGAAATCCATTGTGCGGACCCGAGGGCGCCACGTACGTCTTTGGACGCCAGAAGGGCGCGACACCGGACGATCAGAAAATCCTCGATGCAGCGCTGGCGCATTATGCGGAGATCATCAAGAAAGATCTGGGCAAAGATGTGGCGACGATTCCGGGTGCCGGTGCGGCAGGCGGGCTGGGCGCCGGCTGTCTGGCGTTTCTGAACGCGACGTTAAAGCCCGGCATCGAGCTGGTTCTCGACACACTGAAATTCGATGCTGCACTCGCCGGCGCGTCGCTGGTGATCACCGGTGAAGGCATGCTGGACGATCAGACATTAATGGGCAAGGCGCCGGCTGGAGTTGCCGGGCGCGCGGCGCGGCAGGGAATCCGCTGCATTGCCATTGGCGGCGGCATCGACCGCCAGCACGAAGCGGCGCTGAAAAAAACTTTCTCTCGTCTGGAATCGCTCAGCGATTTTGCAGGCTCGAAAGAAGCGGCGATGTTCGAGCCGGCGCGCTGGCTGGAAAATCTGGCTAAAACGCGGCTGCCTGAATGGCTTCAATAAGGCGGCCAACGATCGCCTCAGCACCCGTCACTGCATCATTTCAAACATGAGGCGGTAGCGTCCGATCGCCTCGGCCGCGGCTTCGTCGCGCGCGTTGCGCGCGGTGTCGAGCGCGCGCTTGAAAGCGGCCAGCGCCTCAACGGGGCGGCCCTGAAAAAGATAAACGCGGCCCAGGCTCAGACGCAGATGCGCGCAGCGGCTTGAATCCAGCCCCTTGTCCTTATCGGCGTGAAACAGGACCCGTATCAGCAGCGGTTCGGCATCGTTGTAATACTCCTGAAGATTCTGCAAACAGCGTTCGAGCTGTTCGCATTCGTGCGGCTGCAGCGGCAGCGGCTCGCCACGTTCAAAGTTCAGCTTTTTAAAGCGCCCGGATATGGACTTCACCATCGTCACCCCATCTCGCCACAACAGAGCGGTGCCGGCAAGGCTCCGCCCTGTGCTTATGCTGCGAATCTTCTCTGGATGTGACGTAGACTTGCTCGCGGGCTGCGCGCCTACAACTTTCCGGTCAAGCGGACGCGACAGTTAACGCCGTTCGCGGCGCTCGGCCAGAACCTCGCGCAAGGCTGCCTTGTTTCGAGCCAGGGCGACGGAGCCTTTCTCGAAATCGCGGATCCATTCACGGAACGCGCGGACGGCTTCCGGCATCTTCTCGTGAATTTTCTTGATGTCGCGCGCCTTCCGGCCGTACTTGTCGGCGAAATCTTTTGTGTTCCGGTCGCCTTTGGCAGCGAGGAATTCAACGTACTCGCGCAGCATTTCTGGATCTTCTTCAGCAACCCCTGCCAGTTCGTCGCGCAGGCGCGGGAACTGCGCGAACACGTTATGCAGTTTCTTGCGCGCTTCAGGATGTTCTTCAGCCCAGCGCGAACCCTCCCCCGCCGGCAGCGCAACAGAAAGTGCGGCACTCAGGAGTAACACAATGAAAGTTGTTCGTGTCATGCAGATTGCCCCATGGACGCGTAATGTGGACAGGGGCTGTATCGTCAATCAGGGCACCTGGCTTGAACCCCGCGATCAGGCTTGCGAACCGCGCTCGATCATCCAGCCGAGCGTGAAGACCATGCCGCCGACTCCCAGCAGCAGCATCTCTTTGCCCATGCTCGCCTGCCCGTCGCTGGTCAGTCCCAGACCTGCGAGAAGCGCCGCGAAGACGATCACCAGGCCGATTAGTTCAAGACATTTGCCTGCTGCATACCTCATGGCATTCAGTGTCAATTTCCGCGGCGCCGATGCAAGTCCCTTTAGCGCCTCAGGGCTTCACTTTTCCTTCGATGTACTGCAGCGCTTTTTTCCAGACCAGCACGCCGATTTTCTTTCCGAGGGCGCGGCCCTGCAGGTCGCCGTCTTTGAAATGGATGCCGCCATACCGGCGTGACATCCCGGCATCGTTGGCCGCGTCGGTAAAGCGCTTCCAGGTGAACGTGACCTCCTGCGACGGAGTTCCGGGCTCGATCAGCGACGATCCTGCCGGCACAACCACACTGAAGCCGAAGTTGTCCTTGCGCGTAAACGAGCGCAGGATCTGCGCGGCGGCGGCGCTGAAGGTGCTGTGACCGGAAACGTATTCGCCAAACGGCGGGGTGGCAATGTAGCTCTGCCAGCTTTCACCGCTGATCGTCTGCGTCCCCTGCCCCGGCCCGGCCCACGCCTGCACGCTCTGACCTTTGTACAGGTGGCGGATGGCGCTGATCGGCCGCACAGAGTCATAGTGACGCTTACAATCCCACACTTCTATGCCCGCATCGAAAACCGCATTGCCGAGCGCGAAGAAGAGCTTCACGTCTTCATCCAGCGAGTGCTGATCGCGCTGCGAAACGAACTGCGCGATGCGGAACCAGTGACCCGGCGGCGTGTCCGTGCCCGCTCCGTCGGCCCAGTACTCCGCCATTGTTTTGGTGGTGTCGTTCAATGCCGCGGACAGCTCGAGAACTTCCTTCGCCTGCTTCTTGTACGCATTCCCGGGCGTTCGTGCCGGCGGCTTGGGCATCATTTTCTGACGCGTCGTGCCTGTGCCGATTGCGAATGGAGTCACCCTTCCCCAATGCGGCACCAGGAAGGTCTGGACCTGACCGTTAGCAAGCCGCAGCGGCTGCCACAGGTTCGGATCCTTCAGCTCGTCGGGCGTGTTAACGCTCCCGTAGCCGGTGTAATCGCTGTAAGCGCCCGGACTAAGATCGCCGAGCTGATTGGAGCCGTCGCTGTGCCGGAAGGCAATCAGCGCTGCAGCGGCCGCGTTGCCAACTCCCGCCGGCGTGGACGGATCGGTGCTCGTGTTCGAAGGCTCAAGCGCTTCACTTGCCGCCAGTGAATCAAAGAGAATCTGTTGTGTCGGGAATAAATCGACGAGCGTGCGGTACGCGGCATAGCCGACGGCCGTCTGCTTGTTCAGAACGGTGCGCTCCGCTTCGGAGCGGCGCAGCGATGCCCCGAGCTGCGTGCCGAGCGCCACGGGATCGTACGCTGCCCAGGCATCGAACATAGCGGTGTGAACAATGGCCAGCGCACGTGAAGAGACCGGAGGCGACACTTTTGTGTTCTTCACCGCCTGCAGCAGGGCATTGTTCCACTTGATCACCGCGTTTGCATCTGTGGCCGCGGCTACACCGGTGGCCGTAAACGTAATGGCTGTCAGCCCAGACGTGCTCGCGGAAATCGTGTTCGTTCCGGGAACGGGTCCTAGCGTCCAGCTGCCGAGCGTCACGATGCCGTTGGCGTCCGTAACCTGCTCGGCGCCGGTGATCGAACCTCCGCCAGTGACATCGCCAAACGTGACGCTCACACCCTGCACGCCGATGTTGTTGGCGTCGCGCACGGCCGCGCAGACGACATCCGAAACGGGTGTGCCCACTGCGGCTGTCTGGAAATTTCCTGCCGCAACCACAAGCTTCGCCGGCGCGCCCGCAACCGCTGTGGCGGTGAACGTCACCGATGGCAGACCCGCGCCGCTGGCAGTGAGCGTGTTGCGCCCTAACGTCCTGCCGAGTGTCCAGGAACCCGGCGCCGCAACGCCATCGGCATTCGTCTTCGAACTGGAGCCGGTAATGCTTCCGCCGCCGCTGATACCGCCCCACTCCACCGCAACATCAAGAACCGGATTGCCATGCACATCTTTCACCGAAACAGAAGGCAGAATGGGAACTGGTCCTCCAGCGGGCGCGCTCTGATTATCACCTGAGAGCGCGGTCATCTGCGTCGCCGCTCCGGCAAGTCCCGTGGCGGTGAACAACACATCGTTGAGTCCGGCGCTTTGGGCGGTAATGGTATTAGTTCCAGCGGCAGTGCCCAACGTCCAGCTGCCCAGAGTGGCAATGCCGCGCGTATCGGTAATCTGCGTCTCGCCCGTGATGCTCCCGCCGCCAGTGATCAGCCCCCACGTGACGCTGACACCCGAAACAGCCGCGCCATTCGCGTCCCGGACGATCACACAAACAACCGTGGGAACGGAAGTGCCGACGGTGACGCTCTGATTGTTTCCTGAAGCAATAGACATCTGCGTGGCAGGCCCGGCGGCTGAGACGCCCACAGCAATACCAAATAAGAACAATGCGGCTATGAATGGATGAACTCGCATGCTTTCTCCACAAGAAACTCGATGTATTAGACGGCCTCAGCGTTCGTGTTGCAAAGCACCTTCAATGCCGATTTAAGTCCGTCTCAATCGTGATTCGAAGAGTGTAGTGGACTTCTTCAAAAATTGAATCTGTAACAGAGCACGCGCTGATTAAATAGTCACGCTGCCCTCAACCGCAGTAAAGGCGGCAACGCAAGAAAAAACTCCCCGCATCTGCGGAGAGTTTTCTGAGAAATTCGGGCTGCTACTGTATTTTTGTGGCGGCGCTTACTTGCCCATGAGAAGGCGGACGATGTAGCGTTCGAGCTCTTCGTAGTCGCGCTCGTTGCGGCACTGAGCCACCTTGTCGCCATCGACTTTCTGAACAATTTCGCACAGATCCTTGAAGAACTGCAGCGAGTTCGACAGATGCTTCATCGACGCATCCTGCTTCTGCGTGCGCATCGCCTTGACGTCGAGCCCGACGTATTCGCCCTTCTGTCCGAAACCGCCGCGCGCGAGCACCCACACCTGGTTGAAGGCACGGCGAATATTGACGGCGCCGAAGGACTTGTCCTGATCGTACTTGAGGCCGTCCTGATCGTTGAGATGCACGCCCCAGAGCTTGCCGAGCGCCATGCAGAGGGCCATGTCGTCGGAAGCGTCCACGCCGAGCAGCAGCGAGTGCGCCGATTCGATCAGCACGCCCACGCGCTTGGGATCTTTGGTCTGCGCGCCCACGGCGAGGAAGTGTCCGGGCGTGGGCAGGTAGGCCGCGTCAGTCGGTTCATTCGGCTTCATCTCGCCGAGGAGAAGTATGGAGCTGTCGTAATCGAGCAGCGTGTTGAGGTATTCGCTATAACGCTTATAGCTCTCAAACGGATCCTTGGCTTCGCGAATGTATGTGCCTTCGCGCGCCGGCCAGAGCACGATCTTCTTCGTGCCGAGTTCCAGCGCAATATCGATGGCGCGCTTGCTGCGGTCGATCGCGTACTTGCGGCACTTGGGGTCGTTGGCCGTCCAGCCACCATCGACCGTGTTGGGATGCTCCCACAGGCGCGGTGCCACGAACTCGGCTTCCATGCCCAGGTCCTTAAGCTGCTTCTTCATGGCCTTCACGGCCTTGGTGGTCTCAGCCGGGTTCAGTTCCGCCGAGCAGACGTCGTCATCGTGGAACTGAATGGCGTCGAAGCCGATCTCCTTAAAGATCTCCATCTTGTGCGCCCACGAAAACTCTTCACGCACGGGCGGGCCGAAGGGATCGGCGCCTGGATGCAGATTCCACGGACCGACCGAGAAACGGAACTGGGCTTTGCCAACCTTGATCACTGACATGCAATGTCTCCTTTAAAGTATGTTTGCTGAAACTGTGCTTCAATGTTTGTTGTGACGGGTGGCGGGTGACGAGTGACGAACAGCGCCGCGCGAGCGGTGTTCTCCCTCGTCACACGTCACTCGTCACCCGTCACGTTTCGCCATCTCCGGCCACAAAATCTCCACATGAACGTTATTGAACTCGGGATCATCGAGATCGCCGGCGTGGCGGCAGACCATGCCATCAGGCAGGCCGCGCATTTTAATTTTTTGTCCATCCGGAATGATCTGCCCCAATGCCTGAAGATGCACAAACCGGTTGCAGAGTTCGGCACAACATTCCTGGTAAGCTGGATTGACGCTGCGGATGCTCAAGTCAGGCCGGCCGAACTTGCGCATTCCCCGCGTGTGCAGCCAAACCGTGCCGTCCGTGGTTTCCTCATCCGAAATGAGGATGACGGTGTGCTCGTTCGGCCGCGGCTCGCCGTGCTCAAAGAGCCGCTCGCGCCACTCGTCTGGATTCCACCAGCGCAGGATCTGCGAATCTTCGAGCGCCACGCCGCCCTGATCGAGAAGACAGGTGAGCACGCCGACGGTGTCCTGCATGTATTTCAAATTCGGCGGATCGACCACACAGCCGCGCACCAGTACGCATTCCGGCGAATCGTGCACAGCCTCCTCCAAGCCGGCCTGTTCCAGGTATTTTGCGAACGGCCCGCCGGTAAACGCATTGAACACATTCGGGTGCTTCTCGCGCGTGAAATGCGAAAGTGTCACGCCTTCAGGCGCGCCGTCGGAACGGTATTTCTTGCGTGACAGCGCGAACGGCTGCTCGAACTCGCCGAAGACGACGTAGAGCAGGAAAGCATCGCCGCCGCCAGGCTGAAAGTTGGGGCGTGTCCAGGCATCGTAGTCTTCGCTCATAGGCAACACCTCGAATTATTCACCACAGAGAGCACAGAGGACACAGAGGCAATCATTTGTTTTATCGCAAACAACCGCCACGCGTAAGTTTTAAAGCGGCTTCTAAATTCCCGTCCCACCGTCTCCGTATTCTCTGTGATCTCTGTGATGAAAAACGCCTCACACCTCCAGGACCACCACCGAATTCTCTTTCTGCGATTTGAGTGCTGCCGTAAAGAGCTTGTGGCTGAGCACCGTCTCCTGCGGCGTCGCGCAGCCGAAGTGAACAGCTTTGGCACCTTCGCTCAGTTCCAGGCAGAAGGCGGCCCACATCTGCAGGATCGCATCGGTGAATCCGAATTCAAAAATGTGCCCGGTGATGGTCTTGAAAAGCGGCGTGTAGCCCAGGTCTTCGCTCATCCACGCCTGCCTGCCGCCGGGCGAGTAATCCATCCAGCGCAGCGTTTTGGGATTCTGCGTCGAGAACTCCATTGAGAGCTTCGTGCCGCGCACTTTTAGAAACCAGGTATCCGTATCGCCCGGCGAAATGCGCTTGGTTGTGATGGTGATCGGGAACGTCTGACCGTTGCTTTTCGCATTGCACAGCAGCGTCGCATTGTCCCACGTTTCGCACGGCTCCATCTTGCCGTCCTTGCCTGGGCGCTCCCTCACGATCTTGCTAAGGCACGCGCGCACGTCCTGCGGAATCCAGCCCAGGCGCAGCGGTACATGCAATGTGTGCATGCCCAGATCGCCCATGCAGCCGTACTCGCCGTTGAAGCGGATCATGCGCTTCCAATTGATCGGCTTGGTCGGGTCGAGGTCGGACGAATGATGGAAGCCCGATTCAACTTCAAGAATCGTGCCGAAGCGATTTTCCTTGGCCGCCGCAATGATCTTCTGCACCGCTGGAAAAAAAGGGAATTCCGACGAGCAGCGCACGAACACGTTCGGGTTTTTCTGAATGGCTTTGAGGATGCGCTCGTTGGCCGGCGCATCGATGCCGAACGGTTTTTCGCCGAGCAGATGCTTGCCCGCATTGATGATGTCTTCGTAGATCTCCGCGTGCAGATTGTGCGGGACGGCGCAGTAGATCGCGTCGACATCCTTCCGCGCGAGCAATTCCTTGTGCTCGCCCGTGTAGAACGTAATGCTCGGGAAGTTCTTCTTGTACCAGCCAAACAGGTCGGCGTTCTTGTCGCAGATGCCCACGATCTCCGGCCGCACATCCACGTCCAGCAGATGGCACCAGCGCGCCGCCGCCGAGGCGAATTCTCGGCCCATCAGACCGCAACCGATAATTCCGAAACGAATCGTTTTCATGCTGAGTCCTTTTTCACTACTTCAACACGGAGTCACGAAGAGCACGGAGGACACGGAGAACAAAAACTTTCTTATTTTACTCCGTGCTCTCCGTGTCCTCCGTGGCTCCGTGTTGAAGTCGTTTGTTTGTTTACTTTCCGCCCACAATCTTCAACGCTTCCTGCACCGTCGCGCCGCGGTGAACGATCGCCATGAACGCTTCGGTCATGCCCTTTGGATTGGGATGCTGGATTACGTTGCGGCCGTAGACGATTCCGCTCGCGCCTTGTTTCATTAGATCGACTGTGCGCTGGAAAATTTCTGCATCCGGCGCGCGGCCGCCACCGCGCGGCAGCACGGGCACGCCTGCCGTCTCGATAACTTTGTGGTACTCGTTAACATCATCGCACGGATCGGCCTTAATAATGTCGGCGCCCAGTTCGCGTGCCTGGCGCACGAGCGGCAGAATCTTCTTGATGTCGCCGTCGACCATGTAGCCGCCCTTCTTGTCGTTGGGCTGCATCACGAGCGGCTCGATCATCAGCGGCATGCCGTAGCGTTCGCACTGCGGCTTGAGTTTCAGCGCATTATCGATGCACGCGGCGTAAAGCTCAGGCTGCTCGGGCAAAAGCAGGAGATTGACGACGACGCACGCCGCGTCCAGGCGCAGCGCCTGCTCGACAGGGTCCTCAATCATGCGGCTGATGAGGTAGCGAGGCAGCTTCGCGCCGTAAACGTTTGCAACGTCGGTGCGCAAGACCAGCGATGGCTTCTGTTTTCCGGGAATGCGCTGCAGAATTTCGGCCTGGCCAACGGTGAGCTGAATGGCATCCGGATTGGCCGCGACGATCGTCTCGATCGCCTGCTGCATGTTTTCGATGCCGGCCAGAAATGAGAGCTCGTTGAAGAAGCCGTGGTCGATCGCCACGTCGAAGCATTTTCCGGACGAGGCGAAGAGCCGGTTGAAGCGCGCTTTCCAGTTACCCATTTTTCAATCCCCCAGTTCAATCAGTAAAGCATGTCATGACAAGTTGTAAAGTTCGAGCTTTTCATGTAACGCGACCTTTCAAGTCGCGAGTCGCCGCGCGAAAAGCGGCGTTACATTTTTGCGTTAGACAGCCGTGACTTGCAGCGGCTGGGCCACGATGACGGGTGTCTCGGGGACGCCGATGGCGCCGCCGACGTTGCTGTTCTGCGGCGGAATGTTCTGCTCGAGAACAAATGGGCCCTGTGCGACGTAAAGATCCACCTGCAGCGCATTGTTTGCACGCGTGGGCGTGATCACGTTGCCGCTGCCCAGACGCTGGATCAGCGACATCGAGCGGACCACACGCAACAGCGGAACGCCCGGTTTGATGTTCAGGGCCTGAGCGACGGGAAGCGGAGCAGCCGTGCCGCTGAAGCGCTGGCGGCCGCCATCGACGCGCAGCTTGAACTGCTCGGCCAGCGTATGAAAGAGCGAGCGGTTGTTCAGGTCCATGCGCTCGAGATTGGGCACGAGCGAAGCATGAATCCACGTGTATTCGAAGAACGTCGGCACGCCGTTGACACGGCGCATGCGTTCGAGCTTCACCCAGCCGCCGGCCGGATCGCTTCCTTCAGCCAGCAGACACGTGGGCACGCGTTCGACCGATAGCACGCGCGTTTCGACTTTCAGCTTTTGCGCGGCGAACGCGTCGCTAGTCCCGGTCAGAGAGAACAGGCCGATCGGCAGCGGTGGTTCGGTGACGAATGCGCCCTTGCCGCGATGCTTGTGTACGAGGCCCTCGCGCACGAGGCCTTCCAGCGCCTGGCGCACGGTTGGGCGCGTGACGCCGTAGGTGCGGCAGAGTTCGTGTTCGCTCGGCAGCTTTCCGCCGACGTTGTAAACCTTGCGGGCGATTTCAGCGCGCAGGATATCCTGAAGCTGGTGATAGAGAGGAACCGGAGACGACATGTCGAGTTGCATAGCTGGCGACCTCCCGCGTCGAACACTCCCGCTTTAGTCTGCCGTCCCCGCCCTTGTGCGGAAGAGGCCGGCGCAGGACGGGAAAACCTGACGCCGATGGCTGAGCTCGCTATTGAATACACCGGATCCTGTCATGTTGTCATGACAAGTCAATCTTTTTTTAGCGAAAATATTTGGGAAGCACTGAGGAGTTGTCTGGCGGGCTCTGCTTTCATAGGAGAATACACCGCTTGTGACGCATATGTGACCTAAAAGAAAAATATTGAAAAGCAGCGCTGCTTAAGGTCGTGATGCCTCACCGCCTAAGTCCAGTGTTCTTTACTTTCAAGTGAAACTAGACCGAGCGGTCAGGCTCCTCGGAAATCGAGAACGCAATAACCTGGCAGGTGAAGAATCGAAATTAGAGATTTAGATGTGCAAAGTTCGGGTATACTTCAGCTATGGTAAGCCGATGGTCATCGAACAACGTACTGGACGTCATGGTGACTGATCCTATGAGCGGAAAGACCACCGGACTCGCCGCTACGGCACGCCGCGCGTTGCAGGCCATCCGCCGTTCGCGCGTGCCGTACTGCGTAATTGGAGCGACTGCTCTCGCCGTACGCGGATTGCCTCGAATGACGCGGGACATTGATCTGACAGTGACTACCGAGCACGGGTTGGCGGCAATTGAAGCCTTAAAAAAAGCAGGGTTCGAAACACTCTCTGCAGATTCTGAAGGTGACGACCCGATGGTCATATTCCGCGACCGCAAGACGGGAGTAGAAGTCGATTTACTCATCGCCGCCGGCAATCCCGAAGCACTCGCAATCGAAGAAGCCGGACGAAAAAGCGTGTTCGGCACATCCGCGCGCGTCGCAACGCTTGAACATCTTCTACTGCTGTATCTCTATTCCAATCAGCCGCGGCATCTGGGTGATTTTGCATCAATCGTGCAGTCCGGACGGGCTGATCTGGTCAGCGCCGAACGCCAACTGTTCGAAATGCATCCTGAAATGTGCCCGGCATTCCGCCAACGGGTGCAGGCAGCACTTCATCCCGCGTCCTCGCCGCCAAAGCCCCGGCACAAACGCTAACGTGCTGCATTCTTCCCCCCATCTTTAATACGGCGCATAGATTTCTGCATTATTCCCCGCAGATTTTTCGTCTGACCCTTAGCAGACCTGGAGATTCAAACTATGAAAATGATCACGCTGCTGTGCGCTCTGCTTGTCGGGCTTACGCTTCACGCCGGCGATCCTGCGAAAAAAGGAGGCAAGCGCGAGGGCGGTAATCCGGAAAAAGAACATCGCAAGCACGAAGAAATGCTCAAGCGTTTCGATAAGGATGGCGATGGCAAATTGAGTGAAGAAGAAAAGCGCGCCGCCATGGAAGCGATGGGCAAGCATCGCGAAGGCGGCGAAGCCAACCACAAAGCCGAAATCATCAAGCGCTTCGACAAAGATGGCGATGGCACGCTGAACGAAGAAGAAAAGCGTGCCGCGATGGAAGCCATGGGCCGCCACAAAGGGGAAGCAAAACGCGAGGCCAAGCGTCAGAAATAAACGTCGCAGCGGTGAGCATGAAAGCTGCAGGCGGCTCCACGAGAGTCGCCTGTTTTTTTGTTCCATCGTTTTGTGCAAAAGAGCAGCGAGGCAATTTCCCGCGCTCACTTCAACTGCTTCAAAAACTCCGCAATCCTGGCGCGCCAGGCGGGTGTGAGGGCCGCGACGGGCGTGTCCAGACCGGCACCGACCAGCGCGCCGGCGTCAGGTGCGCTCATGTTCTTGATACTTGGAAATTCCGGAATCGATTTACGCAGCGCATCCAGAAACGCCTGCGCTTCGCCGGATGCTTTCGCTTTCGCCGCATCGCCTTTGGCCGCGGCCAGCGCGGCTTCAAGCGTCAGGATGTAAGCGTAATCGGTGATGCCTTCCGACGCCGAAAGGAAACTCGACTTGAACGTAAATCCACCGGGAAATGTCGCATACGGCGCATGCAGCGTCTGATCGGCACAGCCGGTGAATGGCGTGTAACCGTCGAGTTCGCACGGGTAACCGTCGATCGGCGTCAGTCCATCTGACGCCCAGTGCCACTCCCAGCGCCCCACCGCACCCATGCGCCACGCGTAAAAGCCCCATGACAGCCGGTCCATGCCAGTGTTGTAAAACCAGAGCGTCTTCTGCGCTTCGCGCGTGCGCGCCAGGATCCGCTTCGACGCCTGCCATGCATGAATCGAGAGAATGTCGTGATGATCGACAAGCGAAATGTAATCCTTGCCGCTGTTACCATCTCCCATGGGCGTAACGAAGACGGGAATTGAGCACGCTTCCTTGATCCAGTCCGCGTACGTGTTGGTGTGCTCAAGATTGCGGTTCCATGGATTGGGATGCTCGCGCGGCTCGTCCACGCTTTCGAAAGCGACGGGCACTCCTGATTGCTGGATGTACGCGGCAAACTTTTTCACCGCGTCCTGATAGAGCGGCTTGAGTTCCTTTTTCTGAAACTCGATTCCCGGCTGCTGGTCGACTTGCGGGCTCAGGCCCAGCTTGCGCGCGATCGTGCGTGCCATGCTCAGCGTGCTGCCCATCGACTGCTGCTTCGGATGGCGGCCCAGGCCGACTTCTTTCGCAATATCGAAGAGCAGCGGATCGACTTTCAGGTTGACTGTGCCGTCTTTGTTGAGCGACTCCACGTTCCCGGTGCCGACGGTTGTGCCGGTGAAGCCGACTTCGCGCATGAAGCGGTGCTGTTCAACGAGCAGCTTGCGACGATCGAAGCCTTCCGGAAATTTCCACGGGCTGTAATACATGCCCAAGCTCAGCGGCAGAGTATCGAGCAGCTTGAACGGATAAACCTCGAGCTGGATTGGCAACTCCCGCGCGCCGCCGGACGCCGGCTTAAACGTCAGGGTGCCGCGGTACTGTCCGGCCGCAGCGTCCTCCGGAATTTCAAGCCAGAGCATGTACGACCAGGTCGTGCCTGCTTCAAAGCGAATCTTCGTCCACGGCAGCAGCGCCAGTTCATCGACGCTTGTGTCAGCCACGCGGTAATTCTGATAATACGTTCGAATTTTCTGCGCCGGAATGGTCGCCGGACCGGTGAGCGCGGAGAGCGTGATATCCCCTTCGCCGAGATCCTGAAACGCGGTGACGCAGATGCGCGCCGTCACTCGCTGTCCCGGCGCGCCTTTCCAATCAAGGCTTGCCGTCTTGCGCTCCTCCTCGCTGGGGGCCGACCAGGGACGAATCGTGTGGGTTGGAGCCGGAATCCACAGCGCATAGGCGCCGTCACCGGCCGCCGGTTTGGGAGCTTCGTGCGGATCGCTGTAGCGCCCGTTTTCAAAAAGCCGGATGCGCTGTTCGCGGATGGCGGCTGCCAGAGCTTTAAATTCAGCTTCTTTATCCGCAGGCATCGCGATCAGAGCAGCCAGGCGATGATTGCTGACCTGCACGCTCAGTTTTCCGCCCGCCGCTTTTGCTTTCACAACCTGTTCGGGCGCCACCGGCAGAACATAATCAAGCCACAGCGCATGCGGCCGCTGCGAAAATTGCGTGCGCAGATGGCGGAAGATGCCTTTCTCGCTGTAGAACTCGGCATCGCTCAGCTTCTCATCGCAGAGCGTCTGATCGCCGACCTTCAGCGTAAAAGGATTTCTGCGCGTGGCTTCGTTGAGCACTTTTCCGGCGCTGATCCACACGCAGTACTCACCGTCTGGCGCCGGGACATCGAAGGTAAACGCGGCACTGGATTCCAGTCCATCGCCCGTGAGTGGGTCCGGCCAGCCTTTGCCGGCCTCAACGACTTTCGTGCCTGTTAGTCCTGCAGACGCTGCGGCAATGGACTGAAAGCCCGCGACGAGAGTGCCTTTCGGCCCGAAGTCGTACGCCAGCACTCCGGCAGGCAACTCGAGTTTCATTTTCGGAACGGCGGCGTCTTCGCCGAGCAGGCGCAGGTTGTCGATCCAGAGAACGGTATCGCCGCCCTCTTTCGGCGGGGAGAAAATGAAACGCACACTCGTGAGCGCGTCTCGGCGGATCTTTTCAGCCGGTGTCAGCTCATGCCACTCGCGGCCTTCGGCTTTGTTGCGCTTGGCGCGGTCGATGCGCCAGAGCAGCGTGTTGCGTCCGGAATGAAGCTGCGTGTCCTCGAACGTGCAACGCGTCTGGTAATTCTTCGAATCGCGGTCCAGCAGTTCGAGCGAGAACGGAATCTTTTCGCTGCGCTCGGTAAAAACATCGAGCGCCACGTATTCATACTTGTCCCATCCTTTGACATACTCGCCGCGCAGCTGAAAGTTCGCCCAATCCTGGCCCGCCTTACCGATCAGGCGGCAGCAGTTCTTCCCGCGCGTGACGCCGTTGTCCTGAACGACGTCGACCTCTGTGTTCATCGCGAACTGCTTGACGGCCTCGACGTCAGCGCCGTTCTCGAAATCCAGGACGACGCGTGTCTCGTTCTTATCCTGCGCAACGAGGCTGGCGGTGATAAAAAAAATCAGAGCAACGATGGGAAAGTGCATGAAGCGGCCCTTTCTGCAGAGTGGCAGAATCCAATACACCAGCCCGTAGTAACATATGTGTGAAAAGAATGTTGCGTGGGTGTTGTGTTTTCCGGATAGGACAGGCAACCCCTCATCGCCTGCCTGATTTTCAGCCCCGATTCGGGGAATTCGTGCTACGATTCGAGCACATCTGATCGCAACGAGGTCGCTTTGATGCCGACGCCGCCTGACACGCCGAAAGAACGTTTTTCCGTATCATTGGCCCGCCGCTGGCGCGATGATAAATGGATCCTGGTCGCTGCAGTAATCTTCGTCGCCCTGCTGCTCAGCATAACCGGCGCATGGATTCATTGTGATCAGCACAAGCCCGGCGCACCGTGGTACGACAGATTCTATCTTGCGCTGCAGCTTTTTACGCTGAACGCAAACCTGGATGCCGGCGCAAAAAACGATTTCCTGATCATATCGCTGTTCTTAGCGCCATTCGCAACTGTCTTCACCGCGTTTGTCGCGCTCCTCTCCATGTATAACGAGCAGCTCCGTCTGCTTTTTGTGCGCTTCTGCTACTCCGACCACGCCATCATCTGCGGCAACAGCACCCTGGCTCTGGAACTGGTCCGCGATCTCGCGCTGCGCCAGCGCGTGGTCCTGATTCATGAGGATGAAGAGGACGATCTTATTCCCGTGGCACGCGACTACGGAGCCATCGTCATGATTGGCGACCCCGGCGATCGGCGCACGCTGCTGGCTGCCCGAGCCGATCGCGCCAGACAGTTGTTTGCGCTGCAGAAGGACGACCTGGCCAATCTCAAGATTGCAGATCGCGCGGCCGAAGCGCGTACGGGAACGGAAACACCGCTGCAGGTTTTTATTCACATCGGCAATCTGGCGCTTTGGGGCAACTGCTGTCGCCAGAAACCCGACAGCGAACGCGCGCGTTCCCTGAGCGTGCAGTACTTCAACATCTACGCCGCGTCGGCACGAGCGGCGCTCGCCGACATGCCGCTTGATCCCGAATACTACGGCGCACACGATCCGCGCACGGTCCACCTGGTGATCATTGGTTTCGGAGAAATGGGAGAGAGCATTGCCATACAGGCGCTGCAGCAGGGCCATTTCGCCAATCAGAAACCCATTCGCATCACGGTCATTGACAACGACCCCGAAAAGCAGAAAGAAAGTGCGTTCCGCTGGCGTTATCCGGTCGACAGAATTCCCTGCAGCCTGGAATTCATTAATTCCACGGCCGAGCGCCGGGAATTCCGGACGAAGATCGAGGAATGGTCCCGCGATCCGTTGCAGATTCTGGATATCGCCGTCTGCCTGGACGATGACAGCAAGTCGCTTGCGCTGGGCATGGAACTGGCCGAGGTCCTGAAACTGCAGAACGTTCCGGTTCGCGTGCGCACACGCCAGCCCGCTCCGCTGAGTTTCACGGCCAAACCCGCTGCAGCGAACCGCTCCGGCGGACTGTGCGTCTTTGGTGAGATCAAGCATGTCTGCACCGAAAAGAACGTGGTTCTCGGCGAACGCGATGTGCTCGCGAAAGAAATTCACGCACATTACGAGCAGGCTCGCGAAAAGAAGCTTGGGTCCTGGGAAAATCTCAATGAGGATATCCGCGACTCCAACCGCCAGCAGGCCGATCACATTGAAGTGAAGTTGCGCGCACTCAATTGCTATGCCGCCAGGCAGCCGGCTCATCCCGACGATCAGCTGATCGAATCGTTCAGCGAAGCGGATATTGAACCGCTGGCCATTGCTGAGCACCACCGATGGTGCGCACGGAGTTATTTTGCCGGATGGAAGCACGCGGAAATTGTGGACAAAGACAAGCGGCTCCACTGGTGCCTGGTTCCCTGGGAAGATTTGCCGAAACTTGAGCCAAAGGCTGTCGCTTCTGGAAAGAAAAAAGCCGAGGATCCGAGCTATCAGGAAAACGACCGCAATGCGGTGCGAACCATCCCGCTGCTGATGAAGAAGGTCGGGAAAAACATTTACCGCCGGGCATCGGTCCCCGCGAAACACGAAAGCCCGCCCGTCCTGCTGGCCAACTCGCCGTCGCCGGCAACATCAGGCGCGTCGTGAGCAGCGAGACCGCGGACTATCCTTCAGGTTCACAAACGTCTGTTCGAAGAGCCGCTTGTACGCGCCCGGGATAACCGGGGCTTCGCGGGGCGAACTGGGTCAGGCTGTCACAGAAGAAGGTTACGAATCTCCCTCGCCGCGCGCCTTCTGTCCTGCGGCGTTGAATTTGAATTCGGACGGAACAAGCACCTCAAAGCTGCGCGTGCCGATCTCCAGCCGCACCGGAATGTCCTTCTCGACGATGTCCGACGGATCGCCGTTGCCGATGACGCCGAGCTGATTAAAGCCCAGGCCGAGGTTGGCGTTTTTCACTTTAAGCGTGATCAGAACCGTGCCGGCCGGCTGCTTGCGGACATTCGCCTTCACCGTCCATTTTGCATTCGCGTCGGAATAATCGCGCAGTTTCAGGTCAAGCGTTCCCGTAAATCGCTGTCCCACGATTTCCACTGCGACGGGCGTATCTTTCCCGATCCCATCATCGCCAACGTTCACGCTGGCGTTCAGCGTCAGCGTATCTTTACTGTCCGCCAAGCGGTTCCAGCCGACTTTGTAATCAACAAAGCCATTGTAGAGCCCCGCCTGGTTTCCAGGCAGCACTTCGATGAGCCGCGTCACGGTGGTACTGACGCCCGCCGCGTCAGTGATCGTCAGCGTTACCGTGTAAGTGCCAGGCTGCTCGTAAATCTTAGAGATGACCTGCCCGCTGCCGTTGGGCGAACCATCACCAAAATTCCATTCGTACGACACAATCGCGTTCTCCGGATCGGTGCTGGTGCTCGCGTCGAACGTGAACGGCAGACTGCCGAACGCGACAACGTCACTTGTCGTCACCCTCCCTGTCGGGGCCTTGCTGACCTGAATGAGCACCGTCGCCGAAGCCATCCCGCCCGCCGCGTCGGTGACGGTCACCATCGCCGTGTAGCTGCCCACCGCCGCGTACGCGTGCGTGGCGTTCTGCTCGGTAGAGGTGGCGCCGTCGCCAAAGTCCCAGAGATACGTGAGTGTGTCGCCGTCGGGGTCGGTGCCTTGCGCTGAAAAGGTAATGTTCTGGCTGGGTGTGGCACCAGTAGGAGTAACTCCGGCTTGGAGGATAGGTGCGGAGTTCGGATCAAAAAGTTCGCAGGAGGCAAGGGGTATGGAAAAGAGTCCAATGCCACCAATAACAATGGCTGATCCGTTCGCGAGAAAGTTCGCGGTATGGGAAAAACGAGCAGTAGATAATGCAGAGGTGCCTGTAAAGGCGTCCACTGCAGGATCGTAAATCTCGCAGTTCGCGGTCGCGTCGCCATTACCAGAGAAATCACCACCCGCTATCATTACCTTTCCAGAATGCAAAAGGGTTGCAGTGTGTGACGAAGTTGCGAAGTTTAAACGTCCCGCTGGTCTCCATTGGGAAGTCGAAGGCGAGAATATCTCGCATTCAGCTGTCGCCGTCGGTACTTTGCCTCCTACTACAATCGCATCGCCGCTATTCAGAACTGTTAAAGTATGTCCAAAACGGCTCCGCTGCATGGCGCTAGTTACGGCCCACGTTCCTGATTGAGCATTGTAAAGTTCGCTCTCTGGCGAAAACATTCCGCCAACTACAAGAACGCTTCCGTCCGGAAGTAAGGCAGCACGACGTTGTTCACCGTGGTAGGCGGCTAAACTCCCAGTGGCGCTCCAGGAATTGCTGGTAGGCGAAAAGATTTCGCATTCCACGGAAGAATCCATTCCGGTCACAATCAGAGTACCGTCATTCAATAATGTCGCCGTGTGCTGCCTATGTTTAAAAAGCGGATTAGGGGTCGTATGCCAGACCGCGGTAGCAGGGTCGAACCGCTCCGCAGTTCCATAAGCGTCAAATGAATAACCACCAACAGTTAGGACTGTGCCATCAGATAATAGTGTTGAAGTGTGCGCGTCGCGCGCCTGATTCATATTCGGTAGACTACTCCATGTCTGAGTCGCGACATCGTAGAGTTCTACAGACGTAGACGGACCATTTCCCCCGGTCACCAGTACATTGCCGCTGTTTAGCACAACGCTTTGATGAGCGTAGCGCGCAACTGCCATCGCCCCCGTCGTGCTCCAGCTCGGATCGATTACGACTGGAAACTTCGCGCGGCTGAGGTCGCACGCGAGAGTCAGCCGCTCGCCGTCGAGCGAGAGCTTGAGCTGCTCGCCGGCGCGCAAAAGTTTGCCGGCGACGTCCTTGCCTTCGGGCGCGTTGATGCGCAGGCGCGGGACGCCTTGTTCGTCACAGAATTCGATCGTATGGCCGGGAGTCAGGCGGGGCTTCAGGCCGCCACACTGAAGATCCCAACTAAATTGCGTGACCGCTCTGACCTCTCCCCCCGGCCCCCTCTCCTCAGAAGAGAGGGGGAGAACGGCGGTGGCTCGCGCGGAGTTGCCCCCCGTCACTCGCCACTCGTCACCCGTCACAACACTGCCACGCGAAGCGGCTTCGCGAGCTGAAGCTCGCGCCACATCGCGGATCACAATAAATTCTTCAGTCTTGATCGCTTCGCAGCGGTAGGCCACGTCTATGCCGGGGCCAAATGCGTCGCGGTAGATGAGGCTGCCGTCAGCGGCGATCTCTCCGCTGCTCTGCAGATTGGCGCCGATCGGAATGGCGCTCACGTCGGCCGACGCGCAGCGCACCCTCACCGGACCGGCGAAGGATTTCGGGAAAACAGGCTGCACGGCTTTCGCGGGATTCTTCCAGCGGCTGCCGGGGTTATCGATGAGCTTCTGCATATCGGCAGGTGGCTCGAAGCCGTCACGCGTCGCGGCGATGGGTTGATACTTCGGCGGCGTGTTCGGCGTCCGCGCTGGCGCGGGATAGTATTGCGCGAGCAGTGCTTCGGCGTTCCAAGTGTCGGACGCGAGGGGTGCTTTGACCTGCGGGAGGTCTACAGCTGACTTGGGTCGCTGCAGAACCACGAGCGCGAAAGTAATGACAATAAAGATCAGCCCGCCAGCGCGACGCGCGGTCTTTGACGTCCGCATAATGAAGCTCCAGATGAGAGATAATCGTGTATCCTCGATTGTTTAATACGCAGAGTCAAGGCGAATCGCAAAGGTTCGCAAAATGAATTATTTACGATGATAAGTTGGCGTCTTGTTCGTCTGAATTTAGGACTGAGCCTGCTTGAGCCTTGCGGCAGTTTTCTGCGACCGACAGACGAGTCTGCACATGTGCAAAAGTTTTCAGGGTTCAGTATCGTGGCCTTATAGCGGGCTCTTGCGATGAGAGCCGGCCAAAAGCGGCCGGCTGAGCACCTGTGCAAGAGTTTTCAGGAATGCAACCACTCGTACTTCTAAATTCTCTCATACGCACGGTGCGTTTCTGGACAGAATTCAGCGTTATGGGCGCGTAACATATACGGGAAATTGTGGAATGCCGGTGTACTCAACTCTGGGCAACGCTCCACCTTATTAAAGGAGACACACGCATGGCCACGCATAACCTGTCACGTCGGGACTTTCTGCGCAAAGCCGGATACGGTTCGTTTTTTATTGCAGGCATGCTCTCACGCGGCGCGATGGCGGGTCCTGATCCGGCGAGCTGGCGCAAGCAGTCTCCAAACGAGAAGCTGAACATCGGCATCATTGGCGTCGCCAACCGCTCGACGGCGAACATCGACGGCGTGAAGGGCGAAAACATCGTGGCGCTCTGCGACGTGGACGAAAAGTA
Source organism: Planctomycetota bacterium (assembly GCA_035628505.1). Taxonomy (GTDB): domain Bacteria; phylum Planctomycetota; class SZUA-567; order H5-PLA8; family H5-PLA8; genus DASPJR01. The sequence continues at coordinate 39,879 of DASPJR010000118.1, read as the reverse complement.
TCTTGAAGGCGCAGGGGCGAAGTTCCCGAAGGCAGAAAAGTACCGCGACTTCCGCAAGCTGCTCGAACGCAACGACCTGGACGCAGTCGTCATCTCCACTCCCGATCACACGCACGCTCCGGCATCGGTGATGGCGCTGAAGCTGGGCATGCATGTGTACTGCGAAAAGCCGCTGACGCATTCAGTGTATGAAGCGCGACTGATGGCCAAGCTCGCAGTCGACAACAAGCGCATCACGCAGATGGGCACGCAGATCCATGCCGAACGCAACTACCGCCGTGTCGTCGAACTTGTTCAATCCGGTGCGATCGGAAATGTGACCGAATGCCATGTTTGGTGCGGCAAAGGCTGGTCAAACGGCCGGCTGATCACTGAAGTGAAACCAGTTCCCGCGCATTTGGATTGGGATCTCTGGCAGGGGCCGGCGCCCGCCCGCACATTTCAGCCCGGAATTCATCCCGGAAACTGGCGCAAGTTCTGGGACTACGGCGGCGGGACGCTGGGCGATATGGGCTGCCACTTCATCGACCTTCCGTTCTGGGCTTTGAAGCTCCGGCACCCGGACACGGTGGAAGCCGAAGGTCCGCCCGTTCACCCCGAGGGCGCGCCGCAGGATCTGAAAGTGCGCTGGACCTATCCGGCTCGCGGTGAGATGCCGCCGCTGACCCTGCACTGGTACGACGGTGGAGTGAAGCCGGCGCTGCTGGGAACGCTGACGCTGCCTGCAGGCAAAGACGGCAAGCCCGCAAGTTTCGGAAGCGGCGTTCTGTTCGTCGGAGACAAAGGCATGCTGATCGCCGATTACGGCCGTCACATTCTTCTGCCCACGGACAAGTTTGCTGATTTTAAGCCGCCTGCGCCGACAATTCCCGATTCAATCGGGCACTACAACGAATGGATTACCGCCATCAAGACGGGCGGCACAACGACGTGTAATTTCGATTACTCCGGCTGTCTGACCGAGACGGTGCTGCTCGGCAACGTGGCGTACCGGCTGAGCAAGAAGCTCGAATGGGATGGCGCGGCACTGAAAGCCAGGAACGCACCGGAAGCCGACGCGCTGATCCGCCGGGAGTACCGCAAGGGCTGGGAACTTTGACGCGTAACGTAGTCACAGGGAACGCGTCGCGCGTGTTCGTTTTCTGTAACGCGAAGTCGTGTTGACGAACCAAAGAAGCCATCCGAGACTGCGTGAATGGATCCTTCGCAGCTCTCGCCGAACTTTATTATTCCGCTCGGCACACAGGTGGTGTTGAAGAAAGATCTGCCCGTCATGGGCGCAGTGTTCGACGCTGACGGAAAACATGTCTTCAAGAAAGCCGGCAGCGTTGGGGTCGTTCGCGAGGCGCCGCTGACTAATGAGTATTCGTACCTGATCGAGTTCACCGACAAGCAGGCGGTGCGCGCGTTGAAGACGGAAATTGTCGTGCGCAGGACCGACGCGCCGGAGGATGAACTGCCCGCGCGCGAGCTTGCCGCGTTTGAACCGTACCTTGTCTACCGCGTACGCATGGGTTCGAAAGCGTTTGGCCTGGCCGATGAGAGTTCAGACAACGACGAGCGCGGCGTGTACGTTCCGCCTGCCGAATGGCACTGGTCGCTGCAGCCGCTGCCTGAGCAGATCGAGTTCAAGCGAATGGCGGACGGCCGCACGCTTGATCATAACTCCAGCGAAGAAGCCAACGACTTCTGCTGGTGGGAACTCGAAAAATTCCTGCGGCTGGCGTTGAAAGCCAACCCGAACATCCTCGAGAGTCTTTACGTCGGCGAGGCGAATGTGCTGCACTGCGATGCGATCGGGAGAAAACTGCGCGAGCTGCGGCCGGCGTTTCTTTCGAAATATTTGTATCAGACGTATTCCGGTTACGTGCTCTCGCAGTTCAAGAAGCTGAAGCGGCAGGTAGAGACCGGCGGCGAGCCACGGCCGAAGCACGCCATGCACCTGATCCGGCTGCTCTATTCCGGAATCGAGGCGCTGCGCGGCAGAGGCATCCTGGTCGATGTGGGCGAGTACCGAGCGGAGCTTTTGTCGATCAAGCGCGGGGAGTTGTCATTCGAGCAGGTCTATGCGCGTGCGCTCGAACTGAATGTGGTGTTCCAGGACGAGTACGGGAAAACCGCGCTGCCGGAGCGGCCGGACGTTGAAGCGGTCGACCGGTTTCTCATCGAAACACGCAGGAGCCGCGTATGACAATCAACGAGCTGGCGATCGATCGCGGCAAGCGGGCGCTGGAAACGGGCGCTCTTCCCGGTGCCAGACCCGCACGCTTCGTCTTCGTCGCAATCTCAGGCGCGCATCTCTACGGCTTTCCATCGGCAGATTCCGACATCGATCTGCGCGGCTGTCACGTACTGCCGCCGGATGAGATGCTCGGGCTGACGGATCCAGAGGAAACGTACGAGTCGACTGGCGGGCTGATCGATGGGATTGAAGTCGACTGCGTCTCGCATGACATCCGCAAATATCTGCTGCTGCTGACACGCAAGAACGGCTATGTGCTCGAGCAGATTTTTTCGCCGCTGATTGTGTACGATGGCGGACATCTGGATGAGCTTCGCGCACTGGCGCGCGGCGCCATGACGCGGCATGTCGTTCATCATTACAAAGGATTCTTCCGGACACAGGAGAAGCTGGTTTTAAAAGATGCCCAGCCCACCGCCAAGGCGCTCCTGTACCTTTTCCGCGTGGCGATGACCGGGCTGCATCTGCTGCGTACCGGCGAAGTGGAAGCAAACATTTTGAAACTGAATGAGAACTTCAAGCTGCCCTTCATCGCTGATCTCGTCGCGCGCAAGATGTCCGGCAAAGAGAAAGGCCGCCTCCAGCCGGAAGAGTTCTCTGGGTTTCTGGACCACGCGCGCGTGCTTGAAGCGCAGCTCGATCCGGCTGCTGAAAGTTCAACCCTGCCCGAGAGTGTTCAGAACTTTTCAGCGCTTAACGAATTCCTTCTGCGCCTGCGCAGAGGATGAATGCTGAATTCTGAACGCCCCGGTTGAACGAAAAAGCGCAGCATGGTGAACACCACAGTTCCGACGGCAGGAATAGCTGTTCCGAAATCATCTCACGCGTGTCCGGTGGACCCCGCTTTGTTTCGAATCCAGCACACAACAGCTCTTTTGACCACAAAAACTTCGTAAACGGCATTGGCAACGCGCCTGCTATTGGTCCTCTCACGTTAAGAGCGTGTGAAAGTTCACACCCGGCCGCGCGGAACAGCGAGGTTGCTGTGTCGTCGTGGACGCGAGTGTCTTAACGCTTCGCGCGAAAGGCGGCGCGCAGCCGCAGGGCGGCGCTTTTGGGAGGGGGACAATGACTCAAACGTGTAAATGTCTACTGGTGCTTTGCGTTTTTTTGTGCGCGCTCGCGCGCGCGGTCGAGATCTCGCAGGCCGAATGGGAACAGATGAAAAAGGATATTGAGGAACTTCGCAAAGCAAAGGCGGCCGCGGCGACAGCACCGATCGCCAAAGGCGCCGTGGACAAAGTTGTCGATGCCAAGTATGGCCCGAATGCGCCTGTTGCGACGAAGACCGGCAAGCTGAAGATCGGCGGACTCGTGCAGATCTGGTATTACTCCATACAGAACGACAACAAGGGACTCTTCCACGATCCAGACATCAACAATATCAACGACACAAATGAGGCCGTCGATAACGACGGCTTTCAGATCAAGCGTACCGATCTGATCTTCGACATGGATCTGCACGAGAACATTTCGGCACGTTTGTGGATCGATCCGGCTCGCGAGCAGCTCAGCTATCCCGGTTTCAATTCGAACCAGGGAACTTTCAAGCGCGGGCTGAACAACAATCTGGCCAACGTACAGACCGGAGGCGGCGGCACGCCGCGCCTGATTCAGGACGCGTGGATCAACTACCATGGCGTCATCCCGCACCATGATTTCCAGATCGGCCAGTTTCGCCCGGCGCTCGGCGACGAAGGCATCCGCTTGAACGGCGCGCTCGATTTTGTGGAACGCTCGTTTATCGGCCAGCTTACGACTAACCGCGATTTGGGTCTGCAAGTGCACGGAACGTGGTGGGAGGAGCGTTTCCAGTACTGGCTGGGCGCGTTCAACGGCGCGGGTAACTATTATCTTTCGGCAGGCCAGACGCAAAACCGCGCCGACGACAACGATGCAAAAGATTTTCAGTACCGGCTGTTGCTTCGCCCGCTCTGGAAACATGAATGTTTCGGCAGCCTGGAACTGAGCTTCAGCTCGATGTTCGGCGTACATGGCGAGGCCGCAGGCAACAGCCCCATCGCCAGCCCTGTCAGCGGGCTCAATCGTGATGAGAACTGGGCCATGCGGCATTACGCACACGCGTTTTACACTCCAGGCGGGCCGTTGAAAGGCTGGTGGCTTCGCGGCGAGTGGGCATACATCAAAGACCGCAATACGCCTTCGACGGTGCTCGATCCCGCGCGCGTCGATCCGCGCGCGCCAGCGGCCGGAGCGTCGTTCCAGACGGTCGGAAATCCGTTCTCCTCACAGGGCTGGTACGCCTCGATGGGTTACAAACTGGCGGACAGCGTTTTCGCAGACTCCTGTCCGAAGTGGCTGAAAAACGTCGAGTTCGCCGCGCGCTACGACGTGTTCGAAAACGTGCAGCTGACGGACCTCAATGAGGCCACACATACCGACACGTTCAAGACGCAGGTCTACACCGCCGGCGTGAACTATTACATCAAGGGCCACAACGCCAAGATCCAGCTCAACTACAACTGGGTCGACGATCCCTCGACCAGCAGCGCCGGGCGCGCCTTCCACGACGTCAAGAACGACAACTTTGTCGTGAATTTTCAGGTGTGGTTCTAACGCTGACGCATGCGTTTGGGCCGCACGTGTCAGAGAACTTAAGCCAATCGGGCCTTAGACAGGAATGTTCGATAATGATCAATCCGCCGCGCAAATTTCACCAGCAGCCTCGACATCCAAAACATGGGATTGCTTCAGACTTGCAGCTTCCAGGAAGAATTGCTCAGTATGAAGCAGCAGGAGAGTGCGCGGCGTTTTAACGACCGTTCAAGAATGCGCAGGCCGGTCTAAATCCGGCACTGTGAAAAACTGGCATGCTCGGTGCTCCATGGCACCTCAGCTCAGACAAACAAGGAGAAAGTCTGACATGAAGACCACCCAATCGGGCCTGACGCGACGCGATCTGCTCAGGAGTTTTGCAGCTGTGAGCGTTGCTGCTGGCGTCGGCAGACTCAGCACAGCGACCGTTCGCGCCGCTGAAAAGCTTGAAAAAACCGATCTTACACTCGGGTTCATCCCGCTCACAGACTGCGCCCCGCTGGTAATTGCATCCGAAAAAGGCATCTACAAAAAGTACGGATTGAATGTAGCGATCAAAAAAATGGCCAGCTGGGCGGCGACACGTGATGCCATCCAGAAGAACGAGATCCAGGGCGCACATATTCTCCTTGGGATGATCGTCGGCTCATCGCTGGGTGTGGGCGACGTCAATTCGCCTGTAAAGAAAGTGCCGATGTGCGTGCTGCAGATGCTGAACCTCAACGGCCAGGCGATCACGCTTAAAAAGAGTCTGCTCGACGCTGGCATCAAGACGCCTGCGGATATCAAGAAAGCCATCACTGAAAAAGGCATGAAGCTGACTTTCGCGATGACTTTCCCACCGGGAACTCACGCGATGTGGACACGCTACTGGCTCGCCGCCGGCGGCGTACATCCAGATAAGGATGTGAAGCTGATTACGATCCCGCCGCCGCAGATGGTCGCCAACATGAAGACCGGGAACATGGACGGCTACTGTGTCGGCGAACCCTGGGGCGCCCGCGCAGTCGCTGAAGGCATTGGCGGCACTGGCATTACCACGCAGGGTATCTGGAAGGACCATCCCGAAAAGGTGCTCGGCGTTACCGAAGAGTTTGCCAAGGCCAGTCCAAACACCTGCAAAGCGCTCATCGCCGCCACGCTCGAAGCCTGCCGCTGGCTCGACGATCTGAAGAATCGCCCCGAGGCTGCTGAGATCATCGGCAGGCAGGAATACGTCAACTGCAAGCCTGATACGATTCTCGACCGCATGCTGGGCAAGTACATACACGCTCCCGGCGCCTCACCTGTCGATGATCCCGATTACATGCGCTTTTTTGAACGGAATACCCCGGTTCCTTACCTGAGCCACGCAATGTGGTTCATGAGTCAGCATCGCCGCTGGGGCATGCTCGCTGAAAAACCGGACTACCAGAGCGAAGCCAGGCGCATCATGCGGCAGGATTACTTCACCGATGGCGCGAAAATGGCCGAAGTCGCGCTTCCGGCAGGCATGGAATCTCGCGGTAAGGAAACACTCTTCGACGGCATGGTTTTCGATCCCGCCGATCCAGAGGCTTACTGGCAGCAGTTCGGTATCAAGGCGTAGCGTTTGTTGTGCATTCGATGGGTTGAACAAGAGCGAGGCGGTTGATGCAATCACTTCAAACGGAATGTCTGATTACTCCGGAGATGTCGCAGGCAGAAGCCGGCAAACAGTCGATGACAGGATCAGCGCGCGTGCTGATCCTTTCTACGACTGGATTCACCGTAATGTTTGCAGCCTGGCTTGTATTTGCGGTGCTGGCGGTGCCGATCAAAGAGGAGTTCAAGTTGACGGCGTCGCAATTTGGCTGGCTGGTCTCAATACCAGTTTTAAACGGTTCGATCTGGCGCCTTCCCTTCGGCCTTCTTACCGATCGCTACGGCGGCCGGCTGCTCACGCTGATGCTGCTCATTGCCGGCGCGGTTGCATCGTATCTGCTAAGCACGGCCAAATCTTTTGAACAGCTTCTTATTTACGGTTTCATGCTCGGAATCCTGGGAAATTCATTTTCCGTCGCGATCGCCTGGACCTCTGCCTGGTTTCCCAAGGATCGCCAGGGTGTAGCGCTCGGTACTGTCGGCGTCGGCAATATTGGATCGTCAATCAATAAGCTCGCAGGGCCGCTGCTGCTCAGCGCCATTCCGGCCAGCGGCCTTCTGGGCGGATTTGTTCCTGGTGGCTGGCGTGCAATTCCGTTCCTGTACTCCATCCTGCTGAGCATCATGGCGGTGGTGCTCTGGCTGGTTGCCCCGGCAACAGACCGGCGCCCCGGACACGGGCGACCGATGCGCGAAATGCTGTTGCCGTTGAAGGAAGTCCGGCTGTGGTGTTTTGGGCTCTACTATGTTGTGGTCTTTGGAGCGTACGTGGCGCTGTGCATCTGGCTGCCCAGCTATTACATGCGCGTGTACGAAACCAGCTTTTTTAATGGCGCAGCGCTGGCCTCGCTGTTCGTGTTCCCGGCGAGCCTGCTGCGGCCGCTGGGCGGATGGCTTTCTGACCGTTATGGTGCCTCGAAAGTAACGTACAGCGTCTTTGCCGCGATGCTGCTGTCCTGCCTTCCGCTTGCGCTGCCGCCGGGAGCACTCGGATTTAAGATCGATGTCGCTGTTTTCACCGCTCTCATTTTTGTGCTCGGCATCTGCATGGGCGTGGGCAAGGCGGCGGTTTACAAATACATCAGCCATTACTTTGAGAAAGACGTCGGCGCCGCCGGCGGCCTGGTCGGCACGCTCGGAGCTCTCGGCGGTTTCTTTCTGCCGTTGATCTGGGGTTATGTTGAAGCGTGGTCTGGGCGGCCTTATTCAATTTTCTTCGTGCTGCTGCTGCTGATTGCATCCAGTTTCGTCTGGCTGCATCTGGTCGTTATTGGAAAAGACCGCCTGATCTCCGATCACTTCCTGCCGGTGGGATTCGGCGCCGCCTTCTTCCTCATGCTGTGGTCGCTGGCGAGCCTGCTCTCCAGGGAAATGCCCGGGCCGTGGACGACGGCTATGCTGTGTGTTGAGTTCATCCAGCAGTCCTTCTGGGGCGCGCAGAACCGCGTCGGCCTGCCCATGCTGGTGCTCTATAGTGTCCTGCGCGTACTTGCCGGATTTTTCCTGGGAGCGCTGATCGCCATACCGCTGGGATTTCTGGTCGGATGCAAACCGTTCATGCGGCGCGCGCTTCATCCACTTATCGAGCTGGCGCGGCCGATTTCGCCGCTGGCGTGGTACCCGGTGGCGCTCGCGATTTTCTCCGCGCCGGCGATGCAGAACGAGCGCTTCAAAGCGCCGACGATGGCGGCGATTTTCGTCATCTTCGTCTGCTCGCTGTGGCCGACGCTGCTGAACACGTCTTTTGGCGTCATGCAGATCAACAAGGATTACCTGAATGTCGCGCGCATGCTGAAAATGAGCGAGTGGCAGATCTTCCGCGATATCTACTGGCCTGCCACACTGCCGCACATCGTCACCGGGCTGCGCATTTCACTGGGCATCGCGTGGATGGTCATCGTTGCTGCGGAGATGCTGAATGGCCAGGACGGTATCGGCTTCTTCTGCTGGGATCAATACAACGCCGGCTCGGTTGATCGCTCCATTCTCGCGATGCTGCTGATTGGCATAGTCGGGCTGCTCATGAACGTCGTCATGACGCGGCTGGAAAAAGCTGTTTCGCATTGATGGCCCCAAAGGAAAAAGCATGCCTCCCGTACCCCGTTCCTACCTGCAGATCGCCTCGGTCAGCAAAGTGTTCTTCGGAGAGAACGGCCGCCCGGACTACGAAGCGCTTCGCGATGTTTCGCTGGGTATTGATCAGGGCGAGTTCGTCTCGATCATCGGACATTCCGGCTGCGGCAAGAGCACGCTGCTGAACATTATCGCCGGCCTTGAACTTCCAACCAGCGGGCACGTGACTGTCGATGGCCAGCGCGTGAAGGAGCCTGGACCCGAACGCGGAATCGTGTTTCAGAACCATTCGCTGCTGCCGTGGCTGACAGTGATGGACAACATCGTGCTGGCAATCCGCACTGTCTTTCCGGAACTGTCGCAGGCCGAAATCAAGAGACGCGCCACGCATCACCTCGAAATGGTCGGGCTCGCTTCGCACCTGCACAAAAAGCCCGCTGAAATTTCCGGCGGAATGAAACAGCGCGTGGGCATCGCGCGCGCATTTGCCATCAATCCGAAGGTCCTGCTCCTAGATGAGCCGTTCGGCGCGCTGGACGCTCTGACCCGTGCCGTCATGCAGGATGACCTGATGACACTCTGGGAAAGCGAACGAAAGACTGTCATCATGATCACGCATGACGTGGACGAGGCGATCTACCTTTCCGACCGCATTATCCTGATGAGCAACGGCCCGGCGGCGAAGATCGGCGAAATCGTACCGGTGACTCTCGAGCGCCCGCGCTCGCGCGAAGAACTGCTGGAGCAGCCGGAATACGACCGTCTGCGCAAGCATCTGCTCCTTTACCTGGCGAGCAAAGGCGAGCACCGCCGGCCGCGTACGGTAAAACCGGCCTGAAGCCTCTCACTTCATCTTCGCCAGAGCGCTCAAAGTTCAACACTGCCCTCGTTCAATCTTCAGCAGCAGCGGCGACGACCCTGCTGCTCAAACTCCCATCGATCGCAGCAGAAAGTGCGTAAATCGAGCAGATCAGGTGTTGGAAACTGCGCAACGCTGTCTGAAACAGCGCATTGTTTAAAAGAAATCATTTCTGCGGCGCTGGCACAGCTTGTGCCTTGATGAACGACATGATCGACTCAGCGCTTCTCGAGAAGACAAATACAGCGGAGCCCGAAAGCCAGGCACCCGCGTTTACGCTGCTGGAAGATCTGCTGCGCGATCAGCAGCGCCTGACGGCCGTTGAGCGTTTCGCTAAATCACACGAAAACCACGCGCTGCCTCTTCAGGCGCGTTACTACCGCGATCTGATCCCTCTCACGAAGCCCGATCCCGGCCAGCAGTATGCCTTCGAAGTCGACCTGGATGCCTGCACCGGCTGCAAAGCCTGCGTCACCGCCTGCCATAGCCTGAACGGCCTGGATGAGAACGAAACCTGGCGCTCAGTCGGGCTGATCCATACGCAGACGCCCAACCTTCCGATGTTTCACATGGTCACCACCGCGTGCCATCATTGCGCCCACCCTGCATGCCTGGATGGCTGCCCGGTGAAGGCCTACGACAAAGACGAAGTGACCGGCATCGTCAAGCATCTTGACGACCAGTGCATCGGCTGCCAGTACTGCATCCTGAAGTGCCCATACGATGTGCCAAAATACAGCCAGTCGCGAGGCATCGTCCGCAAATGCGATATGTGCAGCGGCCGATTGGAAGCCAACGAGGCGCCCGCTTGCGTGCAGGCCTGCCCGAACACTGCGATCAAAATTAAGATCGTCGACACTGAAAAAATTATCGAAGCGACGTCGAAGAATTGCTTTTTGCCGGCCGCGCCCGATGCGGACTACACCCATCCTGCCACGCAGTACGTGGCGAAGAAGAAGCTTCATCCGAAGATGGTCGCTTCCGACGCCGGGCACATCTCGCCCGAGCACAGCCACCTGCCGCTTGTTTTCATGCTCGTGCTCACGCAGCTTTCGGCCGGTGCATTCACCTGGGATGCGCTGCTGTCTCTTACGGGACAGGCGGCGAACGACACGCGCAGCATTCTCTCAGCAGCCGCTCTTGCGGCGGGCGTAGTTGGGCTCAACTGCGCGCTGTTGCACCTGGGACGGCCCCTCTACGCCTTCCGCGCGTTTCTCGGATTTAAAACCTCGTGGCTCAGCCGCGAGATCATCGCCTTTAGCGCGTTTCTTGCCGCAGCCTCCGCGTATGTCTCGGCGCTGTATCTGCCGCTCGGCGCGAGCGCCTCTCTGCTGACGCCTCTTAGCGTGAGTGCCGCAGTGTTTGGGCTGCTTGGCGTTTTCTGTTCAATGATGATTTACATCGATACGCGCCGGGTTTTCTGGAGTGCACCGCTCACAGTGTCGAAGTTTGGGCTGACGACTGTTCTGCTCGGAAGCACCGCAACGTTTACCACCCTGATTGCCGCAGGGGCCGCCGAAGTTTTGAACAGCACGGCGGATCTGCTGCTGCTGACGATCAGCGCATCGGCGTTCCTTAAAATGATCATCGAAATCAGCCTTCTTTCGCACCTGCAGCTCGCGCAAATTACCCCGCTGAAGAAAAGTGCCGTCATCATCGCTCAGCATTCGCGCACAGCAGCACTCCTCCGCTTCGCCTGTGGCTTCGCTGCCTGCGCACTGCCGATTGTGCTGTCTGGAAAGATGACCTCTTCGCTCGCGTTGCCCCTGGTTTCCGCTCTCGCTGTGGCGGCGCTGACCGGTGAATTTCTGGAACGTTATCTGTATTTCCGCGCGGTCGTCGCATTGAAGATGCCTGGAGGCCTGCTGTGATGCGCGTGCCGCACGAAGGTCTGGGCGCGGCCTTGCGCCACATGCTGCGCCAGCGCGACGGCCAGCTCACGCGCGAACTTCTCCTCACGCCCGGCGGTTTTGGTCTGGGACAGGTGCCGGAAAAAAGCAAGCCCAACGGTACGACCGAGATGACCTGCGGCTATTGCTCAACCGGCTGCGGGCTCACGATTCACCTCCGCGACGGCGAGGCGATCTCGCTGACGCCATCAACCGAGTACCCGGTCAATCTAGGCATGGCGTGCCCAAAGGGCTGGGAGGCACTGGAGGTTCTCAGGTCGAACGACCGCGCGACGACGCCGTACCTGCGCGATGCTTCCGGACAGTTGCAACCTGTCGATTGGCCGGCGGCACTCGATGTTTTCTGCTCGCGCTTCAAAGACATTCAGAAACGCCACGGGCCGGATTCCCTCGCGTGGATTGGCACGGGGCAGATTCCCACTGAGGAACTTCTCTTTCTCGGTGCGCTGGCGAAATTCGGCATGGGGATCCTGCACGGGGACGGCAACACGCGTCAGTGCATGGCCACCTCCGTGACGGCGTACAAGCAGTCCTTTGGTTTTGATTCGCCGCCGTTCACCTACCGCGATTTCGAAGAATCCGACGTCATCTTCCTGATTGGATCCAATCTCTGCATTGCGCATCCCATTCTCTGGGAACGCGTGCTGCGCAACAAAAATAATCCGCATATCATCGTCGTTGATCCGCGCCGCACAGAAACAGCGGCCGCCGCGACACAGCATGTGGCGCTGCAGCCTAAATCGGACCTGACGTTATTCTACGGCCTTGCAAACATCCTGATCAGCAAGGGCTGGATCAAGCGCGAGTTCATCGACGCTCACACCAGCGGATTCGAAGCGCTCGAAGTATTCCTGCGCGACTTTTCGCCCGCAATGACGGCGGAAAAGACGGGCATCAGCGAGGAGATGCTCCAGCGTCTGGCGCAGACGATTCACGATGGCAAGCGCGTGTCTTTCTGGTGGACCATGGGTGTCAACCAGAGCTACGAAGGTGTGCGGCTCGCGCAGAGCATCATCAATCTTGCGCTGATGACCGGAAACATCGGCCGGCCCGGAACCGGTGCCAACTCGATTACCGGCCAGTGCAACGCGATGGGCTCGCGGCTGTTCAGCAATACCACGGGTCTGCTCGGCGGCCGTGATTTCCTGAATGCCGCGCATCGCCAGGCCGTCGCCGAGATTCTTAAAATCGATCCAGCCTGCATTCCGGCGCAGAACAGTCTCGCCTACGACCAGATTATCGACGGCATGGAAGCCGGGAAGATCAAAGGTCTCTGGATCATCGCCACGAACTCCGCGCATTCGTGGATTCATCAACAGCGCTTCAGCGAAGCCAGAAAAAAGCTCGACTTCCTCGTCGTCCAGGACATGTACTTCACGACCGAAACGGCGGCGCAGGCTGATTTGATTCTGCCGGCGGCCGGCTGGGGCGAAAAAGAAGGAACGTTCATTAATTCCGAACGGCGCATCGGCCTCATCAAGAAAGTTGCGCGCGCACCCGGGCAAGCTCTGGCTGATTTTTACATCTTCAAGCTCATCGCCGCGCAGTGGGGCTGCGCCGAGATGTTCCAGGAGTTCAGCAGCCCCGAAGCCATTTTTCAGATCATGAAAAAGCTCTCAGCTGGGCAGCCCTGCGATATCACCGGCATCGCCGATTACGCCCACCTGGATGCCTGCGGCGGAATTCAGTGGCCACTGCCGGCCGGAGCACTCCCGAGGAGCGACGACGATCCGCCGACGCCGATCCAGGAGCGAAGGCTGTTCGAAGACGGACGCTTCTTCCACGCAGACGGCCGCGCGAAATTTCTTTTCGAAGCACCACGCCAGATGCCCGAGCCGCCCGACGCACAGTATCCGTTCTGCCTGCTCACTGGTCGCGGCAGCGTGGCGCAGTGGCACACGCAGACGCGCACGGGAAAGTCGGCGGTGCTGCGCAAGCTCGCGCCGCAGAGCGTGTATGTTGAAATTCATCCGCTCGATGCCTTCGAACTGAAAATTCAGCACGGTCAGCCGGTCTGCATCGAATCGCGGCGCGGTTCGGTCGAGGCGTCGGCGTACGTCTCCGCAACCATTCAACGCGGGCAGCTCTTCGTTCCGATGCATTACGCCACGGTCAATCAGTTGACGCATTGCAGCGTCGATCCGTATTCGCGCCAGCCTTCATACAAGGCCTGCGCCGTCCGCATCAGGGCGCTGCATTCAGAGCAGATTCACTTCGTCCAGGAAGCCACGGGAGGGCAACATGATTAAAAAATGCAGACAGAAGCTGGTTGTCATCGGCAATGGAATGGCCGGCGCGCGCGTGGTCGAAGAGATTCTGAAGCGCGACCCCGAAGCCTATGACATCGCCATGTTCGGAGCCGAGCCGTACGGAAACTACAACCGCATTCTCCTCAGCAACGTGCTCAACGGGAGCCAGAGTGCCTCCGAAATCTTCATTAACCCGCTCTCGTGGTACTGGGAAAACCGCATCACGCTGCACGCCGGCATCAAGGCAGTGAAAATCGACCGCGAACGCAAGGTCGTCATCGGCAAACCGATGAAAAAAGAAGCCTCGGCCTACACGCTCAGCCCGGACAGCGCGTTCGAAGAGAAGACCATCGAGGAAGGCTACGATCGCGTGATCATCGCGACCGGCTCGCGGCCTTTCGTTCCGCCCATGGAAGGATTCGGCGGCGCGGGAACTTTCATGTTCCGCACGGTCGATGACTGCGAACGCATCGCCGAGTATGCCAAAGAATGCAAAAAAGCTGCCGTTATCGGAGGAGGCCTGCTGGGCCTGGAAGCCGCTCGCGGCCTGCTGACGCACGGCGTCGAAGTGACAGTGCTCGAAGCCGCGCCGCAGCTGATGATCGCGCAGCTCGATCCCGAATCGGGGCAGATGCTGAAGAGCACGATGGAAGGCATGGGCGTCAAAGTCCTGCTCGAAAAGATCACCACAAAAATCGAGACCGTCGAAGGCCGGATCACGCGGCTTCTGTTCAAAGACGGCACGACGCTGGACACGGACATGGTCGTCGTCAGCGCCGGCATCCGCCCGATTACCGAGATCGCATCCGTATCCGGTCTCACTGTCGACAAAGCCATCGTCGTCGACGATCAGATGCGCACGAACGATCCGGAAATTTTCGCCCTTGGCGAATGCGTGCAGCACCGCGGAAAAATCTACGGCCTCGTCGATCCCATCTGGGAGATGGCCAACGTGCTCGCCGATGTGCTCACCAATAAAAATGTTTCTGCCGCGTACCAGGGGTCCAAGCTGGGCACCAAGCTGAAAGTGATGGGCTGCGAGCTGGCGTCGATGGGCGACACCAAGCCGGCTGCTCCGACCGATGAAGTCGTCGTGTACCGCGAGCCCAAGCGCGGCGTCTACAAGAAACTGATCATCCGCGACGAGAAGCTCGCGGGCGCGATCCTGCTCGGAGAAGCGGACGCCGCCAGCATGCTGATGCAGATGTTCTTCTCGGGTGCAAAAGTTCCCGAACGGCGCGCGGACATGCTTTTTGGCGAAGAGCCCGCCGGCGTGTCGATGGTCAACCTGGTCAGCATGCCCGACAACGTTCAGATCTGTAACTGCAATGGTGTGAGCAAAAAACAGATCGTCGATGCCGTGCGCTCGGGCTGCAACAGCGTTTCAAAGGTCGGCGCCTGCACCAAAGCGGGAACGGGCTGCCAGTCCTGTAAGGGCATGGTTGCGCAGCTGATTGAAGCATACAAGGGTGATGCCGAAGCTGATCCTAGCGAAAATTATTACGTTCCCGGCGTGCCGCTCGAAAAATCACAGCTCGTCGCCGAGATCAAGCGCCGCAACCTGCGCTCAGTCAGCGCCGTTTTCGATGCACTCGCCGGCGGCAAGGAATGTCCCGCCAGCAAAGCCGGGCTCGCCTCGCTGCTCAAATCGCTGTGGCCTGATGAGTACATCGATGAGCGCGATGCGCGCTTCATCAATGATCGCGTGCACGCCAATATTCAGAAGGACGGCACGTTCAGTGTCATTCCGCGCATCTACGGTGGCGTGACGTCTCCCGAAGAGCTGCGCCGCATCGCCGACGTGGCGATAAAATACAAGGTGCCGATGGTGAAGATCACCGGCGGCCAGCGCATCGATTTGCTTGGCGTCAAGAAGGAAGATCTGCCCGGCATGTGGCAGGAGCTGGGCATGCCCAGCGGGCATGCCTATACGAAATCATTCCGCACCTGCAAGAGCTGCGTCGGAACAGACTTCTGCCGCTATGGCGTGGGCGACTCGATTGCGCTGGCGCAGAAGATTGAGCGCCGTTTCCAGGGAATTGAATCGCCGCACAAGATGAAACTGGCCACGGCGGGCTGCCCACGTAACTGTTCCGAAGCTTACGTGAAAGATCTCGGCGCCGTCGCCATCGAGGGCGGCTTGTGGGAGATTTACCTCGGCGGCGCGGCGGGCGCGAGCGTGCGCAAGGGCGACCTGCTCTGCACCGTTAAGACGCATGACGACGTGCTGAAGTACATGGGCCGCTTCATGCAGTATTACCGCGAGCATGCGCGGTACCTGGAACGAACCTATGGATTCGTCGAGCGCCTCGGCATCGACAAGCTGCGCGCCATCCTGGTCGATGACAGCGAGGGCATCTGCGCGCGGCTGGATGCGGAGATTCAGAAAGCGGTTGATGCGTACAAGGACCCCTGGAAAGAAGCGGAACTGCCCGCGTACCCCACTCAATTCAGCGGACCGGAACTGGCCGCAATACTGGAGGTTGCAGAGAGCAATGGCTAATCAGGATGAAGTCCGCCCACTCACGTTCAATCTCGGAAGCGCCGAGAAACTCTCAGACGGCATCGGGCACTGTTTCGTCGTGTGCGGCGAGGAGATCGCAATCTTCCGGCAGCGCGATGGGCGCATCTTCGCCGTTCAGAACCGCTGCCCGCACAAAAACGGGCCGCTCTCCGAAGGCATCAGCGGCGACGGTAAAGTCGTTTGCCCGCTGCACTCGCACAAGTTCGACCTGTCATCCGGAAAGGGCGGCGAACCGCGTGAGTGCCTGAAAACATACGCCGTGCGGGTTTTTAACGGCGAAATCCTGCTGAGCTTCCCGACCGGCGATGCGGCGGCGCCTGAACCTGAATGCGCCGCGCGCCACGCGTAAACTCGTTACGGAATTTTGTGAATGGTGTTGCTGATCTCCTGCGAGATCCGCGAACCATCGGCGGCATTCAGCTTGTACTTGATCTTCATCTGCATCACGGGCTGAAGACCGGGAACAACGAGCCGAACGGCTTTGCCATTGGCCGAAACTTCCACCGCCTTCACCGCCAGCGTGTCTCGCTTTTTCTGCTTCGGATTTGAAACGGAATAATCGGCCGAACCATACGCTTCTGACCAGATATAATTCCACTGCTCGACTGAATAATTGTCGGCAATGGCGGCCTCCGTTTTATCCAGAGCATCGGTGAAGAGAATCCAAATCTCGTCTTTACGAATCTCCAGATCGCTGGCCATATTTACCGGCTTGCCTGTGTAACGCACGCGCTGGAAGCATCCGTCTTTGCCCGCCGTGGTCTGCCAGCCTTTCAGGCCGGCGACATAAAGCTGGCCATCGCGCGCGTTAAAGCGCATGCGCATGACGCCTGAATCGAACGTCACCGGAATGCGCACCACCCCGCCCTGGATAACGCTGCCCAGATCCTGTTTCAAAACCTTGTACAGAGAGCATGTGCCATATGAAAGATGCAGCACTTCGCCCTTGAATGGACCCCACTTGTCGGATGTCACCCACGCCTGCCCGCCGCCGGAGTTGTCGACTTCGCGCGGCAGCCAGCACAGCGGCGGATCGTACGTCGTGGGCTTCTCCGGCCGGTGCGCCGTGTCGACGACGCCCGAGAACCCGCCAGGTTTGAGCCAGTTGATTTTGCAGGCGGGAACCCACGTGCCTTCGTTTTCGCCAGTCGTGATTTCTCCGCCGGGACCGATGGCGATTCCATTCGGCGCGCGGAGTCCTGTGACAACACGCTCGAGCGTTGCGCCGTCTTTTGAAACCTTCAGCACGCATCCATGATGCGCGGCAATTCGCTCAAAGCCGCGCCCGCCAGAACGCACCGGGCCGCCTTTGGCATAGTAAAAATTTCCTTCAGCGTCGGTCTGCAGATCGAAAGCGAACTCGTGAAAATTCCAGGTCGCAGCCACATCGTTGTTGAAGTTCTCGTAGAAGTCCGCTTCGCCGTCGCCATTAAGATCATGCACCCGCGTAATCTGGTCGCGGCCGAGCACATAAATCTGGTCGTTCACGATTTTCAGACCGAGCGGATTGTAGAAACCAGTGGCGACTCGCTGCCACGATAGCTTCTCGAGCTTTTCATCGATGCCTTTAACCACCCACACGTCGCCGCTCCAGTTAGAGACGGCGGCGCTCGTGCCATCGCTGAAGAAGTCGAATGCGCCCGGCCGGAACCATGCGTTCCAGGGATTGCTGTCAGGCATCACGATCGTGTCGACGACATAGGCTGCATTGTCCGCCGCCATTTTTCCTTTCGTTTCAAGCGTCTTGTCCCAGCGCCGCGGACCGCCTTTCGTCAGCGTCGCCAGATCGTTCCCTGCTGGCCACGCAGCGCACGCGGCCGCAACCTTCTGCGCCTGCGCAGCTTCGCCGTTCCACATGACCACTTTCACCTGCCGCGCCGGTCCGGCGGCAAGCTCGAGGATCACCGTCTCATCGCCAACACTCTTGAGCTCCGCCCGCTCGGGTTTTCCGGCCAGGCCGATCACGGTGGCCTGATCGATGGGAAGTCTCCGATCCGGAAACTTCGGCGCGTCGTCGGTGCTGTAAACATCCACTTCGCAGAAATACGTGCCGTTGCTGCTGCCGGCTTTGGGTGGCTGAGCGACCCAGAGCAGATGCCTGAACTTTCCGAGTACGCCCGCCGGCCGCGCGATGCTGACTCCGTGCATGCCGCCCTCGCCCTGCGAACGCGTGTCGACCGATGCGAGCAGAGTCCAGCCTGCGGCGGTCGGTTCTTTCGCCGCCGCGTCGGGAGTCTCCTCGCTGCTGGCATAGAGCTGATAAAGCTGCGGCGCGCGTTCGTCGGCGTGCCAGGAGAACGTGTCGACCTGGCGAATATCTTTGGAAGCTTTCAGATCGACGCTGAAGCGCGCCTGCGGTCCGTCAAACCAGACGCAGCGTTCGTAATCATCCTTGCGCATCGACGCTCCGCCATCTTTGAGCAGCTGAAGCGATCCGGGCACAGCGCCAGGATAGAGGGGGCTGGCAGTCGCAGCCGGACCCTCGATCACGCCGGGCTTGGGAAATCCGTTGACGGGCAAGATTCCCAGTTCTTTCGTGCGCGTCAGAAAATCGCTCTTGCCCGGAGCGCCCATGCTGAGGCGCTCCCAGTTGTCGTCGACCCGGTCCATCGTGATGACGATGCGGTCGGTCGCGGCATCTTTCGCATCCTTGCGCCGCAGAGTGGCCGTCAGACCGTCGATAGCAATGTTGCAACCGTGTCTCTGGCTGAGCACGATGGCGGTATTCGCCTTTACCTCGCCGATCGAAAAGGTGCGCGTGATCGCATCAACGCCATTGACGCTCTCAATAGCCGGTGTCTCCAGAATGGGTGTCGCACCGAGTGTGTATGACAAGACGACCTGGTCGCCACTGACATAAAGCCCCCGGTAGTGAGCCCAATCCCGTGGCAGCGGCCCGAACGGCTCGGCGCGTGGATCAGTGAATACCTTTTCGCTCAGCTTCTGGGAGAGCCCGCCGCCGGGAATCTGAGGCGTTCCGGCAATCTGATTTCCAACGAACGAAATAGAGCGGTAATCGCGAATCGTTGCCACATCGCGATCGAACTGCAGAAATCCGCCGCTCCAGGCGGCGCTCATACGCATCAGGTCGGTGTCGAAAAGAAACCCGCCTTTGTCCAGTCCACCGGATTTGAGGCGAATGGCGACGCCTTTGTACGCAATGTTGTGGCGCGGCCACTGCGCTTCGATTGTGTACTGTACGAATGGGCCCTGGTCGATCAGCTGATGACGCTGCTTGGGCGGTTCACCGGCAAGAACAGGCGTGCTGAAAACAAGAACCGCGGCGGCAACGAACAAGAGTCGAAGCATGGGGGCTCCTTGATACTGATTGCGTTCAGACAATGTTTTAAGAGATACACCGCTTCAACGCACGCTGCGTTTGCGGTTGCGGATGTAATCGACGAGCAGGAATTGCCCGAGTTTCCCCAGCGCCGTGTAGTACGCGCGGCCGCGATTGGTCTTGGTCAATTCCTCGACGAATTCGACCAGTGGCGGATCGTCGGTGACCATGAAGGTCGTAATCGGAATGCCTTTGCGGCGCGCGATGGCGCCTTCTTCGAGCGTGCGATTGACGATGCGCGGATCGAGCCAGTAGCCGGAGTTCTTGTAGCGGCGTCCGCCTTCGTCAAGAACCGTCGGCTTGCCGTCGGTGATCAGGAAGATCTGCTTGTTCGCACTGCGGCTGCGCAGCAGCAGCTTGCGCGAGAGTTCCAGCGCGGCTTTGGTGTTTGTGTGCCAGCGGCCCCAGTTCAGGAACGGAACTTTGTCGAGCGGGATCTCGAACGCATCATCGCCGAACGCGATCACATGCAGGCGGTCTTTCGGGTAGCGCGTTTTGATCAGTTCCACGAGCCCGAGCGCGACCTGGCGCGCGGGTGTCATGCGGTCTTCGCCGTAGAGCACCATCGAGTTCGAACAGTCGACGCACAGCGCCGTCGCGCAGGAGGTGTTCATGTCCGTCTCATGGACGGCCAGATCGTCCTCGATGATCGAAATATCATTGCCCCCATCCGCGAGTGAGCGGCGCACGGCATTGTTGAGCGTGTCGGTCGGCGAAATGGACCAGAGTTCGTCACCGAATTCGTACGGACGCACTTCAGGCTGCCGCTCGTGCCCCTGACCCGTCGCGTTGCTGCGATGATCACCGGGCGAGCCTTTTTTCAAGCCGTTAAAAATCTCATTCAGCGCGTCCACGCGCAACGATTTTGCTCCCTTTGGAGTCAGCGAGAATTCGCCGCCACGCGCTTCTGAAATCTGCCCTTCCTGCTTCAGCAGATCTTTGAACGATTCGAAATCAAGCTGCTCGTTCCAGATATCATGCTTGCGCGCGATAGTGTCGAGCCACTCCAGCGCCTGCTCCACGTCGCCGGCGGATTTCATCAGCAGCGCCCGGAAAAGCTTCATCAGATCGTCCTGCAGCTGTTCCTGGCGCTCCCGGTTGTGATCCCATCTGCCGTAAATGAATTTCATGGCCCCTGCTCCCGCCGCTATTCCGCGGGCTCGATCGTGGCGCACATGCTGCCGGTGGAATTCTCCAGCAGCGGGTCTGCGCCGAAGGCCTGGATCTGGTCGCGCTTGAGCTCCGCGCGTTCAAGCGACGTTGTTTCCACGACGGTCACGCCGGTTTCGTCTACCTCGCACGCGTGCTTGTACGCTGCCTCGTGGGATTTTCCAAACAGCTGCATCAGCATCGCGATCACATAATTGTAGGTGTGCGTGTCGTCATCATGCAGGATCACGTGGTACTGCGGCGCCAGTTTGGTGACGACGTCGCTGGTGATCTCTGGTTTTACAGTGGTTTCCGGCTTGGCCATGCGCTTCCCCGCCTGCGGCCCTGCATTCTCCGACGCCCTGCATCATAAACAAGTCCGCGCCGTTGTCACTCCCTCATGCAACTTTCATGCGCCGCCGGCGCCCGGTGGATTGAGCGGGCACGCGCCGCTGCCTTTTTCCGGGTGTTCGTGATGGTTGGGCTCGATCTGCAGCGTGATATGCTTGATCTTGAACGGGGCCAGCGCGCGGTATGCGTCCTGGAAAATAGACTCGAGGCGCTTGGCATCGATCGCATCGTCGCAGAGGCGCAGGTGTCCGCTCACCGCATCCACACCGCTGGTAATCGTCCACACGTGGATGTCGTGAACCTCCGCAACACCGGGCAGCTTGCGCAGCTCGGCTTCGACGTCCGCCGGATTGATATGCCGGGGCGAAATCTCAAGCAGCACGCGCACGGTTTCGCTCAGGAGCCGCCAGGCGCTCGCGACAATCAGCAGCGCAATGCAGACGCTGATAATCGGATCCGCCAGCTGCCAGCCGGTGAAGCGGATCACGAGCGCCGCGCCGATGGCGCCGACTGAGCCCAGCAGATCGCCGAGCACATGCAGCAGCGCGCCTTGAAGATTCAGGCTCTCGCCGCCCGAACGCCAGAGCACATAAAACGTCGCCGCGTTGGCGAGCAATCCCAGGAGCGCGATGATGAACATGGCGCCGCTTTCGATTGGGGGCGGAGCATGCACGCGCTGCCAGGCTTCATAAAAAATAAAGCCGCAGATGACCCAAAGGGTGACGCCATTGACCAGCGCAGCGAGAATTTCCGCGCGCAGAAGCCCGTACGTTCGCCGACTGGTGGACGGCAGGCGCGCCATCCAGATGGCTCCGAGGCTTAAGGCCAGCGCCGCGGCGTCCGTAAACATGTGGCCGGCGTCGGCCAGCAGCGCAAGGCTGCCGCTGATCCAGCCGCCGATGATTTCAACGATGGTGAAGCTGAGCGTAATCAGCAGCGCCAGCCACAACCCGCCCCTGTCGGCGTTGCGGTCGATGCCATGTCCGTGCCCGTGGTCGTGCCCGTTATCGTGCCCGTGCCCATGATCATGCGCCGCGTTAACTGCCTCGCCGTGCGAATGACCGTGATCGTGGTGGTGCGCATGAGCAGGGTGAGCGTCGGGCATGCGGAGCTCCTGACTATACCCTAATCCTGCACGGGGGGCTTTTACAAGGGCGTCTGGATACTAAATAGTTGCAGGAATGCTGCGCCTCATACGTACTTACTGATATGAAAAATATCATCCTTCTAATCCTTGCTCTAGCTGTCTCCGCCCTGCACGCCGCTGGCGTCAACACCTTGCGCGTTCCAGAGGGCGGCCTGCAACCGCAGATCGCCACCGACACCGCTGGCACGGTGCACCTCCTTTATTTCAAAGGCGAGCCGAACAATGGCGATCTCTTCTATGTAAAGTCGACCGATGGCGAGACGTTCTCCGCGCCGCTTAAGGTGAATTCAAATGCGGGCAGCGCCGTCGCGACGGGCAACATTCGGGGCGCGCACATTGCCCTCGGAAAGAATGGCCGCGTCCACGTGGCATGGATGGGTTCGGGTAAAGCGCCGAAAGGTCCGCAGAACGCAATGCCCATGCAGTACACGCGCCTCAACGATACCGGAAATGCCTTCGAGCCCGAGCGCAACGTTCTGCAGTTCGCGTATGGTCTTGACGGCGGCGGGAGCATCGCCGCTGATGCGACGGGAAACGTGTACGTCTTCTGGCACGCTGATGCCGGCGCGAAGGGTGAAATCAATCGCCAGGTGTGGATTGCCAAATCCACTGACGATGGAAAAACATTCGCGCGCGAAGTGCCGGCGTTCAAGCAGCCCACCGGAGCGTGCGGTTGCTGCGGCATGCGGGCGTATGCGAACGCGAAGGGCGAGCTGTTCGTAATCTACCGTTCAGCCAGCGGCGCAGCAAAGATGCCGGACATGCGCGATATGTTTCTGCTGACGAGCAAAGACAAAGGCGCAAGCTTCTCCGGCGTGAACCTGCACCCGTGGAAAGTGAATATGTGTGTCATGAGCACCGCCTCGTTTAGCGAAAATGCGGGCGGCGTTCTCGCGGCATGGGAGACCCAGAGCCAGGTGTTCTTCACGAAGCTGTCTCCCGCAGGCCAGCCCGGTACTCCGGTCGCAGCCCCTGGCGCCGGCAAGCGCAAGCATCCGTCCCTGGCCGTGAACAAATCCGGCGAGACCTTGATGGTCTGGACCGACGGTATGGGCTGGCAGAAAGGCGGCGCCGTCGAATGGCAGCTCTTTGATGCCTCGGGCAAACCCTCAGGCGATAAAGGACGCGCGGACGGCGTTCCGCCCAACAGTCTTGTCGGTGCGTTCGCCAAAGCAGACGGCAGCTTCGTCGTCGTGTACTGAAGCGCGCTCTCCCTCTCCCCTACCGTTTAAAGGGAGAGTGCCGATACGAGCGCAGCGAGTGCGGGGTGAGGGTACTTCCCTGTCATCAGCCGCGCAAACTTTCTGCAAAACTTGCTTCTTTCCTTGGCGTTCTTGGCGCCTTGGCGTCCTTAGCGAATAATCAGATCACGTGAAACCGCATGCGCACACTATATAAGCAGGGAGCCGTGGCTGAGGTGTAGGCCACGCGAGCGAGAGGCTGTCTTTACCTTATGAAAAAGAGTGCCTCGCCGCAGCCGGCTCGACCTGCGTGGCTGCTGATCCTCCTTTACGGATTTTCTGGATTCTGCTTTCTCTCCTTTGAGACGATCTGGATTCGCACGCTTTCTAATCAGATGGGCGGAACGGCGTTCTCGTCGGCGGTTATTATCTCTGTATTCTTCGCCTTCGCCGCCTGCGGAAACCTGTGGGCTGGCCGCCGCGCACGCGCGCACGCCGATCCCATTCGCGCGTATGGATTTTGCGAACTCGCCACTGCTCTATCGGCAGCGCTCTGCTTCTCACTGCGCCCGCTGCTGGAGACGCTGACGGCCGGAGCGATTGAGGCGTCGGCGATCCGCCACTTCGCATACGCGGCGGCGATTCTCGCTGTGCCGTCGTTTTTCAGCGGCGCAACGTTCCCGTTCCTCTCGCAAGCGCTTATCGCCCACGCGGCGCAGCGCACCGCCTCGGCAGGGCCGGTTTATGCTGCAAATCTCATCGGCGCCGCGCTGGGCGTATTCTTCGGTGGCATTTGCCTGCCGCGGCTGACCGGATACTCGCTTTCATTTTACCTGCTGGCCGCATTGCTCGCCGCCTGCGGCCTGGCAGCCGTCCGCAGCAAAACGCTCCGCTCCCTCCCCGCGAGCGCGGCAGCGCCAAGCGCGGAAGAACAGCCCACTGTTTCGCAGAGTTGGGCCGGCCCGGCGATCGTGATTGCCTCGGGCGTGCTCTCCTTATTGGTGGAGATCCTCAGCTTCGCCTATGCGCGGCAGTTCACGGCGCAGTCCATGTACTCCATGGCGGCGGTGCTGTTCGCGTTTATCGTCAATTTTGGAATCGGCAGCGCGCTGGCCGCGCGCCTGGCGCGACGCCGCTCGACCGAACCGCTGCTGGCATGGATGCTGACCGTGACGGGATTTCTGTGCGCCGCTTACAGCCTGGCGTTTCATCTCGCATTGCAAGCTTCGCTGCCGGTCGTTGCGGTAAACTCGGCCGCACACGTGGCTGCGCTGGCGCTCGGAACAACGCTGCTTCTGGCGCCGCTTCACGTCCCGGCAGGAATGGTCTTCCCGCTTGCGTGGACGCTCTGCCGCCGCAGCGCCGCTCACCAGGGCGAAGCGCTTGGACAGATCGTCGCCTTCAACAAGGCCGGCTCGGCGCTTGGCGCGTTCGCAGGTCCATTCCTGCTTTTTCCGCTGATCGGCTTGCCGGGGACGCTGATCGTCGCAGGCGCGTGCTATCTGCTTCTTGCCTTGGTGCTGACTCAGGCTTTAGCCGGCGCGCGCCCGCGTGTTCTGCGCCCGGCCATTCTCGCGAGCTTAATTGCCTGCGCCGCACTTTTTGCAACACGACGACCACCGGCGAACGTGCCGGCAAACTCCACGTTGCTCGCCGCCTACGAAGGTGCGGACGGCATCGTCGCGGTCACCCAAGATGCGGCAGGCTCGCGCCACATTATTGTGAACAATTCGTACGTGCTGAACGGCACCGAGAAAGCGCTGCAGTCACAGAAGCAGGAGAGCTGGCTTCCGCTGGCGCTCAGTAAAAATCCGCAGCGCGCCGCGTTCATCGGAATGGCATCGGGAATATCGGCCGCCGCCGCGCTCGATTTTCCACTCGCACAGCTCGACGCAATCGAATTGATTCCCGAAGTGGTGCATGCGGCAGAGAAACACTTCGGAAACTGGAATAGCGCGCTGTTCACCGATCCGCGCGCTTCGATTCGCATCAACGATGGGCGCTACGTGATCCAGGCTTCGCCGCAGCCGTACGATGTGGTCATCTGCGATCTGATGTTCAAGGAACAGGAAGGCACCAGCAGCCTGTATTCGCGCGATTTCTTCCAGCGCATCCGCGCGCAGCTTGCCACGGACGGAAAATTCTGCCTCTGGCTGCCGCTTTATCAGCTCGACAAGGAACTGTGCTGCATCATCATCCGCACGTTTCTGGATGTGTTCCCCAACGCCATCGCGATCCGGGGGAACCTTGATCCCTTCCAGAGCACGCTCGGCCTGATCGGCTCCAGCGCGCCGATCGATCTTTCTTCGGAGTTCCTGTCGCAGCAGCTCGAATCTTCCACTCTCCAGAAGCTGCGCGGCGAGTGTCCGTTCTTCCGCTCGCTGGCGAACCTCCGTCTGCTGCTGGTGGGAGATCTTCGCGCAGTCAGCGCTGATTTCGCGAACTTCGAAGTCAATTCAGACGAGCACCCCGTCATCGCGTTCAAAGGCCCTCGCGTGATCGCCAACGGAGAACTTTTGCGCGGATTCACATTCCTGAATTTCTTTGGCCAGCGTTTCCTCAAGCCCGACTATCCCTCGTGCCGGCTGGGCCAAACGCCGCCCGCCGAACTGCTCACAGGCATTCGCGCGGGAAATCATCTGTATGCGGCAAGCACCAGCGCGGTTCCTCTGCCTGTGAGTCCCGAAAAGCAGCTCGAGCGCACGCGCCAGACGCTGCAGCACCTCGAGACCGCCGCGCGGCTCTCGCCGCGCAGCGATCTCCAGCAGGCTGAACTCGGACAGTAACGCGCTCAATAAATGAACATTGTCCAGACCCTATCCGACGGTCACGGCTGTCAGTTTCAGATGAACGAAGTTGAGCTAGATTCTGACCGCCATTGACATAAATTGTTTCCTTCCGTTTAGCGCGCCAATCGGGCGCTGCTATCTTGTTTTACAGACTGGAAAACAGCCATGCCGAAGTACCTCACCACCGACGAAATCCGCAAACGCTGGATCGATTTCTTTGTTCAGCAGGGCCATAAAAGCATCGCCTCCGATTCGCTCGTTCCGCAGAACGACCCGAGCGTCCTGTTTACCGGCGCCGGCATGAACCAGTTCAAAGACAACTTCATGGGCCGCGCGAAATTGGATCACCCGAAGCAGCGCGCCGTCACCGTTCAGAAGTGCATCCGCACTGGCGACATCGATAACGTCGGCCGCACGCCCAGCCATCACACGTTCTTTGAAATGCTCGGCAACTTCTCCTTCGGCGATTACTTCAAGAAGGAGGCGATCGAGTGGGCGTGGGCGTTCTGCACCGATCCGGCGCGCGGTCTGGGTCTCGAGAAAGACCGCCTGAGCGTCACAATCTACGGCGGCAATCCGGCGCTGAATATCGGGCCCGACGAAGAAGCCGACACGTTCTGGAAGCAGTTTGCGCCGGAGCTGAAAAACGCGGACGGCTCGTGGCGCATCTACAAGTACGGCGACAAGGATAATTTCTGGCCCGCCAACGCACCGACCGACGGCCCCAACGGCCCGAGCGGCCCGTGCAGCGAAATTTATTACGACACCAAGCCTGAACAGGGCACGCCCGAAGCGGTGGCCGACAGCAAAGACCCGCGCCGCTACGTGGAGATCTGGAATCTTGTGTTCACGCAGTTCAACCGCGTGGACGTGGGCAAGCTCGTGCCGCTTTCGCAGAAGAACATCGACACGGGTGCCGGCCTCGAACGCATGGCGCGCGTGATCCAGGTTAAAGTCAGCAACTTTGAGATTGATCTGCTCTTCCCCGTCGTCGAAGAGGTCGCTCGCCTTGCCGGCAAAAAGTACGAATCAGCGAGCGACGATGGCCGCCGCATGCGCCGCATCACCGACCACACACGCGCCGCAGTCTTCTGCATCGCAGACGGCGTCGCCCCGAAGAATGAAGGCCGCAATTATGTTGTGCGCCGCCTGATGCGCCGCGCGATTCTCGACGGCCGCGAGCTCGGGATCACATCCGCGTTCCTCGGCAAAGTCGCGAAGGTCGTCATCAAGCAGATGAGCGCGGGATATCCGGAACTCGCGCCGCGCGAAGCCACGCTGGTCCGGCTGATCGAGGAAGAAGAGACCGCGTTCACGCGCACGCTCGAACACGGCCGCCAGGTGTTCGAAGAAGTTGTCGGCAAGCTGAAGCAGCAGAGCAAAAAGCAGATCTCCGGCGCCGACGCCTTCCGCTTGTGGGACACCTTCGGCTTCCCGCTCGAACTTACCACGGAGCTCGCGGAAAGCGCGGGCTTCAGCGTGGACGAAAAAGGCTACGCGGCGGAGCTTGAGGATGCGGTCAAGCGATCGCAGGCAGGCTCGGGCATGGCCAAGGAAATTTTCGAATCCGGCCCGATGGCGGAGCTGAAAAAACAGTACGCGGGCAAGAGCACGAATTTCCTCGGCTACGATGCCCTCCGAGCGCCGGCGAAGGTACTCGCGATTGTCCAGAAGAATGAGCTGCGACAGGAAGGCACAAGCGGCGAAGCAATTGTACTCCTCGAGCAGACGCCGTTCTACGCCGAGAGCGGCGGACAGGTCGGCGATAAAGGTTTTCTCGTTGCCGGTGGCACCAATCACCTCGTGCTGGATACGCAGAAGCAGGAAGGCCTATTCTTCCATCGGGTGAAGATCGAAGGCGCGCTGAAAGTCGGCGAGACCGTCGAGGCCGTCGTCGATGCGCAGCATCGCAACCCGACGATCAAGAATCACTCGGCGACGCATCTGCTGCACTGGGCGCTACGCCGCGTGCTGGGAACGCATGTCGAACAGCGCGGCTCGCTCGTTGCGCCCGACCGCCTGCGCTTTGACTTTACGCATTTCGAACAGATCAAGCCCGAGTTCCTTCACGAGATCGAAGACCGCGTGAACATGCTGATCAGCGAAGACAAGCCCGTCGACACGCAGGTGCTGCCGATCGCCGAGGCAAAAGCGAAGGGCGCGATGGCGCTGTTCGGCGAAAAGTACGGCGACCGCGTGCGCGTCGTAACGATGGGCCCGAGTGTCGAGCTCTGCGGCGGCACGCACTGCCGCACGACGGGGCAGATCGGCTACTTCCGCATCGTCGCCGAAAACTCCGTTGCCGCGGGCGTGCGGCGCATCGAGGCGCTCACGGGACTCGGCGCCGTGCATGATGCGCGCCACAACGATGAGCTGCTTAACAAGCTAGCGCTCTCGTTGAAGACGAAGAAAGAGACCGTCCTCGATCGCTTCACCGCGCTGCAGGAAGAGAAGGCCGCGCTCGAGCGCGAGCTGGAAAGTCTCCGCAAAAAAGCAGCGAACGCGGCTGCCGGCGAGCTGCTCAGCAATGTGAAAGATGTGAACGGCGTTAAGCTTCTCGCCGCGAGCGTCGATGGCGCCGACGCGGCCGCGCTGCGCACGACCCTCGATGGAATTAGAAAAAATCTGAAAGAGGGCGCGGTGGTCCTTGGCGGCGCGAAGGACGGAAAAGTCGCGCTGCTAGTCAGCTTCTCGCCCGAAATCGTCAAGCGCGGCGGCCACGCTGGAAATCTGCTCAAAGAGCTGGCGCCGAAAGTCGGCGGCAAAGGCGGCGGCAAGCCGGATATGGCCCAGGGCGGCGGAACCGACGTAGCGAAGCTGGGTGAGGCGCTGGCCGGGGTTGAAGCGATGATCGCGGCGCAGGTGAAGTGATCCCCGCGAACGCCACGAGCCAAAAGCCAAGAGCCAACACGCGTCACCGCACGCGCGGAATCACAATCGCGATCGGACAGGGCACTTCCGTGATCGCGGCTTCGATGTGCTGGCCGAGATACAGCCGCTCGACCAGGCTCTTGTTCTCCGCGCCGAGCACCACCAGGTCGTACTTGCCGTCTTTGATTTCATCGACCAGCCCGGCAATCAGCGTGTCGCTCTCCCGAACGCGGCAGTCGAGCTTCTCGTGATTGGCCACGCGCTCACGGAAACGGTTCTGCAGGCTCGTGCGCATGAGCTCCTGCATCGGCTCGGTCAGCGTGCCTTCCGATGCCGACGGCAGCAGCGGATTCTGTGTGCGGCCCTCTGAAATGTAGAGCACACTGATGTGTGCCTGGGAGGCTTGCGCGTAAAGAGCGGCCACTTCGAAAGCGGCGTCGGAATAAAAACTTCCACTCGTCGGCACGAGGATGCGCTGGAAGATCCTGCCGTCCACGGCGCCGGCCTGCGGCTCGCCCCCGTCGCCTTCCGGCGCGGCAGACGCCGACTTTCCGCCCGAAATAATCGCGACGTGGCAGGGGCTCTGTTTCACAAGCGTCGAAACAAACGGATCGTAAACCGGATGCTTGTGCCCGGACGCACCGATGAAGAGGAAGTGATAGCCCTTCCGGGATTCGGCAAGAATCGTCTCCAGCACCGAGCCGCTTGCCGGCACGCGCCGGAGCAGCAGCTTTTCGCCTGCGGCGGCAGCGGCTGTCTTCAGCCGCTTGAAATAGCTCTCGACGTTCACGTCGCGGTGCCCGCTCAGAAACTTCTGCAGCCATGAGGCAGGCGCCGTTTCGACGTACAGCGCCGTGCAGCGGTCGCCCTCGGCGCGGCAGAGCGACGCGGCAAGGTGGGCGCCGAGCACCGCGTTTTCTCCACCGGCGGCGGGCAGCAGAATTTTAAGCTGGCCGCTTGGCACAAAACTTTTTGAGGGAGGCTTCTCGCGCAGCTTTTCTTCCTCGCTTAGCGGCAGCTTGTGAACGATGGCGCGTACCATCAGCGGCGCGAGGAATGATGTCACGATCGCCATGAGCACGAGAATCGCGAACAGTTCGGTATTGATGATGTTGAGGTCCAGTCCGATCTTCGCGACGACCAGTCCGACCGCGCCACGCGCGCTCATGCAGAAGCCGACCGCGAGCGCCTCCCAGCGCGGCATGCGTCCGACGATTCCGCCGAGATAACAGCCGATCACTTTTCCGGATACGGCGATCGCAAGCACCAGCAGCCCGAGTTTGAAATCGGTCAGCGCGCGCAAGTCGACGCGCAGCCCGACCGCGCCGAAAAACAGCGGCGCGAAAAGCGCCATCGTTACGCCCTCGAGACGGTGCAGGTTTTCAGCACTGAGCGTCGGGCACTGGCGGAAGAGAATTCCAACCACGAACGCGCCGAATACAGCATGGACATGCATGGCTTCCGTCGCGGCCGCGCAGAAGAATGCCGTGACGACGATGACCGCGAGCTCCCCGCCCGGAACATGCATGTCATGTTCGACGCGCGGCAGCGCCCAGCGCAGCACCGGATAAAGCGCGTAGCGCGCGAAGGCGATGAACATCGCCAGCAGCCCGAGCGTCTGAAACACGCTCGCTGCGTTGAACGCCTGGCCCGTGATCAGGCCTGTGATGATCGCCAGGACAATCCAGCCGATTGTATCGTCAACCACCGCGGCGCTGAGTGAGACAATGCCGAAGTTGCGGCGGATCATCTTCAAGTCCATCAGGATTTTCGCGATCACCGGCATCGCAGAGACGGCCATCGCCGTTGCTAGAAACAGCGCCAGCGGCAGCCGTTCCTTCTCGGGATGAAGCACGAAGCGTTCGTCCAGTAGCGCGCCGAGCGCAACGCCTGACGCGAAGGGAATGAGCATGCCGAAAACCGAGCACGTAAATGCGGCGCGGCCCATGTTGCGCAGCACGCGAATGTCTGTTTCAAGACCGGTCAGCAGCATGAGCAGGATCAGGCCCATGGTCGACATGTGTTCGAGCGCGGCGCGCTCGGTAAAGACGGCCTGAAAACCGGCGGGCCAGAGCGCGCCAAGAAGCGACGGTCCGAGAACGATACCGGCAAGCAGCTCGCCGAGGATCGGCGGCTGCTGCATGCGTTTGAATAGCTCGCTGAAGATGCGTGCGACGGCCAGAATCAAAGCCATCTGCAGAAGAAATGCTACCGTCGGATCCACAGCGCGCGCCCTTTACCTGGTCGTGATAAGTCGTACCCGGAATATACGGTTCCCTGCTGCTGTTGGCTCTGGCTTTTGACCGCAAATTGAAATTTTTTTTCAATGCGACGCCGCATTAGCCGCGTGTTGTCCTGCCCTTGCGTGAAGGTGTGATTAAACAGGCAACGCGAACGTTGCTGTTCAAATGGGAGAAGGAACCATGCGGAAAATAGCCTTTGTAATTACCTTGCTGATATCATCGTGGGTGGCGCATGCGGCAGACGAAGCACAGGAGCCGGTCGCCAGTAACCCGCAGGCCGGCATCGCTCACCAGGATTGCAGTACGGTTATGAGCGCACTGCCCGCTCGCATCGACGAAGCGGCGCGCGAGCTTACGTCGGCGCGGCAGTCCGACGATCACCAGCAGCTGCTGATGGCCAGCCGCAAAGCCGAACAGATCATGGCGGATATGAAGGGCGTAGCCGTATCGTGCATGCAGGGCGGCCATGACAGCAAGATGAACAATGATCAGAAGACCGGCAATTCAGACATGCAGAAGAATGAGATGCCGGTGTCTACGTCCGCGGGAAAGGATGACACGCAGTAACTTATGATCCCTGCTGCGAGAGCGCCGCACGAATCTTTTCGGCGGTGCTCTCTATCTCGCCTTCGGCATATTTGCGCCGCGGCCAGAAAAATCCGCGCAGCCCGTCTTTCTTTTTTCGCGGAACAATATGAACATGCAGATGCGGGACACTCTGGCTGACGCTGTTGTTCATGGCGACGAACGTGCCGTCTGCGTCCAGCGCGAGTACGACCGCGCGTGCGAGCCTTTGCGCGGTTGAGAAGAGCGGCTCGATCAGCGACGCTGGCAGATCTGTCAGCGTTTCGTGATGAGCTTTCGGGATCAGCAGCACGTGTCCGACGAAGAGCGGCCGGTGGTCGAGAAACGCGAGCACGCGCGCCTCTTCGAGAACAATCTGCGCGGGAAGTTCGCCGCTTGCAATCTGGCAGAAGAGACAGCCCGCCGGTTTTACCTTAGCCATTCGCTTTCATCCGTCTGAGCATCGCAAGAATTTCTCCTCGGCGCGGCATGCCCGCCTGCGCTCCCTGCCGCATCACTTTCAGCGACGCGGCGGCCACGGCGAAACGAACTTCAGCATAAGCGCCGTCGTCCGTCAGCGTCGTCAGCCCCGCCGCGAGGCAACCGTTGAAGCAATCTCCGGCACCCACGCTGTCCACCGCGCGGACTTCTGGAGCTGCGACAAACGAAGGGTAATAGTCGAGCTCGATCAGGTCGACACCGCGAGCACCGCGTGTTACGAGAAACTCGGGCGCGACAATGAAATGTTCTGGCGCATGCGGGTTCGGTCCGAATTTTCTGACAAGCCGGGAAACCTTCCGCTGGGCCAGCGCGGTGCCGATTCTGGCGCCGATAATCGAGCGGAACTCCTCTTCGTTCGGCGTCACATAATTGCAGTTCTTCAATAAATCACGCGGCAGGCCCGCCGGAGGAACCGGGGCGGGATTGAGAATCACAAAGGCGTCATGGCGCAAAGAGATCGCTATCGCTTCCCGCACGGCCGCGAGCGGAACTTCCAGCGAGCAGAGCACGACGTCTCGCGCGACCAGGTTTTTCGGCATGCCGCGCCGCACATCGGCGGCCGTGAGCCGCGCGTTTGCGCCTGGCGCGACGAGGATCTGATTGTCGCAGCGGTTCCTGCCGGCGTCGCCGATGGAAATCAGCGCCACGCCGCTCGGCACGCCTTTCTTGACCACGCAGCCGCTGCAATCGATTCCTTCGCGCTCGAGATCCGCGCGGCGCGCACGCCCGAAGGCATCGTCACCAAATGCACCGATGAACGAGACGCTCGCTCCCGCGCGCGCGGCTGCGACGGCCTGATTGGCGCCTTTTCCGCCCGCAAAGGTGAGCAAGTCGCTGCCGAGCACGGTTTCGCCAACTTTTGGGAGCCGGGCGCAGCGCACAACCAGATCGGTGTTGCTGCTGCCGACAACGATGACGCGGCCGATTTTTTTCATAAGCGACCGTGGAAGGATAACGATCTATTTCAATGCCGCTTTTCGTGAACGGTTGAGCTCGCGCCAGTCTATGCCTTCCAGCGCCAGCAGCTTTTTCTTCAAGTCCAGGCCTCCGCCGAAACCTCCGAGACCATTGGCCGCAACCACGCGGTGGCACGGGATCAGGATGAGGATGGGATTAGCGCCGCAAGCCTGGCCGCACGCGCGCATGCCCATCGGCGAGCCCGCGCGTTCAGCGACTTCGGAATACGAGGCCGTTTTACCAAACGGTATCTTGAACATCTCGCGCCAGACGCGGACATGAAAATCCGGCTGGTCGGCCAGATCGAAGTCGCTCCATTTCAGGTTTGCATCGATGCCATTAACGCGCAGCAGCAGTTTTTCTTTGAGCACCTCGAACTTTTGTGCCACGTCGCGCGGGCGCTTCATCTCGTCGATGCCGTGACAGAAGGGAACCGGAAGCCGTTTGTCGGCCACCGACAAGCCGCACAGGCCCTTGTCTGAAAATACCGCCAGCAGAGCAAGCTCGTCGCTGCCTTTTTTCCCAGGCTCGGCCAGAGAGGGGCTGCTGATCGAAAAAACAAAAGAAGCGAGGTTCATCGATTTTCCCAGCGGGCAACGTTGGGAGCGATAACCCGGCCGCTCTCGCCCTTCAAGCCATTGAAGTTCATGCCGAAGCGGAAGACGGTCGGATCTTTTGTGTCGATCGCCATGGGAATAGCGGTATCAGCTTCCGAAATCACGTTCGTGTCGACGCGGTGCACGAATTTTCGCGGATCGATGTAAACTGAAAACAAGCCCGCATCCGCGGAAGTTCCTTTGAACTGCAGCCGCACGGACTTGAGCGCCACGGTGACCTTCTGCGTGAACTCTTCGCCGATCGACACGTCGACGCTGGTCGCCTTGCTCACCAGTTCCGAGGCCTTCGGCTTGGCGAACTTTTCCTTAGCAGCCGGATTGGCGGCAGTGTCCTGCGGCGGCACACCGAAAGCGCGCACGAGCCAGCGCGTGCCGGTCTGCGATGCGCCGGCTCTTGCGTCGATTCCTTCGACATCGATGATCTGGAACGCGCCGGCGCGAGAGAATCCGCGGCGGGCCAGGGCATAATTCATGGCGAAGCGCGTGGCGGTCTTCTGCGTCTCCAGCATCAGAACTTCAGTCGTGCGCAGGTTGCCCACTTCAAATCCAAGGATCAGCGGCTGAAACGTGCGGTCCGTGAACTTCCCGTCACTGACGCCTACCGCGTCTGAAAGGTTCACTCCGCTGAGTTTCACCGCCAGCCTGCCGCTCGCGTGGCTGAATGAAACGTCCAGTCTGCCAGGAGCTTTCTTGCCTTTGCCGGCGGCCGAAATGGGGTTGCCGGAAGCATCCAGAGCCAGCTGAATTTTGCCGTTTTCGTCGAAGCGGCTCAGGGCTGAGTCAAAATACGTCCTGCGTCCGACGCGCATCACAAAAGGGGTGCCCGCGAGCGAGGCGAGTGTCTCGCCTTTTGGATCCAGCAGCGCGGAATAGACGAATGAATCTTTAAACGTGGCGACGCCAGGCACCGGCACGTTGCCTTTCACCTGCGCCGAAAGGCCCGCGACTTCGGTCGAGACCGAGGGTGCGACGATAACAGGGATAACGAGGGACTGGCTCGAGGCAAGTGCGACATTCGGATCAGGCTGGAAGCGCTGCTTTGCCACGCGCCCGGCCGCATCCGTTGCGACGACGGTTAACTTCACGTCGACGGCCGACATCACCCGGCCGAAGAGCGTTCCGTCGTCCGGGTTAAACGACAGGCCGACATCTTCCAGGCGCTTGCCGGCGGTGCCGTCAACATCGGTGACGGAAAAACGTATCGGCGGTGTGCCGCCGATGGTCTGAATATTGGTCCAGTACATCCGCCCCTGCTGCGCCGTCGGCAGGCGGCTCATGGCAAAGCGGAATTCGTCAGGTGTGCACTGAACCAGGTTCAACCGGAAGCGCCCGGTGACCTGTGTTGAAATCATGTCGCTGAGTGTCACGTCGAAGCGGATCGGGCCCGCACCCTGCGGAAGGGTTCCGACCTGAAGCCGGCCAAACGGCAGCAGGCGCGGCGGGTCGAAGAGCACTGCGCTGCCGAAGGTGATGCGGGGATCAAGCACGGGCTTGGTGAGGAAGCGATAAGGAAGAAAACCGCCCGTCGCCGAAATGTAGCGTGTGATCTGTCCGCCGGCGCAGGCGTCGCCGAGGTCGTAGCCCTTAACCGGGAATTCTTCGTCCGTGTCATCAGGGTCCTCGACGTCGCCGCCGGCCGGAAAAAAGACCGCGTCGGTCTCCAGGAGGTTGGGCATCGCGTTGCTGGTGAAGGGCTGAAGGAACGGATTGGTGAATTTCAGGAACTCGCCGATGACGCGTCCACTCGCCCGCGGCGGTTCAGCGGCCCGCGGCTCGGCTTCGGGCGACGACGTGGCTAGCGCGAAGGAGAATCCCAGAGCGGCAGTGAGGATGGAGACGGGGAGCAGAACCGAAAGCGATTTTTTTCGTTTCACGGAAGACTCGTCAGCGCTCACTTGAAGAAAATTCCATCCAGGTACATGGTCAGCGGCTTTTGCGTGTAAACCAGGAAGATGATGCGCTTGATGTTCTGCTTGCCTTCCATTTCGAGATCAAAGTCCTTGAAATTGTTGCGTGCCGCTTTGAAGCCTTTGCCATCGATCCGCAACGTCACGTTGTTCCAGCTGTTCGCGGGAACGCGCATCTGCTTGGATTCATGGAACTCGCCCTGCGCGTTGACAAAACCGATCGCGAGCGCGACCGGCTGCTGCGAGTTATGGAAAACGCGCACGAACATTTCCTTGGTGTCGCTCAGGTCCAGCGGCTGGCCCGTGCGGCTGACGGCGACTTTGTCCTTGTCGCCGCCTTCAGTCTGAATGGCAATCGTCTTGTTGCCGGTGGTGGGCTCGGCCGAGAACTGAACTTTCGCGGTGATGCCCCAGTTTTCAGAAACCCACGTGCCGTCGCCTTCCAGGCCGTCGACAACCTTGGGCTTAGCTTTCTCCCCGGGAGCCGTGTTGCCGGCGTCGGGATTGACGACTTTGTTCAGTTCAGTAACCTTCGCGGTGACTTCAGCGTCCTGCGGGTTGAGCTTCAGGTAATCGGTATAATTCTCGAGCGCCTTATCCATCTGCTGCCGGTTTTCGTACGCTTTGCCCAGCAGCTTGAGCATGTCCGGGCCCGGACCCTCTTTGCCTTTCAGCGCTTCGAAAATCTGCACCGCCTCGGCGTACATGGCTTTGTCCATCGCCCAGACGCCGACTTTGTAGTGGCCCGCGAAATCGTCCGGCTTCAGTTTTTCGGTCTGCGTGTTGATGTCATATTCGATGCTCTTGATCTTGCTCTTGGGAATGCGGACGGTGCCCTTCTCTTCATCGACCATGAAGAAGATGAACTCATCCGTCTCGCGGTGAACCTTCCCTTCCAGCTTCAGTCCGTCCTTGTTGGGCTCGGACTCGTCCGGATCGGGCTTGATCTCCACGGTGTCCGCACGCAGAGCCGTGCTGATGAGAACTAAAAATAGCGTGAAAAGCGCAGACCGCATAATTCCTCACTAACCGGCATTTTGCCGCGCCTTTCGGGCGCGGCAACGATTAGTGAATCATACAGCCTGCTGAGGTTATGTGTCACATGCAAATCTTTGCGGCTATAGGCGCTATCGCCGTGCGCTGGGTTTGCCTTCGCTGCCGGCTTTCAGTTCATTTTTTGGCGCCAGCAGCTGGCCGAGCTTCAGCCGCGCGCGGTCCCACTCTTCCGGATCGTTGCTCCATTTACCCGGCTCCGGGCAGACGCTCGCGACGATCGCCGCCACTTCCGCGTCTTTGCCTTTCTGCTTTGCCAGCCACAGGTATTCGTAATCCTGCGCGCCGCGGCGGAGTGACTTCATGGCAAAGCTGGCGATGGGACCATTCACGCCGATGTCATGCCCGGGGTAGAAAAGCAGCCCGTCGCCATTGATGCGGATGGCGTCCTGCATCTTGTAGCCTTTCTTGCGCATCTCGTCGAAGTTCAGCGGATCGCGCCAGAGATCGCTCAGATACTCATCGGGATTCTCGTTGATCTCCTTAAAGGACATGTCAGGCACCCAGCGCTTGCCTTCGCGGTGCTTGCGGTTCTGACGGTCGACCCAGTAGCAGCAGTCCCAGAATTGCCAGCCGCCCAGGTCCATGCGCCAGACCATCCACGGAATGGATCGCCCGCCGTACCCGGGAGCATCGACATAGGGCCCCGCCGTATAGCCGGCGTTGACCGACCAGACGGAATCGCCGCGCGCGATAATTTTGGGAATGTCTTCAATCTTCGGCTCGCTATAGATGTCAACGTCGCCGGCGTCGTATTTCTCCCACTGCGGCGTGGCGATGAAGGTCTTCATCTTCTTGCCGACGGCATCGTGAATCCAGCCGCAGCGCTTCTTCGATTCCGCGAAGTCTTCCGCCGAATGCGGCTCGTCCCAGACGTAGCCGATCAGCAGCCCCGGCAGCTTTTTCTCTTCCACGAGCTCGACCGCGCGTTTCGCGCTTTCCTTGTATTCCGCCTCGTTCTTGCCTTCCGGCGGCATGTTGATCAGGTTCTGTCCCGCGCCTTTTCCAACCCGTTCGGTAAACGCGCTGCCGTCGTAATACTTCACGTAGCGCTTGCCGATCTCATCAACGACGCCTCCGCCGCTTACGTTGAAGTTCAGGCGGTGCTGGTGTGCCATCTGGAAATACTTGTCTTCAAGCGCTTTAAATTTGGGTGAGTCGCCATCCTTGATGCGGTGCGCCCAGCGCAGGTTCTCCGGCCCCGTATAGAGAAAGGTCCTGAAATGCGTCTCATGCGGCAAGGCGAAATCCCACACCGTCAGCGAAACGTTGACGTCGCTCAAAAGCCGCTCGCCAGCCTTCACCTTAAAGGTGCCGCTGTAAACGCCCGCGGCCGCGTCTTCCGGAACGTAGATGTCGACCCACACCGGCTGATTGCGGTCCGGCCAGATCGCGAAAGGCGCTCCGAACTGCCGCGCATTGAAGGGCACCATCTGCGTCGGATGTTCGCCGGGCGTGCACTCCGGAAAGAGTTCCTTGCCGCTGGCGCGCGAGGTCACCGCGACCATGAGGTAGTGCTCGACGAACAGTTCGATGTTCTCAACTGGAATCTCGCCGCCGCCGGCGCTCTTAAGCGCATCGGGCACCACCGTGACGCCCTGCAGATCGTCGCCCGGCGCGCGGATGGCAATCTGAAATGCCACGTATTCATTCTTCGCGCTGCTGAGCGACACGCGCTTTTCCGCGCCGTCCCAGATCAGGTTCTTTTCCTGCGGCGCGTCGCCGGGTTTCACCTTTACCGATTCGCCAACGCACCAGACAGGCGCGGCATTTTCCGCGCAGACAGACAGCGCCCCAAATAGACACATCGCCGCCAGAAGATTTCGCATGTTTGAGCCTCACTGCAGAGTAAATCTGACGCAGCTATCGTCGACTGCCACGAACCAGACAACTCCGATGCAAAGGCGACGCCGAATGAATTTCGAAAATGGATCAGCCCGCAGCAGTGGCGAAAACAGATCCCCACTTCAACACGGAGACACGGAGACACGGAGAGCACGGAGAGGTTTTACCATTCGCAGATGGCTCTGCCCTCCTGCCCTTTCACCTGAAAAGCTGTTCTCTGTGTCCTCTGTGCTCTCTGCGTCTCTGTGTTGAAGTCGTGTTCCGTTCGTCGTGTTCCGTTCGTCGTGTTCCGTTGAAGTCGCTCCTCGCATGCCGTATCCTCTCGCCATGCGGTACGTGATCGACGCCTGCAATCTCATCTTCAAAGATCGCCGCCTGGAAGAGACGCTTGAAAACCAGGGCTTTGTCGCGGCCAAAAACATGCTCGTCTCGATGCTTTCGCGTTTTGCGCACGCCGAAGGGCTTGAGGAAGTCATTGCGGTTTTCGACGGCTCGGAGAAAGCCGCGCACCATCCGCGCCGCCACCGCGAAGCGGCCGGCAAGGTCGTGCTCGTCTTCGCCGATCCGCGCACCGATGCCGACCGCTACATCATCGAACTGGTCGAAGACGCCAAACGTCCGGGTGAGATTACCGTGGTCAGCAGCGACAAGTTCATCGTGCGCAACGTTGCTCGCGCCAGCGGCCATCACATCGGCTGCCGGGATTTCCTGCGCCGCATGCGCAAGTCGATTCAGAATGCCGCCGACCCGCTGGGCGGCGAAGATCCCCGCAAATTCAAAGGCCAGCTCTCCGAACGTGAAATCGAAGAGTGGATGAAATTTTTCGGCTTTAAAGACGGGGAGTAAACGGGCTCACGCAAAGGCGCAAAGAAACTTCTGGAGAGCGCTTGCAGCATCAGGACGCCGCAATGCCGCACGCGGTCCTCCTTCCCCTTGCGGGAGAGGGATGGGGTGAGGGGTTAGCCGTCCGTAGTCTTTCGCGCCTGTCAACACTTGTAAAGCACACACGACTGTACGCTACTCAAGACGACTGGAGACAACTCAACACAACTAGACGTTCAATTTCGATTTTTCATCCGTTGTATAAGGAATGACTGAAGTCATTCCATTTTAATGCACAGCGCCCAGTCGTGGAACGATCAGAACACGACTTCACCACAGAGACACAGAGAACACAGAGGCCCACAGAGAACAGCCTCTACTGTTCCAGATTCCCCGACTCCCGACGCCAAGACTCCCGACTCCCGACTCAAACACGGTCATTTTGACTTGTCAACTCTTGTCAGGTTATCAGCCGCGCGCTGGGTGGCCCGGCCCCACGGGCCGGG
>DASPJR010000117.1:0-90710 GCA_035628505.1 Planctomycetota bacterium | reverse complement strand
CGGCGGCGCGCTCCTCAGCGAGCGGCTTGAATCGCCAGGCAGCATGTTGCGCTGCGTGGTCGAAGTTCCACCGAATGCACGCCCCCCGTACATTTTAGATACCGAAACGGCGAAACTCCCCGTAAATGACTGCTCCAATTTCCCGCCGTCGGGGTTCCTGATCGTTGGCGGCGAACTCCTCTATTACGGCAAGCGGACGGCGACGCAATTTCAACAGCTGCAGCGCGGAATTCAGTCGCTGCGGGGAGGAATGCCGCCGCGCAACCTCTTCAACCGGACGGGCGTTTACCTGGCGAGCATTGAGATCACCGACAGCTCCCAGTATGACGACGAGCGCATCGTTCAGATCGACGACGAATCGAATCCCGACAGAGTGGAATGGCTGCACTACGGCAGCAAGCACATCATGAACGGCAAGCACTACCTCGTGGCGCTCATTCACAATGTCGGGCCGTCCACGTGGTACTCGGGGCCGCCGGGGCAGTCCCAGAACGGCACGCCGCATCCCAATTCGCAATCGGTGACGTTCTTGCGGCCATTCCGCAGCGAGTTCGGCATCGGCGGAATCAACATGGCGCACGACAAGAAGGCCAAGGTCATTCCGGTGGTGCGCATGAGCGGCCCGCAGTGCGGCGACCAGTTCTCGCCCTATGGCGACGAAGGCGTGAGCGAGGTGTCAATCGTTGAACGCGGCAATCCGCGCGGTGATCTACGCTACGTCAAGCAGGCCTACAATCATCAGCAGGATCACTGGGTACGGGTTAATCCGCTGAACAACTGTCCGCAGCGCTTTGCCGGCTGGGAAATCTTCCATTACATGGGCCTGAATGATTTCGTATCCCGCGAGTACCCGCGAGGTTCAACGCGCATCATGAAATGGCCGTCCGGCGAACTGCCGGACGCTGTCGGCGCAAAGCGCATCGTCGGCGCTGATCGAAATGGCGAAGGTAAAATGCGCGGCCACGTCGATGAGATCAAGGTCAACACGTTCAACGTGGAAGCGGCTCGCATCGCCATGACGTTGAACGGCCAGGGCATCAGCCAGTCCGATACAAGTTTCCTTATTGAAGCGCATGACGCCTGGCCGACGAATGGTAACGAACGGGGCAGTCCAAACTGGACGTCAGGTCTGGCGCGCATCGAGGACGAGCTGATTTTCATTCAGCGCGCCACGACTGAGCGCATCCAGTTCTACTTCGACCGGCGGCCGTTCCTGAAAGACAAGGCTGAAGGCATCGCCATCAATCCATGCACCCAGCAGCCTGAGAATCATCCGATCATTGAAAATCGCACCGGACAGCGTGTGCAGGTCATCCGCGGCGTGCTCGGCACCGAGGCGGTCGACCATCCTGTCGGGGCGCAGATCATGCTTCTGGAAGGCATGCCTGTCGGGCTCCTCAATACCGACATTGGCGGCAACGCGGACACTTTCAGCATCAGCGACGCGCGCGGGTTCCCAAATGAAGGCTACGTCTGGATCGACAACGAAGTCCTCTCGTATACGAAGAAAAGTGGCAACACGTTCAGCGGCTGCAGGTATTTCCGCGGGCGCTACGGCACGGCCGAGGCCGAGCACGAACGCGATTCAATCGTGCGCTGCCTGCCGTTCCGCTACTGGGACCGCGAAGGTCGTACCTACGACGGCGAAGGTCTGGCGTACATTCAGGCCGGGTACTACGCGTCGGATGCACTCTGGGACGGCATCGATCTGACGATCACCGGCACCGAGCAGCTTCCGTCCCCGCCTGCTCACGTGCGGCCGCGCGTGCTCGCGCGCTTTGACGGCAACCCCAACTGGTCCGCGACGCCAACCAACGAAGACGGCGGTCTCTTTGAGTTCAAGGGCAGGGAAGGGAAGATGGTCCTGCGCACGCAGCGCAATGCAGCCATCCGCGCCGACCAGGCGGAGCTGCGTGTTTTCTGGATGTACACGCGCGGAGCGTTCCTGCCCGGACAAGACTGGAAGCGCACGTTCTCAATCGAAAAAATGCGGATGACGTACCGTACACCCTTAATCATGAGGCGGCTGGATGAAGTCGAGAAACGCTAAGCCGCATCGTGGCGCGGGCGTCTTGCCCGCCATAAAGAGCGTCGGCGGAACGCCCGCGTCACGGGGGCTTTCACGACCCGCGCGCGGCCTGACGCTCGTGGAAGTGCTGATCACCATGGTGATCTTCATCACGCTCGCGGCGTTCACGATCATGGCCGTCAAAGAAGTCGTCACCCAGTGGTCGCTGGGCGAGCGGCGACGTGTCGCGTACGAAAAAGCAGCCGGCTGTATCGATGTCATCTCGAATGATATCCGCCTGGCGATGAGCCATGAACCGGCCGGTGTCACTGAGATCAAGGCGAAGTTCATCGCTGATTTTGATCCCGAAACGCAGCAGCAGCGCCTGATGTTCGTGCGCACGTTTGAAAGCGGGCCCGAGCGCGCGATCACCTTCAACGCGGGCGACGGACAGAATAACCAGATGATGTTCCAGGCCGCCTCGGATCCTTCGGCGGCGCCCGTCAATCAGGTGTACACGCCCGATGTCGCGGATTTCACCGGCCTGCGCGTCGGTGATTTCCGGGCGCTCGGCGGCATGGCGATGATCGGATACTTCGTGAAGAACCAGACGCTCTACCGCGTCGTTCGTGCGCCCGTGCCCGACTTGATGTCGCCGTTAATGGTGCCGCAGAACGGCCAGATACTCGCGACGGACGTGCTGCATCTGGGTTTTGAATACTGGAGCCAGTACACGCAGCAGTGGGACGAGCCGGCGCCGCGCTCAAAGGCCGTTGGCCCCGAACGGCTGTGGGATTCGACGCGCGCGATCTCCGTGGGGCCGCTCAAAAATTTCCGGCTCCACCGCGGCGAGGACTCGGCCACCGACAAGGAGGACGACGTTTTTCCCGAGAAAGTGCGCATCACCATTACTGTCGATTCGCCGATGCCGCGTTGCGTGTTCACCAAGCTCGTCGACGACATCGGCGAGTCGTCCGGCGGAGAAATCCTCGTCGACAGCACCCAGGGTTTCCCGGATGGCGGCGACGAGAACTCGTACCTGCTGATTGACAACGAGTGGATGCATTACAGCAAGAAGACCGCCGACTCCTTCGTGATCGACCGCCGCGCCGTGCGCGGCTCAAAGCCGGCCGGGCATAGCGCCAACGCGATCGTGCGGACCGGGAAGACGTTCCGGCGCGTGGTTTATCTTCCGAACTGGCGCGAAGACTGGACGCCGGACGCCGACTGGCGCGCGCGCAAGGAAGCGCAGCTCAACAAGCCGAGGACACTCGTCAAATGAGCGCCCTCAAGCAACGAGCCACCCGCGCGCGCGGCATGACGCTGATCGAGGTGATGATTTCGTTTGCGATCCTGGTGACCGGGCTGGTGAGCATCTTTGCGATTCTTAATGCGGGCTTCCGCAGCCACAAACGCGCGGTCAACGAGACGGAAGCGGCGATCCTTGCCGATTCGGTGCTCTCTGAGCTGCGCGCCGAATTCGCGCGCGGCAACGAGCCGACGTCCGATCGCAACGGCACGTTTCACGAGCATCCCGATTTTCCGAATTACGCGTACAGCCGCATCATCGAACCGCTCGAAAAGGAACGCAAAGGCATTCAGCAGGCCGGCGCAAACACGTCCTTCTTCACGCGCGTGGTGGTGC
The DNA here is from genome assembly GCA_035628505.1 of Planctomycetota bacterium. GTDB lineage: Bacteria > Planctomycetota > SZUA-567 > H5-PLA8 > H5-PLA8 > DASPJR01. Next base: position 87,057 of record DASPJR010000117.1, on the reverse strand, counting down.
GCTGGTCCGACCAGGGCGACGACAAATCGATCGCCGTCGATACCGTCATGTTCTGCAACCGCAAGTGACGCGGAACTGCGTCTCACCACAGAGAACACAGAGGGGACAACCGGGGGACGGAACTGAATTTTAAATTTAAAGGTTTAGAATTTAAATTTTAGATCGAACAGCGCCTACTGCTGTTCGGTGCCGTTCAGTTTCAAATTTAAACTTTCAAATCTCAATTCTAAAATTTGTTCCGTATACGCTGTCCTCAGTGTCCTCCGTGATCTCCGCGACTCGGTGTTGAAGTCGTGTTCCGTTATCCGAATTCCTTGCATAGCGCCATCAGCCACATCGTCCTGAACGTCTTGGCGCACGACCAGCGATCCAGGAACGGCGGCTCGGGTGCCTCATCGGAGCGATGATAAAGCCAGCGCGCCCGCAAGACGCCGGCGAGTTCCTCGTCTTTGCAGGCCAGGTCGCGCAGCACTTTGTCCTCCGCGCAGAGGTAGAACTCGACGAACTCGCGCGCCGCTTGGTTGAGCGTCTGTCGCAGCGTCTTGCCGTAGACGACAACGCACGCGCGGTCGAGCTTCGCGCGCGACGGAAAGTTCATCCGCAAGAAGAGCGGGGTATCGATTCCGCCACGCTGGCGTTCGTCCCACGCATCGAGAAGTTCCGCCGTCCGCCGCGCGAGTTCCGCCGCCGGCGTCTCTTCTTGCGCCGCCCAGGCGTCCAGTCCGCTGGGACTGCCGGCGTCGCGCCGGCCCTTCGTGGCGCAGGCTTCCAGGCTGCGAGTATCCGTTCCCATCCCAAAACAGCGCTGTTGTGCCAGTGCTCCGGGCGACCCCCAGATCGAAAACGCTGCCGCTTTGAACTGCTCCAGCAAAACCCCTCGCAGCCGCCGCAGCTTGAGCCCATCCAAGAGCTCGCCGCCCGAAATGTTCTGGATCTCCTGGGTGAGTTGCGTGAGCTTCGCCGCACTCAAGCTCAGCTTCTCACAAAGCCGCGGGAGCGACACCGCGCCGTTGCGCGCGCAGTCCCACGAACCAACATCCTCCGCTCGTGACTCCATCGTCAGCAGCTGCAGCTCCGTCCGCGGATGCGCGAGCAGAAAATCGCTGGCGCGTTTCTCCTCGCGCTTCACGAACTTCACAATCCAGCGCATCAGCCGCCGCAAGCCTTTGCGGCGTTCCTTGCGCGTGAGCGTGCCTTCGTTGGCCAGCGTGATTCCCGAGTGCCTCCGCCAAGGTTCATTCTTCTTCGCGGGCGTCGCGGGCTCGTCGCGCCGGTCAGCTTTGTAGCGCGAGGGTTTCGCGTACGCATCGCAGCGGTTGAGGCCCGCGTTCTGGTGAGCGACGATGACTTCCATATTTCTTCCTCCTTTGTGACGGGTGGCAAACGGAATAACGACTTCAACGCAGAGACGCAGAGAGCGCAGAGTACGCAGAGATTAGTTTCTGATAGTGCTGGGGCCGCGATGTAACGCCGCTTTTCAAGCGGCGAGTGATCCCGTGAGGTTCGAGTGACTCACGAATTGAATATTCGCATTACATGCGCGAACTGAAGTTCGCGCCACATCAACGCCGTGCCGTCGCTGGCCCCAAGGGGGCAACGTCTCAAGGCCCAGGGTTGGCCCGCAGGGGCCTACCCTGGGTACGAGTATCATTTAACGTGTCACAACCCCAAGGGGGTTGCGTAAAGACGTGTGCGGCGTGTGAAACAACCCTTTCAGGGTTGGAGCCCGAATACTGCGTTTGAACCCAGGATAGCGCCTGCGGGCGCAACCCTGGGCTTTGTTAGTTTTCCCCTTCGGGGAAAGAAAGAGCGCCTCGGAGAGGCGCATGGACATCAGCCGGGCGGCAAGCGAGCGGCAGCGAGCGCGGCCCCCGGAATAAAGCGCTCTCTTCCCAACGAGCGCCCCGGCGGGGCGCCGGACGAGCCGCGCGCGGGGCCGGCGGGACGCCGGCGGTCCCAGCGTAACGCCGCTTGCTAGGCGGCCATCTAACGCCGCTTTTCAAGCGGCGAGTCACTCCGTGACGTTGGAGTGACTCGCGAATTGAAAATTCGCATTACATAAGTGAGCGACTTGGCACGTCGCGTTACCGCCGCTTGCCAGCGGCGTTACAGGCGCCGGTGATTGCGAACGCTGCGTTATGTGTTGCCGCTCGCCGACCACTCTGAAAAAGAAACGGCCGCCAACTCGGCGGCCGTTTCTATTTGGGTTGTAACGGATGGTTACTTGTCCAGGCCGAAGAAGTGGTTGAGTTCATCCTCGCGGATGATCTTCACGCCCATCTTCTTGATGTTCTCGTAGAACTCGGCGCTGAGTCCGGCGCCCACCACCACGTAGTCGACGTTCTGGTCGAGCTCCGTCTGCGGCACGCCACCGTGATCGCGGATGAACATGCGCGTCTGGTCGACCGAGCGTTCCTTCGTTTCGCCAGCCACATAGAAGGTGCTGCGGCCCGGCTGAACGGTCTTGCCACGGAGCAGTTCGGCCTTGCGCTGGCGGCGCAGGAAGAAGGCTTCCATTTCGTCTTCGGCGATGACGTGCACGCCGATCTTCTTGCCTTCCTGCAGCGCTTCGAGCGTCTTGCGCAGGCTCTTGATTTCAGGGGTGACTTCTTCCTTGCCCTTCGTCGAGGCCAGCTTCTCTTCGAGCAGATCCGCGCGCGTGGCGCCGGCGGCAGTGACGATGTAGTTCACATCGGCGCTCATGCCTTCCGACGTCTTGCAGCGGTTGCGTTCGCTCAGGCGCTTGAGGAACTCCTTGCGGTACGGGCGGACGCTGTCGGTGATGTGGAAGGTCAGGCTCGAGAGATTCACGTCCTGCATCGCCAGCAGCTCATCCACGGTCTTCTTCTGGTAGACCGTATCCGGGATGATCGGCACCCAGTCCGGATTGTTGATCCAGTCGCCCGAAGCCAGCGGCACAAAGCCCTTGCCCAGTTCGACGGGCGGAGCGGACGGCTCTTCCTTCTCGCGCTTGTATTCGTCGACGCGTTCCTTGCCGAATTCGCGTTCCATCTTCTCGAGGCGGTAGGCTTCGATGCGGTCCTGGCGCGTCTTGGGCGTGATCAGTTCGACGGCAGCGTTCTCGTCCTGGCCGCCGGCGGTGTAAACCGAGTACTTCATGCGGGGATCGGTCGGGATCCAGCCTGTGATGGGGCACTGCACGTTGATCAAGTTCGGCGGAACCAGGATGGCATCAGAGGAACTCGGGTTCACGCGCGTGACTTCGATAAGCGCCTTTTTCACCAGGCCGGCGTGGTGGCCGGAGAAGACCGTGAAGCGCATGCCCTTCTTCACGCCGTGGTCGCGGCCCCGGTCGATCGTCACCAGCTTGAGCTCATCGTGAGCGGAGATCAGCTTGCCCTGCGGAGCAATCTTGTCGCTCTTGCGGGTGTCGCGGGTGACGTCTGAAATCTTGTCCAGAACCTGCTCGTGCGCCGCGCGGATTCCGCCGAGCTCATCGGCGTTCTTCTTGCGGTCTTCGACGATCTTCTTCTTTTCCGTCGTTTCTGTGTCGAGCTCGCGCTGCAGTTCGGTCTGCGCTTCAGCGGTCTTCTGTTCGGATTCGGCATTCTGGGCCTTGAGCTTCTTGACGGCGCCTTCGATGTCGCCGTTCAGCTTGGCCCACTCTTCGTAGAGCGACTTCCACTTCGCCTGCACGGGCTTGTCAGGTCCCAGGCGCGTGCCGATCTCGCCTTCCTTCTTCTCGTATTCACCTTCCACGTAGGTCAGGGAGGAGGTGTCTTCGGCGGTGCCCTTGAGCTTGTTGGCGCGCTCAGCGGCCTCTTCGACCTTCTTGCGCAGGCCTTCGATCGGGTCATCGACGACTTTCTTCAGACCGATTCGCGAAGTGCTGCCGTTCAGAGCGGTGTTCAGCTCCGTTCGCCTGTCGGTCAGCTTTTCAAGGATGACCGCCTTGTTGGCCAGCTCCGAGCTGAAATGAAACCACGCGCCCAGGCCGAAGAGCATGCCGGCCAGGAACAGGACCATGAAGGTGAAGATGATTGACTGCTTAGTCGACATAAGGTTGTGTCCCTTGTGGAAGGAGCCTCTGGAAAGTCAACAGTTACTTGGTGTCGAGAAACCGGAACAGCTCCCACTCGTAAATGACGGGCAGGCCCAGATCCACGCACTTCTGGAACTCCGCCTTTTCAGCGTCGGTACCTTCTGTCTTCGGATTTTTCTGCGCGATCACGTAATTGACGGACACGTCAGGCGCCGTCAGCACCTTGCCGCCGTAGAACTCGATGACGTTCTTGATTTCCGTCCAGCGGTAGCGGATGGCGCTCTTCTGGCGCTCGTTGATCATTTCCTTTGAGCCCGCGATGTAGTAGGTGAACGCCTTTTCAGGCGCGTAGAACGGATTCTGGATCAGGTCGCCTTCGACGATCGGCTGATCCTTGGTCTGGCCCATCATTGCCACGCGGCCGCCACCGGAGAGCGGCTGAGCGGTGAAGCTCTTGTTGCCGGATTCCTGGAACGGGCTGTAGAGTTCTTCGGGGTCCTTGCCGACATAGGCGGAGAGCGGATCTTTCGGCAGCAGCACCGGGCGGCGAACCACGAGGCACTCCGACTTGCTGGGTTCGGCCTTGCGCACTTCGATGTAGCCCTTCACGAGCTTCTGGTTGCCGGGCAGCAGCGTGAACACCTCGAAGCGGTAGCCGTTCTTCACGCCCGCGGCCGTGCCGCGGTTGATGATGACCATGTTGGTCACGGCGTCGGAGACGATCACCTGGCCGTCGGCTTCCCTGAAGATGTCGGCGCGTTCAACTTCGCGCTGCGTCAGGTCGGAAAGCACGCTCTTGGATTCGTCCAGTCCGGACTGTTCGTAGTTGCGGGTCTGGCGGTACTTCTTCGTGTCGATGTCGAATTCTTCCTTCACCTGCCGCAGGCGGGCGATGGCCGCTTCCTTGGACGTATTCTTTTCCTGCAGTTCCTTCTCCATCTTCTCGCGCGATTCGGTCGTTTCCTTGTTCACGCGCGTGAGCGTCTCGTTCTTGAGCTTGTTAACGGTGCCGGAAAGCTCGCTGGCCTGCTTTTCGAAGTTCTCAGCCCAGGTCACCAGCTGGCGGCGCCGCTCGTATTCGCTGCTGTATTCAGCGGTCTGATCGGCGTAGGTCTGGAAGCGGGTCTGTTCCGTGCGAATGGTTTCGCGCAGCTTGGCCGCGAGGGCCTGGTAGTCAGCCACTTCGCTTTCCAGGCGCGTGATATCATCCTTGACGCGCTTGATTTCGGCGTCTTTCGATTTCGAGCCGTTCGGATCGTCGCCGTAGAGCTCCTGGTGCTTGGAATACGCCATGAAGCCGAATACGACCGACAGGATCACGAAAATGATCAGGGCAATGAATGGCCCATTGTCTTCTTTCATGCTCTCATTCTCCAATCGCACACTGCGGCCATACGCCGCAACGCCGAGTTAGTCCGGGAACGTCGTGACTTTATGAATTTTCACAAAGCCTGTCAAGAACAGAGCCCTTAAAAACACCTATTGCACGTATGCTTCTCTGTTGAGACTGTTATATCGCTCATTTTCCAACAGAAATACAGCACAAAACGGGTTAGCGGGCAGAACGGCTGTTTACCACGAAGCACACGACGATCGCGAAGACTAACCAAGGCAGCAGGACACCGCTCTCCTCTAATTGGCTCCTTGTTTTTGATCCTTATCACTCTTCGTGTTCTTCGTGAGCTTCGTGGTGAAAAAAACGTTACGCAATCAGCGCGCGGAACTTGTCCCGCAGCGCCGTGCTGATGCCAAAACGCTTGCCCAATTCTTCACCTGAACGTTGCTCTCCGCCGGCGCCTTCGCTCCCCGACGTGTCCGGCTTAACCGCGCGCAGCAGGCTCGCGCCCTTGCTTTCGCCGGCGGCGCTGACCATGGCCGTCAGAAGACTGTACATGTTCCAGTTCTTCAGCGCCGAAATCGGGACCACGCGGTCGATGTTGCGCATATCAAGCGCTTCGGCGAGCACCGCGGCACGCTGCCGAATAGTCTCGTTCATCTCGTCGCTTGGCGCGCGCCGCTCGTCGCTCCAGTTGCACGGGAAAAACAGGTCCGCCTTGTTCAGGGCCAGCACCAGCTTGCTTTCGAGCCCGTTGACTTTGCGCAGTTTCTTGAACATCTTCAGGTCCAGCCGCAGCGAGCGGTCGTTGTCGACCATCAGCACCACGACATCGCAGCGCCGCGCCAGCCGGCGGTACAGCTTCACATACGTGTCCCACGACATGCGATCGTCGCCGTAGCCGGGAACATCCCAGAGGACGATGCCGGTGGGACGGTTCAGGAAGCTGCCGGTGACCAGGCGGTAATCGGTGACCGTGGACGTGCAGGAGGTGTGATGGCTGATCGCGGCCATTTTCACGCCGAAGATGCGGTTAATCGTCGACGACTTGCCGCGTCCGGTCTGTCCGAGGATGCAGACGTTCGGCCAGTCATCGAGCCAGGCCGCCAGGCGCTGGTTGACCTGCGGATCGAGCGGCACCGAGTCAGCCACGAGCGCATTGGCGAACTCGGCGGCCCAGAAATGAATTTCGCTGATGCCGTACTGAACCGGCGCGCCGCGCTTGATCGAATCGATGCGTTCCCAGAGATCCTTGATGTCGCTGGCGACGACCGGGCGCTGAAAGCGGCACCAGATGTGGAAGGCCAGCGCGCGATACAGGCGCCTGCCTTCTTCTGAATCAACGGGAATCGGAGCCGTTCGCGATGCGGCCACGGCAAGATAATTTTCAAGCACCGATTCGGGCGTATTCATGACAGTGGGAGCAGCCAGGGTATTCATGTTCATTCCTTTTTGCGCATCAAAGCAACTCTGCACGCCTGCCAGCGCGGCGTGATCAATTCATTAAGGAGGAGACCTTGAATGTGGCGCAAAGCATACTGCCGTGAACCTGCTGTTCCAACTTTTCTTTTTGAGGCTATAACGAACAGCCGCCGTGTCCCAAGCGTATGAACCGTGGGGCAGGGCGGTGCGAAGATGTATTCCGTTGCCGTTCTTCGTGTCCGTCGTGAGCTTCGTGGTAGAAATCTTTTCGTGAGCTTCGTGGTAATTAAAGAATGTCGCGTAGTTTAAAACGAATCTGGGCGATCGCTCTTCTGACCTGCATGGAAGGTCTGCGTCAGCCGGCCTTCTTCCTGATGGTCGCTGTCTCTGCCGCGATGACGGCGTTTTCGCCGAGCTTCTCCTTCTTTCACTTGGGCGAGCAGGCCAAGATGGTCACCGACCTGGGCCTCTCGACGATTCTCACCTTTTCCACGCTTCTGGCCCTGCTTACCGCCAGCAGCACTGTCACTGACGAGATCGAGGGCCGCACCGCGCTGACGATGCTCTCCAAGCCGCTGCGCCGCGAAGAATTTCTCCTCGGCAAGTACCTGGGCGTGGCCGTGACCGCGTGCGCGCTGATTGTCTTGATGAGCGTCGTGCTGCTCACCGCGCTGCGCAGCCAGAAATACGAGACCTTCCAGGATCCATACTTTTCGCGCGGAGTTGTCACGGCGCTGCTGATCGGCTTTCTGCTCTTCGATATTTTCCTCGTCGCGCGCCTGATCTTCGGCCGCGGCATTCCGCTTGTCGGCGCGTTCTGGATCGCTTACGTCGCCGCGTCGGCGTTCCTGCTGATTTTTCTCGGAGTGAACTCGCCGGAAAAAACTGTTTGGGAGTGGCGGCTGCTCGGCGGCCTGGCCTGCCTGTGTCTGCACGCCTGTGTGATCTCGGCCGTCGCCGTCGCGCTGGCCACGCGCATGACTCTGGTTCAAGCCGCCATCGGAACGGCTGCGTTTTTCATCGTCGGCCATGCGTCGAGCGGCATTCTGTCACTCTTCCGCAACGAACAGCACGAGCTTTCCGCCATCGGCGTGATCTTGCGCCTGATTCTGCCTGACCTCGACCAGTTCAACAACGCCGACGCGCTGGCCACCGCCTTCCTCGATCAGCCGGTCAGCATCCCCCTGGACGTGATCGCCTCGTCCGGCGCCTACGCCCTCCTTTATAGCATCTTCCTGATGGCCATCGCTGCCGCGCTGTTCTCGCGAAGGGAACTGAGCTGAAAGCTGCCGCGTAGAATTGGCCCTGACACTCCTGTCAGGGCGAGAGCGGCGTCCCGCGCAGCAGTTCGTTGATGTCTTACACTATACGCTTATTTTGTTGCGTTACGTTTTGATTAAGTCGAGGCCGCCACAGGAATAGAAAATTCCAAGTGTTGCGTTACGTGTTGCGCAACACTCTGTGTTTATGGTTGAGCCTGCTGCGATAGCCAATGCTTATCGCTGTTTTTCAGCCAGCGGGGAGCGCTGAGCCACTCCAAACAGTGTTAAAGCGGCTCAGCGTGCGGCGACTATCGCGATCTCTTACACTATACGCTCGTTTTGTTGCGTTACGTTTTGACTAAGTCGAGGCCGCCACAGGAATAGAAAATTCCAAGTGTTGCGTTACGTGTTGCGCAACACGTAACCTATTGTGATGCAAGAGCTTGTGGAACAAAACCTGGAATTATCTTCAAACGTCGTGCGCGACGGAGGTTACAGCGTCGGGCTTGCGGACTGCAGGAGTTTGACTTACCGTTTCTGGAGGAGGCGGAGATTAGACGGTGGCAAGCTGGGGATTGTACTTCTGTCGCGCTTTCGGAGATGCTCGCAAGGCATGGCGCCGATGGTAATGCAGAGCCCGGCATCTGCAAGCCCAACGCACTGATCTGCTCCGCAGCTCAGTGCACCCCTGAACGGGCGCAAGCCGCGCGCAGAGTGCAAGCTGATGCCATCCGCCTACACCGGAATTATAAGGGCTTGGGGGCAAACGGGTCCGTCTATTCACTCGTGAAGGTGAAGAGGCGTTTAACGAATCAATTGAACCGCTAGCAGAGCCTTAAATGATATGGCACGTACAAGCTCAAGCGTAATCGTATGGCTACGCAGTTTGCCGTCGTCGGTTGCGCTACAACAGCTGCTGGCGTCTCAGGAAATTAAGCTTTGCGCGATGATGCGTTGGATTTGGCGGGAAGGCCGTCACGTCGGTGAGATTCAAGGAGCACTTCCTCAACACTTTTTGAATCATTGCCAAGACGCTGAACTATATTGGAATGGACAGAGATTGGACCGTCAATCATTGCTATCCGGTCCAGAAAAGTCTACTTGGGGTCTAACGGCTCCGGGGACCAATGAATCGAATGTCGCGACAAGGTTTGGAACTGCATACGCGATTTCAGAAATCCCCAATTGGCAAAGCTGGGATTTGCCTGATGAATCGTCACTCAACGCTCATTTTCTGTTCGCCCTTAATGTTGACCAGAAATGGATTGCTCGGGGTTGGCAGCAGCAACATAACATCATTTGGCCTTGGTTTTGGATGGACATTTCGCAGAACAAACTACGAACTGACAAGTTCATCATTTTTCATCTCGGATTGTTGATTCAGGCCCGAAATACTCCCGCCTTTAGCCAAGCGGCTCAATTATGCTCCAACAACGTAATGAGACTGGTTGAAGCTCTTGATGTCGAAAGATCGGCGCTTGTGACAAGTGGCCTAAGCCATGCCGACAAGCTCGTATACGTTGAGCATTTTAAGGAGCTTCCATTGGTTGAAATCGAATAGCCAGAAATTGCCTTCATTCAATTTTCATCTGAGCACATTGGGCTTGGCGGGTGGCATTTGCTTGCGCTCCGATTGGCGGGTGGCATTTGCTTGCGCTCTAATCGCGGCTTGCGCCCATTCAGGGGTGCCACTGAGCTGCGGAGCAGATCAGTGCGGTCGGCGGACGGATGCTTCCAGCCGTTACGGTGCTGAATCGTCCGCTAACCTCTCATCCCAATCGTCAACGCTCATCGGCTGACTGTCGCGCTTGCCCAGCACCAGCCGCGCGAAGCTCGACCAGCGCCAGTCGGCTGCGGACTTCACCAGCCGCCGCTTCACTGGATTGTTGTGACAGTACTCCGCCTTCTCAATCGCCTTTTTCATCGACCAGATATTGAGGTCGCGCCCTCCGCCGCCTACCAGAAGCGGTATGGTAGTTTGCGGTGCGACGCTGGCGCGGGTTGCGTGCTTGAATTCTACTGCAGAGTCCGCTTGAATAGCAATGCCCTCACATCGGTCTGAAACGGGCCTCAGACCGATCGCACCCAAACGGCAGTGCAAGCAGGTGCGGACGATCGAAACCATGCCACCCGCCAGCCTTGACGCGTTTTGGTTGAATCTCGGCACGTGACATCAACTCGGTCAGCATCTCATCCCAGGTCTTTTCTCTCCACGGATACCCCTTGCGAGCCCCCCCCGCGCCTCTGTAAGCGTTCTGAGGGTTTGAATTGTACTCGGTTATGGTGCAAGTATACTCAACCCAGGAGCTTCGGCCGACGGGTATGATCTCTCAGCGCAATAACGTTAAGGTGTTCGGAGCCGGAACTCAGCCGCTGATGTTCGCGCACGGCTTCGGGTGCGACCAGAACATGTGGCGTTTCATAACTCCGGCATTCGAAAAGGACTACAAGATCGTTCTTTTCGACTATGTGGGTTCCGGAAAATCGGATGCGCGCGCGTATCGAGTTGATCGTTACGGAACTCTAGATGGCTATGCGCAAGATATTCTGGACATCTGCACAGAACTGAGTCTGAAGAATGTAATACTGGTGGGGCATTCTGTCAGCAGCGTTATAGCTGTGTTGGCTGCAAACAGGGAACCGGCTCATTTCGAACGCCTGATTCTAATCGGTCCATCTCCGCGCTACATCAACGATGCCCCGCATTATATAGGCGGTTTTGAACGCGCTGAGCTCGACGGACTCATGGATTTGATGGACAAGAACTATATCGGGTGGGCGAACTTTCTGGCGCCGGTCATTATGAAGAATCCAGAGCGCCCGGAGCTTACCGCGGAACTGCATGAAAGTTTCTGCTCAACCGATCCGAAGCTCGCTCGAAAATTCGCGGAAGTCACGTTCTTTTCCGACAACAGAACAGATCTGCCGAAAGTAGGAGTGCCGTCACTGCTATTGCAGTGTTCGGATGATGCAGTTGCTCCGCTGCCCGTCGGTGAGTATGTCCACCGCCACATGCCAAACAGCACTCTGAAAGTCTTAAAGGCGACAGGGCACTGTCCGCATTTAAGCCACCCCGATGAAGTTGTCGAAGTTTTGAAAGAATACTTGAGCGCTGAAAAGGCCCGCTGATGGCATGGACCCCCTCCTGAACGACGCGCCCTGCGGTTTTTTCTCATTCTCAGATGATGGCCTGATTTTGCAGGTGAACGCCTCGCTGCTGAAGATGCTGGGACGTGAGTCATGCCAAATGGTCGGAGAGCGCCTTGATACGATTCTTTCGGCCGGGGCTCGCATCTTTTATCAGACCCATTTGTTTCCACTGCTGAAAATGTACAACAGGGCCGATGAGATTTACTTCTCGTTCAGCACCGCGCAAGGTGAGGTGCCGGTTCTCATTAATGCGCTGAGACGCGAGCGCGACGGCACAATGGTCACTGATTGCGTCGTTGTCCCGATGCGCAAGCGATATCAGTACGAGACGGAGATTATCGAAGCTAGAAAACAAGCCGAGGCGGCCATTAAAGCCAAGGAAGAGTTGATAGCAGTGATTTCGCACGAGATGCGCACGCCGCTGACGACGATTCTAACGTGGGCGCGCATGCTGCAATCCGGCAAACTCGACGAAAATGCTATACGACGGGCGAATTCTACTATTGAGCGCAATGCAAGAAGCCAGATGAGGCTGATCGAGGACATTCTGGATTCGTCGCGCATAACAGCGGGAAAGTTTCACCTCCATAAGGCTCCAATGGAGATTTGCAAGGTCGTGAAAACTGCGGTGGACGATGTGCGTCCAGTTGCCGAGGAAAAGCAAGTTGAGTTGCAGCTCCATCTGGACTCCCATGAAATTGAAATCATGGGCGATGCGCAGCGATTGGAGCAGGTCATGCTGAACCTGCTTGCAAATGCGCTGAAGTTCACGCCCGCCGGTGGCAGAGTAACTGTCGAACTCAAACGCTTTGATGCGCAGATGGAAATCTGCGTGCGCGACACTGGGAAGGGGATCAGCAGCGAATTCTTACCGCACGTTTTTGAAAGTCTGCGCCAGGATGAGGAGGGCGGAGCCAACCGGCAGGCAGGACTCGGACTGGGCCTGGCTATCACGCGACACATTGTTGAGGAGCATGGTGGAACGATCCGAGTCGAAAGCGAGGGAAAGGGGATGGGAGCCGCGTTCATTTTTCAGCTCCCCTGTACGCTCCCTGAAGTCTCCGCTGAACGCAAGACCGGCTGAACGTTGTATAAGGTATGAGACGATAGCCGGGGATCCTAGGATGATGGCCAGCGCCGCCGATTCACGCTGAAAAGACGCGGATTTACGCGCTCGTCAGTTGACATTAAGTCCGAAGTACGTAAAGTCTTTGCAGCGGCAAGTGGAAGGCGCGGGGGCTGAAACCTCCGCGCGCTTGCTTTTTTATTCAGTTATCAGGAGTACGTCCGCACAATGTCTGCCCCCGTTGTAACACGTCCGCCCCACTCGGCCGTCGATGAGCAGGATCAGAAATCCGGCTTCGCGGCGGAACAAGTCGGCCAGTGGGCGCGCTGGATCGTCCTGGCCTTCGTTATCCTCGGAGCCGCCGGGCTGATTGCCGTCACGGTCGTTACCGTCGGTGAAAGCAAGCGCACCGAACAGGCCCGCCGGAACTGGGACCACATCCACAAGGCATTGAAGGATAAGAACAAGCCTGAAGAGCTGATCGCGGCGCTTGAAAAAGTCGCGCCCGAAGTGGTGGGCTCACCGGCACACGCGTACGTCCTGATGCAGCTGGGCGAACTGCACTTCAACGAAGCGCTCAGCCCGACGAAGAATCCTGAAGACCGCGCCGCCGGACTCAAGAAAGCGCAGCAGGTTTTCGAAATTGTTGCCACGCAGGAACCCTACCGCAGCAACGCGGCGTTCGGCCCGATGGCAGTCGAAGGACTGGCTCTGGCCTACGAGCAGAACAAGGAGTACGACAAGGCCGTCTCGCTGCTTGAAGAAAACCTGAAGCGCTGGGAATCGCACTTCCTTTATAACAAAATGTCGGCGCAGCTCGGCCGCCTCTATTATCTGCGCTCCGAGACGCGCGAGAAGCCCGAGGACAAGGAAAAGGACCGGACCGCCGCGCGCGAGAAGCTCTCCGAAGTTCTGCGCCAGGGCGGTACCGCCGGACAGGGCGCGTGGCGCGATCAGGCTGAGTTCATCAAGTCGCTGGTCGACAAGCCGGGCAAGGCTCTGCCGGAGGGCAAGGCGCCTCCGCCGAAAGCACCGCCCGCGGCCGCAGCACCCGCGCCGGGCGCGCCTCCCGCGCCGGTGACGCCGGATGCGAAGACGACTCCGCCCAAGAGCGAAGAAAAGAAAGACGAGAAGAAAGAAGAAAAGAAGGACGAAAAAAAGACGGGCGCAATTGAAAAGAAGATGGAGTCCGAAATGGCCGCTGGAACAACCAGCGGCCATCTTTCTTTTTCGCAGATCCAGAAGATGCTGAAGGAAGGAAAGACCGCCTTCTGCGAATGCGTGCGTTGCACGCCCGGTGACGAGACGCAGGCGATCCGGCCGTTTGAATAAGTACTCTTTCCGCACGGGTGGACGAGCCGCCCGTGGCCACTATCGGCTAAACATCCTTGGTCGCTATTTGAAGTGAACGCTGACACCACGTCCTCTCCCGCCGATGCGGCTCCGGCTGAATCTCCGACCGAAATCGAAATTGTCATTCCGTCCGATCAGGCCGGGCTGCGCCTGGACATCGCGCTGAACCGCAACGTGCCGCAGATCTCGCGTACGTACGCTGCGCGGCTGCTGAAGGACGGCGCCATCCTGGTTGAATCCAAGCCTGCCAAAGCCAGCTACAAGGTCCGCGGCGGCGAACGCGTCTCGATTGAACTGCCCGAGCCGGAAGAGATCGAAGCGTATCCGGAGAACATTCCGCTCGCTATCCTGTACGAGGACCAGGACCTCATCGTAGTAAACAAGCCGGCCGGCATGGTTACGCATCCGAGCTCCGGACACGGGCGCGGCGCGCTGGTCAACGCGCTGCTCTTCCATTGCAAAGACCTCTCGTCGATCAACGGAAAGCTGCGCCCGGGCATTGTTCATCGCCTGGATAAAGACACGTCGGGCGCCATCGTCGCGGCGAAGAATGACATCGCGCACCGCGGTCTGGCCGAACAGTTCTCCGGGCGCACGATCGGCAAGGAGTACGTGGCGCTCTGCCATGGCGTGCCGATCAAAAACGAGTTCGCGTGCGCGGGACGCATCGCGCGGCACCGTATCCGCCGCACGGAAATGACGATCGCCAAAGAAGAGAATGAAGGCCGGGAAGCGTACACCGAGTTCACGGTGCTCGAGCGGTTTGCGGCGGTGAAAAAATTCTTTGTGCAGGCGCGCCCGAAGACCGGCCGCACGCATCAGATCCGCGTGCACCTGGCCAAGAGCGGCTTTCCAATCCTGGCTGATGCGCTGTATGGAAGAGAGCCCGAACTGTCCGAGCTGGGATTACACCGCCACGCGCTGCACGCGCGGCGCTTAAGCTTCACGCATCCGCGAACAAACGAGAAGCTGTCGTTCGAAGCGCCGTTGCCTGCGGACATGCAGAGCGCGCTGAAAGCTCTTCGCGGATAAGCCGGCTACTCGCCGGCGCTCAGCGCGCCCGCGGGAAGCGTCCAGGCTGACTTTGAATACTTCGGATCGCGCGATGAGCCTTCAACCGGCGCGGTGATCATCGCTTCCTTCTTGCCCCACAGCGGCGAACGGTCGCAGCCGTCGCAGATGAAGCACGGCGCGTCCACGTCCGGGTTGGTCGTCGCGCAGGATTCGGTGATGCGCCCCTGTTCGGCGCGGCGCAGCTCGCGCTTGAGGAACGCTTCGCTAACAGTGTCGTTCACGACGACCCACGGCAGGATTTCGGTGAGCTTGCGTTCGCGCAGACCGATCCAGTCCGGGTCCATGTTGAAATGAGCAAAGGCTTCGATCCAGACATCCATCTTGAGCTGGTCGTCCCAGCCGTCGAAGCGCGCGCCGTTACGCCAGGCGCGCTCGATGACCTTTCCCAGACGCCTGTCGCCGCGGGAAAGAATGCCTTCCAGGTAGCTCGTATCCGGATCGTGAACTTTCACTTTCACGGATTTAACTTTCGAGCTGTCCCGGATGATGTTCTGGCGGCGCTTCCATTCGTCGCGCGTAAGCATCGGCGCCCACTGGAACGGCGTTCCGCACTTGGGAACGAAGCTCGAAACGCTGGTGGAAACTTTCGCCGGGCCGCGGCCGATCTTCGTCCGTTCCATGGCGATGCGGTCACTCAGGCGGCCGATCGCGCGCAGATCGTCGTCGGTTTCGCCGGGCAGGCCGAGCATGAAATAGAGCTTCACGTGATCGTAGCCGTGCTTGAACGCCTGGCGGCAGCCTTCCAGTAGATGATCGTCGCGCACGGGCTTGTTGATGATGTTGCGCAGGCGCTCGGTGGCAGCTTCGGGCGCAATTGTCAGCCCGCCTTTTCGAACGCGACTCATTTCTTTGGGCAGCGTGGCCAGAACCGTTCCGATGCGCAGGCTCGGCAGCGAGACGCCCACGCCGCGGTCTTCGAAGTAATCGTTGAGCTGCCGCGCCAGATCGGTGATGCCGTAGTAGTCGCTTGAGGAGAGCGAGAGCAGCCCGATCTCGTCGTAGCCGGTGTGCTCGAAGCCTTCTTTCGCCAGCTTGATGACCGTTTCGACCGAGCGCTGGCGCTGCGTGCGCGTGATCATTCCGGCCTGGCAGAAGCGGCAGCCGTTGACGCAGCCGCGCATGATCTCGATGGCAAAGCGCTCATGCACCACTTCGACCCATGGCACAATGGGCTTTGTCGGAAACGGCGCCTTGTCGAAGTCCTCGACGATGCGGCGCTTGACCGGAAATGGAATACGGTTCTTCAGCGGAATGACGTCCGCGATCGTGTTGTCGGGAAAGTATTCGAAGCGGTAGAAGCGCGGCACGTAGCAGCCTGGCACTTCGCGGCAGAGGCGGTGCAGCAGCGTCTCGCGGTCGAGTCCCTGTGCTTTGAGCTCGGCGATCTTGTTCGAGACGTCGATCGCCAGTTCTTCGCCTTCGCCAATGCAGAAGACGTCCACGAAATCAGCAATGGGCTCAGGCGCGAATGCCGTGTGGCCGCCCATGATCACGACGGGATCGCGCATCGTTCGCTCTTCGGCTTTCAGCGGAATGCCGGCGAGATCCAGCATGGTAAGCATGTTCGTGAAGCCGCCTTCGTAGGCGACCGAGAAGGCGAGGATGTCGAACTCGCGAATAGGCGTGAACGTTTCCAGCGAATACAGCGGCAGCCGGTGTTCGCGCATGCGCGCTTCCATATCCGGCCAGGGCGTGAAGACGCGTTCGCAGAGCGTGTCGGCGCGCAGATTCCAGCAGTGGTAAAGAACCTTGAGGCCCAGCGACGACATGCCCATGGCGTACGTGTCAGGCATGCCCAGGGCGACTTTCACCTTCACGGACGTGTGATCTTTTACGATCTGGTTCTGCTCGCCGCCGGTGTACTGCGCGGGCGTGTCCACGTGCGGGAGCAGGTGCGCCTCGACGTAGCGGCGCAGTTCATTTCCCCGCAGAGCAGCTGGATTGACGGCAATCATTCGCATTCCTCAGTTCTTCCGGGCCTGTGCAGCAGTCCGGAAACGTACGATTATTGGCGCAGAGCAGCCAATTCGCAACCACTATCATTCGCCCGGTGCAATGAATTCTGCTGCGCCGAAACATTCCGCGATTCATTACGAGACATCAAAAGTCTCTGCGTCCTCTGCGTTCTCTGCGCCTCTGCGTTGAAGTCGTTATTCTTCGCCGCCGCGTGCGCTCAGTGCGCCGGGATGGGGGAGGCTTCGGCCTTTTTCGCCAAGGGGTCCGGCAGCAGCGGCGACCAGCAGGTGCTGCGGTTGCGGCCGTTCTGCTTGCTGGCATAGAGCGCGCGGTCGGCGCGGCTGATCAGCCCTTCTCCGGTGAGTCCCGGCTGGTGCTGTGCGATGCCAAGCGACAGTGTAATCGGAACGACCTGGCCTTTTTCGCCGCGGAAGGTTGCGGATTGAACCGCCAGCCGCAGGCGCTCGGCGGTCTGCTCGGCGGCTTCCGGGGAGGAGTTCGGCAGCAGCAGCGCCATCTCCTCACCGCCGTAACGGAAGGCCACATCTCCAGTTCGCAGGCCTTTGCGCAGCACGCCGGCGACGCCTTTGAGAATCAGATCGCCCGACAGATGGCCGTGCGTGTCGTTGACCTTTTTGAAATGATCTATGTCGCAGAGCACCAGGCAGAAGGTGCTGCCGCTGGCGGCCGCCTCCGCGCGGAGCTGCTCAAGCGTGACCAGGAAGTGGCGCTTGATGTAGAGCGACGTGAGCACGTCGGTGATCGCTTTGCGGTCGTCTTCGTCCTTCTTCATTGCAAGCGCGATGTGCTTGGCCGACTCGATCAGCAGTTCTTCAAGCGCTTCAGCTTCGGGGCCGTTGAAGCCTTCGAGCGAGCGGCGGATGCGCAGCACGCCGATTGGCTTCTGGTCAGCCAGCAGCGGAACGCAAAGGGTCATGCCGTCGCTTGAGCCGCTTTGAGACGGCCCGCTGGAATCTTCCATGCGCATCGTCCGCCGCCGCTCCAGTGCCTGGCCGGCGAACGCCGTTCCGGCTTCGCTGAAGTCGACTTTCGAGAGCGCCGTTTCAAGGATGTCCGAAGCGTCATAATGCGAGAGCGCATCGTGATCGGCCTGCGCACCGCGACGCCACTGTGCTTTGGCGACGGGCAGATTCTGATGTTCAAGCGTGCCTTCGACGAACAGGTGGCAGCCTTCACGCACGATGGTTGCGGACTTTGCGGCGACACAGAATGGCCGCGCAGAACGGCCTGCCTTGGGCGCGGACTGAATGCGGCTGATCGCGGGATTCACAGCACGTACGAGTTCGTCGCTATCGAAGGAGATAAAAAACTCCTCCTTATTAGTGGTGCGGATCGAGGCGGCCGGAAATAGCGCGCAGCGTGCCTGCCCGGAGGCGGTGCTTTCAGCGGCAGCAAAGAGCGACACTTCGCGTGCTTCGAACATTTCCGAGAGCAGCGTCAGAATGCGGTGCAGCCGTTCGTCGCGGCCGGGAATCGCTGTCGAGCGGTGAATCTCGCGCATGAGCGCGAGACCCTCGGCTTGCGCGCGCATGCGGCGGGCCTGCAGCAGTGCCACGTCGCGCTGCGCGTTGGCGCGCAGTGTGTCGGCGCGCGCGCGATCCAGCAGCTTGCGCAGCCGCGAGGATTCATAAGCACTCAGCAGAATGCCTGCACCGGAACCGGCCACAAGCAGTGCCGCCGGCAAAGACGATCCATGCAGGGGGCCGGGGGAGACAGCAAGACCAAGCAGATTCCCGGCAGCGCAGAGGCCGCTGCCAAGCAGCAGGCTCCCGGCGGCGTAAGGCGCGGCGGATTCAAGATGAGCGATCAGCGCTGCGGCGAGGGACCGGCGCGGAGCAGCGGTTCCAGGCGCTGCAAGAGGGCTCGATTCAGTCCCGGCACTTGGCCCAGATCCCATACGGTGCTGAAGCTCCCGCGTTTGTGCCGTTCCTGCAGTATGGCTTGCGCGCGCCGCGGACCGATGCCCGGAAGCATCTCAAGTTCCGCAGCCGTCGCACTATTTACATCCAGCCGCCACGCGGGCGATGCGGAAACTGTAGAAACGGCCGCATCCGTCCGGCTGACGTCCACGATCTGTACGGCTCCGCTCGCCGAGGCCTTCGCCCAGACATGCGGCAGCATGGCGCCCGCACAGCAGACAAATACCACCGCAATCCACGCCAGAAACTCTGGGCGAGAAAGTGAATAAGCCTGCTGCGGCACTATGCTTTTATTATTCATCGTACGGTCGCACGTCAGACTGAAGCAAAATACGCCAGGTGCTTGCTGGCGTATCGTGAAGAATCGAATCCCGCAAACCGGACTGATCAGGCGCCCACCGGCTCCTGGCGCTTGCTCGGCGTCGGCATCACCTTCGCGCGCTTCTCAAGCGGGACATCGAGCGCGGGCTCGGCACGCTTCGGTGTTTCGCCATAGAAACACTTCTCGGCTTCACCGCTGATGCATTCGCGCGCGAACTTGATCATGTGATGCGAGACCACGGCTGTGTGGATGATCTCTTCGATCTTGCCCTTCTTGATGTTCGGCCAGGCCATCTTCCAGAATCGCGTGCGGTAGTCGGAGCGGATTCCCACGTGCCAGATGATGCGCGCGAGAATGCTCAGGCCTTTGAAAATGTTCTTCGCATTAACGCGAGCCTTTGTCGGCGGAATCTTTTTGCGATTCGGGAACGTGTGCTCGATCTGATGTTCGAAGCGCGAGTAAATCGCATCGGGCGTGTAGGCGTCGGTGACGCACTGCAGCCACATGTCGACCACCGTTTTATAGGGCAGCAGGAATTCGACGTTCGACTCGCGATCGCTGCCTTTCACCAGGCGGCCGGCGGTTTCCAGGCGCCGCCACAGAGGTGTCTTCGGCAGCGCGTGCAGGATGTTGATCGTGAGCATGGGAATCTTGGACTGCTTGATGAATTCGCAGATGCGATCGCCTGTGGTCGGCGTGTCCGTATCGAGTCCAATGATGATTCCGGAAACGACCTCGATGCCATACGAATTCAGGACCTGAATCTCTTCGAGGATCGGCCGGCGGATATTCTGCTCTTTGTGGATGAACTCAAGAGCGTGCTCTTCCGGCGTTTCAATGCCGCAGAAGACGGTACAGAAGTACGCTTCTTTCATGAGCTCCAGCGCGGCGGGCACCTGCGCGAGATTCAGCGTCGCTTCGCAGGCAAACTGCACGGGATAGCCGCGTTCCTTCTGCCAGACGGCGAGCTCTTTGAGCAGCTCAATCGCAGCACCCTGGTTGGCGATGAAATTGTCGTCGACGAAGTACACAGCGCCCGGATTGCCTCGGGCCAGCATCGCATCGAGCTCGGCCGTGACCTGCTTGGGCGATTTCAAGCGCGGGTTGCGGCCGTAAAGCTCAGGAATATCGCAGAACTCACACTTGTACGGGCAGCCGCTTGAAAACTGAACGCTGGCCAGGAAGTAGTCGTTGAGATCTACGTACTGGTACGCCGGCACGGGAAACTTGGTGAGGCTCAGCTTGTTCGACGTGATAAAGATTTCCTGCTTTTTCGGGCGCGAAACGTCGGCGTCGAGTCGGGCAAGAATCTGGTCAGTTGCGTCCCCCAATTCTCCACAGTGAAGAATGTCCACGTCAGGGTACCACTCGGGGCAGCCGGAGACCGACGGGCCACCGAGAACCGTGATTTTGTTGAACTTATGAGCCCGCTCGTTGATCTTGCAGATGAATTCACGCTGTACATGCATGCCGCTCATCAGGACCACGTCGGACCAGCTGTAATCGGCATCCGTCGCCGGAGCAATATTCTCATCGACGAAACGGACCTCCCATTCCTTGGGCAGGTAGGAGGCGATGACGAGGATGCCCTGGGGCGGCATGAATGCCCGGACGCCGCGCATAAGGGGGTAGGCGTGATGCATCGTGCCGAAGGACCGCGTGTAGCGCGGAAAGACACATAGTACTTTGCGCTTATTGGTGTAACGCGGGCGCGCGTCAGCGTGCTGAGCTGACACCCCCGCAGGTGATGGCTGCATCAAGAATCTCCCCTCCCGAACTGAGCATTATAATATATCGAAAGAGTCTTGGCCATGGTCAAA
This sequence comes from Planctomycetota bacterium, assembly GCA_035628505.1. GTDB lineage: Bacteria > Planctomycetota > SZUA-567 > H5-PLA8 > H5-PLA8 > DASPJR01. Next base: position 66,353 of record DASPJR010000117.1, on the reverse strand, counting down.
CGATTTTTTCCGGCTAACAAGCACCTTTAATGTCCGAATTCGGACAAATCCGCACAGACGAATTGGGACCACCCCTCCAGAGCACGGGTTTCCTGTCCAGTGCGCTCCATAATGCTGTGTCCGATTGATCTAAGCGAAGAGTCTGCCAACATAAACAAGATATACGGACCGAAAGAATTCTTGAAAACCACGTCACAATGTAGCCACGCCGCTCCATTTGTTGTATGAGGAGAGGGATATGTCCACTCGCCAGGCGCTGGAAAGCGCCATCGAACGCGTCCAGCAGGGCGACCGCGAGATGTTCTCGGTGGTCGTCGAGGCGTATCATATCCAGATTCGAACCTACCTCAGCGCACTGGTGCACGACCGCTTCGACGCCGAAGATCTGGCGCAGCAGACGTTCATTTTCGCCTATCAGCACATCAGCGAGTACGAACCGGGAACAAACTTTATCGCCTGGCTGAAGGCCATCGCCTTCAATCACGTGCGCGATTACCGTTCGTCGTTCCAGCGCAGCATGAGCGCCAAGCGCGAGCTGCGGGAAGAGATCTGCCGCAAAACCAACGCGTCGCTCGAGCCGGCTTCGATGGATCCGCGGCTGGAGATGCTTGAAAACTGCGTCGAAAAGCTGCCGGAGGCACAGCGCAGCTTTTTGAAGACTGTCTGCAGCCGGCGCTCAACGCTTGAAGAAGTCGCGGCCGAAATGAACCGGTCCAGCGCCGCCGTGCGAAAGAATCTCAGCCGCCTTTACGATACGCTCCGCCTGTGCGTCGAGCAGCACCTGCAACGGACGGGGGTCAGCGTATGAACCCCGCCGAACATGACGCGCACCTGAATGCTCTCATCGAGGCCTACATCCATAATGAGGCCGATGAAACGCAGCTGCGTGAACTGGCCGCGTGGGTCGAGGCCGACCCGAGCGTCGCGCAACGCATTATCCTCATGAGCATGATCCAGGGCCGCTTCCGGGCCGAAGGCGATCCGACGTTTGTCGCAGAAACAGTTGCGGCCGCCGCGAAGAAAAAAGGCGAGTCCGGTTTCGTGCGGCAGGTGATGCAGCATCTGCGCGAGAACAGCGGCAAGGAAGCGACGCGCCTGGTTCTTCCGGTGCGCTCGTCAACGTCCGGCCGCGCTCAGGCGAAACCTTCCGAACGCATGACCGAACGGCACGTTGAATCGCTCCGCCTGTCGCGCGAGCCACAGAAAGACCGGACGTGGATGATCGCCGCAGGCGTGGCGGCGCTGCTGGTGCTCAGTGTCGTCGCGCGCATTGTTACGCCCTTCGGCAACGATAAGACGATCGCGAAAGTCACGCTGGTAAGCCAGAGTGCTTCGATCGAACGGAATGGCAAAACGCTTACGCGCGCCGATGCCATGGAAATCGAGCCGGGCGACGTGGTCTCGAGCGGAAGCGAGCCCATGCGTTTCCGCTACCGCAACGAAACGACTGTGATCAATCTCGCGCCGGAAACACGGGTTCGCGTCGTGTATGTCGGAGGTCAGAAGCGACTGCAACTGCTGTCCGGGCGCATGGAAGCCTCTGTCGCTCCGCAGCCCAAAGAAAGTCCCATGATCCTGCACACGTCTCAAGCCGAAGTGCGCGTCGTCGGGACGCGCTTCGCGCTGCACGAAGGTTCGGGCGCGACGCGGCTGGAAGTCTCTGAAGGCAAGGTGCGGCTCACGCGCAAAGAAGACGGCGCGGCTGTCGATGTACCGGCCGGCCACGGCGTGAAGGCGGCGCAAAAAGACGCCTCACCGCTGACTCTGACAAAGCTGGACCGCGTTTCAGAAGGGCTTGTCGCGCACTGGCCGTTCGAAGAGGGCTCCGGAACTGTCACGCAGGACCAGGCGCTTGGCGGGTTGCCCGCACCCATCCGCGGTGCGCAGTGGGTGAAGGGCAAGGAAGGGTGGGGGCTCAGCCTGGATGGCACCTCCTTTATAGATGTGAGCAACTGTCCGCACTTTAACTTCAGCGCCGGCGCGCCGTTCTCGCTCGCAGGCTGGTTCAAAACGCGGGCAACGTATGCGATTCTTCTCTCGCTGCGCAACACGGCAGACGAAGGTGCCGACATCGATATCGGCGTCGGAACAAATGGCGGCGGCGTGGCGCCAGGAAGAATCATGGCACTGATCCGGCCGAATGGTCCGCTGCAGAGCCCGTATTGCCAGGTCACGGGCGGAATTGTAAACGATGACACGTGGCATCACTTCGCGATCACCCGCAGCGCCGACGGCACGCTGGAGCTTTTCCTCGACGGAGTCAGCCAGGGCACGCATCGAACTGCAGTCTCGGGCGGCCCGATCGTGACGAACCTGCGCGCGATTGGCAGCGAACGCTACTGGGTTCAGATCTCTCCGGCGGCGCCTTCGCCGCGCAATTATTTCGTCGGCCAGGTCGACGATTTCCGCGTCTACAACCGCGCGCTCACGAAGGCTGAAGTTCAACTGCTGCAGAATTAAGCTCAGTTAGGCGGCCAGCACGCCAACTCGCCAGAACGGCTGACGCCCCTGGCACGTCGATATCAAAAAAAATTTAACGACCTGTTTGCCAAGCCGCATCGCATGTGGTTGGTTGATGCCTGCAACTTATTGAGGGCACGACGATGTGGCGACAGGGTGACATACTATTTCAAAGCATTCGCGCACTGCCGAATCAGGCGACGCGCCGGGCCGATCTTGTCATCGCGGAAGGCGAGCGCACCGGGCATCAGCACCGCGTCGCAGAATCTGGAACTGCCGAGCTCTTTGAGCTCGATGGCGAGCTGTTCATGAATGTGAAAGCGCCAAGCGCCACCGTCGTTCACAACGAACACAAACCGATTGTGTTCAAGACCGGCGTGTACCGCGTCTGGAAGCAGCGCGAGTATTCGCCTGAGCAGAATTTCTTCGTTGAAGACTGATCCACCATGCTGGTTGATACGCTTAAACAGATCTTCGGCTTCGGCTGGGGCATGACGCCTGCTGCCGCGCGCGGTGCCATCGTCAAAGGTTCGGCGCCTCCCGGCACTGCCGTGGACATTGATTTGAATCTCCGCGGCACGAGCATCCACTCGCTGCCCGATGGCTTGAGGGTCGAAGGCAATCTCGACCTTGGCGGCGCGCGAAACCTGCGTGCGCTGCCATCGCGCCTTTACGTCGCTGGAAACCTGCAGGCCTCGGCGTGTACGTCGCTGAAGGAGATCCCGGGTGATGCGTTCGTCAACTGGAGCGTCGAGCTGCGGAACTGCACGGCGCTCGAGCGCATCGCAGATGGCTTCAACGCGCAGTGGCACCTGGCGCTGGACAATTGCATCAGCCTCAAAGAGCTTCCGCGCGAGCTGTCTGTCGGCGGCGATCTGCGGTTGATTCATTGCCGTGCGTTAACGTCCTTGCCGCGCACGCTGAAAGTCGATGGCACACTCTATCTGTGTCACTGTCCAGAACTGCGCGACGTTCCGGCAGAACTGCGGGCGCGCCATCTGGTTATTGAGAACTGTCCCAAGCTGCGTTCGCTCGGCGAGGACGTGCACGTCCGCGAGAGTCTTTCGATCGTGAACTGCCCGGACTTGCGGTTGCCCGATGGTTTGAAGATTGAGCAGAACCTTTCACTGCGCGAGAGTGCGGTTGAGGAACTGCCGTATCAGCTGACCGTCGGCGGACACTTGTTTCTATCCAACTGTCGAAACCTGGTGAGGCTGGGCACGTGGCTTGAGGTGGGCGGCACGCTAGACGTGAGCGGCTGTGCGAAACTGCAGAGCCTCGATGGTGTAATGTCCGCGGAAGCAATCGATGTGGCCGGTACGAAAATTACGGCCGTGCCGCCGCAACTGAAGAAGGCCCACATCCTCTGGCGCGGCGTCAACGTGCCTGCGCACGTGGCCTTCGATCCGGCGAGCATTACCGTCAGCGAGATTCTTGCTGAGCGCAATGCTGAGCGGCGGCGTGTGATGCTGGAACGTTATGGCATCGAACGTTTCATCACGGCGGCGAAGACGGAGCTCGTACACGCCGATAGCGACCGCGGCGGTGAGCGCAAGCTGCTGCGCATTCCGTTTTCGGACGACGAGCCGCTGGTCTGCCTGCAGGTGCATTGTCCGTCAACGGGTGCGCTGTACATCCTGCGCGTGCCACCGTCGATGCGTACGTGTCATCAGGCAGCCGCATGGATCGCCGGCTTTGATAATCCGGCTGATTACAAGCCTCTTGAAGAAACATGAGTGAGCGCGGGCGAGAAATCGCCCGCGCTTTACCATGCCGCGCGGCATGCGTAGACGCATCCTGCACCTGTGCACTCACGGCGTACTCAATCCTCTTATGAATCCAGCAGGCTCAGCAGAAATCTTTTTCGAATCCTGTCACAATTTATAACGCACGCTCCATAACCCTGTAGCAAGCGCTCATAGGGGCTTGTTATCTCAGCGTGTAACATTTCAAAACATTGTGCAGCGGAGAAGGTTGCCTATGTTCCCGATGCCGGTACCCCGCGGAAATCGCACACAATCTGCTCGCCGGCGTTCCTCCGGTATAACGCTGATCATGGTGGCTGGTGTGCTTGCTGTTCTGGCGGCGCTGAGCACTGGCTTTTACACCATTATGTTGATGCAGACCAAGTCGGCCACGCGCTATTCCGACAGCGTGCGCGCTGAAATGATGGCCAAGGCCGGCGTCGATTTTGCGATCGCGTCTCTTCGCGACCAGGCCTTCCGCAAAACGGAAGACGCCGCCGATCCGTGGTATCCGGTCAATTATTACGACAATGCGCGCCGCCAGATTTCATTCGCCGATGCCGCCAACCTTCACAACAATGCCGACGATGATGGCGATGGAATTGTCGACAATCCGTCCGAAGCACGCCTCGATCCCAATATCTTGGGCTACTCCCGGACGCTCGGCGATTCAGCCGGAATCGAAAGCGACCGTTTCACGCTGAACATCTCCGATGCGGCCAGCCGCATCAATATCAACGCCTGCGACAACCTGGCTGTGGTGCTCGACAATCTCTGCCGCGTCATCGGACCGCCGCTCGTGGCCGCGGAGCTCGACGCCATTCAGCCGCGCCGCTGGGGCGTGGAGATGGAAGCCGGCGATCCGGCGCTGCCGTTCTACGACAACACGTTCAACAAAGATGATCTGCCCACCAAGCCCGATCTCTATTACCAGCTGACCAACAACGCCAACGCCGTGGTTACAAATGGCCAGGGCCGGCCGCGTCGAAAGACTGATGGCCGAGCGCTCTATGGCGATGGCTACGCGATTGCAGGCTACCGCGGCACGCACGGGCTGTTTCAGAATCTGGAAGACGTGAAGCAGGCGTTGACTTATGTCGAACGCAGCTCGCCCCCGAATAACCTTCCCGACGACCCGCTGGAGCAGCTTGAAATTGAAGTCAAGTACGCAGTGCTCCGCGATCACATCACGATTGCTTCCTGGGTCGACACGAACACGGTCTGCGTCGGCAAGTTTGAATGGGTTCACGTCGACAGCTCAAAGACGATCGCCATCGACCGCGACAAGAGCTGGGTTGCCGACGACCTGGTCAAGGATCCCTTGAATCTGCGCGGTTCACTGCGCGGCTCGTATGTTTCGATTCTCAACGGGCACGGTGCGGGCCAGCTGCGCCGCATCCGCACCAATGGCGTGGACTGGATTGAAGTCGAGGGCGGATTTGCGGTCGCGCCGGGCCCAATCAGCTCGTACATGATCATCGCGAATGAAGATGCGCTGCTGCAGGATAAGACGGGCGCGCCGATCAGCGCTGCCTGGCCAGACAAGCCGCCGACGGAGGGCATGCTGACGTTCCCTCGAACCAACGTTGACGGAACGCTGGTCGACAACCCGCTGATCGATTATTCGCTGCGCCCGCTCTGCATTCACCGCGCGCCGGTGAACATCAACACGGCTACGGATAAAGTCCTCGCGGCGCTGTTCCTCAACATCAACGTTCAGCACGGGCATTCACTGGCCCTTGGAACGGATGCGGATGTGTCCGAAATCAGCGCCAAGTGGTACATGCCGGATAAGCACGGGATCGAGCCTGTGCTGCTCACGGCCAACGGCCTCAAGCGTCTGCCGGCGAATTCGGGCAAGCCCGTTTTCAACAACACGCCGCCGGTCCCGCCGGCTGCCAGCAATTACGTGATGGCTTACCTGAACAATTACGGCGCGATGGACCGCTCCAATTATGGACCCAACGACAAAATCGCGCAGGTGAATGCCGTTCAGAAGCTGGTCTACCGCATTCTTATCGCGCGCCAGCCAGACAAGGCGCTGCCATACATCGATCCCAAGACCGGTGATCCGTCTGCGTCAGGCGGCCTTACAGCGTACAAACGCGGGCCGTTCCGAACGTGGGATGATTTCTTCTTCCGCGTCGTGAAGCCGTTTGACGAGGAGTATTTCAAGGCGGCCTGGACTGACGCGAACGGCGATGGCATTCCCAACGAGGGTGATGATATCCGCCACGCGCACCTGGCCCGGCTGATCATGGCCAATTTCAATTCGAATACAGACATCCTGAAATTCAATCCCAACATTGAATGGATCGATCGCTTCGGCCGCAACTTTACCGAGCAGGAGCCGATCATGATTTACACCGATAACGCGGAGCCGCACAATTCGAACGTGCCGGTGGCGGATCCAATCAGCTCCAAGAGCATTCCCATTTACACGACCGCTGATTCGAATTTGAAATCCTCGCAGCGCGACAAGGCTGGAAATTTCATCCGGGGCGCGTACATCACGCGAAATTACCGCTACAAGTCCGACGAGCTGATCGACAAGACCGATCTGAACCGCTCGACCACCGAGTTCTCTTTCGATTCCAACGGAATCTTCGAAATCGAGTCCGTCGGCCAGGTCATGCGCAAATCGGAGGTGCTCGCCGAGCGCAAATTCATGGCGCTGGTGAAGGTGTACGATGTCTGGCGTGAGTCGACGCAGCAGCAGTTCGTGCAGGGCAAGATTTCGAAAGCCGTCGGCAACTACGGTACGGCCGCGGCCGGACAGATCGCACGCGACGCCGAGAACATCGACGACCGCCTGGCGCTCAACACACTGCCTGAACCGCTTGTGCCCCTGAAGACGCGCATCGTCGATCAGAAGAAGCAAAAGAATCCCAATAACAAGGAAGTCGTGAGCGCCGACAAGCAGCCGCGTGACGCCTACGGCGAAGTGCGCTCCAATCCATACGACAGCGGCGCAGCGCCTGAAGATGTTCCGGACGTGATCGCCAACCGCATCCAGCCGGCGCGCTACGACGGCCAGATCACGCTGGCGACGAACACGATGAGCTACGATCCGACGGGGGATGGCGACACATTCCTGGCCAGCTTCGACGGCGATCTGGATACCGCCGTCTGCAAAGGTAACGGCCGCGAGCAGGCGAAGACTCCGGCCGATTCAAAGGTGCGCGTCGTTGACGCCGTCGGCTTGCTGGGAGTCCTGAACGATACGCAGCGCGACATGGACCCGGGTCTGCCGCTGGCCAACCCGGGCGATCCGGTGAACGGCTACCGCTGGGTCTACAAGTTCTTCGGCGTCAATGCGGGACTGAAACCTCTGAAGGAAGTCGGCGCCGATCCCAACCGGCCTTATTACTGGAACAACGTGACGCTGCGCACGGGAGATTTGCGCCCCGAAGGCGCCTACCTCAGCAGCCCCGGTGTGTCCGGCAATGATGCCACGGTGAAATACCTTTTCGGAGCCAACAAGGAAAACTTCAAGCCCGATTCGACAGAAGGCAACATCGTCTCGATGTGGGCCAAGTCGACCTGGCATCACGACGACTTCCGCCACCACGAGTTTTTCAACGCGAGCAACGACGGTGAGCGCACGCATAACGCGCGCGGCTGCTACATCGCCAAATACGGTCAGTACACCTGGTGCCTGGCGGACGACAATCCATGGATCGGCCATAGCGGCAATCGCACGAAGATCAACGATCTGATGTGCTTCTGGGAAAACAACGCGAGCTGGGGCCTGGACCTGGACATGGGCAGCCTGCTCCACGGCGGCCACGCCTACGTCACGCAGAAGTTCTCTGGCGAATCGCCCAGTTTCCGCATTCAGCCGTTCCGCTGGTCCTTCATCGGCGGCCGCCGCCAGCATTACTCAAGCGCTGCTGACGGCGAAGGCGACGGGCCACGCGGCCACTGGGTGCCGCCGCCGAACAGCGGCGATTTCAAGAATCAGAAGAATCTGACCGTGGTCAAGAATCATGTGCGACCGTTTATTGATACGCAGCTGCATCCGGAAGGCGCGACGACCTGGAAGCCCGATCAGTTCTGGAGCTTCCGTACGACCGGCCGCGCGCCCGTGGACCAGACGTCCGACATCGGTAACGCGGGCGCGATGGATCCGCTGGGCCGCACCGGGCAGGACGTGAAATGGGAATGGGCCGAGCCGGTCGGCAAGAACAACCAGAAGTGTTTTGGCATCAACAATCTCAATTACGGCCACATGGGTCCGGTCACCAATCCGGACCAGGTCTCGATGCATTACCGCTTCATGCCGGACGACGGAACGTACGCGGTCATCGATGAACTGAAGATCTCGAGCAAAGACCGTGGGCTGGGGGCCAACCCGGATTGGGCCAACGACCGCGTCGTTCGCGAGTCGCGCACGAGCCGCTACTACCTGCCGCCGGACCCTGCCTCGCGCCAGAAACCAGACGCCGGCGGCCCGCCGACGTTCACCTCGCAGACGATGCTGCAGTCGCTGAAGGGCTTCGACAAGAAAAAGAGCAACGAGAAGATCACGGTCGTGCGCGTCAATTGGAACGCGTTCACGCCACGCTTCATGTGCGAATACAAGACCGCCGAAGACGACCGGTTCGTGCGCGACGAGAAACTCACCTACGACCGCACGACGCAGAATAACGTGAAGACACGCTTCAAAGGCCCGTTCGATTACGTGAAATACAACGACCCAGCGGACACGTCGTTCTACAGCGTCGATCGCCCGGCGCCGACCGCGTATCCACTCGGCCAGGTGCAGGCTTACCGAGGCGTTGAAATTGAAATCCTGAAAGATCCAGACGGCTACAACGAGAGCGGCGATGAAATTGTGCTGGATGGCAAGACATTTACGGAGCCCGATCAGCTCAATTCCCTGGGCACGGCGCTCAACCCGCACCGGCTGTACCTGCATGAACTGCGCTACCGGGTGCGCTTCCGCTACCCGACCGATCCGCTGTGTGATCCGATGAATGCCGGGCGCGACTCGGACGGAAAGCCCTGCGTGGATCCGGCCAAGCAGTACCTGCTGGATACGCCGGTCTTCGATGACATTTCGGTGACGTACCTGGCTAAGCCAAAAATCCTGTCATACGTGGAAGTGCAGGAATAAGCCGCCGGCGGAAACAAGACGTTTACAAGGAGGGTAGGTGCCATGCGAAATTTCATTCTATGCGCCGCGATTATGACGTTTTCCATGGGCGTCTTCAGCGCCGAAAAACCGCAGAAGCGCTGGGAGACCGAGCGCCAGGAAGCGCAGCTTGAAGAGCAGCGCGAGCAGCAGTTGTCGTTTGAGGAAAAAGCGCGCATGCGCTACCAGTACAGGGGCATTCTCCAGATCGAGGAAGGCCTGGACGACGGCAACCCGGACGTGGTGGGCAGCTTTGTCGCCGAAGACGCTGGCGGGCACCGCGTGTACATGCTGAAAATCGAAGATCCGAGCCTGGTATCCAAGCTCAAGGCGCTGGACCGCAAGAAAGTCGCGCTTGTCGGCAAGATCCGCAACAGCGGCAAGTACATCCTGGTCTCAGCCGTGGTCGACCAGTCCGGCAGTCCGATCCGCTCACGCCGCCGCGCCCAGGGCGGCCTGTAAGCAACTGTTCAGGCATTAGTCTCTGAACGCTGCCGTTCCAGTCCTCAAAACCAAATCGCAAGCGCGAGCCCGCTCGAAAGACGCGGGCTTTTCTGTGCCTCACCAGCGCCATTTCCCCGACATTTCTTTGGTCCGATAATACACGTTATGTTAGGAAGTAGCCTGGGACGGCCCGGGCCGGATAATGCAGTGCGCGCAAGCGGCAAAACGCGCCACGCATCACCGATCAAGGGGGTTCCAGCTTGCGGTTGGTGTGTTTCCACAACTTCTGCTTCAGCGCTGGGAACAGTTCCAGCGCGTTGTCGCGCAGGATCTGTTTGCCGATCTTCAGCGCGTGTTCTTCGGCCAGTTCGCCGCGCTCGATCTTTTCGGCCAGAGCTTCGGCCAGGCAGCGGCGTGTCGTTTCAGTGGCGCCGTAAATGCCTTCGGCGTGCGTGGCGTCGGCGCCCCAGAGTATACGGTTGGACGGCACGACCTCGAGCCATTCCTGGTACGCGCGGCGAGCGGTCGTATAACTGATCGTCGGCAGCCAGACCGAATCGATCCAGACATTGCGGCAGCGCGTGGCGATCGCACTGGTCTCGCCAATCCACGGCCAGCCGCCGTGGAACAGGACGAACTTCGTATTGGGATTGGCGGTAATCAGGTCCATTAGAAGCATCGGATTCGAGCCCTGAATCCGCGCATGTCCGGTGTGAATCTGGAACGGCAGGTCGAGCTTTGCGCTGAGTTCCGCGATGCGCCACATCACGTAATCCTCGAACGCTTTCTGCTCGGCCGCTGTAAGTTGATTGTACGGCCGTCCGAAGCTTTTCACGGCAGTCTCTTTTGGCACATTCTCGTACTGCAGCGTGCGTGAATACGCATTGGTCGATTTCAGGCAGACCGCTCCCGCAGCCTTGCCTTTTTTCAGCAGATGCTCGATAGCCGCAATGTAATCATCGAGCGACCCCATTTTCAGGCCTTCATCGGCGGCGAAGCGCCACAGGGATTCGCTGGCCGCGGGAAGAAAACTCGAGGAATGCGTGCCTGTCAGCAGTGACGTGACATTGATGACCGGAACGCCGAACGGGTACGTGCAGCTGAAATCAAAGCGCGCCCAGTACGGATCGATGAACATCAGTTCGATATTCGCACGCTCGGTAATCACCTCGTAAAGCCACTTCGGATCCTGATAATTTTTGAAGATGCGCTTGTTGAGCTCGCTGGCCTGCTCGTCGGTGATGCGGTCGAAGTCGATGCCGTAGAGGTCCTGAAACGCCGGCAATTGATAGCGATAAAAGCTGTGCGCTCGCGCGTTGGCGAAGTCCCCTTTGGCCTTCGGCCACCAGTCCTCGAACTTGCCGCTCTTCGGCCACGGCGTAACTGGGAAATTCCACGCGAAATAGCTGACGCTCCAGAGCGAATGAAGCGTCATGCCCATTCCGTTTTCGGTCTGCTCGCGCCCCAGCAGTGACTCAAACGGCTTAAGATGATCGTGCGTGTCGATGGCTGAGACTGAATCGAGAAATGCCTTTACGCGGCGATACGTGCTTCCCTGCTTGATGTCGCTCGCTCGATTATCTTCAAGAGCGACTGCGCGGCTTGAAATTAGAAGTAGCAACACGGCCACAGTATTATAAAGCGCGCGCATTCCAGCCATGCACTAGTCTCCGGAAGTGTACGTATAGTTTAAACGTCCGTGTCGTTCGCGCTGTCACCCAGAATTTCACGCAGCACCACGGTTGCATAAGCCCCTGAGGGCAGCGCGAAACGCACGACCACGCCGCCGGTTTCGAGCTCGACCGCTGGCGTTTCAAGGAACGCGATGCGCAAAGAACGCCGCGCGCCGGGCTGGCGCTCGGCCTCCCGCCGCCCAAAGTCCTCGAGCTTTAATCCGCTTTGAGCCAGAATCTGGCGCTCAATCTCCCCCGGCCGGCCTTCTGCCAGCTTGCTTTTCCCTCCGTAGATCGGACCCGATGGACTGATCTCAAAAGCGTCCGCGCGCGGCTGTTCTTTGGCCGCGTCAGCGTCGTTCGCGACGGCAAAGACGGCGCCGTTGCGGTGCAGCCAGGCCAGATCGCCAGCTAACAGCTTGCCGATTTCAGGCATGCGCGCGGCGAGCACCTGGTTGAACAAATCCGACTGCAGCGCATTGACGATCAAATTCTTCAGCCGCCGGTCAGCCTTGCGGCCGTGATTTAGTTCGGCAAACGCTTTCTCGAAACCCGCAAGATCGCCCTGGACCAGCATGCGCCCCAGCCGCACGTTTTCGCCATTCCGCCCGAAGCGCTGCTCGCCGTAATAATTCGGAATGCCTTTCTGCTGCAATGTTGCGAACACTTCGCGGCATCGCGCGGCGATACGCTCGCACGCCGCGGAATTCGCACCGGATGCAGGCACCAGGCGAATAGCAAAGCGGTTTCCGCGCAGATGTCCCATCTTTAACTTATTGCCGTGCTGCGCCGCTTTCAGGACAACAATTTTTTCGTCACTGAATTGCCGGGCCTGTTCGAAATTCTCCTTCACATGCTCGAAGCTGATCCACTGCCGCGAAACTGCCCGCGAGTCTTTCAAGCCTGCCACGCCAGCGTCGGCGGCGCGCTTTCTGAGCACAGCGGCCAGCCGCCGCACGGCATCCATGGTGTTGATGCCGCGCTTTTCGATCCAGAAATACAAGTGAGTGCCGCTGCCGGACGGTTCGTACAGCGGAAGTTCTTCGACGATGAAATCGTCGGGGCTGGCCTTGATGCGCACGGCCGGAAAATCGGCGCCCGCCGGCGGATGAAGCGTCGGCAGAGCCGTCGCAGCCGACATCAGCTTCTCCGCCATTTTAAAGCGACGTGCAGTTCTTCGGCCATTTTCTGAGTCGCCTTGCGCGCCGCGGAGGCGTATTCCGTTTCGGGCAGGTGCGCGTTCTCTTTCTGCTGATACGCGAAGATGATCAGGCGCGAGTTGTTTACGATGCCGCCGCGGCCGTCCTTGCGGAAGCCGGACACGGCGTCCTTGGCCGTAGCGCCCTGCGCGCCGTAGCCGGGAATCAGGAAAAACGTGTCAGGCATCAGCGTACGGAGGTGCTCAGCCTGTTCTGGATACGTCGCGCCAACTACGGCGCCGACGTCCGTCAGCCCGCAACTGCCCTTGCATTTGGTCCCCATGCTGTGAACGATCTCCGCAACCTGCTCGGCGACGGACTTGATGGCAACCAGCACGAGATCCTGCAGATCGCCCGAACCGGAGTTCGACGTTTTCACCAGCACGAAGATTCCACGCCCCGCGGACGCTCCGACTTCCAGGTACGGTTCCATCGTGTCGCGACCCATGTACGGGTTGACCGTGAGTGCGTCCGCTTCGAAGCCCGCGTCTTTTTCGTCCACGCGGTCGCCCAGATGCGCTTTCGCATAGGCTACAGCCGTTGCGCCGATGTCGCCGCGCTTTGCATCAGAGATCACCAGCAAGCCTTTTGACTTGGCATAGCGCACGGTCTCTTCGTAAGCGCGGATCCCCTGCCATCCGTACTCTTCGTAAAACGCAATCTGCGGTTTGCAAACCGGCACGATGTCCGCAACGGCGTCGACAATGCCCTTATTGAAGATAATGAAGGCCTCGGCGACCGCCTGCGGGGTTTTGCCGAAGCGCTTGATGCAATCTTCGCGGATGAACTTCGGCAACTGGTCGAAGCGCGGATCGAGTCCTACGCAGATGGGATTGCCCTTGGCGGTGATAGCCTGGTCCAGACGGTCGGCAAAATGCATGATTGAGTCTCAAAATTCAAATCAACACGAAGGCACGGAGATCACGGAGACTACAGACTGGCATTGAGGTTCTCTGTGAATGCCGGACGCCACGAGCGCGCTATTATGTCAAAGTATATTGAGCACGCAAGCTGACGTAGCCAGTCTTGAGCCAACAGCCTACAATCAAACGCGTATGCTCCATCCCGTTCTTGCTGCGGCGGAAACGAAGCTTTCACTTCGGCTGGAGGCTCGCGGCAATATGTCGCTGCTCGGTGGCCCACGGCGCTGCCTGCTGGTCTCGCGTGCCGAGAAAGCTCCGCAGCCGGACACACCGTGGCTGCGGGGAACGCTGCTGGCCGTTGAGCGGATCGTGGCGGCGAAGGAAGCTTTGGTTACTGGCGCAGAACGCCTGGCGTGGGATGCTGCGTTGCTTAAATGCCGAAAAATGCAGGGGCGAAGCATCGTTGTGCTGGATAAGCCGCCGGCTGACCCAGCAAGTCCATTATTTTGCGACGATTTTCTAACTGTCTATCCTCTAGAGCCGGTGGAACCGCAGATTCGTGATCGCCTGATCGGACTGCTAGCCGACCGCGCGTACGCCATACAGATTCGCAAGAATGGAAACATGGCCGCGGTCGCCGCGGAACTCGCCGCGCGTGGCTGCTCCGTAGAATCCATCCCCGCACTACCCCCCGCCCCAATTGCGACGACTGAATCGGCTCAGGCCGAGACGAAAGATCCGCTTCCACCTCCGGCAGACTGGCCGTGGCTGACGCATTATACGCGCGCGCCGGACGGGCAGTGGCCGGGTGAGAGTCCGCAGGACTACTTGAACTGGTTATGCGACGGCTCTTCCCTGCCCCGTGACAGCTTCGCGGCGCTATGCCGGATCTTAAGCGAGCGAAGGCTGGCTGCGTGCGGCCGGTTGATGCCCGGGAATACGCCGATGGTGTGCTTCACGGAGTTACATCCGGGTTTCGTCGCTCCGCTGCGCCGCTGGCGGCGTGGATTGCGGCGCTGGACGTTCACGCGTTACGGGTTGGCAATACGCAGGGAGACCCTGATCGGTCTCGGCGCGCGACGTGTTGAATACGTTACAAAGGACGTCCTTAGCGCCGCCGCGCCGGAGCACTCAAAGTACATGCAGCTGGAGCGCAGTGGCGATTACGACTGGTCTGCCGAGAAGGAATGGCGGATCGCCGGCGATGTGGCACTGTCTGAAATTCGGACGGTTGACCTGCTCGCGCTGGTGACCAGTCAGGCGGAAAAAGCAATCTTGCAGCAGCGCTTTTCGATTTCCGCTGTGTTTGCCTAAAGCTACGCTCCATACAGGATTGCAGTGCTGTTATTTTTGTTCCAACAAAAATAAGTGCGCGCTGAGCATTGCGGTCACGACGGATAAGGGGTACTCTTTTGAAGCCGCCACGAATTTAAGAATAATGCTTCAGGAGAGCACCCATCGGTCCGATAATAAATTCGCTATTGATCGTTTGAATGAAGATGCTTAAGCTGGCGTCTAAAGCCAGCATTTTGTCGTCGCCGCATGGAGGCAGGGAATTGATGAGCCTGCGAAGCACGCAATACACATGGCACCTTGTGGTGTTGTTTGCCGGTGCCGCGCTGGCCGGCGGTTCAGTGGCAGCCGAAGACGATAAAGCCGACGAGAACCGGTACGAACTCATCAAGGACGGGAAAAATCCGCTGCGTTTTGATAAGCAGACGGGCGAACTCTACCGGTTGGAACGCGACGAAAACGGAAATCTGCTGTGGGTGAAAGTGAATGCCCGCGTTTCGAACGCTCCGGCAACCAAGGCCAGGGTCCCCTCACCTACCGCGCCTGAAATTCAGATTGAAGACAGCGCGCACAACCAGCCCGAGCCCAAACCAAAGAGAAAGACGTCCGCGCCGGAGATCTTCGATCCCGAAGGGAATAACCTGGCCGATCTGATTACCGATTTCGATCGCCGGCAGTCCGAGCCGGCGATCCTGACCTACGAGAAATATCTTTCGGTCTGCAACGCAGTACAAATTGGCGACCGCATCTCCGGCACGTTCCTGATCAAAAACAAAGGCGACCGGAAGATCAAGACGCTTGAACTGACCATGTTCGTTCCCGTGATTGGCAGAGAAAAACCAGAAGAACACCGCTTCCTCTTTACGGATAAGCCCGGTTCGTCGAATCCCCCTCCCCAGCCGGGACTGAACGGCCGCGAGCCTGAGGCGTTGCTGCAGAAAGTGGACATTGCATGCCCCGCTGGCCATACGCGCGGCAGCGCGGATCTGAAAGTTACCTTCATCAAGTTCGTGGAATAAGAAAAACGCACGTTCAGCAAAACGGGCAGCCTTCGCGGCTGCCCGTTTCTGTTTTGTGGAAGACGGCTCGATCTCAGACCTTGATGATCTTGCGTTTGCGAACTGATTCCTGTTCGAGGTGAACCAGGCGCACCGATTCGACGGCGTCAGCGGCGGTGGTAACCGTCGGCGCGCGGCGTTTCTGGATGCAGGTCAGGAAATAATCGATCTCCTCTTCCCAGCCGTTGACAGCCGGAACGCTCACCACTTCCGGTTCTTTCGCGCCGGCCTTATGCAGCATCAGCACTTTGCCTTCGCGGCCGATGTCGAAATCGAGCGTGGCCTTGTCGAACACGACCGTGTAGCGCATCGTGAAGCCATACGTCGGATCGGCATTCCATCCGCCTTCGGCGACGACGACCAGTTTCGGATCGCGATAGAGGTAGCTGGTGACGACATGGTCAATGCCGTTCTTGGTTGCTTTGCCGCCGTTGCCGACCGAGAAAACAGCCTTGGGATCTCCGAAGACGAAGCGCACGAAATCGGTGTCATGGATATGCAGATCGAAGAGCGCCGAGCCGGAGAGCTCCGGCTGCAGGATCCAGTTGTTCGCGGTCCACTTCGGCGTCGAGGCGAAGCGCCTGAAGACGGCCGACTGAACATTGCCGAACTTCTTCGACTGAACGGCCTGCTTGAGCCACACCCATTCAGGCCAGAAGCGCATGCAGTGCGCCGGCATCATGAAGCCTTTGGCCTTCTTCGCGGCCTTGGCGACGCGCTCGGCGTCTTTGAGGTCCACCGTCAGCGGCTTTTCGCAGAGTACATGCTTTCCCGCGGCGAGCGCCTTCAGGACGTACTCGGCATGCACGTACGTCGGCAGACAGAGGTCGACCAGGTCGATTTCGGGATCAGCGAACATCTCTTCAGGTTTGCGGTAGGCTTTCAGCGTGGCCGGGTCGACGCCAAGGTCACCGCCGCCGAGGTTTCCCGCCGCTTCATTCCATTTGCCCGCCGCACGCCGCGGATCGAAATCGCAGTAGCCATGCAGTTTGGCTTTCTTGTTCTTGGCGTAGATGCCAATGTGTGTCTTGCCCATGAATCCGATGCCGACCACACCCACGCGAATTGCCATGATTCTGTTGCTCCTTGCCGCGCAGCAAGCCGTCCGCCGCGCTTAAGAGAAAAAGTGAAAATGCCTCGGTTGAACCGGATCACTCACCCAGTTCCACTCACGATTGAAAACGTTTGAAAGTCCCCGCCTTAGAGTTTCAGGAGTTTGCCCATATCCCGGCTGACCTGTTCGGGCAGTCCCGGCCGCCAGGGAAGCATCTCCGCAGTAACGTATGCGTTATAACGTACTTTTCTAAGCGAACTCATCACTGCTTTCCAGTTCACATCGCCAGCGCCCAGGTCGCAGAAGCTGTACGCCCCCGCCCAGCTGCTGCCGGCTGCGATCTTACGGCAGCCTTCCGCGATTGGTGCGGCATCGCCTGTTTCGCCGCCGCCATAGAAGACGAATTTGAAATCTTTCCAGTGCACGCGTCCGATGCGGCGGCCGAGCAGTTCGATCCAGTGTTCGGGAAATCCGGTCAGCCGTACGTTGCCGCAATCGAAATAGCTCTTCACGTAGCGGGAATCGAAGCTGTCGATGAAGTCGCGGTATTCGATGGGCGAAAGCAGGAACTTGTTCCAGACGTTCTCCAGGCAGATGCTGACTTTCAGCTTTTCGGCCGTCTTCACGCAGGCCTTCAAACTCTGCTGCGAACGCTTGTAACACTCCGCGTATGGGATGTGCTCGGCCTTGGGGTCGAAAAACACATCCACAGCTCCAGGCACGACCAGGATGGCGTCAGTGCCGAGCCAGCGCGCGATCTGCAGAAGCTTCTTTGTGTACTCGACGGCCTGCTTGCGCACAGCCGGATCGTTCGCGGTCAGCGAGGTTCCCCAGTAAACGCCGGTGGCCACGGAGCTGATTTCAATGCCGATGGACTTGGCCAGCCTTGCGATATCACTGCACTGCGCTTCGCTGCTGTCAAAGCTGAGCGCGCCACCGGGCACAGCGAGTTCAATGCTGTCGAAGCCAGCTGCCTTCGCCTGCTTCATAACTGCTTCAGTATCCGCCTTGCCCTCGAGCCCGCCTTCAAACGACCAATACGTGATGCCCTTTTTCACTCGCGTGTTCCTCGAAATGGGTTTTTCCCTGCCTCGGATGTGACATAAGGTAAACTACCAAGGACGAGAAATCTCTAACATCGAAAATTGGATTTTGTGCAATCATGGCAATTACCGGGGAAGTTGTTTTTCAGCGCGTCTTCAACCTGCGTGGCACGATCGAGATGAAGAAGGCGCGCACACTGCTGGCAGATATGATTGACGCCGGAACGGTTCATACCAAGCATGCTGCACCTGAATATGTCAGTTTCGCCGCGCCGGTCGCGCTGAACCTTTCCGCTCTCAAGCTGGATCTGAAGCTTGAAGACGATACACCTGTTGCCGTGTCGGCGCGACTGTACGAGGTTGGCGCGCTGGCGCTGATGCTGCGCATCCCGGCTCGCGGCGAAAAACTGAGCGAACTGGGCCGCTTTACCTCCGCACAGCTGTATTGCCGCGGCAAGCTCGTCCGGCGCTCGCAGGTGTTTGCACTGATCCTCGAAGAGGTCTCGCCGCGGCTGGAAACGGCTTTCGACGAAATTTTCGATGTTCCAGTCGATCCTGAAAGCTACACCACGTACTGCCTGACTGAAGTTCCCGGCGGAGCAGAGTACGCGCTGCATAACGAACGCGCGCAAGTTGCCGGGCTGCTGATCGGCGAGCAGAGCTTTGACCGCCTCTCTTCGATGGAGATTGACGACACGCTGAAGAACTGGTCGAACTACTATCAGGACGACCTGGTCATCGCCGACTGGGATGCCGGGTTCATTATTGAGCCCAATGGCCAGTACGAGGACATCCTGTACATCTTTGAAGTGGCGAACCTGCAGCTTCTGGCACTTCGCAAGTACGATCAATATTTAGATATGACGCTGGAGAAAGGCTACGAGGATTATGAGCGGCTCTCCAAGGGGCCGATGATCTCCACCGCCCGAGCGCGCGAGATGGTACGCGATCTGTCCGAAGTGCGGATGGATCTTGCGAAAGTGACGGATGAGATTGCAAACACGGCGAAGTTTTTCGGCGACTGGTACATTGCGCGCGTTTATATGGGACTGGCTGAGAAGCTGCATATTTCCGACTATCATAAGACAGTCGAGGAAAAGCTGGCGACGCTGAATGATCTGTATCAGAGTGTGCTATCGGAAATCAACGGACGGCAGATGCTGATCCTGGAAGCGATGATTGTGCTGCTGATTGTTTTCGAAGTCGTCATGGCTTTCTTCAGGCACTGAACTCAGGCCGCTTCGAACGTCCATCAGCCCAGAATTCCGAAGCCCCCCGCATCCGCCGGCCCTTTGGACGGGTCTGCGGGCTTTGCCTTGGCAGCCTGCGGCTGCTTCTGTTCCGAACCGCCGGCTTCCGTACGTGCTCCATCGCTCGTTAGCGGCGCTTCGGCCTCTTCCATCTCCTCCGGACCAGCATCGAAGTCATCATAGGACGTGGGAACATAGCCCGGCTGCCGTGAGCGCTCCAGTTCTTCCATGTAGCCCTTGAGGATCGCTTCCTGGATATCCTGCCTGCAGCGCACGTTGATCGGGTGCGCAATATCGGCATGCAGTTTGGCCCGGCCGCGCCCATCCGGGCGAGTGCGCTTTTCCGGCAGGCGCGTGCCGCAATGGTTGCAGAAGAGCGCCTGGAGATGATTTTTCGCGCCGCACTTCTTGCAGTGATCAGTGATCTTCCGGCTGGGCATCGCTACGAAGTGCGACTTGTTGCCCTGGATGATCTTGATATCGCGAACGACAAAGCAGCGATCGAATGTCACGCTTGCAAATGCCAATAATTTACTGTCTGAATTTGGTACTAATTTAATTTTTACTTCTGTAACGACCATAATAGTCGGCACCTTATTCTAATACTAATACACTACAATGCATGCGGAAACATTCCGCCGCTAAATACCCGAATTCGAGTTTAGAGTATTTACTACTCTATTTTTAATATCAAGGTGCAACTGTCGTCGCGGTGATTACTCGAACTCTTGGAGTCTGCTGTGTGAACATCTTCCTGAGCGAAGAGCCGTCATCATCTGCGGAAGTGATAATAAAATGCACCGCTCCGCTTCCTGACATGAGCCAGCGCCCGGGATAAGCCGCCTCCAACACTTTCTGCACGTGCTCCAGCCGGGGCTCAACGCGCTTGGCTGCCAGCGTCAGATCGTTGCGCAATCCCAGATGTTCACGCTTCTTGCTATCTAAAAACAACTTAAGTTGATGCGAGAATTCTGTCAAGCTTCGCTTACCACTTTTTCCATCCCAGACCGGCGCATTTAATTGTTTATACACAGCCGGAGTAGATACGTGAAGACTTGGCAACACCAGCAATAAACTGACGGAAGGTAGAGTCTGCGCGTCAGGTATTGCTTTCACGATCTCCCCACGGCCGCAGCAATGCCGCCAGCCGCCATGGAGAAAGAAAGTAACATCGCTCCCCAGCTCAGCCGCCAATGGCTCAAGCCGTTCAATCGGCCAATCAAGTCCCCACAGCTTGTTCAACCCCAGCAGCGTCGAAGCCGCATCGCTGGAGCCCCCACCCATTCCTCCGCCTGCTGGGATGTTCTTACTCAGGCGAATAAAAGCGCCCTTATCGATGGCAGCGGCTTTCGCCAGAAGTTTTGCTGCTTTAACGACCAGATTGCTGTCGTCCGTTGGCAAACTTGGATCGCTGCACTCGAAGCAGATTTCTGATGCCGGTTCAAGCTGTAAAGTATCATGGAGACTGACGTTAACGAAGACGCTGTCCAGTTCGTGAAAGCCGTCCGGGCGCTTGCCCAGGATGTGTAAATCCCAGTTTATCTTGGCGTAGGCCTTCAATTCCATGCAGGACACCTTTTACCTTGAGGCACACACTATTGCCGTGTGCTGCTCAAATCAACCATCTTCTCGGCATGCACCAGTGCCGATTGACTTCTCAGCCGTGATATTGTATAGTGTTTCTCTGTTGGAAAGCCGAGTCTGACCCGTGTCGCGAGTCAGAACGGGGGAACCAGAGTGTGGGGTGAACGTGGCCGTTTTGAGCTTCGTAATTGGAGCAGGAAACAGGCCTCGAGGGTACCTGAAGTCCCTAACCCGTCAGCTAACCTCGTAGGCATTATTCAGGGCGTCCGGCAATCGTTCACGCCCCATCTTTGACGCTCGGGATTTCCCATCATACTCAACAGCCCCAGTTGTTCTTCCGTTCTCCTGTACGTTGAGGGAGCGCTGAGGCGGATTGTTGTGTGTGGCGTTACAGGTCAAAGTTCATTTTTGACCGGCGAAACGTGAGCTGGGTTTAGGAGTGTTTCGACTTGCACAGCATCAGTGAACGGCCTCGTGAATTGCGGTGGTACCACGCAGCGGGGTTACTCTTCGGTGATTGGGGCACTTCGCGGCTTTACGTGCTCGGCCTGGCCTTCGTCATGTCAGGCCATGCTTCGTTCTGGTACGTCGCGGCGATGTGTCTTCTGGTAACGCTCGTCGGGTTGGCGTACACGATTATCTGTGCGCACTTTCCGGACGGTGGCGGCGTTTACTCCGCAGCCAAGCAGCGCTCAGCGACGCTGGGCGTCATTGGCGCACTTCTCTTGATTGCAGATTACACGGTCACGGCGGCGCTAAGCGCGTACGAGGGCTTCCGCTACATGCTGCCGCACAGCGTGGACGCTAATGTCGCCTGGGTTCTGGCACTCATTGCCATTGTTGCGCTGGGAGCCATCAACGTAGTTGGCCCGCGCCGCGTCGGCGTTCTGGCGCTGGTCGTCGGGGTGCTGTCTGCCCTCTTCTTCCTTATTATTGGCATCTTCTGCTTCGCAAAATCCGGCAGCCCGCTGATCCAGGCGCCGCAGGAGAGCGTCGGTCATCAGTGGGGCCATTTCGTAAACGTCATTCTGGCCCTCTCGGGCGTTGAGGCGATTGCGAATATGACGGGCATTATGGCCGAGCCCGTTGCCAAGAACGCACGCAAAGCGATCCTGATCGTGCTCGCCGAAGTGGTCCTTCTCAACCTTGTGATGGCGTACGCCATGAACTCCCTGCCCCAACTCATGGACGTCAAGGCCGTGGGCGATCCGGCACAGCTGATCGACGCGAGCGGCAATGTAATTCCCGAGGCTGAACGAGCGGATCTGCGCGATCATATGGTCAAGCTGCTGGCGGCGCATTATGTCGCCCCGTGGTTTGCCTCAATTTCGTCCGTGTTTTTTGGATTACTGCTGCTGTCGGCCACGAATACTGCAATCGGGGGCATGGTCAGCGTCACCTACCTTCTGGCGCGCGACAAAGAGCTGCCGAACGTCTTTACGAAGCTCAACCAGTTCGGCGTACCCTGGGTAGGACTGCTCTTTGCCACGGTGGTACCGACAACCGTGCTGCTGATCGTCGGAGCCAATACAGAAGTCCTTGCGGGGCTTTACGCCATCGGCGTCGTCGGCGCCATCATGATTAACCTGCTGGCCTGCGGCACGAATTTCAATCTGGAATTTGCCAAGTGGGAAAGAACGGCGTTGATCGGCGTCGGCGTACTGGTTGCCGGCATCGAGGTGACGATTGCCATTCAGAAGCTTGAAGCGCTGCTGTTCGCTGCGCTGATGCTCGGCGCCGGACTGCTGGCTCGCCAGGCAGCCCGACCAAGGCCCAAGCCTGCCGCCGCGCCTGCACCGGCGGAAGCGGCTGAAGCGCCCAAGCCTGCGGCCGAACACGAGCCGCATGCGGCTATTCCGCTTTCCATGCCGCGCCTGCTGGTGCCTACGCGCGGGCATCCCAAGCTGTTCAAGTTTGCCGTCAGCTATGCGAAGGACAAGAAGGCGGCGCTATTCGTCTTGTTTGTACGCGAAATCGCGCTCGCATTCCGTGAACGCGGCAAGAAAGTTGGCGCTGAAAGCATGACGCTGGCGAATGATCCGGAGGCGCAGAAGATCTTCGCCGAGGCGCGTAAGCTGTGCGATGCGGCAGGCGTACCCATGGTGCCGCTCTACGCCGTACACGATTCGCCGGCCGAACTCATCCTCGATCACGCGGCAACCCTGGGAGTCGACGCGGTGCTGATGGGCGTCTCTCAACGCGGTGCGCTCTGGAAAACGCTCAAAGGCGACGTTCTGCAGGAAGTTATCAATTACCTGCCTCAGAGCATCCCGCTGCTGATTCACGCGTAAAAAAGCGGCGTGAGAAAATCACGCCGCAACGGGTGCTGCTAAGGCCTCTGTCGATCAGATCTGACTGTTTTTTACGGTCTGGCCGGAGCCACGCTGCCGGACGGGCATGAAGACCGGGCGTGGAATGCCGATGACCGCGTCGAGATCTTCCTGCGTGTACGCGGGAGCTCCATTGCGCACCAGCAGCTTATCAACGAAAAGCTCGATGCGGTCGGTAGCGTGCCGGCCAATAATACGCGATTCGATGTTGCTGCCCAGGTGATCGGCGACCGTGATGTCAGTCAGCGGGCTGAGCGTCAGGATGATCGTGGCAGCCGCCGCCAGGCGGGCGAGCGGATGGGTGATCGGCCGCAGCAGGAAGAACACGCGCTTTACGGGCTTGTACTCCTGGGAGATCCGCTCCAGTGTGCGGGCCACCAGATCGTGCGGCGGCTTTTCAGGAGACAATCTCGCGAGCGACTCGCCGACGCGCGCCAGCTCGTGATCGGTGATCTCGTCCTTTTCGCGCTCTGTCATGGCCCAAACTCCTTTACTACCATGCTCTTCTTTGATGTCGTTCCCGGATGCTCATTTCTTAGTGCTATTCCTGGCGGTGCTCGAGCAGTGTGTTCAGCCGGCTGAGTGCCGCATGCAGGCGGCTCTTGACCGTGCCCAGGGGCACACCCAGGACCTGCGCGGATTCCGCCAGCGTCATGCCATTGTAAAAATGCAACAGCACTACTTCCCGCTCCAGCAAGGTCAGCTTCTGCAGTGCTCGGCGCAGGTACGCTTCTTCGTCGCGCCGTTCAGCACTTTCGCCCGGGTTCTCCCCCGCAGCGACCGGTTCAGCCACACGCGGCGCTTCTTCATCGGCCGTCGATCCGTCCAGGGTTACTTCACCCCGGACTTTGCGCTTGCGCGCATCGTCGCGAATGAGGTTCACCGCGATGGCCGTGATCCACGGCTTGAAATTCATTTTCCGGTTGAACGTAGCCGCCGCGCGCATCGCATGCAGAAAAGTTTCCTGGAACAGATCATCGGCGCGATGCCGGTCGCCATTGGTCATCTTCACAAGCAGACCGAAGAGGCTTTTTTCGTAGCGCGATATCAGACGGCCGAGCGCCTCGCGGTCTCCATTCAGAGACTGCTCAAAAAGCGCCTCGTCGGCAGGCTCGACAACTTCCACCTGCTTCCTGGCACGTGCCGGACTCAGCCCCGCGATGAAGCTCGGTCCAGGTATGGATGCAGCGGCAACCGTCACAGTTCCCCTCCGGTCCCTGCTGCTATCTACGTGCGAGTTCTCTGAAAGGTTCACCCATGTTTCCTAAAAAAGAGGCCTTTAAGCAATTTAACCAACAGAAGTTGTGCCCGTCATCAGCAAAATGGTATTTTGATAAGTCTGTTGCACCCGTGCAGTGACTGGGTAGTGGCTCCTTTGGCACTTTGCATCGGGCGGTGGTACTATTTCAGCCATGTCGAACGAGCGTCTCAGAGAATTTGCCACCTCCATCGTTCAGCGCCTCACCTCGGCCGGCTTCCGTGCCGTCTTCGCTGGCGGCTGCGTCCGCGACATGCTGCGCGGCGAAGCGCCGAAAGATTACGATGTCGCCACCTCGGCCACCCCTGAACAGATCATGGCCTTGTTTTCCCGAACCGTTCCCGTCGGCGTTGCTTTTGGCGTTGTGCGGGTGCTCAGTCCGGGCGACGCTCCGCTGCAGGTCGAGGTTGCCACGTTTCGCGGCGAGACAACGTATTCTGATGGCCGGCATCCAGACCAGGTCTGTTTCACGGACGAGGTTGAAGACGTCAAGCGGCGCGATTTCACCGTCAACGGGCTGCTTTTCGATCCCCTCAAGAATGAAGTGCTGGATTACGTGGACGGGCGGCGCGACCTTGAACGCAAGCTGATCCGGGCCATCGGCGATCCCAAGCGGCGTTTTGCCGAGGACCACCTGCGCATGCTCCGTGCGATTCGATTTGCGGCGCGGCTGGACTTCGAAATCGACGGTGCGACGTTTGGCGCAATCAAAGACAACGCAGAAAAGATTCTGTCGATCAGCGCTGAACGGATCCGGGACGAGCTGAGCCTCATGCTGACGGGGCCGCATCCCCGTCGTGCGTTCGAACTGCTTAAGCAATCCCGGCTGCTGAAGCATATATTGCCGGAAATTGACGCGCTCGAAGGCGTGCCGCAGCCACCGCAGTTTCATCCAGAGGGCGACGTGTGGACGCATACGCTCATGCTGCTGGGCCAGCTTGAGAACGCGCCGCTTACCTTGGCGCTCGGCGCTCTGCTGCATGATGTCGGCAAGCCGCGTACGTTCGAAATCACCGACCGCATCCGCTTTAACGAACACGAACGTGTCGGCGCGGTGATGACAGAAGAGATTCTGCGCAGGCTGCGCTATTCAAACGAAGAAATCGAGCGCGTGACGAGTCTCGTGCGACAGCACATGGCCTTCAAGGATGTCACGCGCATGCGCAAGGCAACGCTCAAGCGTTTCCTGCGCATGCCGCATTTCGATGAACATCTGACGCTTCACAAGCTCGATTGCAACGCTTCGCATGGCGATCTGTCGCTATACGATTTCTGCCATGAAGAGCTCGCGCGGCAGAAGCCGGATGAGCTGCGGCCTTCTCCCCTGCTGAGCGGCGCCGATCTGATCGCACTCGGACTGCGACCGGGCCCTGAATTCAAAAAAATTCTAACCGAGGTCGAAGACCGCCAGCTCGAAGGGTCTCTCACCGACCGCGAAAGCGCGCTGCGTTATGTACGCGAGCAGCTGATCAAGCGCTAAGTGCAAGGCAATTGAATCCGGCACTTGCGTCTGCTTCGATACTATTGTAATACTTAGTATTACTTGCATTAAAAGGAGATCAGAGATGCGGAACTGTTGTGCCGTCGCGGTGCTGGTGTGCTTTTCTTTCCTTTCCCACGGCGGGGAAGATTCAAGCGAACTCTTGCGAACCATGCAGAAACAACTGGAACTGCTGACCTCGCGCATGGACCAGCAGGCGCGCATCATCGCCGAGCAGCAGCAGAAGATCGATGAGCAGAACCGCATCATCGGACTCTCCATGGGAAAGCGTTCCATCGGCAGCAGTCCGGGCGCCGCCATTCTCGAGCGCATCGAGGACATGGAATACCAGGTCGAGCATGCCACTAAACTAGCTTCGCGAAAGCCCGCCGAATCCACGATCAAAGTCGAGGCGGCGATCGATACCGCGTTCAGGTATTTTGACGGCGATGCGTCTGAGACAGATCGCCCCGCCGGCAACGATTTCAGCGTGCGCTCAGCCCAGCTGTCGTTCAGTGGCACCATCGATAAGCATTTCAAAGCATTCATGGTGCTCAACGCGATCCCGAGTTCCGACGAGAATGACGAAGCGGCGATGGAACTTGAGGAGGCGGCGGTCGTCACGACATCGCTTTCCCCTGTGCGCGTGCGCGGCGGACGCGTCTTTGCCGATGTCGGCCGGTTCTCCTCCTTTCATACACATGATCTGCCGTTCGTCACTCGCCCGGGCTCTCTGGAGCGTTACGTCGGTGGCGAGAGTGTTGCCGATGGCATAGACGTGCAGGCCGAGCTGCCGATTAGTCACCTGCTGCGGATCACCGGCGGTGTGTTTAATAAAGTGGGTGAGGAGTTTCCCCTGCTCAACGCGACGGGCGACCGGCGAAATGGCGCAGAACTGACCTTTCTGCTTAAAGCGCTGAGTTCGTTCGACATTGGCGACGCGCACACCTTCAGCGCCGGCGTCTCCACCTTGCAGGTGCCGGATCAGCTGATTCGCCGCAACCTGATCAACCTGGAACTCCTCTACAGCTGGCGCCCCGATGGGCGCAACAAGCGTCTTGTTTGGGGCAGCGAGCTGATGCGCAACGAACAACGCACGCGGTTCATCACCAACCTGGCGGAGGTCGAGCTTGGAGACGATCCGATTCTAAAGCGGGAATCACGATCCGGCTTCGGCGGCTACAGCTACCTCGAGTATTTCTACAACACCCACTGGTCTTTCGGCGCGCGCGTGGATGCGTTTCAGAACACCGATCCGTCCGTTGAAACGCGCCGCACCTACGAGCAGACCTATTCGCTGTTCACGACCTATCGATTCAGCGAAAGCAGTCTGCTGCGTTTTGAAGCCGGGCGGCATGAATTCTTCAGTGGCAATTCAGCGAATGAGTTCTTTCTGCAGTGGACGGTGCTGCTCGGCGGGCACAGCCATGATACGCACGACCATTAGGCTCCGTGGGCGCGGCGATCCCGCATGCGCATGAGCCACTCCCAGGCAGCACCTTCGGCACCAAGAACGACGACTGCCAGGGCGATGTCCTTTGCGAGGCTGCCATAATACCAGCGCACGCCAGTGTAGCGACCGGTGCGGTGATACACCGTGTAATGGTACGACAGCGGCCAGCCACGTTTCACAACGGTGCAGTAGTCGTCGTCGACAGGAGCGGTGTCCAGCCGGCCCGTAACATTCAGCAGCACGAGCACGCTGGCGAGCATCAGCACGACCAGCACAGTGGATAAATGGACACGTTTTCGTTGCACGGAGTTCATCACGCTCTGGTTACGTATCAGCGCCGGCTTTCCGGCATTATTTTTTCCGCCGCAACACCGCGGCAAAGAAACCATCCGTATTGGTGCGGTGTGGCAGCAGCTTCATGCACGTTCCCGATGAATCGGCGATCTTTTCCGCCAGTTCGCGACCGACAATCTCCTTGAGAGGCACGGGGTGCAAGCCTGTGAGCTGCTCGATAATCTGCTCGTTTTCTTCGCGCAGCAGCGTACAGGTGGCGTATATCAGCCGGCCACCTGGCTTGACCAGTTCGGCCGCGTGACGCGCAATCGCAAGCTGCAGCGTGGCGAACCGTGCTAAATCTTCCTCACTGAGACGCCACTTCGCTTCCGGGTTTCGCCGCACCGCGCCGATACCGCTGCAGGGTGCGTCGACCAGAACGCGGTCCGCTTTTCCAATAAATTTTCTGATCTCCTCCGGCCAGCCGGCTTGATCCACGTCGCGCGGAAGAAGAACAGCCTGTACATTCGACAGCCCCGCGCGCCTGCAGCGGCGGCGCAGTTCATCCAGGCGCCTGGCGTTAATATCCAGCGCAATAAGCCGGCCGCGTCCTTGCATCAAGGCGCCTAACGCCAGCGTTTTCCCGCCTGCTCCGGCGCAGGCATCGATCACCAGCGATCCCGGCGCGGGTGCTGTAATCTCCGCAATCAGCTGGCTGCCTTCGTCTTGAATTTCGATCAGCCCTTCGGCGTATTCTGGCGTTTTGAACACATCGCGTGGCGGGTCGAAATAGATTCCCGCCGATGAAAGCACCGCCGGCCTGGCCGATTGTGTTTCCCTGTTCAACTCGGCCAGCAGTTCCTCGCGCGACGTTTTTAATGTGTTCACGCGCACCGTTTGCGGCCCGCGTTCATTGAGTGCCGCCGCGAGGGCAAACGCTTCCTCTCTGAAATCACGATGGAAACGCTGCGCCAGCCAGTCCGGAAGCGAGTGCTCGATCGCCAGCCGCCGGACGGGATCGGAAATGGCTGCCACTGCATGCGCTGAGTCCACTACAGCCTGCCAGTTGATCTGCGGGAAGCGCTCAGCGGCGTCTGCGAGCGTGCCGTGCCCGCTGATCAGTTGCCACACCGCGTAGCGCGTGTCGGCGCTGTGCGGCGGGGCGGCCTTGCGGCGGGAGGCGGCATGCTCGAGCGCGAAATCGATTCGGCGCGCGTGCGTGATCAAGCCGTGAAGCGCATGGACGACATGTGCTCTCGCGCGTGGCCCCAGGGTCGTTTCGCGCCGAAAAACATCCGCGATGCGTTCGCTGACGTTCTTCCAATCCATACTTATTTCGGAATAGAGTGCTACGACGGTTTCGCGTACTTTATCCTTTCGTGCGCCCTTCGTGTTTTTCGGCTCGCGTTTCATGAAGCGGACACTCTACTGCCCGCGTACGACGCCTGCAATGAGCCGCAGGGCGATCTTCTCTTCACGCTCCGGCGGTTTTCCGTAATATGCTTGCATGAGCACACCAACATCTGCCCCTACGGCGCCGGCATTGCCGGCGGAGCTGCCGATCGTTCCGCTGCAGCGTCCGATTGACTTCGACATCGCAGTGCCGGGTTCAAAAAGCATCACGAACCGTTACCTCGTCATGAGCGCGCTGGCGGACGGCAAAGTAACGCTCGGAAGCGTGCTGCGCTCCGATGACACCTACTTCATGACTGAGGCCCTGAAGAAGCTGGGCTTCCGCGTAGAACCTGATTGGAACGCGAAAACCTGCCAGATCTGGGGCGGAGGCGGCCGCATCCCCGCGGCCGGCGGCGAGATCTTCGTCGGCGCTGCCGGAACCGTGATGCGCTTTCTTTCAGCCTTCGTTGCGCTGGGCAATGGTCGTTTTCGGCTCGACGGCACAGCGCGCATGCGCGAGCGGCCCATTGAGGATCTGCTTCAGGGCCTGCGCCTGATGGGCGTGAAAGCGCAGAGCGAGTTCAATAACGGCTGCCCGCCTGTAATCGTCGATGCCAGTGGCCTGCCGGGGGGCAAGACAGCGATCGATGGCTCGCGCTCCAGCCAGTACATCAGCGGCATGCTCCTGGTTGCGCCGTACGCAAAGCAGATGATGACTGTCGAAGTCACCGGCACGTTCGTTTCCCGTCCTTTTGTTGAGCTGACGCTGAAGGCGATGTCCGATTTCGGCGTGCTCACCGCCACGGAAGGTGAACGCATCTACAGGCCGACTTTCGGCGCCCGCTACCGGGCGGGAGCCTACGACGTCGAAGGCGACGCAACGGCCGCCAGTTATTTCCTCGCGGCCGCCGCCATTCTTGGCGGACGTTGCTGCGTGACAAATGTCAGCGCCGACTCGGCACAGGGCGATGCCTACTTCGCGGATGTCCTCGGCCGTATGGGCTGTATCGTCCGCAAGGGATTCCTGGCCGGCAATCGCGGCATTGAAGTTTCACGCGATCCGCGCACGCCGCTCAAAGCGATCGACGCCGATCTCAATGACATGCCGGACGTCGTTCTGACGCTTGCGGTAGTGTGCCTGTTTGCCGACGGGCCCTCCTCGATCAACAACGTGGGCAATCTGCGCATTAAGGAGACCGACCGCCTGAAGGCGCTGGCGACTGAACTGCGCCGCATGGGCGCGGAGATCGAAGAGGGCGAAGATTACCTGGATATCAAGCCAGGACCGCACCGCGACGCAAAGATAGAGACCTACGACGATCATCGCATGGCAATGGCGATGTCGCTCGTCGGCCTCGGACGTCCGGGAATTGTGATCAAGGACCCGGCGTGCGTGTCCAAAACCTATCCCAATTATTTCCAGGATCTCGAGCGGCTTCGCGGCATTTAGGCAGACGTGTGCCGCTAAATTGACGGCAAAAGCGGCTTACTTGGCCGCTTTTTTCTTTGGCTTCACCGCCGGCCGCGCAGGCTTGCTCTTCGCCTTCGACACGGCCTTTGCTTTGCCGTTTTTCTGAGCCGCTTTTTTACGTTCGGCTTCGGCCTGCGCCGCGCGGGCGGCCTCGGCAGCAATCATATCGGACGCCGAGAGCAGCACCTTGGCACGCTCTTCCAAAATGCCCGCCTTGCCGCCGCGGACAGTTATTAATCCTTCAATCGCAAGCTTCTCCTTCGCCTGTTTTCCTTCTTCGGAACGCGATTCGGCCAGGTTCTCGAGCACCAGCTGTCCGAACTGGCGTTCGTGCGCAAGGCGTTCGGTGAAATGGAAGCCAATGTAGTACACGGTGCGGCGGCTCAGGCCGGTATCTTTGCTGACCAGTTTCGCCACATCCTTGGCGCTCATGCGGCCCGAACTGAGAACGTCCTCGATCAGGCGCAGGTCCGGATCATTGCTCCGCGCGCTGCGCGACATGTCGCGTGAACCGATGCTCAGTCCCGCAAATGCCATCTCCAGCCGCGCCTTGTCGTCCCAGCCGTTGAGATTGCTGACGTCCTTCAACATTTGATACGCGCGCTGAGGCTCGTCCTGGTCGCGCAGCTTGCTGGCGCGCGCCACGACCGCATGTACCAGCTGCGGGGCATTGGCCGAGCGGAATACGTTCAGAATCGCGCGGCGCTTCTCATCCGCTTTGCGGAGCGCATCTGCATCCGGCGACTTTTTTGAAGCCTCGGGCGAGGCCAGTTTCACGTACATGTCGGAAAGACTCTCGAGCTGTCGGGGAGGAATCTTCGTGGCCTGCGCTGCCAGAGCACGCGCCGTCTCCAAAGCCGCTTCGCCGCCTTCGAGCTCCAGCAGGCGTTCGCTGAGCAGACCCGCGGCAGCGGGCGCGCGGGAGAGCGCCCCCAGCGCTTCCTCGCGCACGCTGCGATCGGGACTGTCCAGGCACGCGAGCAGATCGTGCAGCGTCCGCGTCGAGCCCTGTGCGGCCAGTCCCTGCATCGCGAACTCGCGAATACGAGACGATTGCGAATTGAGCAGCTTTTTCAGCGCCGCTTGATGCTCCGATGTCAGCTGCGCCTGCCGCAGCGCTTCAAGCGCCGGCTCGGCAAGATTGCCCAGGTCGCTGTCAGCCATGAGCGGGAGCAGTTTCGGGGCAAGCTTCGCCCGCTGCTCGCCACTGTAATGCAGCATCGCGATCGATTGCAGCGCGGCGCGGCGCACATGCGGCGGATAAGACGCATCGATGCGTTCGATCAGCGGGCTCTGCAGGCTGATGTCTCCGAGATCGCCGGCGATTTTCATGAGGGCAATCAGCGACGGATGATGCTGCGTGAGCGCCTTGTCTTTAAAGGCCTGCTCGAGCTGCTTGCGCAGGTTCTCCTTGGACTTCGCGTCGAAGCTCGACATCGCCGTGCGTAAGCCGCCGCGAATCGCGCGGCAGGTGTCAGTGTCGGCATTCAGTAATCCGCCGAACAGCCCGCTGAAAGCGGCATTCTCTCCCGTGCGTCCGGCGCATTCAGCGATGCGCTCCAGCAGCGCCGGCGGAACATGGCCCACCATTTTCAGTAGCGGCTTTAGCGCTGCGCTGGCCGTATGCGCGATTGCGCGCAAGGCCTGCTCGCTGGCAGGCCCTTCAGACTTGATCAGCGGAACCAGTGCTGCGGCAGCCTCAGCCGTGCCTATTCTTCCGAGGGCTTCGATAATGAACGGGCGGCGAACGGGGTCTCCATCATTGAGCGCCTCGGCTAGCTGCTTGACGATGACCGGATCGCGCGGCGAGAGTTCCGCCAGGATTACAGCGGCAGCGCATGCCAGACGGGAGTCCTTAGAAGCCGCAAAACTGCCAAGCTTCGATAGAATATCGCTCAAGATTTCTCCTCCCCTTCCCCCAGCTCGCCTGATTCTATACCGACCGTATTATCGGCTGTTTTCGTCTGACCCTTGCCCAATCTGTTTAATTTGCCGGCTCCTCGGTCACTGCCGGCGGCGGCTTCAGCGGCGATTGTGCCTGCAGCGACGAGGAGATGGTGCGGGTCACTTCGGTCTGCTGGCGCACGCGCTTACTTTCATTCGGGCCGATCATTCCTCCCGAAACGACCAGCTTCAACGCTTCCTGCACGGGCATGTTCAGCTCGAGCGTCTCCGCCTCTGGCACAACCAGCATGAACCCCTGCGTCGGCAACGGGGTCGTCGGCACGAAGACGGTCAGCAAATCCCGCAGTGGCGTGGTACCGGTCAGTGGCGTCATCGGTAAAAAGCTTGGAGCGCGGCCTGTCACAAAGCCGATGGCCCAGATGCCCTTATAAGGAAACTGAACCATGACGGCGCGTTGAAATTTGGACTCGCCATCTGTCGAGACAAATGCCTCGCCAAGCTGCTTAAGCGACATGTACAGCATGCCGACAATGGGCAGACGCCCGACCACATTTTCGATACCCAGCAGAAGCATGCGTCCGATGATGCTCCGGGCAAGGATTCCCAGGAACAGAATCGCGAAGAGCAGCAGCACCAGTCCAATGATCGGAACGAACATTTCGTCGTACTTGGAATTCCTGATACCGCTGAACAGGCGCGACCAGGGCATCTCCGCCGGTTTGCTGGCCAGATTGAAGACCTGCCGCAGCGGCTCGTCGATCTGGCCCCAGAGCCAGATGATGAAAAAAATGGTGGCTGCAAACGGGATGGCGATAAAGAAACCGGCCAGGAAGTTCGAGCGCAGGAATGCGTAGATCGACTTCAGGATCTTCATGCAAAAAAGCCTCTGCATTAGGGACGCGGCTGCCTGACCCTGGCATTATACTTTTTTGTGTTAATTATGCACGCGACAGACGGAAAACATATGTAACTCCTTAAGAGATCAGGCGTTGCAGCCGCCAAGGTAGGCTTCCATAACGTGCGGATCGCTGGCCAGCTCGCGCGGATCCCCTTCCCTCACAAGGCGGCCGGTCTCAAGGACATAGGCGCGGTCGGCGATCTCCAGCGCCTTGCGCGCGTTCTGCTCGACGAGCAGGATCGTCACCTGCTGCTCTTTCAGCTCTTTAAGAATGCTGAAAATTCGGCTGACAATCATCGGCGCCAGGCCGAGGCTGGGCTCATCCAGCATCAGCAGTTTTGGGCGCGATATCAGTGCGCGGGCGATGGCGAGCATCTGCTGTTCGCCGCCGGATAACGTTCCGGCGAGCTGGGAAGCACGGTCTTTCAGGATCGGAAACATCTCATGCATGCGCTGAACATCCGCGTTGATGCTCGATCTGTCGTGCCTGATGTAAGCGCCCAGGTCGAGATTCTCATCGACGGTGAGGTCCGGAAAAATCCGGCGGCCTTCGGGGCAGAGCACCAGACCGCGCGTCACGTTCGAATGAGCGGGCGTTCCGGTGATGTTAATGCCATCGAAGTGCACCGCGCCGCCCGACGGCCGCAGTAACCCTGCAATAGCTTTGAGCGTGGTCGTTTTTCCTGCGCCATTTGCGCCGATCAGCGTTGTCAATTCGCCGCGGCGGACTTCAAGATTAATGTCGTGAACCGCGTGGATCCCGCCGTAATGGACATTCAGCCCCTTGACTGAGAGGACCGGCGACGCGATCGCTGCGGATACGTCAGAGGACATTATTTCTCATCCTTGCCCAGGTACGCTTCGATGACTGCCGGGTTGCAGCGGATTTCCTGCGGCGTTCCCTGCGCGATTGTACAGCCGTGATCGAGCACCAGCAGGCGGCTGACCAGGCCCATCACGAACGGCATATGATGTTCAATCACCAGCAGCGTCAGCTTGAATTGCTCGCGCACCTGCAGCAGCAGATCCTTGAGTGCCGCTGATTCGCTTTCGTTCATACCCGCGGCGGGCTCGTCGAGCAGCAGCACTCTCGGCCGCGTCGCCAGTGCGCGCGCGATTTCCAGCTTGCGCTGCTTTCCATACGGCAGGTTACGGCTGAGCCGCTCCGCATCATCGCCGAGGCCCAGTAGTTTCAAAAGCTCGCGTGCGCGTTCATCAATCGATTTTTCTTCGTTGTGAAACTTGGGTCCTCGAATGACCGAGGTCAGCAGCCCCGAGCGAATGTGCGGCTGGAAGCCGACCTTCACGTTTTCAACGACGGTCATTTCCTTGAAGAGCCGGATATTCTGAAAGGTCCGAGCCATTCCCGCGCAGGTAACCCGGTCCGGGCTGAGCGGCAGAAGGTTCTGGCCCAAGAGCTCGATCGAGCCTTTATCGGGCTTGTACACGCCTGTCAGTAGATTGAATACCGTCGTCTTGCCAGCGCCGTTGGGGCCAATCAGTCCGACTATTTCATTCTCGTTGAGGTCGACGGTAAAGTCTGACACGGCGGCCAATCCGCCGAATGACTTGCTGACGTGTCGCGCGCCCAGAAGTATCTGCGCAGGCGATGCAGTGGAGACCATCAGTGCGCGCCCTCAGTGGCGGGCCGTTTCTTCCACGGCCATTTCCATTCGCGTCCGCCCATGATTCCCTGCGGCCGCACCAGGACGACGATGATCAGCAGCAGCGAAAAGAGGACCTGCCACAGCTCTTTGAGCTCGCGATAGACCACTCCGCCTTGAGTCGGATCATAGAAGACGGGTACACGTGTTTCGGGGAGCCATTTGGCGAGCAGAACAGGAGCGAAATAAAGCAGAGTGGTCGCGACAACAGTTCCTGTAAAGCTGCCCATGCCGCCAAGCACCACCATCACCACCATCAGAACGCCGGCGTTGAAGCTGAAGTCATCCGGCGTCACCTGTGAGTTGTAGTTGGCAAAGAGTGCTCCGGCGAGGCCCGCGAATGCCGCTCCCGTTGCGAAGACCAGAACTTTGTAGCGCGTGAGGTTGACGCCGAGCAGTTCGGCAACGCGTTCGTCGTCGCGAATAGCTTGGATCGCGCGTCCGTGCGCTGAATGAACGAGGTTGCGCAGCACGACAAGCGTGAGCGCCACGGTCGCAATCGCGATAACCAGGTAGATCAGATAAAAATTGCGGCGGTCGGACACCGAAAGCCGGACCACGTTCGGGAAGGACATCCCCAGCGACTGGCCAAGCCGCTCCGAATTCTGAATCAGGTTGCGCAGAATCTCGCTGAAACCGAGCGTTGCGATCGCGAGATAATCCCCTTTGAGGCGCAAACACGGCACGCCGACAAGAATTCCGAAGAGAACCGCCGCCAGAATGGCAGCGGGAAAACTTAACAGCAGTGCCGGCCAGCCGCCGCCTGGGAACGAGACCACCGTGACGGCCGCCGCGTACGCACCAACGGCCCAGAAACCCTGGTGTCCGAGGGAGAACAGTCCGCAGAATCCGTTGATTAAATTGAGTGAAAGTGTCAGCGTAAGCCAGATGCACACCATAATGGTATGGTGGCCCCAGTAGGAAAGAAACCTGTCGATATCCATCGTGTTCTCTTTCCGCCCGCCCGACCGGACGTCACTGCATTAAGAATACTGCGCAGTCAATTCGCGCCAGTGCGACTTCGGGCGAACGGCCTGCGATCCTGCCTTGCAAAGCGGACATTCCGCCGGCTGCCAGGTGTGAATGTCCGTTTTGATCAGCGGCCGCAGCGCGCGGCCGGCGAGCTGATCCGAACCGGAGCGGTTCACCAGGCAGACGATATACGGAAGAATGTTATCCGCCGGGACGCCACTCTTTAGAATGCCTTCGATCGTCTTCAGCGTTGAGCCGCCCGTCGAAATGGTGTCTTCGACTACCAGCACCGTCTCGTTCTTGCCGATCTCGAAGCGCGAGAGCTTCATCGCCTCGCCGTCTTTTTCGGTGAAGCCGGTCTTCGCCTTGAGCTGCAGCGCCACGGCATACGCGAACGTCACCGCGCCATAGGCTGAGCCGATCACCCAATCCACTTTCTCCGCCGGCAGCTTTGGCGCGAGGCCTTCCGGCGACGAGACGATCTGCTGCAGCAGGCTGGCATGCTGCGTAACCAGGGTGCAATTCACGAAGCCGTCTGAATGCAGGCCGCTGGTGAGCAGCGCGTGCGGGCGCGCCTTCTTTCCGTCATGAATCCAGATCGCGCCGTGGTCCTGAAATGTTGTCTGCCAGTTCGTGCTCACCCGTTTGCGTCTCCTGCTGATCAACCCCGTTTGCCTTTTGCGCCGATGCTCACTAAAGTACGCGAGCATGACCATTCATCCAAGCGCAATTGTTTCGCAGAGCGCCAGGCTTGGCGCCGGCGTGGACGTCGGCCCGTACGCCATCATTGAAGATAACGTCAGCGTTGGTGACGGCACCCGCATCCGCGCGCGCGCGCAGCTTTGCGCCGGAACAAGCGTCGGCAAAGGCTGCGACATTCACATGAATGCCATCATCGGCCATCTGCCGCAGGATTTTTCGCATAAAGGCGAGCCGATTTCAACGCTGCTTGGCGACCATGTCGTCGTGCGCGAAAACGCCACCATTCACGGAAGCGTCGGTGCAACGGGAACGCTCATCGGCGACAAGTGCTACCTCATGGTGGGCAGCCATGTCGCGCATAACTGCAAGCTGGGCAAAGGCGTGCTGCTGGCCAATGGCGCGCTGCTGGCCGGACACGTTCAAGTGGGCGATGGTGCGATCATCTCGGGCAACGTCGTGATTCACCAGTTCTGCCGCATCGGCACGCTCGCCATTCTCTCCGGCGGCTCACGCATAGGAATGGACGTGCCCCCCTATCTGATCGGCGACGGCGTCAACACCATCACAACGCTCAATAAGGTGGGCCTGCGCCGCGCGCCCTGGCTCACGTCGCAGGATCGCGAGGAAATCAAGGCCGCGTATAAAGTTCTGTACCGCAGCGAGCTTGACTTTAAGGACGCTGTTGAACGCATCGACAAGGAATTCAGCAGCCCGGCTGTCAAACTGTGGGCTGAATTCTTTAAAACGCATTCGCACAGGGGGTTCTGCCGCCAGCAGTTGGGCACGCGCCGCAGCGCGCGGCTCGATGCCGAAGCCGAATCGAGCTGAGCGCGTAACAATCTCCGTAAGTCTGGCCGGAACTCTATCCAACAGGAGCGACGTGATTTCCTTCATCGTTCCAGCCTACAACGAAGAGAAATTCATCGGCGCCACGCTCGAATCCATTTTTGCATCGGCTCGCGCTGTTGGCGAAGAGTTCGAAGTCATCGTCGTCAACGACGCCTCGACCGATAAGACTGCGCAGCTCGCGCGCGACTGCGGCGCCCGTGTGATCGATGTTCACAAGCGCCAGATCGCCGCAGTCCGTAACTCGGGCGCAAAGGAAGCACGCGGCGAGGTTCTGTTTTTCGTCGACGCCGACACGCTTGTGCCGGAAGGTTCCATTCGCGCAGCGCTCGCCGCAATCAAAGCCGGCGCGATCGGCGGCGGCGCGCGTGTGAAGATCAGCGATCCGCTCCAGCTGCGCTATAGGATATTCATGGTCGTCTTTTCGTTCTTCTATTTCTCCATCGCGCGACTGGCAGCCGGCTGCTTTGTCTTCATGCGAAAAGACGTTTTCGACAAAACCTGCGGCTTCGACGAGCGCTATTATGCCAGCGAAGAAGTGCATTTAAGCCGAGCCCTTAAACGGCTGGGCCGGTTCGTAATTGTTCGCGAGGCGGTTCTGACGTCCGGGCGAAAGGCGAAACAGTATTCACTCGGCCAGCAGCTCAAACTTTTTTTTACGCTGTTGCTGAAGGGCCCGCGCTACCTGATGAAACGGGAGGGGCTCGACTTCTGGTATAAACGGCTGGATTAGCGCAGCGCGGATTTGATTGCGCCGACGAGATAAAGCGAGCCGGTCGCGAGCACGACGCCCGTCTTTCCCGCCAGGCGCCGCGCTTCAGCAATGCCTTCCATTGGTGACGCAAACGTGAGGGCAGAGCGGCCGCTCAAAGTCTGCCATTCCGAAGCCAGATCGGCAGGATCTTTTCCCCTCACATTTCCTGAATGCGTAAAGATCACTTGCGAGACTTTCTCGGCGGCGAGCACACGCAGCATGGCTTTCGAGTCCTTATCTTTGGCGCACGCGAACAGGACAACCAGGGGTGAACTGCCGCGGGGCTTTGGCCGGACTTCACGCAGCACCGTTTCGAGCGAATGGTCGTTATGGGCGCCGTCAAGAAAGACGCGTTTGAAGATTTCTTCGAGCCGGCCCGGCCAGGAGACTTTCCGGGATCCCTCCCGCAACGCCGCTGCGGAAAGCTTCTTACCTGCGCTTCTCTCGACATAAATTTCAGCGAGCCGCGCGGCGAGGGCCCAGTTTTCCACCTGAAACGCTCCTCGCAGGCCCACTTCCAGATTCCGGGGTAACTGCGGCTCGTGAATTGTTTCACAGGGCGCGCCCGTCAGCTTGGCGCAATCCTGCAGCATCCGCAGCACGTGCGGCCGCTGCGGCGCAAGCACCACCGGCACGCCGGGCTTCATGATGCCTGCCTTTTCGCGTGCAATCTGCTCGAGCGTGTCGCCAAGAATTGCCTGATGATCGAAGCTGATGTTTGTGATGCCGCAGGCGACCGGCGTAATGATGTTCGTCGCATCGAGCCGCCCGCCAAGGCCCACCTCGATGATGCCGACATCCACATTCTGCTCGGCAAACCACGCGAAAGCCAGATGCGTGAGAATCTCGAAGTACGTCGGGCGCCGCTGCCCGCGAGGGGGATGGCGCATCGCTTCCAGCACCGGACGACAATTGTTGAGTATGCGTGCAAAATCCGCTTTGGGAATCATCGACTCTCCAATGCGGATGCGCTCACGAACATCGACCAGGTGCGGAGAGGTATATAAGCCTGTCTTGTAGCCGGCAGCGGTGAGTATCGACGCGGCGAAGGCACACGTCGACCCCTTACCTTTCGTGCCGGCGACGTGCAGGGTCGGGAAGCGATCCTGCGGATTTCCCAGGCGCGCCGCGATCTCACGCACGCGATCGAGCGTGATCACCACGCGCGTGGCGCGCGTCTGCGCGCTGCGCTCGAGGTTGACAAAACCGTCTAGAAAAGCGAGTGCTTCAGAGTAAGTCATTGGGAACGATGACAGGAATGCGCGGCGGTTCTCATGAATAAACCGCCCAGGTCCTTTACGTCTCTTTCAAGGCGGCAATCTGGCCCGTGGTCAGCGCTACGCGCGAACTCGAAGGAAATTCCTCGGCATCTACCGCCAGCTTTACCGCATGCTCGATGCTCTTAAGAACACGCAGCAGCGGGACCAGGTCCTTGATCGGCAGCATCGATGCCGCGTCGGACGGCGCCTTGTCTGGATCGGGGTGAACTTCCAGGAATACTCCATCGACGCCCGCAGCGACGGCGGCGCGGCTGAGCGTTGGAATGAACTGCCGTTCGCCGCCCGAACGCGAGCCCATTCCGCCGGGCGTCTGCACCGAATGCGTTGCGTCGAAAATCACAGGAAAGCCCAGCTTGCGCATCGATGGCAGTGCGCGCATGTCATTCACCAGGTAGTGATAGCCGAACGTCGTGCCGCGCTCGGTAATCATGATATCTTCGTTGTCCGTGGAGCGGACTTTTTCAATCACGTTCTTGATGTCGCTCGGCGCCAGGAACTGCCCCTTCTTCACGTTCACAGCGCGGCCTGTTTTTCCTGCCGCGATGAGCAGATCCGTCTGGCGGCAGAGAAACGCGGGAATCTGCAGCACGTCGGCGACTTCCGCGACGCTGTCGCACTGCGCCGGATCGTGAACATCGGTCAAAATCGGAAGCTTAAGCTCGTTCTTGATGGATTTGAGGATCTCGAGGCCTTCTTCCATGCCCACGCCTCGGAAGCTCGATGCGGAGGTACGGTTGGCCTTGTCGAACGATGCTTTGAAGATCAGTGGAATCTGCACGCTGGCCGCGGCTTCTTTCACCAGCTTGGCGTGATCCATGCATGCGCGGCCGCCCTCGATGACGCACGGTCCGGCGATAAGCACCATCGGCCGCCCGCCGCCGAGCTTGACTCCAGCCACGTCTACTTCTCGTGTTTTCACGAGCGCACCCTTTCAAAAAAGAATCAGGCGAAGTGTAGAACGGCACGGCGGATTTGCCAGTGCCTCGCGGCAAAAGCTGAAGGATACAACTACTTCTTTTTCTTCTTCAGAATCGAGTCTTTTTCAGGATCATTCGCGAGCGAATACATGTGCGAATAAAGGGTATAGAGCGTCTCTGCATCCAGCGCGGTCTCAAACTTCTTGGCCATCTGCAGCGTGGTCGTTTTCGGCTTGATCAGCCCGGTTGCCTCCGCAATGTCGCGCAGCACATCGGATGGCGGAAACACCGGAACGCTGAAGCCGGTCAGGTACACGGCGGCGAGCTCTTCGCGGTCGAATACTTCTAGATCGCTGAGAAAGCGCCGAGCTTCATGGTTCTTGAGCGTGTACAGATAATCGAGGCTCAGATTGCGCTGACGTAGAAAGAAAGCTTCGAGGAAGCGCTGCAGCAGGGCGATGCGCGTCTGCGCGCGTGGCTGGCGGCCCATTACCGCGACCAGCGTTGCCGGACGCGAGACCCGCACCTCGTTCCAATCCACAAAATGCTGCATGAGCTTGCGAGCCGCATCAGCGCCCTCTGAGGGCGCGCCGTGAAGACCCAGGATGACTCCCGCGATAATCTGCGCATTTTTTGCCGAGACAGCCGCGATGGCAGCGGCATCAGCCGAGGTGGGCGGCGGAACGATACTGGGGCGCTCGACTTTGCCATAGCGGCGGTCCAAGTTCTGAATCAAGGTACTGGCTTTTGAGCGCGTTACGTCACCCATGAAAAATTATCGTCACTTTCTGAAATTTTACAGCATTTCCGGGCTGAGCCGTGGCCTTATTGCGCAATGCAAGCTCAAGTATTACAAGAACTTATTGGAGGCGCCCCACAGCGCGCTCAAAATCATTATCTAGAAAATCATCAACTGTCAAGCACGCGCAATAAAATAGCGATTAACGGCGCGTTTCCTCTTAGGTGGTCTGCGCGGGAGCCAACGCTTCTATGCAGGAGCTTCTCTACTAATACTAAGACGACTGAGATGGGTCGTCTGCGACTCACTTGTTGAAGAAAAGATTGGATACAAACGTAACTAACTGGCACGAAAGCATTTGCGCGATCAGTAGTGCGCAGTTTTTTTAGCGTGTTCGCGCGGAAGACGCGGCTTGAACAAATTGCAGAATGCAACCTTTGTCCTTCTGCCCCGGTGCGCTCTCGACTCCACTGGCTGTATCGATCCAGTCCGGCGCGACTTGTGAGACTGCGGCAGCGACGGTCTCGGGCTTCAGGCCGCCAGCCAGCACCAGCGGCCGCGTGCGCTTAAGGCGCTGCAAAATCGACCAGTCGAAACTCTTTCCCGATCCGCCGCGCACCGAACCGCATTTTGCGTCCAGCAGCGTTGCGTCACAGTCGAAATCAGCAATCGAAAAAAGATCGGCAGGCGCCCCGACGGGAAACGCTTTCCAGATCTGTACCTCGCGGCCCAACCTGGCGCGGAGCGCCCTCGAAAAGTCCGACGTCTCATCCCCATGAAGCTGCACGATATCAAGCCGTGCGCATTGAACTGCTGCGGCGATCTCCTCCGCGGATGCATTCACGAACACGCCGGCCCAGAGCAGCTTCTTGACCTTCGCCTCACGCCGCAGCTGCGCCGCACGTTCAAGCGAACCGATGAACCGCGAACTGCCGCTGAAAAAGTTGATTCCCACCGCATGAGCGCCTGCAGCTTCAACGGCTTCAATGTCGTGCGCCCGAGTCACACCGCAGATTTTGATACGAACAGAATCCATGCCCGCATTATTGCAAGCCAGGAGCAAAGTTCCAGACTACTCTTCGTGTCCTTCCGTGATTCGTGGTTAAAAGCGCAGTTTTCCTGCAACAAAGAAACTGCTCTTTCGTCAATTCCACCAGGAGCCTATAAGGAACGCATGGAAGACAAAGCCGCCTTTGCCGAACGCCTGGCGCAGTTTCAGCAGGTCCACTCGGCGATAACCCGCGAACTGAGCAAAGTTATCATCGGGCAGCGCGAAGTCATCGATCAGATGCTCGCCAGCCTGTTCTGCGGCGCGCACTGTCTCCTGGTCGGCGTTCCGGGACTCGCCAAAACGGCGATGGTCAAATCGCTGGCGGAGATCATGGCGCTTTCGTTCAAGCGCATCCAGTTCACGCCCGACCTCATGCCCAGTGACATCACGGGAACGGACGTCATCGAAGAAGACGCCAACACCGGAAAGCGCGACTTTAAATTTCTCGCCGGCCCGCTCTTCGCCCACATCGTTCTGGCCGACGAAATCAACCGCACGCCGCCTAAAACACAGGCCGCTCTGCTGGAAGCCATGCAGGAACGCCAGGTCTCCATTGGCAAGATGACCTATGCGCTGCCGCGCCCGTTCCTGGTGATCGCGACACAGAATCCGATCGAGCAGGAAGGCACGTATCCTCTGCCGGAAGCGCAGCAGGACCGCTTCATGTTCAACATCCACGTGGGCTATCCAAATCCGGAAGAAGAACTCGAGATCTACCGCTTCACCACGCACGGAAAGCCGGTAAAGCTTTCTCCCATCGTCACCGGCGAGGATATTTTCCGGCTGCAGGACGTCGTAGACAACATTGTCGTGAGCGACTATGCGTTGCAGTACGTTACCGATATCGTGCGCTCGACACGGCCCGCTTCGCCGCAGTCGCCGAAGTTCATAAAGGATCTGGTCGATTGGGGCGCCGGTCCGCGAGCCGGACAATTTCTTATTAAGGGCGCCAAGGCCCTGGCCGCGATGGAAGGCCGGCTGAATATTTCATGCGCCGACGTGCGCCGCGTGGCAGTGCCCGTGCTGCGCCACCGGCTGGGTTTGAATTTTCAGGCGCAGACCAGCGGCATCGACACGGTTCAGCTCGTGAATATGCTGATCAAGTCCGTGCCCGAACCCAAGCTCTCCTGACGTGTCTTAGATCAGGCCCCAGCGCTTCCGCAGCGACCATTCGATAGAGAGCAGCAGGATGAACAGGCCAAGAATCCACGGTGAATTCCAGAGATCCTGAATCTCAGTGACCGACTTCGAGTAACCAGCCTGCCGGCGCGCGAGTGCTTTAAAAGCTTCTGACGCCTGCGCCGGATCGAAATACGTCCCACCGCTGAGGCTGGCGATGCCTCTGAGCAGCGCCAGGTTCGCGCGCGGATTGTCGTGCTCGACATCCGGCGCGATTACCTGCACGTCTACGCTGTCGGCGTCGATGACCGCTCCATCAGGTCCCACAGCGGCGGCACGGAAACGGTAGCTGCCCGGGGTGCCGAGCGTGAAGCGTTTTTCGAAAGTTCCCAGCCCGCGACCCGCCTCTTCCTTGAACACGGGAGATTCCAGATCGCCCTGCAGGCGCGTGAGCGATATCGAAACTGCAGCTTCCTTGATGGCCTTGCCCACTTTTTCACTGTCGTGAACGTGCGCGGCAAAGACAGCTTCTTCGCCAGTCTGGTACTGCAGGCGTTCGGAGTCGGCGAACACAGCCTTTTCGGTATCGCGGTAGTCGCTGCGCGTCAGCCACGTCGCCAGGTTGCGCCAGAATCTCTTGTGCGCCTCGGGCTGGTTGGCTTTAAGAATCCACTGCCAGGTCATATCGGCGGCAAACAGCGCGCTGCGGCCTTTGCCGAACTCCTGGACCATCAGAAGCGGATTGTCTCCGGCATTCAGCAGCACGCGCGCGGCCGGACGCGCAAAGCGCACACGGTTGATTCCCGGCAGCGGCGGCAGCAACTTCCACAAAGCCGCACTCTCCTCTGCCGTTTCGCCGATGGCCAGCACGGGATGTTCGCGGTCTTCCGGCGACATCGTAATCGGCAGCGGCCCTTCACGCATACCATCCGCGGGCGACATATCCGCCGGAAACACCGGACCCAGCGGAGAAGAACTCCAGCGCCCCGCGCCGAAGTTGCTCATGCCGCCGATCATCAGCACTGCACCACCCTCTTCGACAAAGTCCGCAACGGCAGCCAGCTGCGCGTTGCTGAAACGGTCGCTTGAGAGATCGCCGATGATCAGCAATTTGTATTGATGCAGTTCCTCTGGCGGTGGCAGCAGGTCGGCGGCATTTCCGGTCTGCGCCCTATAGGCGTTGACT
This sequence comes from Planctomycetota bacterium, assembly GCA_035628505.1. Taxonomy (GTDB): domain Bacteria; phylum Planctomycetota; class SZUA-567; order H5-PLA8; family H5-PLA8; genus DASPJR01. The sequence goes on along the minus strand of DASPJR010000117.1, from coordinate 21,857 downwards.
GCTTCAAACTTTACATTCGGAGCCGTCTCCAGTGCGGTGCGCAGTGCGCCGAATTCTTTGCGCATCGCTCCTTCGACATACCAGATGCCCAGGCGGCTGCGGTACACGCGGAAGAATGCGTGCCGGAGATTGTTATTGATGTCCGCTTCGTCCGTGACGGTACCCAGCGTCACCGTCACCCGGTGCACGCCGATCGCTTCAGGCGTGTAGGGAATTTCAATCGGTTCTCTGGCGCGATTGCTGCCGGGCTCAAAGACAATGTCGCGCTCATAAATTTTCTTGCCGGCGATCTCAATCGTGAGCGGCACCACCGCCTGCGCTGGAAGTGTCGACTCGATTTCGACGCGCAGGACCATGCGCGATTTCACGAACGCCTTCTCGGGCAGCAGAAGCTGCCGGATGCGCACGTCCTTGTACGTCGCGGGCGTCGCCTCCTGCCCTACGCCAATGACATGCAGCGGTACGCCTGCGCGCGCGAGCGCCAGCGCGGCAGGAATGATGTCCTTGGGCGAGTTATGCCGGCCATCGGAGATCAGCACCGCACCTGCCGACGCCATGCCGCCGGCTTCCGTCGCGAAAGTTTCCAGCAGCGATGTCAGATCCGTGCCTGTTCCCACTGGACGCAGTTCCGCCGAGCCCGCTTCGCCGGGCAGCAGATTGGTTTTCCGAACCGAGGAATCGAAGAGGTAACGCTGGAGTTCGCAGGTGCCGGCGAGGGCTCGCATCTCCCCCGCGTGCCTGCTTACAATATCGGCCGCTGTTTCCCAGCGCGTTCGGCCGCCGGCCGTGTCGCGAAGATCCATCGATGCAGATGCATCTATGGCGACGAACCCGATTCCCCGTTCATACAGCTGATGGGTTTTCACGAGGACAGGCCGCGCCAGGCAGAGCATTAATATTCCAAACGCCAGCACACGAATGGTGCCCAGAAATCCCAACTTGATCGCGCTGATGCGCCGCGTCGTCCGCATGTACGCCCGCCGTACTGATAGAGCCAGCAGCAGCGCTATTGCCAGCAAGATCCAGCCGGGAATCGCGGAATGAAACTGCAGTCCGCCTGCAGGAACTTTTGGCGCCGGTGCAACTGGCATCGTGGGCTGCGGCTGAGCTGCAGGCGGCGCCTTGCCGAACGTTGCCGGTGCCGCGGGCGCCGGCTGAGCCGCAGGCTCTGCTTTCTTCAGAACGACGATGGGAGGCGCGTCAGCTTGCGGCATCGGTTTTCTCCGCAGGCGCGTGTTGTATTGCTGGTTCCAGATTGCTTTCAACTTGCACAGTTGTTTCGGGCGTGCTGGATTCGACTTCGTTCTTGTAGAGACGGTTTGAAAAAAAACTTTCTGCCAGCAGAAGCGCAAAAAGAATCAACAGCAGGGCAACGCTCAGTTCGCGGCGCTGCTCGCCGCCGTTATTGCCTGCCACAACCGTGCTCTCGCCGATGGTTTTGACGATCTGCGCCTTCAGCGGCGACATGGCTTTTAGCGCCAGTTCCGGCGAGGCCTTCGTCAGTTCCGATTCGCCGGCTTCTGCATTCACGGCGAGCAACTTTGAAAGTGGCCGCGCGGCGCCGGGCGGAGACCAGCTGAATGAGTGAATACCCGGTGTGTCGATCGCCGGTACGACGACGGTAACGGGGCCCGTCTGTGTCGCCGCTGTTTTAAGATTCACAGAAGTATCGACGCGCAGAATCTCCGGCTTGTCGACTCCCGGCTTGCGCCAGAGCACCTGCCCATCTTCAGGCGCGCTGGGAATCGAGAGAATAAATGGGAAGCCCAGCCGGGCACGAATTCCGTTCTCTTCACCGGACAGGAGGCGCACGCTGTCTAAAAGAAGCGTGACGAACGCTTCCCCGCGCTTGGGAAGATCCGACGTCTCAAGCGTGGGGTCCACGGTCGCCAGCAGCACGCGCCCGCGGCCATACAGTTTTTCAAGCAGGAGTGGCGAACTGTCGGACGTGCTGAGAATGACTGCTGCTGTCGTGTCCCGCGCGTCGGGCGTGACCTTCACGATCTGCCGCACCGGCGTCTCACGCAGAATGGAGCTGACGCCCGGCGTGGCATGCGCAAGCACGGGATGCTCAGGCTGCGTCACCGCTATTGTCTGCGGAGGCTGCAGTACGAAGGGCGTGCCGATCTGCCCCGGCAGCAGGCCGTTGTATGCCGCGTGCTGCGAAAATCCGTAACGTGAAAAACTCCCGTCCGTTCTCGGCCCCAGCCACACGAAAAGGCCCCCGCCCTCGCTCGTCCACTGCTGCAGCGCGCTCCAGCTGCTCTCCGTTAACGGACCGCAATCTGCGAGAATGACCACGCGGTACTTGGAAAGCTTCGCCTGTGTTAATGCCCCGGCGGGCTCCACAACACACGCCAGTCCGCTGATGCCCAGCGTCTCCTCTCCAGACGAAGGCTGCAGCGCCGCGCGTAGAAAAAAGCCGCTGCCTTTGCCGTCTGCCTGGCCGGGCCGTTCCAGAATGAGCGCCGTCGGCGGCCGGCCCGCGCTGTAGGCGAAATGAAAATCCTGATCAAGCGGCAGCCGGTCAGAGTCGGGAAGATGCACGCGGCCCGAGTGGCTTCCCGCGACGCCCGTAGGAAACTCCAGCTCGACATCCACCACCGGCTGTCCCTTGGGTTCGACAAGCTTCTGAGCGAGCTTCTTTCCATCGACGTAGAGTTCCACCAGGCAGGCGTGTTCGCTGTCCAGCGGCCGGACTTTCGCGGTGATTGTCGCCTTGCTCTCGGCCGGCAGGGTGCTCGCTGAAAGCCGCCCGCTGAGCGCCGCGCCGTTCTTGGCATTGCCGGAGGCGACGTCGACGACGATCAGCTTCGCCGCAGTGTCGCCGGTCGCAGCAGGCGCCTTCATCAAGACACGTGAGATCGCTGCGGCTTGCAGGTCGGTGAAGAACAGGATCGCCGCACCGGCGTCAGAGCGGTCGCGTTTAATGATCTCCTGCGCGGCCTGAAGCGCCTGTGCCAGATCGAGCCCGCGGCCGGTGGGCTGCGCCTCAGCCAGTTTCTGCCGCACGATCTCGTGGCGGTAACTGAGGCGGCTCTGCACGCGCTCGGCGTTTTCAGTCGCGAGGATCAGTGCCACGCGCGCATCCGGAGCAAGGCGGTCCAGGAACTGCTGTGCCTGGCGGCGCGCGAGGTCAAAGCGCGTCCCGTCGGGCTCGAGATAACCCATGCTCATCGATTGATCCATCACGAGCACGTAATCGCCGCGCAGGGCCTGCTGCGCGAGTGGCGTTTCGGCCGGATAGCTGTGCCAGAGCCCCGCGAGCACCAGCAGGCCCATCAAGGCCGTTATGAATTCGCGGTGGTACAGCGCTATGCCCGACAAAGCTGCGATTAGAATTCCGCCGGCGATCCAGCCGGCCGAGAGTTCGCTGCTTCCCGTCATCGGCCGCGCCAGCGCGAAAGCGATTCCGACCACCGCAAGGATCCGCAGAAGCAGCACAAGAAAATGCTTGAGTTTCAGCGCGCGCGAGCTGGATTTCTGCGAGCGCAGAATAAAGCGCATTGCTGGAAAGCGGTGTGGAACCGGGCGTGTGCGGCCAAGAAGATGAATGATCACGGGAATGCCGGCTGCAGCCATACCCCACAGAAGCGGCGCCGACAAAAATTCCATTCTGCTCTCCGGCTCTACTTCTTACTGCATCACTTTCCGCAGCGGCGCTGCAGGTACGCCAGCAGCGGTTTGTCGAAACTTTCGGAAGTATCAACGGGCACGAAATCGATGTGGCGCTTGGTACACTCGGTTTTGTAGCGCTCGCGAAACGCCTGCAGCTCAGCCAGGTACGCTTTTCGAATCGCCGGTGCGTCGGCGACGATGGCGTCGGGCATGCCTTCAATGTCCTCAAAGCGCATCGTATCCTGGAAGGGAAACGTCGCCTCGGCGGCATCAAAGATCTGAAACACGATTACGTCATGTCCGCGGAAGCGCAGGTGCGACAATGCGTCCAGGACCTTGTCTTCGCCGCTGTCGTCCAGCAGATCGGAAAAAAGCATGACCATGCCACGGTGGTCGATCATCTCCGTGATCTGATGCAGGTTTTCTGCCAGCTTCGTCGCGCCACTGGGCTGCGTCTCTGAGAGAATCTTGAGGATCGAAAACAGGTGCGACGATTTGCTCTTGGGCTTCAGGAACGCGCGCAGCGCGTCGCCGCAGGTCACCAGCCCCACGGGGTCCTGCTGATGAATCATCATGTATGCCATCGCGGCAGCCAGGTACGTCGCGTACTGCAGCTTGGTTACTGATCCGCTCTGGCCCGCATAGCCCATGCTGGCCGAGACATCGACGATCAGGTGCCCGGTCAGGTTTGTCTCGGCTTTGAACTGCTTGACGTAGTAGCGGTTGGTGCGCGACCAGAGTTTCCAGTCCACCAGCCTTACGTCATCACCCCGCACATACTTTCGGTGTTCTGAGAATTCGACCGAAAAGCCTTTAAATGGCGAACTGTGCAGGCCCGACAGAAATCCTTCGATCAGGAATTTCGCCTTTAAATCGAAGCGCTGAACCTGGCGGATCACTTCGGGACGCAGATAGGCTTCGGGAGCGAGGTTCGCCATAGTTTTCAGTATAGCACTGACGGCAGAATGAGACGAGTTGCTGCTGCTATTAGTGGAACAATGCGAGTGGGAAAAGACATTTCATAAATGGGAGGAGGAGACACTTAAATCGGGAGGATTTTATGTCTGCTCTTCACGCCGCCGCACTAGCGCTTGCCCTGCTCTTTGCGGTTCCGACGATGGCTGCCGACTTCGGCATCTCGTTCGGCTTCGGTACGGGACATCGTCACCACCACCGGTACTACCCCAGCTACTACACAAGCTATTATCCGAGCTATAGCTACCGGCGCTATCACCGGCCGTACTATTACTCGTACCCGCGGTATTACTATTCGCGGCCGTACCGGAGCTACTACTATCGTCCGTATCGGTACTACTGGCATTAAAGCATACGCGAACGCGTGTGAACGAATAGCCGTGGCACACACCCCTCTCTGAGAACGGTTTCGTCTGAAATCGTTCAAGGAGCACCGCGTGAGTCCCACGGTTTTTTCGTGCCTTCACTTCGCGCATGGCGGGCACATTCCAATTAACTGTGCTTGGCTGGACGAGACCTGCCGATTAATATAGTCAGCTCATTTTGCTTAACGCGGCTGCAGGACAGAGCCCTGCCAATGCTGTTGCGTAGGAGGAGTACTGTTGATGTGCCATTCCATGTACTGGCGCCGGATTTTCCTGGTGCTCTGTCTGGTCTTCACAAACGCTGTCTTCGCAGAAACCACCGCTGTGATCAATGCGAGCCCTTCAACGGGTCAGGCGCCGCTGGGCGTTTCTTTTGACGCCGGTTCGTCCTCTGCAGACATCGTGAGCTATCTCTGGGAGTTCGGAGACGGTTCGATCTCAACGGCTAAAACGATCACGCACGTTTACACTGTCGCCGGTACCTACACCGCAAAACTGACCGGCACAACCGCTACCGGAGCGACCTCCAGCGCCGAAGTGAGCATCGTTGTCACTGGATCGGGCCAGGGCCCTGTATCGCCCGACATGAATTTCCGCATCGCTCTGACTCAGGCGACATTCAATCTGCGGCATTCTCAAACGGACAGGGATACCTTCCGGCTCGACGCCGCATTCAACACCGTGGATCTGCCCGGCGACCTTCAGGGCCTGGCGACGACGTTTTCGATAAACGGCCTGTTTACCGTTTCCGGCGTGCTGGGCGAAAATGGCCGCATTGAAAGCGCCGAAAACATCAAGCCTTCGTACTTCATCGAAGTGAACGCGCTCGAGCAGACCCTGCGCGTGGATATCACGCGCGCTGAACTTAAGGCCGCTTTCGCCGCATCGGGCGCGACGAACACGACGGTAACCGGAACCGGCATTGCCACGCCCGTCACCCTGATCCTGACCATCGGCGCGCAAACCTACTCGCTGACGGAAAACTTTTCGTATACGTCGCAAGCGAATGGAGTCGGACGCGGACGCTACAATCTCAAGCAGGGCCTGGGTACCGTAGAAGATGGATTTTTCGTAATCTCCCGTGCCTCCGCCGTGGAGGAAATCCGCGGTGAAAGCCACTTCTTTGAATTTGACGGATACCTCTCGAAGCCGATGTCGAAGATTCTACAGACGCCTGGCGCCGGAATTTTTGTCTTCAAGTTCAACGATGCCGACCGCGAAGTGATCCTCTTTGACCGCGTGAAGCAGAACGGTTCGAAGATCATTTATGAGCAGACAGATCGCGACCTGAGCGGCATACGTCGCTTCACGATCGACACCAAGACCCGTCTGTTCAACATCAAGACGTGGGACTTGGCGCAGGACGAACGCAAAGGCGGCACGGGCCTGCCGATCCGCGGCAAGCCGTTTACTGCCTTTAATTTTGCCATCCGCATCGAATTCGATCAGGCCGACGGCACCAAGTTCGAAGCCGTAACAGCCACGCGCCTGACGCGCCGCACGAAGGACGATGCCTTCTGGCAGACCGGCCGCCGCGGCAAGCGCCAGTAATCCCATTGCGGATTTTTTGATTGCGGATTGCGGATTGCGGATCGCCGACGTGCGCAAATTGTTCCGCGTCTTCACGGCCCAGCTTGTCGATAAAACGATCTCATCTCTTTCATCTTGTGCGTGAAGATAATCACGCACGCGAGATTGCATTTCATAGATTCCTTACGAGAAGACGCCGCGAACTCGAAGGGTGGCACGGCCCATCGGGCCGTGTCGCGCAGCGACAAGAAGCCGCTGGATGGACGCTTTTCACAGAAGCGCGCACGCCAATCGATGGGAACGCCGATCCGTGGCTTCTTGTTCGCTCCGCTCACCCAGCCCGTTGGGCTGGGCCACCCACGGCAATCATGTGCCCTTAATCTGAAATCCGAAACCGAATCACGCTCCAGGCTCGGTCATCGAGCGGACGTCGAGCAGTTTGTCGAGCTCGGCCTTGGGCATCAGGTTCTTCTCGGTCGCCAGCTGCCGAACGGTCTTGCCGGTCTTGTACGCTTCCTTGGCAAGCTCGGCCGATTTGTCGTAGCCGATCTTCGGTGCCAGCGCCGTGCACATCATCAGGCTCTTTTCGATCAGCTCTTCGCAGCGTTCTTTATTTGCTTCAAGCCCCTTGACGCACTTGTCGGCGAAGGCACGGCAGCCGGTCGACAGAATCTGCATCGAGAAAAGCAGGTTGTGAGCGATCATCGGCTTGAACACGTTGAGCTCGAAATGCCCCTGCAGTCCGCCGGCGGTGATGGCCGCATCGGCGCCGATCACCTGGCAGGCGACCATCGTCAGCATCTCGGGCATGACAGGATTGACTTTTCCCGGCATGATCGAGCTGCCCGGCTGAAGATCCGGCAGATTGATCTCGCCGATGCCGCAGCGCGGGCCCGAGCCCAGGAAGCGAATGTCGTTGGCGATTTTCATCAGTGAGCAGGCAATCGTCTTGAGCTGGCCGGAGGTTTCCACGGCCGCGTCGCGCGCACCGAGTGCTTCGAAAAGATTCGGCGCCTGCTTGAACGGCAGCTTCAGCTCGGCGGAAAGTTTCTGGATCACCAGCGAGGTCACTTTCGGATCATTGTTGAGCCCGGTGCCGACGGCCGTTCCTCCGATTGCCAGTTCCGCGAGGTTCTTTCTGCAGCTTTCAGCGCGCGCGATGGAGTGCTCCAGTTGCGACGTGTACCCGGCGAATTCCTGGCCCAGGCGCACGGGCACGGCGTCCATCATGTGCGTGCGGCCGATCTTGACGACCGGATCGAATTCTTTGGCTTTGGCAGCGAGCGCGGCGTGCAGATATTTGAGCGCGGGAATTAGATCGTTCTCCAGCGAGTCCAGCGCGGCGACGTGAAGGGTCGTCGGGATGATGTCGTTCGACGACTGGCCCTTGTTGACATGGTCGTTGGGATGAACAGGCTTCTTGCCGCCGCGCGTACCCGACAGGATTTCGTTGGCGCGTCCGGCCAGCACCTCATTGGTGTTCATGTTGGTCGATGTTGCCGAGCCGGTCTGGAACACGTCGACGGGCCACTGCGAGAGCCACTTCTCGGCTTCGGCGCCGCCCTTGGCGATGCCGGCAAGCGCCTCGTCGGCGGCCTGCACGATCGCGCCGGCGATCTTCTCATCGAGCTGGCCCAGTTCGCGATTGGCCTGCGCGGCGGCCTTCTTGATCAGGATGATGGCGCGGACGAACCGCGCGGGCATGCGCTGGCCGCTGATCGGGAAGTTCTCAACGGCACGCTGCGTCTGCGCGCCGAAGAACGCCTCCGCGGGAACCTGGACGGGGCCGAGCGAATCTGTTTCAGTACGGAATGCCATTGAAAGCCTCCTTGAATTTTTGAACGCGAAAACAGAAAGATTATCCGCGTTTTGCGTCCGCGCCAGCGTAGCCGGAAGGTGTATTGAGACGAGACTCTGGAGGGCGGCTCATGCGCTTTTACGGCATTCTCATGGGGCTGGTTTGTTGCGCGCTTTCGGTACGCGCGCAAATCGATTGCATTTGGCTCTCGCACAAATCGAATGATCTCGGCAAGGTCGTGATCAGCTGGGAGAGCGGCAAGCCAGGAAATTCAGTCGTCGAATTCGGCGCGACAAAAGAGCTCGGGCAGAAAGTCACAATCGACGAAAGCGTGCTGCTCCATCATGTCGAAATCTTGGTTCCCGCGCGCGGGACGGCGTACTTCTACAAAGTGAGCAGCGGCTCTGAAAGCTCCGCCGTCCATAGTTTCCGCACGCTTCCGGTCGAAAAGCTACGCGTGGCACTCGTGGCGAACTGGCAGGAACACAAGAATCTCGATTGCCTGCTCAAGGACGATATTCACCTGCTGCTCACAGGTGGCGACAACATCGATTGCCTGCACAAAAAGTGCGGCGCCGGCGTGAAGGATTGCATCAAACCATACAGCGATCTGATCCGCGCGTACCCGAAGCTTTTTTCATCCGTACTCTTCCTGCCGGCGCTGGGCAACCACGATAAGGAAATCACACCGCGGGGACCGAAGCCGCCAGCGGAGCCGGTGTACGACATCGACGCGACGGCGTACCGCACGTTCTTTGAACTGCCGGGCGACGAGTGGAAATGGAATCTTGATATCCCCGAGTTCGATCTGCGGCTAATCGCGCTCGACATACAGCACACGTCCGACATGGGCACGACGTGGCAGACATGCCATCCCTACAAGAAGGGCACGCCGCAGTACGAGTGGTACGCAAAACTGCTCGAAAACCCAAAGCCGCGCTTTGTCGTGACGATCCAGAACGAGAAGAGCGGCAGCATTCGCAGCCAGGATACCCCTCCGCTGCACACTCTCTTCAGCAAAGGGACGATCGCGATTACCGGATTCGGTTATTTCGCCGAGCGTGCTGACGTTGATGGTTTTTCGTACTACAACACGTCGCTGGGCGGCAAAGGCGCAAAGTACAAGGACCCGAAGGCCGCCTTTTTCGAGAGCGAAGACAGTTACATCCTGATGAGCCTGGAGGCAAAAGCCGCGACGATGCGCGTGGAGATCAAAGATCTCTCCGGAAAAGTTCTGCACGCTATGGACGAGCCGCACAAATAAAAAAGGCGCTGCATGCAGCGCCTTGTTCATTTGATTTCAACGCCGATTCAGCTCATCACCTTCGCCCAGATGTAATCGCGGTTCATACGCGCGATGTTCGCCAGTGAGATCTGCTTGGGGCAGTTGGCTTCGCATTCGCCTTCGTTGGTGCAGTTGCCGAAGCCTTCCTTGTCCATCTGATCGACCATCGCGACCACGCGCTTGTAGCGCTCGGGCTGGCCCTGTGGCAGCAGCGCGAACTGCGAAACTTTGGCGCTGACAAAGAGCATCGCGGACGCATTCTTGCAGCTGGCCACGCACGCACCGCAGGCGATGCACTCGGCGGCATCCATCGACAGGTCCGCTTCCTTTTTGCCGATCGGCAGGCAGTTGGCGTCCTGCGCGGTACCGGTGTTGACCGAAATGTAGCCGCCCTTGTTCATGATGCGATCGAAGGCGCTGCGGTCCACGACCAGGTCGCGGATGATCGGGAAGGCCTTGGCGCGGAAAGGTTCGACGACGATGGTGTCGCCATCTTTGAATTCGCGCATGTACAGCTGGCAGGTTGTGCGGCCGCGCGGCTTTTCGCCCGGAGCGGGATCTTCCTGGTGCTGCAGCTTCGGGCCGTGCGGCAGGCCGTTGATATGCAGGCTGCACATGCCGCAGATGCCTTCGCGGCAATCATGATCGAACATAATTGCTTCTTCGCCCTTGCTGTCGAGCTCGTTGTTGACGATGTCGAGCATTTCAAGGAACGAGGCGTCGGCGGAGATGTTCTTCGCTTCGTACGTCACGAACTTGCCGGGTGTGCTCGCGTTCTTCTGCCGCCAGACTTTGAGTGTAAAGTTCATCGCTCTTTAGCTCCGATGGAGTTGCTCAATTTCATTCGCGCGCTTACTTGTAGCTTCTCGTCGCCGGCTTGAAGACCTCGTAGTTCAGCGGCTCAGTGTGGCGCACCGGCGCATTTCCTTCGCCCTTGTACTCCCACGCCGCGACGTGGCAGAAATTTTCGTCGTCGCGCTTGCACTCACCCTTTTCCGGACCTTCGGTGATCTGCGATTCTTCGCGGAAATGCCCGCCGCAGGATTCGCGGCGTTCGAGCGCGTCCAGAGCCAGCAGCTCGCCAAATTCCATATAGTCGGCCACGCGTCCCGCACGTTCCAGCACCTGGTTGAGCTCGCCCTGTTCGCCCGTAACGGCAACGTCTTTCCAGAACTTCGAGCGCATCTCGGGGATCGTCTGCAGCAGTTCTTTCAGGCCCTTCTCGTTGCGGGCCATGCCGCACTTTTCCCACATCGCCAGGCCCAGCTCGCGGTGCAGCACATCGACGGGGCGCTTGCCTTTAACTGCCATCAGCTTGTCGAGCCGCGCCTGAACTTCGCGCTCGGTGTCTTTCACGACTGGGTGATTGGTGTCGATCTTCCACTTCGGATCGCCGGGCTTCACGTGAGCCAGATAACCGCCCATCGTGTACGGAATGATAAAGAAGCCGTCCGAGAGACCCTGCATCAGTGCACTGGCGCCCAGGCGGTTGGCTCCGTGGTCGGAGAAATTCGCTTCGCCCAGCACGAACAATCCCTGCAGGTTGCTCATCAGGTTGTAGTCGACCCACAGCCCACCCATCGTGTAATGGATCGCCGGATAGATGCGCATCGGCGTTTCGTACGCGTTCTCGTTGGTGATTTCCTGGTAAATGTCGAAGAGATTGCCGTAGCGCTCCCTGATTTTAGCCAGGCCGTCGCGCTTGATGGCGTCGCGGAAATCCAGGTACACGCCGCGTCCACCGGGACCGACGCCGCGCCCTTCGTCGCACGCTTCCTTGGCCGCGCGCGAAGAGATATCGCGCGGAGCCAGATTGCCGAACGCCGGGTATTTGCGCTCGAGATAATAATCCCGTTCGTCGTCTGGAATCTGGTTCGGCGGACGGTTGTCGCCGGCTTTCTTCGGCGCCCACACGCGGCCGTCGTTGCGCAGCGATTCGCTCATCAGCGTGAGCTTGCTCTGGTAATCGCCAGTGACGGGAATACAGGTCGGGTGGATCTGCGTGTAGCAGGGGTTAGCCATGTACGCGCCGCGCTTGTACGCGCGCCAGATCGCCGTAACGTTGCAGCCCTTCGCGTAGGTGGCGAGGAAATAGAGATTGCCGTAACCACCCGTGCAGAGACACACCGCGTCGCCAACGTAAGACTCAAGCTTTCCGGTGATCAGATTGCGCGTAACGATGCCGCGCGCGACGCCGTCAACGACGATCAAATCCAGCATTTCGTGGCGCGTGTATTCCTTCACCTTGCCCGCTTCGACCTGGCGCTTCATCGCACTGTACGCGCCGAGCAGCAGCTGCTGTCCGGTCTGGCCGCGCGCGTAGAACGTTCGCGAGACCTGTGCTCCGCCAAACGAGCGGTTCGAGAGCATGCCGCCGTATTCGCGGGCAAAAGGCACTCCCAGCGCCACACAGTGATCGATAATGCTGACCGAATTCTGCGCCAGGCGGTACACGTTAGATTCGCGCGCGCGGTAGTCGCCGCCTTTAACCGTGTCGTAGGCCAGGCGGTGAACGCTGTCGCCGTCGTTCTGATAATTCTTGGCCGCGTTGATGCCACCCTGCGCGGCTATGGAGTGCGCGCGGCGCGGGCTGTCCTGGAAGCAGAAGGAGAGAACGTTGTAGCCAAGTTCGCCGAGGCTCGCGGCCGCGCCTGCGCCGGCCAGCCCCGTGCCGACGACAATGACGGTGTACTTGCGCTTGTTCGCTGGATTAACCAGCTTCATCTCAAACTTGCGGTTCTCCCATTTCTTTTCGATGGGACCGGAAGGAATGTTTGAATTAAGGGCCATTGAAGTTACTCCGCGTGAGCCGGCGCTGCGGGCTTGTTTTCAGCCCCAGCCGGTGTTGAAGTCGAGGTGCTGGTACCGCGCGGCAGATCGGCGGCGCCGAGTTTGATCTGAATGTTGGGCATTGACGGCTCATCTTTGGCAATCAGCCAGGCCCACAGCGGCAGGATCGCAAATCCGATCGCCAGCCCCCAGCCGATCACCGCTCCAAGACGGCGGACTTTCGGGCGCACACCGGGCTTGAGCGCGCCGAGCGATTGCAGCGCACTCGAGATGGCGTGGCTGAGATGGAAGCCCATGAAGATCATGCTGGCGACATAAAAGATCGCGACCTGCGGCTGCTTGAACTCGCGGATAACCAAGCCCCACAGTCCGCCCGCGCCAGTCTTGTCGCCGTATTTGAACATCTTCACGTGAATGATGACGAAAAAGAGAATGATCACGCCTGTGATCATCATGTTGCGTGAGGCCCAGGTGCTCTCGCCGGCAGTGTTGCGAACCTCGTACGATTCGGTACGCGCAGCTCTGTTTTCTGCGGTCAGCTTCAGCGCCATATAAATGTGGACGAGAAAAATGGCCAGCAGGGCGATTTCAGCTGGAACCAGCAGCGGATTCTGCTCCAGCATGTGCGCGTACGCGTTGAACTTTTCAGGCGAAAAGATCATCAGGTTGCCGGCCAGGTGCGTGACCAGAAAGCCGACCAGGGCCAGCCCCGTAAACGCCATGAAAGTTTTTTTGACGATCGATGAAAAGTTCATGTCTGCTATGCCCAACGCAAGCCAAAGAAGAATCCGCGCGCGAATAAATAGCGCGCTGAACCGTTCGTCCCCTCTTTCCCGAGTGCGGTTTAGCTCAAAAATAAATGGTGGAACGATTCCGTCAAAGACAAATCGTGTCAGCGCCGCTTCTGGCAGGCTGGGCAGAACCACGTTCCACGCTGCCCCAGGACGATACGCTTGATTTTTGTGCCGCACCGCCCGCAGGGCTCCCCTTCCCGTCCATAAACGAGAAGCTCGCGCTGAAACCAGCCGCTCTCGCCGTCCGGGTGGACAAAGTCGTCGATGCTCGACCCGCCCGCGTCAATCGATTTCTTCAGCACGCGTTGAATCGCCGCGTGCAGGCGCGCCGCCGAATCAGGCTTCACACGCTGGGACAAGGCCAGCGGATGCAGCGCGGCCATGTGGAGGGACTCGTCGGCATATATGTTGCCCACGCCGGCTAAAAACTTCTGGTCTAAAAGTACCGACTTGAGCCGTCCGCGGCGAGAGCGCAGGCGCGACGTGAAGTCTGCGGCACTGATCTCGAGCGGTTCGGGACCCAGCTTCGAGAGCGCCTTCAGCCTTTCAAGCGTCTCGTCCTTCCCGCACCATACACGGCCGAAGGTACGGATGTCTGTAAAACTCAGACAGTCAGGACCATTGTCGAGCAGAAAGCGCACGCGCAGATAAGCCAATTCGATCCGCGTAACCCCATTATTAAGCAGTGTCTTCGGAATCACAGGCTGCGGATCCGTTACGCCGAGCCAGCCAGTCATTCGCAGGTGAATGGCCATGCCGTAGCCGCCTTCCAATTGCATACGGATGAACTTCCCGCGGCGGAACACGCGCAGGATGCGCTTGCCGCAAAGGCACTGCGGCGGTTCAGGCGATCCGGCAATGCTGGGGCGATGTAGTACTTCGGCGCGGCTGACGCGGCGGCCCGTGAGGCACTTGGAGAGCGCACGTACGACCGTTTCAACTTCAGGCAATTCCGGCATGCAGAAAGCTCAGTGGCGCGCGACCAACAGAACGCGCTCGATCAGGACTGCGGCGAAGAGCAACAGGCTGACGACTCCATTGATCGTAAAGAAGGCAACATTCACGCGGCTCAAATCGGTCGGCCGCACGATCCAGTGTTCGTAAAGAAGCAGCCCGGCAACCAGCGCCACAGCCACGTAATACCACGGGCCCATCGCCGCGTAATACCCGCATCCCAGCAGCAGCAGAACGGCGGCGACATGCAGCAGGGCTGAAACAACCAGCGTCCGGAAGATGCCGATGCGTTTAGGAAGCGAATGCAGCCGCGGGTCAGCCAAATCGATTTCAAAGTCCTGGCAGGCGTAAATCAGATCGAATCCGGCGACCCAGCAGAGCACGGTAAAGCCCAGCAGAATTGGAAAGAGTTCGAAAGACAATCCGGCGCGCTGGCCCAGTCCCGGCAACGGCGCAAGATCGCCCTTCACGGCCAGGTGGGCCGCCAGCGGGGCCAATCCCAGCGCGAGGCCAAGCCAGAAATGGCAGAGCCACGTGAAGCGCTTGGCGTAGGAATAGCCCAGCAGAATTCCGAGCACTGGAAGCGCGAGCGCAAAGCAGACCGGATTTAGAAACCAGGTCGCCGCCCAGTAGATCGCCGCACTTAAAATGATGAATCCGAGTAAAAAGCCGGGTGAGACCTGCCCGGTGACGCTCGGCCGCGTGCGCGTGCGCGGATTGCTGGCGTCGATCTCACGGTCTGCCCAGCGATTGAACGCCATCGCAGCGCTGCGCGCCGCCACCATACAAATGAGGATCAGGCCAGCAACACGCCAGCTCGGCCAGCCGTCTGCGGCAACGACCATCGCCAGCAGCGCGAAGGGCAATGCGAAGATGGAGTGAGCGAATTTAATCGTGTCGAGAACGAGCGCCAGCCGCTGAAACATGCATACAGTTTAAGGAGCGCGAAACGATTTTCAAACGAACGCGGCGAGAGCGTATTGACCTGCCGGAAGTATTTGATACGACTAAGCGATCTGAACCATGTGTGCACGGCAACTCGGCACTGGCGAACGCCGCCAGCAGCATACGAGCGAGCAGCCGTGTTGTTATTGGAACAAATCGGGGAGCCTGACTCAGCGCGTGGCATTGGTCGTCAAAATCGCTTGTCCCGGTTGCGGACTTCCTCACGATTCCGTTTCGCTCGGCGCCGAAATCCGCTGCAGCCGCTGCGGCCGCGACTTCAAAGCGCAGGGCGACGGCGATGGCGCCAGCCGCGTGCTTTCGGTCACGCCCGAGGAAATGGACAGCGTTCCGTATTCGCAGCGCACAATTGAAGTTCCCGTAAACAAAGTTTCCTCAGTCATTCTCGCCGATCCAACGCTGCTCAATGACAAGCTGCTGCGCGATGCGCCATTGAAAGAGAACGCCAAGTGGGTGGGCAAAGTTCGCCTGCTTAAAAAGCTCGGCCAGGGCGGCATGGGCGCTGTGTACCACGGTTACGATGAATCCCTGGCGCTCGACGTTGCGGTAAAAATATTGCCCTCCCCCAGCGGCGTTCGCGACGACCAGTTCGTCGAACGCTTTCGGCAGGAGGCGCGCATCTCGGCGCAGATCAATCATCCTAATGTCGTCCGCACACTGCACGTGGACGAGCAGGGCGAACTCATTTATCTCGTGATGGATTTCATCGCCGGCCGCACCGCGCGCGATCTGGTCGACGCCAACGGTCCGCTGATGTTCCCGCGCGCGCTGCAGATCATCCACGACGCGACGCTCGGTATGCAGGCGGCGCACACGCACAACGTCATCCATCGCGACATCAAGCCGGACAATATTCTGGTCGCAGATGACGGCCGCGTGCTGCTCTCGGACCTGGGGTTGGCGAAGGCGGTCAGCAGCAGCGGACATGGAACACGCATGCCCGTCACGCGGCTGGGGCTGCTGCTGGGCACGCCTGAATACATGAGCCCGGAGCAGTGGGAAATCGGCGCGGTCGTGGGCCCGGCCGCGGATATCTGGTCCATGGGCGCGACGCTCTGGATGCTGCTCACGCACAAGCCGCCATACGACGAGAAAGACATGGCGCTGCTGGCGCGCAAGATCAAAGAGGCGCCGCTGCCCGACATTCGCGAAGAGCGCGCCAACGTTCCCGACTGCATTCTCGATATTCTGCACCGCTGCCTGGCCAAGCGTCCCTCGCACCGATACGTGAGTGCCGCCGAGCTGCTTGCGGCAATCAACGCGGCGCTTGATGCGATCACCTCCGGCCGCAGCACCGTTACACCGGGACTTTATACTGCGACGGCGCCTGTGCCCGCGCAGCCCATCTATCAGCCTGCGCCCGTCGCGCCACCTGTGACGGCAATGGCTGCTGCGCCAGGCATGGCCGCGACGCCCGCGGTTCCGCCTCCTGTGTTTTCTGCAGGCGCCGTTCCGCAGCCAGCGTCAACGGCGTCGGCAAACTCGAGAAGCCGACTCTGGATTGCGGTGCCCGTTCTTGCAGCCGCCGCCGCCGGCGCATGGACTCTTGGGCAAGGCAGGACAAAAGCGCCTGTCGTCGCAGCGGCAAACGTCTCGCTCGATCTGCATTGCCCCACGCAGGTGAAGCCTGGACAGGATGCCGATCTGCGCGCTGAAATTACCGGGGGCAATCCTGATGATTACACGGTCCTCTGGAATTCGCAGAATCGCGTTTTCACCGGAAGCCGCGTGCGCGTGCCGCTGGAACACGACACAGAATTTACCGTGGTCCTGCGCGACAAGAACAGCGCCCGGGACGTGACACGCCGCAATGTTCGCGTAGCCGTGGAACTTCAGGCGCAGGCCGCCGAAAAAAATTTCTATGAAATCAGCGCCGGCACGCCGCTGAAGTTCGAAGCACGCGTGCGCGGCGGTGCCGGTGTGCAGCAGATTGAGACACGCTGGATCGCGGCGGCCAATCCCGAAAAACCGGTAAGCAGCGAGCGCGTGTTCGATCTCACTCCTCTAAAGGAGCTGGAGACTCCGGGCCGCTACGAGTTCGTTTTCCAGGCGCGCCGCAGCGATCAGAACTGGAACGACGCAATCTCTGACCGTGTGACCGTGAATGTGACGCGCCGCATCCCGCACGAATACAAAGCCGCCATGCAGCTGGGCACGCAGGCGCGCGAACGCGCATTCAAGGCGCTCTCAGGCGTCGACGCCGTGGCCAATCTCCGCGTTGCGCAAGCCGCGTTCGAGCAGGCCGTGGACATCCTGGATGAAGAGGACGCCCGCCAGCAGATCGCCGCCTGCAAACAGCGCCTGGAGCAGGAAGAAAAATACGCCGCGCTGCTGATCGAGACGCGCCGGCTGCGCGAAGCCGCTGAAGCCCTGCCGGCGGCGGACGGCGTTAAGAAATTGTCGGCCTGGTCAGAGGCGCTCCGCCCGATCGCCGCCGCGCTGGCGCTCTTCGATCGTCCCGAATTGCGCGAGCAGGCTGCGTTCGTCGAAGCGCGGCTCAAAGAGCTGAAATCCAATCTCGTGAACGCCGAGCAGGACCGGGTGCTGTTCGAGACTACCATCGCCAAGGCGCGCGCGTCGGTGAAAGAGGCTCGCAAATACTTGAGCCACTCCGTGGCGCTGCCGCACTGGGAAGCGGCGCTCTCCGGCTTCACCGAGCTTGCGAAAAAGTTCCCGCACCGCGCTGACGAATTTGCGCTTGAGCTGAAGGAAGCACAGGAATCACGCGACAAGGCCTATCTCTACGAAACGATGGGCATCGTACCGGTGCCGTCGGTCGAAAAGCCGACCGAATACAAGCCAGCGAACCCGGCCGCGCAGAAACCGCCTGCCCCCACAAAGAGTGCGCCCGAAATTATTCAGCCGAAATAGGCGCAACAAAAAGCCGGCGTCGCCGCCGGCTTCAGTTCACCTTGCTGACCAAATGTTTTCAGCGCGCGACCTGCGCGGCTGTCTGCGTGACCGGCTTGAAGAGCGTCATCAGCTTGGCCTTCGTCCACGGGTCGTTGACAAATCCCAGGTGTCCGCCGCGCGGGAGAAAAAGCACGTTCCGCCCAGCTGCGCGCGACTGGAATGCCGCAAGGTCGTCCGCAGTGTTCAGCGGATCGTCAAGCGTGATGATGACCTGCGAATACGGCGGCTGCTTTTCGATGAGCGTCCCCAGTTCCACCGGGCTGGTCAGGTCCGAAAGCTGCTGCATGTTCGCCTTCTTCTGCCAGTAGGGATACGACATTTCGGTCATGAACGCGGTGTAGCCCATGATCGCCGCGTAGTCGCGCTTGATGTAGTCGCTGTCAAAATTATTGCCCTTGGGCAGCACGCCGAGTTTATAGATCTGATCATTGCGGACGATAACATCGACCAGGCCCAGCCGGAACACAGCCGCAATTCCCGCACGCATCAGGCTGTCGTCAAACGGCGGCGTGCTGTCCGGACCGACTGGCTTGTGGCCAGAGAGCTTATTGGCTAGTTCAACGAGCGTGTACTGCCAGCGGTCTTCACTGAACCACCGGTCGATGACCTCACCCGTGCGGCGAATGTTGACCGGTGGAGAATACGCCTGGATGCCATCCACATTAAACGGCAGCCGGCCTTCCTTGGCCATTTGTCCGAGCACCAGGGACTGAATGCCGCCGTAGCTCATGCCGACAATACCGAGCTTGCTGACTTTTCCTTTCATCTCACTGAGATTTAAAAACGCAGCAATTACTTCACTGATCCGTTCGCTTTCAACCAGTAGATTTCCAGTGACGCCGTGACCTGAAATTTCCGTGAACGACGGGAGGAACGTTGAATCAAAAGTCAACACGTGGTAGCCGGCGTCGCTGAACCAGGATGGCCACAGTTTTCCAAGCGCACCGTCAGCCCTGCCGTCGATCCCCAGCAGCACGACGACTAGTGGCGCGGATTCATTCTGGATGATTGCGCGGACGGGGAGCTTCTTCTTGAACGAAGGAACTTTGAGGCTGAATTTTTTCTGATTCTTGAGTTCGGGCTCTTTGATTGAAACAAAGCCGGCGATCGTGGCGTAAAGTCCATTCGAGTATTTGAAACCGTACGGCGGAACATCGCCGTCCGGCGAGTTCTGCGCCGGTTTGACGGTATCTTTTGCTTCCGCTGTCGCCGCTGCGAGCGACAACGTCATAAAAGCCAGGCATACAGTCGCACGAACAAGCATCTTCCAGCCGACTGACAGCCGACTGTCCTTATCACCCAAATACATCCGTCCCCCTTGCCCCGGAAAGTTGCCCCACCCCAGACGCAATTTCAGAAGGAATTGAGTTTAGTTTCAAACAGTAAGTAACGCACCCGCGATCATACGAATGGAGTTGGTGCATGCAAATTATTTCCATCCGAAATGAAAAATTTTTGCGTGAGTTGTCGCTCATTTGCCTGAATTCACTGCCGAGTTCGTTAAATCCTTCACGATTTTTCTGCAAAGCCGGCGTCGTTTGCTTGACTGTTTTTGAGCTACTGCTAATTTAATCAGCTCATTCGTGCCGGCGTAGCTCAGTTGGTAGAGCAAGGGAATCATAATCCCTGTGTCGGGGGTTCGAATCCCTCCGCCGGTACCACCCAGCGGTCCTCCCTCTCCTTTTCAGAACAAGTCCCGCGCGCGGAAGTTTCGCCGGATGCAAACTGTCTTTCCGCGCCGCTCGGCCACCAAACCACCCGGCAAATCGATCTTCTTCGCGCCGCTTTCCGGGTTAAACAAACGCCGCAGTGCCTGGGCGTGGCGGTGCGTCAGCGCCAGGCCTTTCATGTTCCACATCGTTTTCAGCACTTCGAGCGCGTCAGAGAGTTCCGCGATCTCCGGCGGCGAACCCAGCTTCGGCACCGGCAGGCTGAAAAAATCCTGCTTGCCCAGCTGCGCAATCGCCGTGAGCCACTCCCGCCGCCAGGCCCGTTTCTCCGCGTGGACTTCAGCCTCTTCTGCCAGGCGCCAGAGCGCCGCGCGCGCGCCGGGATGCACTTTTCCGGCGAGCACCGGCAGGACGAGATTGCGGATCGCGTTACGCGGAATATCCACGTCAAAATTCGTTTCGTCCGTGCAGTACTGCTGCCGCTTCGAACGCAGGTAGGCCAGGATTTCCGGACGCGTGCAGGCCAGCAGCGGCCGGACGACCTCCGGCGCAGCGGCCGCCGGCAGTTCGGCGCGCTTGAACAGAATCGCGTCAGACGTCGGCTCGCGCCACTGAATCCAGTTCGACACGTCCGGCTCGCCATTCAGTGCCAGCGGGCCACTCCAGCCGATACCCTGCAGGCCGGCAAGACCGGTTCCGCGGCAGAGCCGGTACAGGACGGTCTCGATGCGGTCGTCGGCATGATGGGCGACCGCGACGCAGTCGCAGGAGGCATACGCCGCGGCCGTCGTCAGAAAGGAGTGGCGGGCAATGCGCGCCGTTTCTTCCTTGGAGCGCCGGATGTGCGCCGAAAGTTCGGGCGTGTCAACAAATGCGCGCATCAGCGGCACGCCGCGGCGCTCGCACAATTTGCGGCAGAACGTATCGTCGCGGTCGGCGTCCTTTCCGCGCAGTCCGTGATGCAGATGTGCCGCCGCGAGCGAAAAAGCCAGGTCGCGTTTTTTTGAAAGCTCCAGCAGGCACGTGAAGAGCGCGACCGAATCCGGGCCGCCAGAGAGCGCGATCAGGACTTTCTGTCCGGGCAGGATCAGCTTGCGCGTGCGGATCGAGTTCGCGACCAGGATGGGAAGCCGCATGCAGCGTTCCGGGCAGGGCCGCTTCGGCGCGATTCCCCCGCTCCGCTCCTTTTAGTAGATAGCGGTCAGACCTTGGCCGCGAAAAAATGGCCGGTCAAAAAGTTCTTCAGCAGTTGCGTGCCTTCGGTCGTCAAAAAACTCTCCGGGTGGAACTGCACGCCTTCCAGCGGCCACTCGACATGGCGGATGCCCATGACTTCGTTCATGTCCTGCGTGCGCGAAACCACTTTTAAAAATGGCGGCAGCGTCTCCTCTTTCACAATCAGCGAGTGATAGCGCGTGGCCTCAAACGGATTGCTCAACCCTTCGTACAGGCCCTTGCCGTCATGCGTGATCTTCGAGGTTTTCCCGTGCATCAGCCGGTCTGCCCGCGCGACCGTCGCTCCGAAGGCTGCGCCGATGGACTGATGGCCGAGGCACACGCCGAGCAGTGGAAGTTTTCCCGCGAATTCGCGGATTGTGGCAACAGAGACACCGGCCTCATTTGGCGTGCAGGGGCCTGGCGAGATGATAATTTTTTCGGGCTTGAGCGCCTTAATATCGGCAATCGTGATCTTGTCGTTGCGCACGACCTTCAGGTCCGCGCCCAGGCCGCCAAGCGTCTGCACGAGGTTGTACGTAAACGAATCGTAATTATCGATGACCAGGATCACGTCTGTCTCTCGTCTCAGCGAACCGTTTTATTTTCTGAAGCAACGTTCGTCCCAGCGTAATACATCAGTCTCGGAGTGCAACTTGCCCGCCACCGTAGATGGCACGCGGGTGGCACGGCCCAACGGGCCGTGACGCGCAAGCGACAGGAAGCTCCGGTTGAGACGTGCCCCGTCGAAGCGTACCGCCGAACAGAAACACGCGTCGTCTGAAATCGGACGGTTTGGGCACACCACTTCGTGGCGTGGCACAACGGCACGGCCACCCAGATTGCGCGCGATTGTCCTTGGGTGGCACGGCCCAACGGGCCGTGTCGCGCAGCGACAAGAAGCTCCGGTTGAGACGCGCTGCGTCGATGTGTGCGGCCGAACAGAAATACACGTCCGAACTGTGGCTTCTTGTTCGCTCCGCGAAC
>DASPJR010000116.1:0-98361 GCA_035628505.1 Planctomycetota bacterium | reverse complement strand
ACATGAAAAAGGGAATGCAAGCGACGTACCCGTGGCTCGAGTTCTGTCCTTAGTGGCTACATATGGACGCTGAGAAGTCGAATGGAAGTAAAGATGTCTTGAATCGCGTGCAGTCGGTTTATTCGTGACTTAACTAAGTTTTCTGCGTCAGATCCTTCTTATATACGACGGATGAAATTCTGGTTTTGGATCTCTAGGGCCGTTGAGGGCCGTTGAGGGCCGTTGAGGGCCGATAGCCTTACAAGCGCTGACAAGTTCAGCACCAAAAAAACTGGGGACTGGCTTTCGCCAATCCCCAATCTCCAATCCCCAATCCCCAATGTTCTAATCGGTCTTATTTTCCGATCTTGTTCATGATGTCGATCAGCGGCATGAACAGCGCGATGACGATGAATCCGACCGTGAGTCCCATGCCGACGATCAGGAACGGTTCGAGCAGGCTCATCATGGCACCGACCAGCGTGTCGACTTCGCTGTCGTAAGTGTCGGCGACCTTGATCAGCATCTTGTCCAGTTCGCCGGTTTCTTCACCGACCTGGATCATGTTCACGACCAGGTCGTCGAACACGCCCGAATGGCGCAGCGGCTCGGCGATCGTATCGCCTTCTTTGATCGAGTTGTGAACGGTTTCGACGGCGTTGGCGACCACCTGATTTCCAGTCGCGTTCTTGATGATCGAAAGCGCATCGAGAATCGGCACGCCCGACTGAACCAGCGTTCCCAACGTACGGCAGAAGCGGCTGATTGAGGACTTCGAAATAATGATGCCGAAGACGGGGATCTTCAGCTTGAACTTGTCGATCAACAGTCGCCCCGCAGGTGTCTTTGCCATCATCTTGACGCCGACGAAGGCAATGACCGGCAGGAAGACCAGCACATACCAGTAGCTGACCAGGACGTTTGCGGCCATCAGCAGCACAAGCGTCATGACCGGCAGCGTTCCGAGTTCCATTTCCTTAAACATCTGTTCGAACTTCGGAATGATGAAGATCATGATGAACGCCAGAATACATCCGGCGATCGTGATTACGGCGATGGGGTAGACCAGCGCGCCGATGATCTTCTGCTGCAGGCGCTGCGCCTTTTCGCGGTAATCGGCAAGACGCGCGAGGATTTCGTCGAGCACACCGCCGGCCTCGCCGGCGCGGATCATGTTCACGTACAGTTTGTCGAACACGCCGGGATGCTTGGCCAGTGCTTCAGAGAGCGACGAGCCGCCTTCAACGTCTTCCTTCACGTCGCCGACTGCGTCCTTGAGCAGGCCCATCTTGAGCTGTGTGTGCAGAATGTCGAGACTGCGGACCACGGGAAGACCGGCGTCGAGCAGCGTGGCAAACTGGCGGGTAAACTGGGTAAGCTGTTTCTGATTGACCTTGAAGCTCAGCGACATGCCGCCGCGCTTGCGGCCGACTGCCTGCGGACGTCCCATTGCTCCAGTGTCAGGTGCGCCGCCGCCTTTGGCTTTTCCGCCTTTGGGAAGGACCTTCGTGGGAAAGAAATTGAGCGCGCGAATTTTGTCGGCTGCTTCGGTCTCGTTGACCGCGTCAATCTCAGCCTTTACTTCCTTGCCCTGGCTGTCCATGGCTTCGTACACAAAGGTCGGCATCTGCGCCTCCTGCTGACTCCGGCTGATGATTTTATCGCGGGCAACGTGAATTACTCGTCTAAGTATGACTCGTTTTTCACGTCTGTCAATGCTCGCAAAAAGTGTTTGTCCCCTTTTGAGGTCGCTTTAAACCGACTGGTTATAATATGATACATGCACCCGGTTGAGCGCGTCATGCAACGCCGACTCGACGCGTCTTGCGGGCACAGGCGTCGTTTTAATGTTGTCGATTCACAAATTTTGTTTAGACCTTTCGGCGGTTTTGACTGTCTTATTCTAGCAGTAGAGGTCGTTCGATTTGCACTTGGTATACGTTAGGGAGATTCAACTGATGTACTCGTCATCGGTCCGCCACCTTCTTCTGGCGTGCCTGCTTTCTGTCAGCCCGCTTCTGATCCATGCAGGACAAGCTGAAGGCCCCATCGAAGTCTCGGCACCGCCGCTCGCCGCCGCCAAGGCCCAGATCGCCCGATTGAATGCGACGGATAACCTCGAGCGCGAAGACGCCGAACGTGAACTCATGAAAATCGGCTTGCCCGCGCTGCCTCTTTTGAAGGAGGCCATGAAGAGCGCGGACCCCGAGACAGCCGCCCGCGCCAAGCGCCTGGTTGGCAAGCTGACCGAAGTCGCGGGCCGGCCGCAAGCGTCATATGCCGAGATTATGCCCGCCAACAGCATCTTCTTCATTGAAGCAGCCAACTCGCGGCAGACGCTGGACAAGCTCAAGAACAGCCCGCTAGGCAAGTTCTGGGATTTGCCGGCGATGCAGACCTTTTATAAAGGACACCGCGAAGCGCAGGTGCCCAACGATCAGAAGATTCTCGATACCGTGCGCGAGCTGCCCAAACTGCTCGATGGAAAAGTGCTCTGGACCATCGGCGCGCCGGATACGGCCGAAGCGGCCGAGCTCGATCCGCCGATGGTTTACGCGGTCGAGTCCAAGCAAATGCCGCAGCTCGAAGCCACAGTTCGCCGCCTTTTCGAAGGCATGACCGATCCGCCGAAAAGCAATCGCCGCTACGGCCCCTTCACTGTGGAAGAACACATCACGGCGCAGAGCGTCTTCGGGCAGGAAAGCATTATTCATTCGCTCACGCAAAAGGGCATCGAATCGTTCCTCGACACGCTTGTCAAGCGTCCGGAAAAAACGCTGCAGCCGGAGCTTTCTGAAGTTCGATCGCTGCTGCCGCAGTACGATTTCATATACCACCTTTCGACGGATGGCTTCAAAGATCTCTGCGACAATGGACAGCTGATCGACGATCAGCAGCTGGAAGTCGTGGAAAAAGTCGGCTTCATGCCCGGCAGCGCCTGGCAGGGGCTGATCGCCGTGACGCCCGACGGTTTCGAAGACATGTTCCGCCTGAAGATCGGCGGCGGCGAGAAGAATCAGGGCATAGCAGCCGTGCTCGCCCAGCTTGCGGCGACAGTTCCACCACCGCCGCAGGCCGGCGCGCCGCAGGCACTGGATCTCATTCCATGGCAGGCCGGACTGCTTCTCTCCTTCCAGGGGGACGCCGCAAAGAACGCTGTGGCAATCGGACGCGCGCTGCGCAACATCGATGAAGTGTTCGCCGCGACCCCGCCCGCGCCGGTTCAGCCTCAGGCGCCCGCGCCTAATGCTCCCATCAAGCCCCAGGCTCCGCCAGACCCGAACAAACCGGTGATCGCGCCTGTCGATCCGGCTAAAGCCAACGCCCCGAAAGCCAACACACTGGGTCAGAAAGCGCTCGCCGAAGGCGGTCTCAAGGATGAGAAGCCGCAGCCACCGATTGCGGCTGAAAAGGGACCGGCCAAGGCGGCCGCGGAAAAAATTCCGCCGCATATCGCCCGCTTTGAAAAGTTGGGCATGAAGCTCGAGCAGTTTCTCGAGCAGGTTGATGGCCCGATCCAGCTTGCACTGTTCATGCAGCACATCGAAGACGACGAAGCGCCGGACAATACGCCTATTTCGCCGCTCTTCGCGGTGCTCCTCAAGGATCCCAAGATCGTCGAGCAGTCGCTTGAGGCCGCGGCTGCCGGGCCGACGCCGCGCTTCAAAAAGGAGACGCTCAACGGCGGTACCAGCTACCTGGAGGCGGATGGCGACGAAGAATCGAGGCCTGGATTCTGGCTGAAGGGAAATTATCTCGCCTGGTCCAGCGAGCGCGATCTGCTCGACCTGGCCGGCGCGGCGCTGCTGCATGCCGGCAAGAACGAACGCATGGCTGACCGTGCCAGCTACAAGCAGGCGCTCGCGCAGAAGCGCATCGATCCCAAGGCGCTGATGACCTTCTTCGGTGACGCGGAGCAGGTCCTGGAGATGCCGTACAAGCTCGCAAAGATCAACTGGCAGGAAGACGATGCCAATCCCTGGCCATCTTATGATCTGATCCGTCCACTGCTGGCGAACAAGCCGATTTTCCTCGAGTTCAAAGCCGCACCTGGCGGCCTGCAGGGACATGCGATCACGCCGCTGACGTTGATGGGAATGATCGAAGCCTTCCGGCGCCCGCTGATCGAGGCTGGTTTCTGGTAAGCGCTGCTGTTCTGAAAGTATAAAATAGAAAGAGAGCGGAGCAGACTTTCAACAGTCTGCTCCGCTCATTTTACACGATGATCAGTAGTTGCTGCCGCCGCGCTGCGCGTCTCTCGAGGATGCTCCGCTTGAGCCGGCGCCCTGCGATCCGCGCTGGCCTGAGATGCCGCTTTGGCCCGAGGCACCGCCGGAGCCGCTGCGCTGCTGCTGCTGCATTCGGCCGCCGGACTGGCTGGCAGCCATCCCAATCTGGTCGAGTCCCGTCTCGACGCGATTGAGCAGCGCTCGCAACGTCTGCGGATCAGTCGAATTGCGGGCAGCCTGCAGCTGCTGATTGAGATCATTTACAGTCGCCTGTATTTTGGCAACCTGCTGCTGGCATTGCTGGGCCGACTGGCCGCTCTGCATTGCTTGTCCGCCGGAGGCGCCGCCGCGCGGCGTGTCCTGCGCTGCAAAGGCAGCGTTGACCAGGACGATTGCGGCAATAGCTATCAGACTACGCATTACATTTTTCTCCTCATGCTTGCATATCGGGAGAACCGGTTCTCCCTCGTCGCGTGAAAGCTTCGCAAGTGCGGTGGCAGTTCCTCGATTTCAGACGGGCGCCCGCGCGCCGTTAAAAAAAGCGTATCTATGCATTGGCGTTTTGAGTCCTCGTTATGCATTGCCGGCAATCCGAAACGCCGTATTCGCCGCTCACATCGGCACTGCTATTCTTCTGGCAGCACATAAGAAGCAGGGGAGCTGCGCAGAGCATTTTTAAAACATAAAGAACCCCTTGCGGCCACTCCGCGCACAATATAGAACGTGGAACTTCCCGTTTTGAGCCGCTCTTAAAAAGGAGTGCCGTCATGCGTCCGGTTCCTGTACTGTTTTCTATACTGACAACGCTGTTTTTCGCAGGCCACTCATTCGCTGCAGCCACGCTAGTGCAGGACATCAATCCCAACCCGCAGGCGATCGGTTCATCGCCCGCGAACCTGGTGGTGATGAATGGAGTGCTCTACTTCAGCGCCAACGACGGCGTGCGCGGAACGGAGCTCTGGCGCTACGACGGAACCAGCGCCAGCATCGTGAAGGACATCAATCCGGGCGCCAACAATTCGTCGCCGGGCAATCTTCTGGTCATCAACAACACCATTTACTTTACGGCCAGTGAAGACAACACCGGCACCGAGTTGTGGAAGACCGATGGAACCGAGAACGGAACGGTGCTGGTGCGGGATATCAATACCGGCACCAGTTCCTCAAGCATCTCCAATCTTGTGAACCTGGGCGGCACGCTGCTCTTCCGCGCAACCGATGACACCAATGGTTCGGAACTGTGGAAAAGCGATGGCACAGAAGCCGGCACCGTATTGGTCAAAGACATTAACACCGGAGGCAGTTCCTTTCCCAATGAACTGGTCGTGCTCGGCTCATCGGTGCTCTTCAGCGCCACGGATGGCACCAACGGCACAGAACTCTGGATCAGCAACGGTACGTCTGCAGGCACGACGCTGCTGAAAAACATCAACACCAATATTTCCGCTTCATCCAACCCCAGCTATCTGACCGTCGTGGGGTCCACTCTCTTTTTTGCAGCCAACGATGGGACGAACAACCAGCTCTGGCGCAGCAACGGCACCGGAGCGGGAACAGTCGCCGTTTTCAACGTGACTGCCTCCGAACTTGTGGCGGTCGGTTCAACGCTCTTTTTCTCCGGCTTCGATGGCTCTGAATCGGAGCTCTGGAAGAGCAACGGAACCGCCGGAACAACCGCGCGCGTGGCCGACATCAATCCAGGCGCAGGTGCTTCATCCAGCCCGGCAAGTCTGACCGCAAACGGCAGCTTTGTTTTCTTCCGCGCCAATGACGGGACCAATGGCAGCGAACTTTGGAAGAGTGATGGGACCACGACCACGCTGGTAAAGAACATCAACACGTCTGCCGGCGCCAGCTCAACGCCCTTTAATCTGAAGAGCATCGGCTCAACGGTTTATTTTTCAGCCGATGACGGCAATAACGGTTTTGAGCTCTGGAAGAGCGATGGAACCAGCGGCGG
This sequence comes from Planctomycetota bacterium, assembly GCA_035628505.1. Lineage (GTDB taxonomy): Bacteria > Planctomycetota > SZUA-567 > H5-PLA8 > H5-PLA8 > DASPJR01. Next base: position 92,193 of record DASPJR010000116.1, on the reverse strand, counting down.
CACGAGCATCGTAAAGAACATTGCCATTTCCTCGATCAGCTCCTTCCCCTCATCGCTTACCGATTTTGGAGGCGTGCTTTATTTCCAGGCGACCGACGAACTCACCGGCAGCGAGTTATGGAAAAGCAACGGAACCTCGGCCGGCACTGTGCGCGTTGCAAACATTTCCTCAGACGAAGCCAGCTCGCGCCCGCAGTCGCTCATTGATGTGAATGGCACGCTGTACTTCACGGCCGACGACGGCTCGGGCCGCGAAGTCTGGACCAGCAACGGCACCACGGCCACGCTGGTGCAGGACATCAACACGGGCGGAAGCTCGAACCCGTCCAATTTCATTATCGTAAACGGCACGCTGTTTTTCACCGCCACCGATTCAACGAATGGCACGGAACTCTGGAAGATCAGCGGCGGAGTGGCCAGCCGCGTGAAGGACATCAACGTGGGCGCGGGCAGTTCCTCGCCCTCGAGCCTTATTGCCGTCGGCGATACGCTCTATTTCATCGCCTTCAATGGCTCCAGTCCGTCGCAGATCTGGAAAAGCGATGGCACGTCCGGTGGGACCGTCGCGGTCACGACCTTCTCAACCAACAGCCCGGCGCGTCTCAACGAACTCAACGGCAAGATACTTTTTTCTTACGACGGAGGCCTGCTGCAAGGCAATGAGCTCTGGAGTCTCGATCCGGCGAACGGCAATGCCGTCTCGCTGGTGAAAGATATCAATTCGGGCGTCGGCGGCAGCACGCCCAACAATTTCAAAACGGTGGGCTCGCTGGCGTACTTCACGGCCTTCGATCCGACGAACGGCACGGAACTCTGGGTGACGGATGGCACGCCAGCGGGAACGGTGCTTGTGAAGGACATCAACTCCGGCAACAAAAACAGTTTCCCAAGCTCCTTTACCGCCGTCGGCAGCACGCTCTATTTCCTGGCGACTGAGGCGGCCACGGGCACAGAGCTCTGGAAGACAGATGGAACCACCGCCGGCACTGTCATCGTCAAAGATATCGTTTCAGGCACGGCCAGCTCATCCATCAGCGGGCTGATCAATGTCAACGGCACGCTCTTCTTCCGCGCCAATACCTCCACTGCAGGCGCCGAAATCTGGAAGAGTGACGGCAGCGACGCTGGCACCGTCCTGATCAAGGACATCAATTCAGGAACGAGCAGCTCAAGCCCGGCCAGCGCGGTCCAGGTATTGCCTGAAGGCGTCGTCGCCTTCAGCGCAACGGACGGCGTCAATGGCGCCGAAATCTGGAAGACCAACGGCAACACGCTCGACACGATTCTCGTTCAGGACCTGGTCGGTGGAAGCGGCTCGTCGAATCCGGCAAGTTTCACCGTCTCCGGCAGCAACGTGTTCTTCTCGGCCAACAATGGCATCGATGGTGTTGAACTCTGGGTCATGCCGCTTTCAGACTTCAACAATGCGGTTCCGAGCGTCACCGGCATGACGCCCACGTCCGCATCAGAAGGCAGCGCCGGAACGAACATCGTGGTCAGCGGCAGTGATTTCACCAGCGCTTCGGTGGTGTACTGGAACGGTTCACCGCGGCCGACCACGGTGGACAGCGCCACGCAGGTGACTGCCGCGATCCCTGCATCGGACTTCGCCACCGGTGGCACGTACAGCGTTACCGTGTTCACGCCCGCACCCGGCGGAGGCACCTCTGCGGCGCAGACGTTTACGGTGAACAATCTTGTGCCGACACTCACCAGCATCTCGCCGGCCACGGTATTGGTCGGTTCTGGCGCGCAGACGCTCACGCTTACCGGCACAAACTTCTCGCCCAACTCCGTCGTCGAGATCAACGGCAACGCGCGCAACACGACCTTTGTCAGCTCAACGCAGCTCACCGCAAAAATCCGCGACAACGACGTCGACGAAGCGGGCACCGCGGACATCATCGTCACCAATCCGCAGCCCGCCGGCGGCGTGAGCAGCGCAGTGGTCTTCAATATCAGCAACCCGGTGCCGACGCTCACCTCGATCAGCCCGACGTCAGCCGCCGATGGCGGCTCCAGCGCGAGCCTGACGATTACCGGAACGAACTTCGTGACCAGTTCAGTCGTGCAGTGGAACGGCACGGCGCGCACGACCACATTCGTAAGCAGCACGCAGCTGGTGGCGTCGCTGGGCGCGTCCGATCTGGCGCTCGCGTCCGTCAACAAGATCTCCGTGTTCAACCCCACACCCGGCGGCGGAACTTCGTCGGAGCTCGATTTCACTGTTGGCAGCGCGCCGTCTATCACCAGTTCGCTTGCGGTGAGCGCGCAGGCCAGTTCGAAACTCAACTACACGATTACTGCAACCGGCTCGAGCCCCATTACGTATACCGCCACAAACCTGCCCAGCGGCATTACGCTTACCAGCGGCGTGCTGAGCGGGACGCTGACGGAGATCGGCAGCTTCACAATCACACTGACGGCGACCAATCAGCTCGGCAGCGACACCAAGACGCTGGTCTTGAGCGTCGATGCAATCGGCGCAGCCGCCGGAGCGAGCAACTCCGAGCTGGATTCAGATGGCGACGGCTTCTCGGACGAATTCGAAAAGAGCCAGAATACCTCCGAGCTCAATGCCGGCGTAACGCCGCTGGGAACGCAGACCGTGACCGCACCCGAATCGCTGTTCATCACGAAGCTGGGCCTGACGCTCGCGTTCGGCAAGCCGGGCACAAGCAGCCTTTCGCTGAGCGGAATCCTTGTCGTGCCCAATGGCTTTACGATCAGCGGAAGCAAAGTTGTTGTGGATGTCGGCGGCGTGATCCAGACGTACACGCTCGATTCGAAAGGCTCGTCGAAAGTCGGCAACGATGCGCTGAAGATGAGCATCAAGGCCAGCAAGGGAGTGGTCGCGGCGCAGTCGTCCAAGTTCTCAGTCACGTCGAAGGCCGGAAGCTGGGAAGCAAAGCTCTCCGATGAAGGCCTGATCGATAGCGATGCGAGCAACGTTCCGAAAACGGTCACGGTGAACATTCTTTTTGACGGCAAACTTTTCAAGGCGGACGTGCCGCAGCTCTACAACGCGAAGAAGGGCTCAAGCGGCAAAACCAAGCTGCCGACCGGTGCTACGACGATTCCAACGAAATAGCGCACGAGCACTTTTTGCAGAAAGCCGCGCTCCGGCGCGGCTTTTCTGTGTCGCCCTTGCGAACCCGCGATCAGACATACTCGTAAGCGAATTATGGAGAAGCGCGCGGCTTCGTTCCAGTTTCACCTCTCGACGTTGCTGCTGGTAGCATTAACTGTCTCCGCAGTGGTCTGGATAAACATTCGCGATGAGAATTCAATTGGATGGCCGCATGTCTTTCTTAAGCACGTCAATTGGGGACTTAAGCTTTCACACTGGGACTTCATGCCGGAGACATTCCTGATTGATGCGATTTTTGCGGCAGCGATACTGTTCGATGTCAACGTTTACATTCAGTTCGTCCTCAATGGTGGCGACTTCACCGCCAGCACGCCCCGTTCACGGCTGATCGGCCTGCTCGGAGGAATAGCGATCCTGTTCGTCGTGGGACCATTCCTCGCTCTTCGGTTTGTGAAAGAAGATAGTCTCTGGTCCGGAGCCTTTTGCCTGAGTGCGCTGATGGTGGCGATCGCAATTGTGATCGCGCGAGCTACCCGGCGCACAGGACCGCAGGTGTACCGGCTCTTCTCGGATTAAATTGCGCACGGTGCTGAATTGCTCCCGCCCTGGGGTGCGAACGGCTGAATCCGTCAGAAGGCAAAAATATCGCTTGAGCCTGTCTGCAGACGCCGCTCCGCACAATGCGCCCAATTTCGTGAAGGTTAGGAAGCTCGTCCTTGATTAATGCTATCAGCAATGGGGAAGTTCCCTTTGTATCTCAAGCATAATCAAGGGAAGCAGGCAGCCCAAAGTGATCCGCTGGATACGCAAGCTATATAACCGCTGGGAAGTCGAAGCGTTTCGGCACGCATTGCTGAACGACGCAATGCGCTGGATTGCACCCGCGCCGTGCCGGCCCGAGCCGCACACGTGGTCGGCGGACGATGTGACCTGCTCCTGGCTGGGCCACAGCACGGTGCTGATCAATTTTTACGGCATCACGATTCTCACCGATCCGGTGCTCGGCAGGCGCATGGGATTTAAACTTGGGCCCTTTGTGCTCGGACCCAAGCGCTACGTCCAGCCGGCGTTGCGCTATTACGAGCTTCCCCCGATCGACCTGGTGCTGGTCAGCCACGGCCACATGGATCATCTGGATTACTGGACGCTGCGCCGCATGGACGCGGCGTCCACCGTGGTCACGTCGCGAAACACGTCCGACCTGCTGCGCCACACGTGGCTGACGGACGTGCGCGAGCTGGGCTGGCATGAAATCACGACGCTGTTCAGGGATCGCGGCGGCCTGAAAATTCATGCGTTCCCTACTAGCCACTGGGGCGCCCGCGTGCGCTCCGACCACCACCGCGCCTGGAACGGTTACATCCTTGAACGCAACGGACGCCGCATCCTTTTCGGGGGCGATACTGGGTACACGCGCATGTTCGAACAGCTGCGCTCGCACGGTCCGTTTGACATCGCGATAATGCCCATTGGCGCATACCGGCCGTGGCTGGTGAATCACTGCACGCCCGAACAGGCGCTGCAGATGTGCGATGAGGCCGGCGCGCAGTACATCGTCCCCATTCACCATCAGACGTTCCGTTTAAGCTGGGAGCCCATGGGCGAACCGATTGCGCGGCTTGAAAAAGCCGTCAGTGACGCTCCGCACCGCCTGGCGCTGCGCCGCATTGGCGAAACGTTCGTTCTGCCCGCAGCACCAACGCAGCAGCTGACCCATCCCTTCCTGCAATCAAGCGAACTGAGCAAAGCCGCAGGCGAGTAACGTTATAGCCCTCAGACCGGAATCCGGCGCACTCGTCTTTGACGAGGACATCGCCTGTCCGCCCAATGTCGTTTCCTTTGATTCCATACTCCCGGTTGATGCCGGGCGAAACTGGAGAGGAGACGAGCCGATGCAACTGTCACCCGCGCAGAAATCTGCGCAGCAGACCCATCTGTTAAAGAGCGCCCGCCGCACGCGCTGCGGCATCCGCTTCCGCCGCACGCGATTTCTGCAGAAGAATGTCGCGGCAAGCGCTGAAATCGCGACCTGCGAGAAGTGCCGCAAGCCCAAAGAACCGGATGCAAACGCCTCCCGTGTCAGGGCGCGTAAGTAATCGTGAGCTTCGGCCGCGCAGTCACCGTCGGCGATTCGCTGGAGTGGACGATGACATTGTCCGCGGTTCCGGCGTAATTCTGGAACGTAAACCCGTTGTTCGTCGACGGGTTGTTGATCCAGTTCTGAACCAGCGCAATGCCGGATGCGTTCAACGTCGTAGTCCTCGAACCGGTTGCATTGCAGACGACGGTGCCGAGGGAAGTCGAGCCGCGGTCGTTTGCGCCTGAAGCGCCGGCTGTCTGCCAGTTCGAACCGGAAGCCCATGCTTTCCAATTCGCGCCCGTTTCAACCCACGCGCGTTTTAGTTCGTAGATCGTGAACGTCTGCGTAGAAGCATTCGTCACTTCGAGCGTGATCTGAACCGACTGAATGGTGCTGCCGGCTGGAATTGCCGAGAGATCCCACTTGATCAGCGCGCCGATATCCGTGTTACCGCAGTTGAACTCGAACGTGGGATCGTTCCCGAAGTTGGTGGTTTGCGAACCATTCTTGATGCAGGTGTCCCGCGTGCCGGCGTAGCCGTTCACGCCATCCTGGAAAGTGACTGTAATCGGCGAGGCCGTCACACTCACGCTGCTGGTGGCTGTGGCGCCCTGCGCATCGCGGATGGTCACCTGCAGGTTGTATGTGCCGACCTTCGGGAACGTCGCAACCGTGTTCTTCGCCGCATTGGTGCCATTGGCGCTGAAGCTGACGGTGCCCGGCGGCGTGCCGGTCGTCGCCCACGTATAGGTCAGCCCGCTTTCCGGCAGATCGTCAGCGCCCAGCACGCTCAGGTTCGACGTTCCGCCTGCCGGAGGATTGGCGGACGAACTTGCCGCGACAGCTACGGTCGGCGCCGCATTTGGATTAACGACGACGTTCACGGATCCTGTAACACTTCCGCCATGGCCATCTATGACGGTCACCGTCACCAGATACGTTCCAGCGGCCGCATAACTGTGGGTCACCGAATTGCCCGTGGCCGTGGGACTCCCATCTCCAAAAGACCACGTATACGTCAGCGTATCGTTCTCAGGATCGGACGCCGTGGCGCTCAACGTAGTGGTCAGGCTGTAGCGCACCGGATTGGGCGTCGCGGTTGGCCCAGAGAGGATCACCGGCGCAGCGTTGAGAACATTGATCAGCACGCTGCCTGAGACAAGTTCATAATTCGTATCGTCGGCCGGATCGAAGATGACCGAGAGCGTCTGGGCGTTTCCGCGGCTGAGAACCGTTCCGGCCACAGGCGAATACGCAAACGTTCCCGGCACATCCGCCGTTGCATTGAGCTGCGTCGTGCTGAGAGCGGTACCGTAAACGATGTCCGCCGGATTGGCCCAGGTGAGAACAGGGATTGCCCGGAGCACATTAATGGTGGTTGATGCACTACCAGTAGAATAGTTCGCCGCATCGGCCGGCGTGAACGCAACCGAAAGCGTCTGCGCATTGCCTGCATTCAGCACCGTACCCGCAGCAGGCGTGTACGCGAACGTGCCGGCGACGTTCGAACTCGCATTGAGCTGCGCCGCGCCGAGAGCTGTTCCATAGACGATGTCCGCCGGTGCAGGCCAACTGATAACAGCCGCAGCCTTAGACACATCGATATAAACATTCCCAATTGCGCTCGTGTAATTCGCGTTATCTGCAGGAGAAAACGTGACAGATAGTGTTTGCTGGATACCTGCGTTCAGCAAAGTGCCGGCAGGGGGATTATAAGCAAAAGTGCCAGGCACATTGCTAGACGCGTCGAGCTGAACCGCTGAAAGCTGAGTGCCATAAACTATAGTCTGAGGGTTCGACCAGCTAAGCGTCGGCACAGCTTTATCGATCTGCAGGAGTAAACTCGCTGAAGATGATCCGAACGAATTAGATGCCGATAACGTTACGGTGAAATTTCCACTTTCCGTCGGTGTACCAGAAATCACTCCATTGCTGAGTGTTAAACCTGACGGCAAATCTGCCGCCAAAAGACTGGTCGGATTGCAAGTGGCGCTAATGGCATACGAGAACGGTGTGCCGAATGTTCCAGTTGCATTAAGTGCACTCGTAATTTGCGGGGCTGCGGATCCGTTGATCAGGTCTAGTTGCAACAGGAATCCGCCGGTGTTAGTCGAGTTGAAACCACCTAATGCACCGATGCCAGCGTTTGTGCTACCAAATGTGCCTGCAGCGAAGATCTCAGTGGCAGAGGTGAAAAGCGTGTTTACGTTCTCCGCGCTTGAACCGCAAAACCTCTGTAGACCGTTTGACGCAAACGCAGCACGAACCGCCCCAGAGCCGGCATCTAATGCGAGTATGTAACCGTCTGCCGCGCCTAAAGTGGAAATACTTCCATTCGCACCAACGCCTGCATTGGTACTACTGAAGTCACCACTCAATAACAGAGTCGTCCCGGAAAACGCCAATGCACGTCCGTAATCGTTGCTGGAGCCTCCGAACTTTTGAAATCCGCTGTTTCCAAAACCTGTTCGTGCCACACCGGTCGACGGATCGAGTGCAATGACATACGCGTCCGACATTGAAGCTGTATAAAACCCTGACGTGCCGATTTTTGCCCCAAAGCCTGTAAAGGATCCACCTAGATAAACAGCTGAATTCGACACGGCCAGAGCCGTTCCGTTGTCTGCTCCTGCACCTCCGAATTTCTGTATTCCGTTCGATCCAAAGCCCGTGAGAGCGGCGCCTGTCGTCGCGTTTAGTGCCAGCACAAATCCATCAGTTCCACCATTTGTGGCGAATGTGCCTGTGCCGCCAATACCAGCGTTCGTGCTGTCGAAATCGCCGGCCACAAACAAGTAATTTCCGTTACAGGCGATCGCACGAGCAATATCCGCACCGCTTCCTCCGAATTTCTGAAGGCCACCAGAGCCGAACGTCTGCACGGGCAAACCCGTTGTGGAATCAAGACGCATGATAAAGGCATCATTGGCTCCTGCGCTAACCATCGAACCGGCACCGGGAACAGGAGAAACCGTCCCATTGAATTCACCCGTTACAAGCAAGTCTGAACTCGCTGTGGTAATTGCATAAGCTCTACTGAAGCCGCCAACTAGTTTCGCGATACCATTCACGCCAAAGTCGCTCACGAAATTGCCGGTGGCTGAGTTTAACGCTGCAACAAATGACTGCCCGCTCGAAGTGCCACACACATAGAGATTCGAATCCACGCATATAATGCCGTATGCAACATCACCTGCCGAAGTGGAATACGTTCGCGTCCAGCCATAGCTGCCATTCGCATTGTAGCGTGTTACAAACCAATTATTACCACCTGTATTGCCTCGAACATCCGTTCCGGCGAAAGGATTAAAATCCAGAGAACTCGTGTAGCTACCGGCTATGTAGCGGTTCCCACTTGAGTCCAGAGCCACTGCCAACGGAGATCCTACCACAACCGGAGGCGTGCTAGTGGCGATCACGTCGGGGATAACATAAAGAAACAAAATTGAGTGTGTTCGATCCGAATTCGTTACTGCATTTAAAACTAATGTAAAATGTTCCCGCACTCGCAGGTGTTCCCGAAAGAACACCGGTGCTCGCATCGAATTGCAAACCGGAGGGAACGTAGGAAGCTGACAAAGTATAAGGAGCGTTGGTCGCTGTTACGGTGTGATCAACCGGAGTTCCAAGCGCAACAGCTAAGCTGGTCGGACTCGTTATTCTCGGCAGAGAGCGGCCCGTATTGGCATCAAAGCCGATCACAAAGCCGCCATAGCCTGTCGAATTCACATAGCCTGGCCCATCTACTCCCGCATTGGAACTCTGACTGGCTCCCGTCAGATACAATCGGTCGCCAATTGAAATCAAGTTTCCGAAGGATTCAGAGAGAGAACCGCCGAATTGAACGAACCCGTCGCCGCCAAACCGGTACCGGAATTCCACTTTGTGAATCTAGAACTGTAATCACCAGGTCGCTTGATCCAACAGTCGAAATCGATCCCGCCGACGAAAGTCCCAGGTTCGTACTCGATGTTGTCAGCAGCAGACAAACTTTAGTCCCATTGCACCTGACATCCACTGCTGCGTCGTGTGCCGTTCCACCGATATGAACGACACCGCCGTTTCCAAACGAACTTTTCGGTAAACCGGTGTCTGCGTCGACTGCAAGAACCATCGCATCTTGATTGCCTATGGTGCCAACGCTCCCGCTGCCTCCGAATCCTGCGTTAGTGCCCGTGAATGTGCCTGCCATAAACAACGTAATTCCAGAAAGGGCGAGGCGACTTCCGACATCCCCGACCGACGTCCCTCCAAAGATCTGCATTCCTGCATTGCCGAATTGAGGCACCAGATTTCCCGAACTTGAATCTAGTGCGAGGATTGCTGCGTCACTGTTGTACTGGCCTGCGCAATAGAGCACCGAGCCGTTAAGCAGGAGGCCTTTCAGCTTGTCGTTCCAGCCAGTTCCAAGGTGGTACACCCCGTTCGATGCAAAGCTCGGAACCGGTACTCCAGAGATCGCGTCGACGGCAAGAATGAAAGCGTCGTCAGAGCCGGCAGAAGCAAAGCCTCCCGAACCGCCAATTCCTGCATTGCTGCTCCAGAAGCCGCCGCAAACGAAAACCGTCGAACCGTCACTCACAACGTCGCTGGCCTGATCGATGTTGTTTCCGCCGAAACGCACCCAGCCATTGGTTCCAAAGGTCGAGATTGGAGTTCCGGATGCCGAATCTATTGCAAAAACAAAAGCGTCCGAAGATCCAATAAAGGTAAAGCTTCCGCTGCATCCAAACACCGGATTCGCAATGCTAGTATTGCCGCAGACGTAAACAGTCGATCCGCACACTGTAATTGAAGCGCTTGCAGTGCTGACGGTTCCCCCGAACGTTTGTGTCCACGCATAAGTACCGTCAGCGTTGTACCGAGTAACATACGTACACGTCGAGTCCGCGGGTGTTGATCGGCTGTCTTCGCCAACGTACGGGTTAAAATCGACGGTGCCCGTGAAGGTTCCCGTCGTGTAACGGTTTCCTGCCCCATCCAGCACTGAAGCGATGGCCGCGCCTTGGAAAAGTGAAGGTGTGTTCAGCGACACCTGATCCAGCCCCCAACTCGAGGAAGCGAGCAGAACTGAGGCGAAAAGTACCGGCAGGATGCGGCGGCAGATGAGTGCGCTCATGTAGCGGGACTCCATTTCTAAGATGTTTCTAGGGGTTAAAAATATAAATATCGTTTGCGGCTTGTAACACCTGTTGCTGAGCTCGCAAGGAAGAACTTGCAAGAAAGTTCAAAAAACTTTAGGCACGTGTGCAATACGTGCTTCCTATAAAACTCCATTCAATTTTAGGTTTCGAGCGCAGTCGTGAGACGTACAGTAGCTCACTGCGCGTGTGCACTGTTGGGGCTGCTTGGATTTGCGTGAAAACTGGCGAAACGCTTCATCTCAGTGCACCACAGGAAATCACAAATAATCACAAAATATATCAACTTTCAGCTGCGGACTCTGCCGTTTCAGTGTATCACCACAAGTAGACAAGTTACTGGTTTTCCTGTCGCTCTCATTTACGAGGTACGCTCATGATAAGTCACATAAATCGCGCCGGCTCTGCGCTGCCTTTTCTGGCGCTCGCGCTGCTGTCGTTTGCCGCTCCAGCATTCGCAGCCAACGACCACATCGTTTTTGAAGGCAAGGATGGACCCGGCAAAGGCAAACACCTTGTCTTCCTGGCCGGAGACGAAGAATACCGTTCGGAAGAAGCGCTGCCGATGCTGGCAAAGATTCTCTCGCAGCGCCACGGCTTCAAATGCACTGTACTGTTTTCTGTCGATGCCGACGGCACGATCAATCCGGATAACCAGAAGAGCCTCTCGAATTCGTCCGCGATTGCCTCGGCCGATGCCATCATCATGCTGCTGCGCTTCCGCAACTGGCCTGATGCGGACATGAAGCATTTCGTGGATGCGTATCTGGCCGGCAAGCCCATCATCGCGCTGCGCACCAGCACGCATGCCTTCACCGGGATTCAGGGCGAATACAAAGCTTACAATCAGTTCGGAAAGAAGGTTCTCGGCGAGCAGTGGGTCAGCCACTGGGGCATTCACAAGAAGGAGGCGACCAAAGGCATCATCGAGCCGGCCGCGAAGGACGATCCGATTCTGCGCGGCGTCGCCGATATTTTTGGTGACACGGACGTTTACGAAGCCTATCCGCCGGCCGATGCAAAGATTCTGGTGCGCGGACAGGTGCTCAAAGGCATGAAGCCTGAAGACCCTCCGGCTGATTACAAGAAGAAGCGCGCTACCGACAAAGCCGAACAGGGCGTCAATGATCCGATGATGCCGGTGGCCTGGACGCGCGAGTACAAGAATGAGGCCGGCAAGACGAACAAGATCTTCACGACAACGATGGGCTCGGCGACTGATCTGCAGAGCGAAGGGTTGCGCCGCCTGGTAGTCAATGCGGTGTTCTGGGGCCTGGGAATGGAAGTTCCCTCCAAGGCTGATGTCCAGTATGTCGGCGAATTCAAGCCCACGATGTACGGCTTCAAAAGCTACAAGAAGGGCGTCAAGCCGGCTGACCACGCCATCGATGCCAAACCCGCCGGCGAAGCCAAGCCGGGCGCGGATGCTACTCCCGCCGGTGCCGGAGCGGCGCCGGCGCTTGCCACGGCACGCGCCAAGCTTCCGCCGAGCGCCATTCCGCTGGAATTCATTAAAGGCGAGCGCATTGCGCTCGTCGGCAGTTCCCTGGCCGAACGCATGAACCTGTTCGGCCATTTCGAAACGCTGCTCCATTCGCGTTTTCCGCAGCAGGAACTGCTGGTTCGAAACTTCGCCCGCCCGGCGGACGAAGTTTCGATCCAGCAGCGCTCGAATGATTACACGAAAATCGACGATCCGTTCCAGGTATTCGGGCCCGACACGATCTTCTGTTTTTTCGGCTACAACGAGAGCTTTGCCGGGCCGGAGGGCATCGAAAAGTTCAAGACTGCCTACGACAACCTGCTGAATGACTACGCGAAAAAATACCCACGCGATGGCGCCCCGCCGCGCTATGTCATCGTTTCGCCGATCGCCTTCGAAGCGACCGGGGATAAATTTCTGCCGGATGGCAAAAAAGAGAACGCGAATTTGAAGCTCTATGCGGAAGCCTGCGCGGAAGTCGCAAAGAAGCGCGGCTTGGCCTTTGTCGATCTGTTCACGCAGACGGAAGCCTATTTCGCCGAGCAGCCCGGCATGCAGTACACGATCAACGGCGCGCACGTGAACGAAGCCGGCGATAAAGCCGTGGCAACGCTGCTCGACCGCGCACTGTTCGGCACGACCAACCCGGCGCAGCTCGATTCACCGAAGTTCGTAAAATTGCGCGCGGCGGTGAATGACAAATCCTGGGTGCATCTGCAGGATTACCGCATGCTCAATGGCTGGTACGTTTACGGCGGCCGCCGGACGTGGGACAAGGAAACGTTCCCGCTCGAATACAAAAAGATCCGCAACATGGCAGCCGTGCGCGACCGATATGTGTGGGACATCGCGCAGGACAAACAGGTGGCCGACAAGCCCGACGACAGCAAAACTGGCGAACTCCACGTGCCCCCGACGAAGTTTGGCGTCGACAAGCGTGAAGCCAAGGAAGTGAAGTACCTCTCGCAGGAAGAGGAAATCGCCGGCATGAAAGTGCCGGAGGGCTTTGAAGTGCAGGCCGTCGCATCCGAAAAGGAATTCCCCGAGATCGCCAATGTCGTGCAGCTCAACTTCGACAACAAGGGCCGTCTGTGGGTGTCCACGATGCCCAGCTATCCGCAATGGAAACCGGGTGACGCAAAACCGAGCGACAAGCTCCTGATTCTCGAAGACCTGGATGAAAAAGGCCGCGCCCGCAAATGCAAAGTCTTCTATGACAAGCTGGTCTGCCCCACAGGATTTGAATTCTGGAACGGCGGCGTGCTGGTGATCGACCAGCCGCGCATGCTCTTCCTGAAAGATACCGACGGCGACGACAAGGCCGATCTGGTCGTGCAGCTAACCGACGGCTGGGCCAGCGACGACACGCATCACACCGCCGGCGCGTTCGAATGGTCTCCGGGCGGGCTGCTGCACATGCTTGAAGGCGTGGCTATGTCCACCACTCTCGAAACGCCATGGGGTCCGCAGCGCAATCATGGTTCCTCGGGCGCCTGGGTGCTCGACCCACGAACGTGGAAAGTCCGCCATTTCACGACTCCCGGCTACGGCAACCCGTGGTGCTATGTTTTCAATTGGTGGGGCCAGGGCATCTGCGGCGACGGCACCGGCGCTCAGCAACACTGGGATTCCCCGCTCTCTGGCGCCAAGTTCAGCGGACGGCGCGGCATGAACGCCGTCTTCAACAACGAAGGCATGCGCCCGGCGATTGGCAGCGAGTTCCTCTACAGCCGCCACTTCCCCGAGGACGTGCAGGGCCAGTTCATCTACGCCTGCGTGATCAACATGAACGGCATGCCGCGTTTCCAGATTGTCGATGACGGCTCCGGCTTTACCGGCAAGCGCATGAAGAAGATGGGCAAGGATGACAGCGGCAAAGACAAGGAAGTGCCCGACGATCTGCTTTTCAGCGCCAACCGCAACTTCCGCCCGACCGATCCGCAGTTGGGCCCCGACGGCGCGCTGTACTTCGGCGACTGGGCAAACGCGCTGATCGGACACATGCAGTATTCGCAGCGCGATCCCAACCGCGACCACATCCACGGCCGCATCTACCGCATGGTTGCCAAGGGCCGCCCGCTGCTTAAGCCCGTCACGCAGTTCGGCAAGAGCGTCCCGGAACTCCTCGAGCAGCTCAAAGAGTACGAAACCCGCACGCGCTACGCTGCGCGCCGCGAATTGCGCGACCGCCCGACGGCAGAGGTTCTCGCCGCTGTGAACGACTGGGTGGCGAAGCTCGACACAAGCCACAAGGAGTACGACCGGCTGCTGACCGAAGCTCTGTGGGTACAGCAGGGCCATCACGCCGTGGACGTCGCGCTGCTCAAGAAGGTCCTATCGGCAAAAACGGGCGAGGCGCGCGCTGCCGCGACGCATGTGCTCGCCGATGAGTGGGATCGCATCCCCAATGCAATGGAACTGCTCAAGCCGCTGGTGTCCGACGAATTTGCCCGCGTGCGCCTGGAGGCGGTGCGCGCGCTTAGCTTCGTTCCGACGCTCGAGGCCGCGCAGCTGGCGCTTGAAGTAGCGAAGAAGCCGATGGATTACTGGCTGGAGTACACGCTCGAATGCACGATCGGCGCGCTGCGCCAGCAGTGGCAGCCGCTTTACGACAAAAAACAGCCCGTCGCGCCTGGTAACGAAGCGGGCTCCAAGTTCGTCGCCGATTACATGGCGCTGCAGGGTCCCAGCGGCGGCGCGGTGAAGCCGCTGAAGGTGTTGCTCAACGGCGATTCATCGCCGGCGGATCGCAACAAGGCCATAAACGATCTGACGAAGCTGAAAGGCAACGTGGATCAGGGCAAGCAGGTCTTCCGGCGCATCTGCGTTGCCTGCCACAAAGTTCACGGCGAGGGCACCGAGTTCGGACCGGATCTCACTGAAGTCAGCAACCGGCTCAAGCGAAACGAACTGATCGAGTCCATCGTCGATCCCAACGCCAAGGTGGACGAGAAATGGGTGACCACGAACATTATCACCACCGATGGCCGCGCCCTGACCGGCATCGTTATGGCTGAAGATGCGGAGTCGGTGACGCTGCGTGTGGCCGGGAATGCGGATCTGAAGATCGCCGAGTCCAAAATCAAGAAGACGGAGATCAAGAAGCGCAACGCGGTGAAGTCATCATCGATGCCCGAAGGCCTGGCCGCAACGATGTCTGCCGGAGAATTTCTGGATCTGGTTGAGTATCTGGCGAACCGCAAGAGTAAGTGAACGGCAGGGGTCAGGGTATAGGGTCCAGGGTCCAGGGTATAGGGTATAGACTATAGGTATTTAGACCCTAGACCCTGAACCCTAGACCCTGAACTCACTCCTTTGACGAGCGGTAGCGCTGCGCGACTTTCAGTTCACGCATCAGTGCGGCGACCTGGCGCAGCGTTCTCGCGTCATCCTGCTTGATCATCAGCAGCTTGAGCTTTTCGTCGTAGCTCACCGCGGCTTTGGGCGCGACCAAAGCAATCGCAGCTTTGACGGACTCCAGCGAGAGATCCGGCCGCGCACCCGGAAACGTGTAGAACAGCACGCCATCACCGGTTGAATCATTAAGCTGCTCCAGCAGCGCCTGCTCGATCGCCGTGACTTCCTTCAGCGATTCACCATCTGTTTCGAGCTCTGCGCCGTTAGGCAGGCGCAGCTTGATCTTCCCAGCGCTCGTTTTCTGCACGGCCGGCTGCGGCGGATCGGGTTGCTTCTGCGCAGGCCGGGCGTTTTCCGCGTGGGTGATGAAGATAGCTTGTGAACGCAGCTGCATCTCCAGCCCGGCCAGCGTGCAAATCCAGTAAAGTGCCTGGTACATCTTCATGTCCTGAACGCGGAGGGAGATCGCCGCCTTGTCCGTTCCTTCGGCGGCGACTTTGGGATCTAGAATGATGTTGAGCTTGGTCAGCGAATTCAGGAACGCCAGCGCTTCGGCCAGGGGCGTGTCCACAAATTCGAACGAGACATTGCGTGAAAGCGGTTTCATCATCTCGGCCTTCCACACAGCGTCCGGAATGGCCTGCGCCAGTTCCGCGGAAACAAGGTCCTTCAGATTGTGGCCGGCGCCGGGGAGGTTGCCCTTTGCCGCGATGAACAGCGCCTCGTTATGCAGTGCGAAATCCAGTTCGACCAGGCGCAGAATCCATTGCAATGCCAGCTCGAGGCTCATGTCAGTGACGCGCAGATTGATGGCCGGAGCTCCATTCGCGAGCGCACGCGGATCCAGGATCATGGTGACGTCGCTCAGGCTGCGCAGGAACGCGATGGCCTCGTCGACCGGCGTGTCGACAAATTCGAAGGTGACTTTGCGCTGCAGCTTTTTGCGCGTCTGCCGTTTCCAGAGTTCGTCCTGGCTGAGCAACACGATTTCGCCGCGCTCGATATCATACGCCGCGTTCGCGCTGTCGGCTGCGGCCGAGAGAACCTCCCCGAGGGACATGTCGGTGGCTTTCAGCGAAACAGGCGGCCGGTGGGGGCTAACCGTCTGATCGACGACGATGCGCGTGTTGCTCTCGCGGCTGACGGCCTGGACGACGTTCTCAAAAGATTCCTTAAGCAGCACGCGGCCGAATTTCTTTTCCAGGCGATCCTGCACGCGGAAATTCAATTCCGTGTAGATCTCCTCGATTCGCCTGCGCGCAGCGGCGGCCTTGTCCGTGAGCTGCTTCTTCAGATTGACATCCGTCTCAATCGTCAGCATCGCGTCCGCTTCTTCAGCCGTCTTCTGCAGCGGCGGGATTTCATCCCGAAAGGCGGCGTCGCTCTTGTCGGCCAGTTCCAGGCGGGCCTGCAGCGACTTCAATTCGTCCTGCAGCGAAAAGACGTAGCTGGTGATCTGCCTCTTTTTCTTCTCATCCGTCTCGGCTGCGGCCTTGGCCTGCGCGGCCTCAAGCGCCTTCGACGCCTTTTCGATCTTCGCGCGAATCAACGGATTCAAGCTCTCTTCAGCCTGCAATGCCGCAGTCAGCAGCACCAATGCCGTGTAAAGTGTGATTGTTCTCAACATGGCTGTTCCCCAATGATTTATTGGAAGCAAGCTACATTCATTCAGTTGCAAGCTAATCTCTCCGACTCTTCCGCAGTCCGCCCTCTGCCTTCTGTGTCCCGCCTTCTGCCTCCTACCTTCTGCCTTCTGACCACCGACTACCGCCGTTGCTCACGGCTTGCGGCTCAGCGCGCCCATGGCGGCGGGCGATCCAGCATCCGGGCCGCTGAAACCGACGAAGGTGATTTCGCTCGTGCGTCCGTCGCTGCGGCGTGACTTGCGCGAAAACGGAATGGCTTCCTGCTTGAACTCGGCCGCATCCACACGCACACGCGCCAGGCTGCCGTTTTCGCGCCGGATGATGCGCACGACTTCGCCCGGCCCCGGCACCGGAAGCGGCCCGTTCACCGGTTCCAGCGAGGGCTGCGGCGCGGGCGCGATCTCCGGAGCGATTTCAACCGGCGGCGCCGGCGGCCGAACGTCTTGCGCGGTGCTCGCTTGTCCGTTCGTGGGCGTGTGGGGCAGCTGGCTCCTGGCCCCGAAAGAAAGCGTGAGAACGAACGTGGCGACAGCTCCGGCGGCCGCGCCTGAAAGAGTCGCCCACCACATCCGCCGGCGACGCTGAGCCTGCTGAAGAAAGATGCGCTGCATCAGGTCGCGCTCGTAGGCGCTCCAGTCCACCGCGAAGGGCGTGCCCTGCCCCAGCTCGCGCAGCAGATTGTCCATTTCGTCTGCCATGATTTCAGCGCTCCTTGTCTTCCTCTTCGTGTCTCTGCGGCGACGTCAGTTTTTCGTACGTCTCTTTCAGCAGCTTGCGGCCTTCATGCAGGCGCCAGCGCAGCGTGCCGTCGGGAATTCCCAGCATCGATGCGGCGTCCTGCGGCGTGAAATTCTCGATGCACACCAGCACCACCACTTCACGCAGATCGGGCGGAAGCATGAACACGGCCTCGCGCATGCGCCCGGCCGCTTCGCGCCGCCCGGCACTCTCCGCCGGATCGTTCGAGACCTCGCCGCGCAGTTGCGCGTGAGCCTGCAGCGCGCGCCGCTCAACGCCTCGGCGGCGCATAAAGTCGCGGCAGAGATTCACCACGATGGTGTTGAACCACACCCGGATCTGCTCGGGCGTGTGCCCCTGCGGCGTGGACTCCATGGCGCGCACGACCGCTTCCTGGCTCAAGTCCAGCGCCGCTTCGCGGTCGCGCGTGAGGTGATACGCCAGCCGCACCGCGGCTTCCGCGCGCTGCCCGAAAAAACGGATCAGCTCTTCACGCTGAACTGAATTTGAAGCCGAACGCACGGGCGGCTGCATCAACCCCACCTGTCGCCTGTTATCGAACTCTTCCTGACGCATAGTTCGCTCTTACAGACGAGGGGGCGCTGCGCGCGTTGGGAAAAAAGGAGTTTTTTTCACCACAGAGATCACAGAGAACACAGAGGCGGACTAAATGTAATGGGAAGACATGCAGTGGCACTTCAAAAACTCTGTGCGCTCTGTGATCTCTGTGGTGAAACTACACCGTCGGCCGCGGCAGGTCGAAGAGGTCGGTCGTGCGCGCGTAGAGACTGCCGCCCATGCGGCCGATTGTGTCGAGCTTGCGGGGGTCGATCTGGCCTTTGGGGTCAAGGACGCTGTCGGCGATTTCAATCCAGACAATCCTGCCGATCACGACGTTGGCCCCGAGGGCGCCCTGCCCTACCGGAATCACCTGATGAAGCACGCATTCAAGATGAACCGGGGATTCTTTCACGCGTGGCGACTTGACGTGCTTCGCTGGCTCGGCCGTGAGCTTCGCGCGCTCAAACTCGTTCACTTCGTACGGGACCTCAGCGGAGGTCTCATTCATCGCAACGGCGAGCGAATACGGAACGATGTTGACGACGAAATCGCCGATCGCTTCGACGTTAATCAGCGTATCTTTTTTGCTGCCGTCGCGGTGATTAACGGGGCAGAAGAGAACGCTCGGAGGATTTGCGCCGATGCCATTAAAAAAACTGAACGGCGCGAGATTGGGAATGCCTCGCGGCGAAATCGTGGAAACCCACGCAATCGGACGTGGCGTCACGAGTGAGATGAGGTGCCGGTAAAGATCGCGCGGAGCGGTGGCGGCAGGGTCGATAATCATGGCTAACAGATTTATCATGAAGACGCGAAGACTCAAAGACACGAAGAGTGAACGGTGGATTATCAGGGCTGTGTTTTTGGACGAATTAGGACGGATTGAAGCGTTTGCGGAGTACATATAAAGGAGAGCAGAAAATTTCAACTTGATCCGCTCTCTGGAGAATTCGAGGCTGCTTTTTCCTGCGCTTTCGAGTTTCTCATCCGCTGGTATGGTGTCAGTCCGACTTTGCACGCAGGCAGGAAGCTCATCGCATGGCGCTCGAAACGCCGGAACCGCAAACTGAAGCAGCAGCCCCCGCGCAGCAGCATGCCACCTCAACGCAGCAGCATCACGCCGGCTCCGCAGGCATGCCGCCCTGGAATGTCGGTGAGCTCGACGATGCGCCGCACCTGAGCTGGCGTCACTGGACGCAGATGCTCGGCCCGGGACTGCTGATGGCAGGCGCCGCGATCGGCGGCGGCGAATGGCTGATGGGACCGAAAGTCACGGCCAAATACGGCGGCGCAGTCATGTGGCTGGCGACGCTCAGCCTGATGGCGCAGGTCGTCTACAACGTCGAAGCAAGCCGCTATACGCTTTATTCCGGCGAGCCGATCATGCTCGGGAAGTTCCGGACGCTTCCCGGACCCATCTTCTGGCTATTCATTTACCTGGCCCTGGACTTCGGCTCGCTTTTTCCGTACCTCGCCGCGAATGCAGCCACACCCGTGCTGGCGCTCTGGCTCGGAAAACTACCAACGCCTGAAACCGTTCCCGAGCACAAGACGGCATTGCAATGGATCACCTATGGCGTGCTGATGCTCTCGCTGCTGCCGCTGATCTTCGGCGGAAAAATCTACAATGCGCTGCGCTGGGTGATGGGCGTCAAGATCGTCGTCGTGCTTGGATTCCTGGCGTTCATTGCCTTCTGGTATTCGTCGGCCGAAACGTGGGCTTCAATTTTTGGCGGCCTCTTCCAATTCGGAACGGTTCCCGTAAAGGGCGGCGGAACCGAAAACGTTTTCGGCTCGCTGCTGCGCGGTGAAGGTTTTCCGGAATTTGCGACGGAAGCGATCCCGCCGCTGGCGGCATTTGCCGCGATCGCAGGCGTCGGCGGAATGGCACAGTCCTCTGTGAGCAACTACACGCGCGATCAGGGCTGGGGTATGGGCCGGCACGTCGGAGCCATTCCCAGTCTCGTGGGCGGACAGAACATCGAGCTATCTCACGTTGGAACAGTGTTTACACCGACGGAAGAAACGCAGCGCCGCTGGAAGCGCTGGTACTGGCACGTGCTGCGGGACCAGTTAATCATCTGGATGCCGGCGTGTATCATCGGCGTTGCCTTGCCCGCGATGCTTTCAGTCGAGTTCCTGCCGCGCAATATCGAACCGAGCGACTGGACTGTCGCGGGCATGACCGCCGATGGAGTGCAGGCGCGCGTGGGCGGCGGACTGGGGCAGTTCTACTGGTACATGATTCTATTCTGCGGCTTCCTGGTGCTGGTTCCCAGCACGTCCAGCTCCGCGGATGGTTTCGTCCGGCGCTGGGTCGACGTGTCGTGGACCAGTCTCAAAAGTCTGCGCAGCATGGATCCAAAAAAGATCCGGCATTTCTACTTCGGATTCCTGAGCGTCTATTTCATCTCCGGCCTGTTTCTGCTCTCAGTCGCCAAGCCCGTCGGATTGCTTTTTATCGCCACGACGCTGAACAATTTTGCTCTGGGCTTCAGCTGTTTCCACACGCTGTACGTCAACTGTTCACTGCTGCCGCGCGAACTGCGCCCGAGCTGGATCACGCGCATCCTCCTGTCGTGTTCGGGAATTTTCTTTATCACGCTGGCGACGATTACGTTCATGGTCGCCATGAAGTGGATCAAGTAACGGAAGCTGCATGTCCGAGTTCGCACAATTCAACGGCATGATCGGGCCTGAAAACCTGATCGGCCTGGTACGCAACACCGCACCCTTTCTGTTCACTCTGAAGCGCCCGCTGCCTTCGACGCAACGGCTGATCTTAATGGGCGCCGACCCGCTTGGATTCGTGGATATACTGCAGAATGCCGGCTTGCTGCAGGCTTCTGACAACCCAACGACCGGGCAGCGCGAAGACTATTTCGCGCTCTGCATTGCGGCGCATCACGCGACGGTCGCGACGTTTATTCCGACGGATGTCGACGCGAAGATCCGCGGCACCCTCTGGCAGCAGCGTGAAGATCCAATGGCGTTGCGGCGTATGTTCGACCTGGCGCTGCAATGGCTCAAATGGGACATCTCCGGCATTTCGACGCGCGCGACGGAACTTTCAGGCGTGGGCCCGGTCAGCGGGCACAACGGCGAAATGCTCGGCGTGCTCGCCGGCGCGCTCGGCGGCTTTCTGAAAATCGGCGATAGTGAATACGCGCAGAAAGCCGCGGATGCGATCGACGAGGAGCTCAAGCGCGAGGCGCACGAATTCCGTTTCGTAATGGGACGCAAGGGACGCGAGATCGATCTGCTGAAACTGTCGAGCAGCCTCACGCACAACTGCGGCGATCTGGATCAGGGCATCAGCTTCTGGAGCAATCGCGATATTTACGAACCGTACCGTGCGCGTTTTCACCGGCTCGCACACGAGAATACCTCGCCTTACGACGGAACCTTTCAGATCGCGGCGAAGCTCTACAGGAAGATCATGTCATCCGAGGGGCATCGCCACTATCCCCTGCGTGCCGTGCGCGCGCTGAGGACCTCGCCGGATTTTCTGTTGCCGCTCGGACCTTTTCTAGATGACTGGGGCACAACGCTCGCGCGGCACGGGAAACTCACGACAGACGACAAGGCCGAAGTGCTCGGCGCGCTGCTCTCCGGCTGCAAAAAGATCAAAGGGCAGCTCGGCTATTACCGCGCAATTTCAGGATTCTTCAATGCGTTAAGCGCCAAACAGCTGGAGGAAATTATCCGGCGAATGCCGGCGTCGCTGCGACAGGAAACGAAAGATCCGGAGATCCGGCGGCACATCGCGCTGCAGAAAATTTCATTCGAATCCGGCATGCGCAAGCGCTGCCTGGCGGAATTGTAATCGCTACTCTCCCGCTGCCTTGAACGCCGCGGCGATGTCGAGCGCGCCATCGTAGAACGCTTTGCCGACGATGGCGCCGAAGCAGCCGAGCTCGCGGCAGGCTTTCACGTTTTCGACGGTTGTGACGCCGCCGGACGCGATCAGCGGAAAGGGGCTCGCCTTTTTCATCTCCGTGAGCTGCTTGAGATTCGGACCTTTGAGCATGCCGTCGGTTTCGATGTCCGTGTAGATGATCTCGCCCAGCGCCAGCCCTCCCAGGCTTCGCACCAGGTCCGTCGCCAGCGTCTGGCTCTGCGCAACCCAGCCCTTGGTGACGACCTTGCCGTCTTTGGCGTCGATACCGACATTGATCCTGCCGGGAAATTTTCTGGCGAGGTGTTCGAGAAAGCTGCGGTCTTCGAGCGCCTTCGTTCCGATGACGCAGCGGGCGGCGCCGGCAGATAGGTATTCTTCGATCGTCTTCTCGTCGCGCAGGCCGCCGCCAATCTGGATCTCGACCTGGCTCGCGAAGGCTTTGAGGATCTCCAGCGTGAAGGCGCGGTTCTTCGGAACGCCTTCGAAGGCACCGTCAAGGTCCACGATGTGAATCCGCCTGGCGCCGGCGTCGAACCAGCGCCGCGCGGCGTGGACTGGGTCCGTGTCGTAAATGGTCTGCTGGTCGGCTTTGCCCTGTTTGAGACGGACGGCTTTTCCGTCTTTCATGTCTACGGCCGGAATGATTCTCATGTTCGCTGCTGCGCTTTCCTTGTTGCGTTTCAGGATGAAGACGACGAGTTATACCGCAAAGCCGCGCGCGCGAAACTTACTTCCCGGCGGGCTGAACCGGAAGCGTCCAGATGCGAAAATGGTTCCCCGGCAGCGGCGCACCTTCCACATCACTCAGAGTATCGGTCGCCGTCACGCGAGCCGACCAGGCGATGATGCAGTCCGTTCCCGAGCGCAGCGCCTCGCGCGACGCCCAGCTCAGCGCGGTGGCGTAGCCTTTCAGCACGGCCTCATCTTCGTTCAGATTCGATTTGCGCAAAAGCGAAGTCCAGTCGTCAAAATTTTCAGTGCCCGTTTTAGTGGCAACAAGCATTCTGCCATCTTTTCGCACGCTCACGATCCGTTCAAGAGGACTCGGCGAGAGCAGAGTCATCTGCGCAAAGACAGCATACTCATGCCGAGCATCAAAACCCGGCGCTGGAGTGTAGCTTAGATCCGCGGGCACGCTTGCAGCGCTGGAAAAAAACAGCGCCGCCTGTCCGGGCAGCACGGGTACGTCCTGTAGCCGGATCTGCGTGCCCTCGGCGAGCAGATCGAGCTGCGCGCCGCGCACTTCGGAACTATCCGGATAAAGCGGCGCGAGCACTGAGTCGCCGCTGGCGCGAACAGTTACGGGAAGCGTGTTCTGAAACGTCTCGACGAGCGTCCATTCCTGCTGCGTGGCACAGCGCCTATCGGGCGAGAGGCGCGTATGCGAGATGCGCGTCACGGAGATTTCCCGCGTCGGGAACCAGCGCGCAAGCAGCACGGCCAGCAGCGCAACGGTGACCAGCGGCCAGCCCGCGCCAACCCAGCGCGAGCGGCTCGAAAAACCAAGCACGAGGCCGATGCAAAGCACCAGCGCGCCGAGCCCGGCCCAGAGGGTCAGGCCCGAACGCTTTTCCGGATCCATGGCATTGAACGCGAAAGCATTGAAGCGGTCCGGCTGGACGCGGAAATCCGGCAGTTTTTCGCGCGCATTCTGCAGCGCCGGATGGTTGATGGCCTTGGCGCCCTCGGCATAGGCATCTTCTGCGCTGGTCCCCGGAAAGCGGAAGGCCACGACGCCAAAGCCGGCGGCGAGCTTCGCATAAACGGGACGGTTGTTTTTTTCGGCCAGGATGTCATCGGCTTGAAGGCCCGTTTCTTTCTCCCACCAGGCCCTGTCGGCGCCGAGGGTCTGAGGCGGCGACCTGAATGGAAGAAGTCCGGCGGCAATGGCGGCCGAGAGCGCTTCGTTGGATGCGAGGAAGATGCGTCCGCCGCTCAGCAGCCAGCGGCGCAGCGCATCCTTGGACTTCGAACTGGCTTCGTTGAGTGAACCATCGCCCAGGATAATAAGATCAGCGTTTTTGTAGGCCCAGTACGCCTCGGGCAGTTCGCGGGCTGCCAGCGTAACCGTCTCCTGCTGCGCCGAGTGGCCGAACAGTTGCGCTCCGGCGCCGCACGTGAGTACCAGCCGCGACTCCGGCGCAAGCGGCTTGAGCACACGAGCCAGCGAAGCCTGAAAGCGCAAAGGCCCGGGCCGGCCCGACGAATCGACCTCGCGCAGGATTACAAGCAGATCAGCCGAAACCGGCGGCGCAACAATTGGAAATGCAAACACGCGAATCGACTGGGCGGCAAACTCAACTTCGTCCAAAACGCCAGCACGCAGACCTTCATCCGCAGAACCCTGCGAGACAATCAGTTCGCCGCGGAACGCGGTACCGGGATTCTGCACGCGAATTTCAAGCAGCATGGCATAGCCAGGCCGGTAGCGAAATCCCAGTGGCGCGCGCACGGAAACAGCCGGGCCGCTGACTTTCAGTTCGGTGCTCAGCGGCTGGAAAGCGTTCTCGCCGGCGGTGAGGGACATTGCGAAAGCAATGAGAAACAGAAAGGTTCGCACAATAGCCATGGCAAAACCAGGTTCGCAAATGTAGCGCCGATTAAGACAGGACGTTTTAGCCGATGACACGTGGCGGCGCTATCGGCAATACGCGCCGCTGGCGGAGAAACAGACAGGCACGGCCTGTTTTTTGAGCGCCTTTGAGAAGATTCTTGTGAGCGGCAGCAGGCTGATTAAACTGGCTCGCCGCAGGTCGCGGGAGAATGAACGAGTGGGTCACGACGCCGGAAGCCGGCTGCCGGTTTTACAGATGCGCCTTTTGGGCCGCACAGGGCTGAAACTTGCCGAGATTGGTTTTGGAGCCTGGGCTATTGGCGGCGGGAGCACGGGCCAATCAACGCCCTCGGATGAAGCCTCCAGCCTGGACGCTCTGCAGCGCGCGTTCGAACTGGGCGTTAACTTCGTTGATACGGCCGATTCCTATGGAAACGGGCGCAGTGAAGAACTCGTCGGCCAGGCCGTGAAAGTCTCCCCTCGCCGCGTTCACATCGCCACAAAAGTCGGTCGCATCAATCGTGATGCGCAGGATTTTTCCGCAGCCCACATCAAGTCCGCTTGCGATCGCAGCCTGGAGCGGCTTGGCGTTACGATCATCGATCTTTACCAGCTTCACAATCCGCCGCGCGAAGTCATCGAAAGCAACGAGGTCTGGGATGCTCTTCGCGAGCTGAAAGACAAGACCAAGATCGCTCACTATGGCATCTCGGTTGGCAATCCCGAAGAAGGCGTGCTGGCGATTCAGAAAGGCGATGTCGATGCCGTGCAGGTCGTCTACAACCTGCTGGACCGCGATGCCGCGGATGTTCTCTTTGGAGTAGCCGAGAGCAAGAGCGTGGGCATCATCGCACGCATGCCGCTGGCCACGGGCCTGCTCACGGGACAGTTCAGTTCCGGGCACCGCTTTGCAGACGATGACCGCCGCAGAAAGTCGTATTCGGCGGAGAAACTGGACGCCGCAGTTGAGCGCGCTGAAAAGTTCCGATTTCTCTCGCACGGCACTGGCCGCACGATGGCGCAGGCTGCCATCCGGTTCTGCCTGGCGCACCCGGCTGTAAGTGTTGTTGTTCCCGGAATCAAAACGCCGTACCAGGCAATCGAGGATATCGAAGCCGCGGGCGCGCCGGAGCTAACGCCCGCCGAGTTACAACGAATCCGGGAAATCTAGGCGATGCTCGAGCGCCCTTTTTCTGCGGTTCTTTTGGGTTTTGATTTGTACTCATCATAGATGTGACACTTCTGATTCGTGGATAGGGAGCCGTTATGACATTTCGCCATCGGATTTTCATTGCTTCGCTGCTTTTTGCCGCTGCCCTGGCGCTCGCGGAAGAGGAGCCGCGGAAGACCGTGATTTATCCGATCGACCGTGCGACGATACTGGCCGGTTCGAAATTCGATTTCAAAGTCGAGTTCCCGCAAGTCATCGCCGAATCCGCTGCCAGCATCCGCATCAACGGTAAGAACCCTGAGGAATTGTTCGGGAAAGCGCCGCAATTCATCGCAAAAGAAGACACCTACAACCTGAACAAGGATCTCGACAGGGATGATCCAAAGCTGGATGACGACGACGAAGTGGAAATAAAAGTCGCATCAGCCGTCATCCTGCGGGACTGCATTCTAGAGAAGCCAGGAACATACAGCGTGGTGGCCAGCGACGGCACACATAGCGCGACGGTAACGTGGGAGGTCTATGAGACCCCGGCTAAGCGCTCCGCGAAAAATGTGATCCTCATGATCGGCGATGGCATGAGCCTGGCACACCGCAAGGCCGCCCGCGCGCTGTCGAAGGGTATCAAAGAAGGCCGTCACGGTGATGCGCTGGCGATGGATTCCATGCCGCACATGGCGCTGCTGGGAACGTCCGGCGTCGACAATTTTGTGACGGACTCGGCGAATTCTGCTCACGCGTATACGACCGGTCACAAATCCAGCAATGCGGCGCTCGGTGTTTACGCTGACCGCACCAAGAGCGTGTTCGATGATCCGAAGGTGGAAACCCTGGCGTATCTGGCCACACGGATGAACAAGATGAATATCGGCATCGTGACGACCTCGGAAGTCCAGGACGCAACGCCCGCTTCGATGGTCGCCCATACGCGCAGCCGCGGAGAAAAGACGGCCATTACCGAGTGGCACCTGCAAGCAGCGCCCAAGGTTCTGATGGGTGGTGGTGCCGGATCGTTCACGTCGAAAACGGGCATCGACAAAAAGAAGCACGACACGGATTTCCTGACGCAGTTCACCTCCGCCGGCTATACCCTGGTAAAAACCGCCGACGCTCTCGATGCGGCAATGAAAAACGAGGGAACCGAAAAAATTCTTGGCCTGTTCCACACGGGCAACATGGATGGCGTGCTCGATCGCAAGTTCCTGAAAAAAGGAACCGTCGAAAAGTTCCCACAGCAGCCGGGGCTTGAAGAAATGACGCAGGCCGCGCTGACGCTGCTTTCACGCAATAACGAGAACGGCTTCGTGCTGATGGTCGAATCGGCGATGATTGACAAGTTTTCTCACGCGCTCGATTGGGAACGCGCGGTGATGGATACGATTGAGTTCGATAAGACCGTAGCGCTGGTAAAAGAGTTCGCAGCAAAAAATGGCGATACCCTCGTGCTGGTCACATCCGATCACGCGCACTGCATTTCCATCGGCGGCGTAATCGACGACAACCGCAAAGTGAATATCCGGGCAGACCTCGTGACCATGAAGGACAAGATTGGCGGCGGCTACCCGAACTACGTTGACGAAGACAAGGACGGCTATCCCGACTCTCTTGATGTCAGCAAGCGTCTGGCGATCTTTTTCGGAGCGTTCGGGGACCACTACGAAACATTCCGCCCCAAGCTGGACGGTCCCTTCAAGCCGTCGATGCTGAAGAGAGCACTGCCGCTGCAGGTAACCGCAAATGAAAAATACAAGGACGTTCCCGGCGCCATCCTTCGCGAAGGCAATCTCGGGCGAATGGCTGGCGGGGGCATCCATGCGGCCGACGATGTGATTCTCACCGGAATAGGGCCGGGCTCGGAGGAGATCCGCGGTTTCATGGAAAATACCCAGGTCTTCCAGGTGATTGCCCGCGCGCTATCACTCGGAACGCGTTCACAGAAGTAAGATCCAGGAGAGTTTCATGTCGGTCTGTCGCGTAAGAACCGGAATTATTGGCTGCGGCAACATCAGCAAAGCCTATATCCTCACAGCGCAATCGTTCCCGATCCTGGAACTCGCCGCCGTCGCTGATATCGACGTCGAACGAGCGAAGGCCAAAGCGCTGGAATTCAATGTCCCGCGCGGCTGCTCAGTCGAAGCGTTGCTGACGGATAAATCGATCGAGCTCGTAATCAATCTCACGATTCCCAAAGCGCACTGCGAAGTCGCGCTCGCGGCCCTGAAGGCCGGCAAGCACGTGTTCAATGAAAAGCCGCTCGGCGCTACGGTTGAAGAAGGGCGACGAATCCTCGAAGCGGCCAGTGCGGCGAAGCTACGGGTCGGCTGCGCGCCGGGAACGTTCCTCGGCGGCGGACTGCAGACCTGCCGGCAGCTGATCGACAGCGGCGCGATCGGAAGGCCGCTGGCTGCGACAGCGTTCATGACCACGCCCGGGCATGAGCGCTGGCATCCCAGTCCTGAATTCTATTATGAACACGGAGGCGGCCCGATGCTGGACATGGGCCCGTATTACATCACCGCGCTCGCGCAGCTTCTGGGGCCGGTGAAGAACGTCTGTGGGTCGGCGACGATCGTGAAGCCGGAACGAACGATCACCAGCGAGCCGAAAAAAGGAAAGAAGATCATTGTCGAAACGCCTGATCATGTAACCGGCGTGCTTGAATTCAGCGGCGGCGCCGTGGCGACAATCATGACGAGCTTCGCGATCTGGCACGCGCATCTGCCGCGCATCGAAATCTATGGCACAGACGGCACGCTCTCGGTTCCCGATCCTAACACGCTTAAGGGCCCCGTCTCGATCCGCATGGCCAATGATGGCGACTGGAAAGACGTGGGCCTGACTCACGGCCATAACGATGGAAACAAGTGGGGCATCGGCGTTGCCGACCTGGCCTATGCGATCCGCTCGGGCCGGCCGCACCGCGCGAGCGGCGAAAACGCGTACCATGTCCTGGAGGTGATGCACAGCTTTTTCACCTCGGCAAAAGAAGGTCGCCGCATTGAGATCACCTCGCCGTTCACCCGCCCTGCTCCGCTGCCGCGCGGGCTCGCCGCGGACGCGCTGGACGAGTAAACGGAGAGCGGGGGCGCTAATGCTCAGCTCGCTTTCGCACGCGGCTGAATACCAAAACCCCTTGCAACAAAAGACGTTCGCTGCATAATTCGGCCAAACACGAGTCGATCGCGATCGGAATCGCAGCTTCGACAGGGCTGAGAGAGGAGATATTTTTAGATGGCATTCAAACCACGCCGCCGCCGCAAGATTGGCAGCAAGAAGCGCCGCAATCGCAAGTTGATGCGGAAGAAGAAGTAACCCGTTTCGCCCCGCGCGGCGATTCACAATCAAAGCTTCAAACGTAAAATGTAATCCTCGGGCCAGCGGGCTCGGTGTGATTGCATTTTGCGTTTTATTTCTGTTTGGAGAAGACCATGTCCAGCGGCCCGGCAAAAAAACCCTGGGGCGGCCGGTTCAACAAGGCCACCGACGCGCAGACCGAAGCATTCACCGAGTCGATCTCGTTCGACCGTGTGCTGTACAAGCACGACATCGCGGGTTCGATGGCGCACGCGACGATGCTTGCTCAGGTCGGGTTGATCAGCCAGGGCGAAAAGCAGCTGATCCTCAAGGGTCTCAGCGAGATCCTTGAAGAGATTGAGTCCGGCACGTTCAACTTCCGCGCAGAATTTGAAGACATCCACATGAACGTGGAGAAGGCGCTGGAAGAAAAAATCGGCGAGGCCGCGGGCAAGCTGCACACGGCGCGCTCGCGCAACGACCAGATTGCACTCGACGAACGCCTCTGGTTGCGCGACGAAATCGATGACATCCGCGCCAAGATCGCCCAGCTGCAGGCCTCGCTGGTTGAGCTCGCCGATGCGCATGTCGAAGACGTCATGCCCGGTTACACGCATCTGCAGCGCGCGCAGCCGGTCACTGTTGGCCACTACCTTCTCGCCTTTGTCGAAATGCTGCAGCGCGATTTCGAACGCTTCGGTGACTGCCGCAAGCGGACCAACATTCTGCCCCTCGGCGCCTGCGCACTGGCCGGCTCCTCGCTGCCCATCGACCGGCAGATCGTTGCCGACCTGCTGAAATTCGATGGCGTGACGCGCAATTCAATGGACACAACGGCCGACCGGGATTTCCTGCTTGAGTTCGCCTTTTGCCAGACGGCGTGCGCACTGCATCTCTCGCGGCTCTCGGAAGATTTTGTGCTGATGGCCAGCACCGAGTTCGGATTCATTACTATTGATGACGGCTTCTGCACCGGCAGCTCAATCATGCCGCAGAAGAAGAACCCGGATCTGTTCGAACTGGTTCGCGGAAAAACCGGCCGTTCGTTCGCGCTGTTGTCGCACCTGGTTGTGCTGACCAAGGGCCTGCCGATGACGTACAACCGCGACATGCAGGAAGACAAGGAACTGCTGTTCAACACTGTCAAGCAGTTCAAGAACTGCCTCGATATTCTTGCGGTACTGATGCGGAACGTTCATTTCATTCCCGAGCGGCTGCTGAAGTCGTGCGAAGAAGGCTACATGGATGCGACTGCGCTAGCCGAGTATCTCGTGCGCAAGAACATCCCGTTCCGGCAGGCTCATCACGTTGTCGGCAATCTCGTGCGCATGGCCGAAGAGCGCGGCTGCGCACTCAGCGATCTGCGCGCGGATGAATTCAAGTCGGCGCACGCGTTCCTCACTGAAGACGTGCGTGCGTTTCTCGGTGCTCGTTCTGCGGTGAAGTCTTACGCATCGCTGGGGTCGGCCAATCCCAAGCTGGTGCGGAAGGAAATCGAATCCTGGAAAGTCCGGCTGCGTGACGAAGGCGCGCTGGGCAAAAAGAAGAAGCGTCGCGAGTAAAGCGTCAGGACGCCGCCTTGAGCTTGCGCTTGAGCAGCTCATGGCACTGCTCGGCTTTGAATGCGGCGCCTTCAGTGAAGAGCAGCTGATGAGTTTGCTGCGCCGCTTTCAGCGAGAGGCAGCGGACATTCACCGCCGTATCAATACTCATCGATACGTCGGTCACCTGGTTCAGGAGGATGTGCGCGACACACGTACCATCCTTGGGCAGATCCTCGAGCGGAATATCCGACAGTCGCTGGAGCTCCTTTTTTACTCTGGCCTGCTCTTCTTTCTTGGCGTGCTCCGACTTCAAGCGCCGGAAAATTGTGGTCGCCCGCCCCATCGCGCCCGCCATTTCACTGGAATGGATCCCCGTCTCGGGGTCCACCTCCCCTGCCCGCGTCACAACCATGCGGTCGCCGGTTAAAATAGTGTAACTGAAGCACGTGACGCAGCCGCGGTAGAAACATTGCGAAGCCACCCCAGCGCCGGGAGCTAATACCGAGCTCTTCGATTCCGCAGGCGCATTCATGAGCGCCGTGATGCGTTCTTCGGCGCGCGAGATGTCCACGTTCGCATAGTTCCCCGCTGTGCGCGCGAGCTCCACAAAGCGCCGGTAGAGAACAATCGCGCGGCGCCGGTCTTTGCCGGGGTACTCCGGGCGTTCATACAGCCGGGCCAGTTCACGGTAGGCTTCGGGCGTGTCCGGATTTGATTTCACGAAATCTTCAAGCAGCGCGATAGCCTTATCAAAGCGTCCCGCGCCGGCATAAAGAATAGACTGTTCGACCAGCAGCTTCAGGCCCGTATAGCGCTTTCCGTTCTCGAGCTCCCGAGCCGCGGCGACTGCACATCCCACACGCTTGTTCCAGTTCCCGCACAGCAGACAGTCGCCGAGGCCCTGCGGCTTTTCGCCGGGCTTGAGCGTCAGTTCGGCGGCGAGCCCGTAAGCCTGGTTGCAACGGCCCAGCTCCACGCTGTACGACCAACGGCCGTCCGCAAGCTTCACGAACGTGTCGCCAATTTTCGAAACGGGCCGAGCCAGTGGATCTGGCGCGCGCGGCATAACAATTTTGCCGGAGCTGCTGAATTCTCCCGACGCCGGACGCGGCGGCTGCGGCGGCCGGGGCATCACGAACTTGCTTGAGCTGCCAAATTCCTGCGGCGCCGCCGGCGGCGGTGGCGGCCGGGGCGTCAGGCCGCGACTGGGCGGATCGGACGCAAGCGGCCGGGGCATCGTTATTTTGCTGCTGCTTCCCGGTTCGGCCGAAGGAGGTGGCGGCGGCGCGAGACGAATTCCGCTTCCTGGACCGGCAGTGGCTATAGTTCCGCCCATCATCCCGCCCACGGTTGGCGGCATGGGGCGCAGGCCGGAATTCGGCCGCTGAGCGCCCGGGTGTTCACCGGATGCGGGTTTGGGCAGCGATCCTGAAATGGGAATGGACTTGGCCACTGCCTTTCGCGCGGAGAATGCTTTACTTGCGCGCTGCGCCAGCGAGAGCTCGGCTGCGGCTGAGTTCGCGGGCACCTTGGTGAGCGCCAGCAGCAATTCCTGCGGAGTCTGATACCGGTCCTCAGCCTTCTTGCCCAGCATCTTCATGCAGATGCTCTCAAGCTCGGGATTGAGATCAGGACGAAGTTCTTTAAGCGGCTCAGGCGGCTCGTACATGTGCTTGTAGAGCAGCGAAGCAACATTCTCAGCGGAGAACGGAGCCTTGCCGCCGATGCAGTTGTACATCACGCATCCCAGCGAATAGATGTCCGAGCGCGTATCGACGGGTTTGCTGGCGCCCTGTTCAGGCGACATGTACGCCGGTGTTCCGACCACCAGCCCAGCCTGCGTGACGGCGTCGTTGGTGACGCCTTTGGCCAGGCCGAAGTCCATGACTTTCACTAGGCCGGTGCGCGTGATCATGATGTTGGCTGGCTTGATGTCGCGATGCACGATGCCGTGTTCCATCGCCACGGCCAGCGCCTTGGCCACCGCGCGGATGATTTCGACGATTTCGTCAACGGTGAGCACCGATTCGCTCGAGGGGCGAAGAATGTTTTCCAGATCCTCGCCTTCGATGTATTCCATGGCGAAGTACGGGATGCTCTGGTATTCGCCGACGGTATAAATCTGGATGATGTTGGGATGAACCAGGCGTGCCGCGGAGCGTGCTTCACGATAAAAACGCTCAGCGAAATTGGGATTTTCCTTGGCGCGCGGAAGAACTTTAAGCGCGACCCAGCGGTCCAGGCTGACCTGCCGGGCACGGTACACCTTGCCCATGCCGCCTTCGCCCAGCACGGACTCGATGACGAATTCTCCAAAGCCGCTTTCTGCGGCCATAGGCTCACCCTTTACAGAATGCTTCGCCTGCGCCGGCCGCCAGACTGCAGCGCTTCCGGACAACGTTGTTGTTACGGGCGCAGTTTAAACGGTTTTCACGTATTCGTCGAGGATGGCTTTAAAGTGGTCGACCAGTTCCGGATCGAATTGTGTTCCGCGGCCCTTTTCCAGTTCCACGCGAACGCGCTCAGGCGTGTACGGCTCCTTGTACGTCCGGCGGCTGGTCATCGTGTCATAGGCATCCGCCAGCGCGATGATGCGCGCCCACAGCGGCGTTTCCTCGCCGCGCAGTCCGTCCGGATAGCCCTTGCCATCCCATCTCTCATGATGATGCGTAATCGCCGGCAGCAGATCCGAAAGCAGCTCAAGCGACGAGAGGAGGTCTCGCGCGATTGTCGGATGCTTTTTCATGATCTGGAATTCTTCTTCCGTCAGGCGCGTCGACTTGCAGAGAATCTCTTCGGGAATGCCGATCTTGCCGAAATCATGGAACACCGCGGCCAGACCGAGGCGATCAAGATCTTCCTCGCACAGTCCCTTCCGGCGGCCAATCATGCGCGACCACTTGGCTACGGAGTGGCTGTGAAAGCGCGTGTACGGATCCTTCGATTCCAGAATCTTCACCATCACCGTCAGGATGTTCACGAACAGCCGCTGCGTTCGCAGATCGTTTTCGAGAATCAGCGTGTTGATGCGATGAGCGGTCAGAGCCGTTTCGACTTTCAGTTCCAGGCCTTCTTCGCCGAACTCGCCGACCGCAAGGTAATCGTTTACGCCCAGGTCCTGCATGCGCTTGCGCGCCGTGGCGTCGTGCGATTCGGTGGTCGCCAGAACCGGACCGGCGTACATGCCGCGCAGCTGACGGAGATTTTCCCAGGAGAGTTCGTTGGCGGGGTTGACGCCGAAGACGATCAGATCCGCGCGCCGGTTATTGCCGTGGTTGAGATGTTCGTTGAGGGACTCCGGTTGAGCCGGGTAGGAAATAACCTGCCCGTAGCCAGCCTTGCGGAGGGCAACTTCGTGAAACTCACGCCAGCTCAGAACGTCGTGCATTATGACGAGCTCGCTGCCGGCGCGATCGATTTCGTCGTAAGCTTCCGCCACTGACTGCATCCCCCAAGGAACGGCGTTAGCTGCGAATTGCAATCACCTAGAAGCGACTCGGAAAGCTGCGCAAACCTGTCACCAACCTTCGCTCAAATCGTGAAATGCTTCGCTATAGTTACCTTTATCACGGAAGTGGCTCATTTGCAAACAGCTACACAAAGTGCATGCTTTTAGTGCAGCACAATTTATGTGATTTT
Source organism: Planctomycetota bacterium (assembly GCA_035628505.1). Taxonomy (GTDB): domain Bacteria; phylum Planctomycetota; class SZUA-567; order H5-PLA8; family H5-PLA8; genus DASPJR01. Next base: position 57,993 of record DASPJR010000116.1, on the reverse strand, counting down.
TTTACTTCAATCGAAAGCTGAGGCCGGCAGTCACCCAATGCACTTCGTTACTGAGCGCTGCGCAAAGCTGATTTGTCCGTCCCACTAGATCTCGATACGCGCGCGCCATTTCATTTGTTGGCACGATGCCACTCCCGACTTCGTTGGTGACAATAACAACCTCAAGTGATCGCGTGTTCGTTAGAGATGTGAGTGCGTTCTGCAATAGCGCGAGCACTTCATCTTCGCTCTCAAGCGTCCAGCCAGCGTCCCATTTTTTCAGGAGATGGTTGCTGAGCCACAACGTGAGGCAATCAATGAGAATTCCTTGCGGCTTCAATGCCATTGCATTCTGCATCGCGGCCATCAGATCCAGCGGTTCTTCGATCGTCGCCCATTGCACGGGCCGGCTGCTTTTATGCAACCGGATGCGCGTTTTCATTTCATCATCGAGTGCTTCGGCGGTGGCTATGTAGACGACGGGATCTAGCGAGCTTAGCCGCGCCTGAGCCAGCCGCGATTTTCCACTGCGTGCTCCGCCCGTGAACATGACGATGTGCGCCATTTCAGTTGCCGCTTTCAGTCATGGTCCGCTCAGTTTCGCCGGCAGCTTGAGGCGGAAGATGCGAAAAGTCATTGAGCAGTGTGACAGCATACCCGCTTCCCTGTGGCTCGATCACTGTGATGCCGCCGGGCGACAGTGAAATCTTCTGCGCCTCGGCCGTGCTGATGCCTTTAATGCCCGCGAGAATCATGCGGATCGAGCCGCCATGCGCGTAGATTGCCGCTGGACCGGGAGCGATGCGAATAAGCTGCGCAAACGCGGTCTGCACGCGCCTGCGGAAGAAATCGATCATTTCGCCGTTCGGAAAAGAGAAAAATGGAGCAGCGGCCTGCGCCTTGGCATAGAGTTCAGGCTCGTCTTTCGAAAGCTGTTCGTATGATTTGCCTTCCCAGTCGCCGAAATCGATCTCGCTTAAGTCCATCACTTCGCTGTGCGGAATGTTTCTCCCCACGGCGAGTTCAGCGGCCGGTTCAGCGGCTCGCCGCAGCGGACTGGAGTACACGCAGCGCAACGGTTTATCCGCAAGCCACACCGAAACGGCCTGCATCTGTTCGATGCCCGTTCGTGAAAGTGGAACGTCCGTCGCGCCGGCAATGATACGCTTTTTGAACGCCGTCGTTTCGCCGTGGCGGATCAGGTAAAACGTATGAATAAGTCTTTTCCTCCCGAGCTTCTTTTTACCACGAAGAACACGAAGGATACGAAGAGGAATTCAGGATTACAGAATGGCGACCGCAGCCAGGATAGCCGCGATCTCCCCAAGTTCCACGGTCGCGCCCAGCGTATCGCCGGTTTGGCCACCAAGCTTGTTTTGAAAAAGTCGGCGCAGGAAAAGTGCTGTAAGAACGGGCGCGAGCACGACTATAAATCCGTTGGCGCCGGCCCAGACTGCTCCCATTGCCAGCGGCACGATCGCCCCCCCAAGAAGCGTCCACGGCCTTGCGCCGGCGATGAAGTCCCTGCCAAGCCCGCTTTCAGGATCGCGCGCGTAGTGGGCTCCGCAGGCGCCGACCAGAATCCCCAGCCGCGCGGATGAGAGAATCAGCGCTGTGAACAGCATGCATTCGCTCCATGAATTTGTGTTGTCACTCCACCACGCAAACGGCGAATGCGGAACGGTCAGCGCGAAACTGCTGAGCACCGCAAACTTCATCAGCAACGCGCAGACGATCGCAATGGTTCCGAATGCTCCGATGTGCGGATCTTTCATGATCTTCAGCCGGCCTTCGCGCGTGTAACTGCCGCCGATTCCGTCCGCGCAGTCCGCCAGGCCGTCTAGATGGAATCCGCGTGTCAGGAGCACCCACGCGGCTACCACCAGCGCCGCCGACATCTGCGGATTGAACGTTCCAGCGAAGAGACGCCACAGCAGCCCCAGCACAGCTCCCAGCAGCGCGCCGGCGAGCGGGAACGCTGCAAGCATCGACGGTATATTGGGTGTTTCAAAATGCGCCCAGCGCCCGAGCGGAAGCGGAGAGAGAAATCCCAGAGCGCGCGCCAACGATTTCAAGAATCCCCTCCAGCTCAACAGCGCATTTAATTGTTCAGAATGCCGTACGCCGCACCGCTCAGCATGGCCCACTGAAGCAGCAGGGCCAGCGGCGGCCACCAGGGCACACATTCATCCGGCTCGCCCCACCACTGGCGCAAAAGTTTTATCAGCACCCACAGCTGCAACAATCCAAAGATGAGCCCGAGCAGCCCGCTGAAATAAATGGCGTCGTGCAGATCCGGCCAGGGAAAATTTTTTGATCGCGCCGCAAGCAGAAGCAGTGCCGGAATGATGGAGAGTCCCAGCACTGCTATGGAGTCGCGGCGCCAGTTTTCCTTTCCCATGATGGCGTAAACCGTGACCGATGCGACGAAGCCGCCTGGCAGCAGCGCGATAAGCAGCAATACGAGGTGTTTAACGCCAAAGCCCTGCTTCTTTTTCGGCGTTTTTACTTTCTTGCGCTCCACGGGCCAGGCGAATTGTCCTGAAAGAATGCGGTTGACCGCCGCGATCGCGCCCACCAGGCATGCAAACAGCAACGCCCCAAGCGCCATCTGTTCGCCGATAGCCAGCCTGGGCACCCGCTGCCAGAAAAGTTCAATTGCGTAACGAATGCCGTGCAGATCCGAGATCCACTGCGGCAGTTCGCCGAGAACGAAATGCATGGCTCAACAATATTAAGGAGGCGCCGCCCCGTCGACGGACAATCCCGTGGTGCGAACTTTAGTTCGCACGCATTTCGCGCTGAAGTTCGCGCCACAAAATGAAAACGCCGCGAACATCGCGGCGTTTGAAAGTGTTTCTTAGCGTCTTTGGCGTGAGCTTCTTAGCTTTCGGAATCCGAGTCGCTGCCCTCGGCCAGGTCGTCGAGTTCGTCGCCGGACTCGCGCTTGCGGATCTCGGCGAGTTCCTGGCATTTGATACACATCGTCACGTACGGCAGGAACTGAAGCCGCTCGGCGTTGATCGCCTTGTTGCACATCTCGCAGGTGCCATAGGTGCCGTTGTCGATCTTTTCGATCGCACGCTCGATTTCGCCGGCTTCTGCCGTTTCACTCTCGGCGATGCGTAGCGCCAGATCGCCTTCGGCGGCGTCGGACGCCATGTCGGAGGTATCGTTGATGTGCGCAAGATCGCGCTCGCTGGCGCCCCGAACTTCGTGATCGATGTCGTTGCGGACCTGCGCGAGCATCGTCATCAGGCGGGAGCGAATCTGCAGCATCTCGGCCGTGGGCGGCTTAGGCGGAGGCGCCGGCTTCGAGGGCTTGGACGATTTTACCGCCTCGGCGCCGTTATTTTTGTCACTCTTCTTCTTGATGATCTCTTTGGTGACTTTGGCGGCTTTAGGCTTTGCGGCAACCTTTGCTTTGCTGGCAACAAGAACGCGCTTGGAGGCCTCCTTGGCCTTCACGGGCTTCTTCTTTATTGCCACCTTCTTCTTCACTTTTGCCATGGCTCCTCCGGCAAACCTGCCGAGTTTAACGTTATTTACGCCCCCAGCCCCACCCGTAAGGGCGGAGAAGAGTACCATAGGGCAAGTAATTGTCAAGCTCACTAGCAAAATGCATGCAGAAGGGTAAACTTAAAGCGTTTCAGGGGAGGATCAGCTGATGTCTGTAGATGTGGCTTCGCAAACCAATATTGCCTTTAAAGAATGGGCTGTCGTGTGCGACTTGCTGCTGGAAGGAACGCAGGCTGTCCTGCTGCGAAAAGGTGGAATCCTGGAGCAGAGAAAAGGCTTCCAGATGGAGCATGACACCTTCTTTCTTTACCCAAACACCGAACACCAGGGCCGCGAGCAGCTCAAGCCTGAGTACCACCCACGATTGGGTTCCTACGGGCCACCAGCGCGCGAAAGCGGGAAAATCAAGATTGCCGGTTACGGCCGCGTCATTGATATCGTTAAGACGGCCGAAGCGGCGAAGCTGCGGGCACTTGAGCCGTTCACGTGCTGGACGCAGGCGCTTTTCGACATGCGCATCAACTATAAATCGGAAAAGCCGAACTTCGTGGTGACCGTGCGCGCGTTCAAACTGCCCGCACTGATTGAGATTCCTTATCACGCCGATTATGCCGGTTGTCATTCGTGGGTGCCCCTGAAGCAGGAACTGCCGCTGGCAGGCGGAACACCGGTGCTCAGCGATGAGGAATTCGAACGCAAGCGGCAGGACATCTTGAAAGTCGTCAGCTGATGAAACTGGTTCTGATCGGTCTGCGCGGCACCGGAAAATCAACCGTCGGCCGCCTCCTGGCGCAGCAGCTCGGCTGGCCGTTTTTCGACACCGACACGATCGTGCAGGAACGCAGCGGCATGAGCATCCGCGAGATCTTTGAGCAGAAAGGCGAGCCGCACTTCCGCGCGCTTGAGGCCGGCGTCGTACAGGATTGCACAAAGAACGACCCAGCCGTGATCGCCTCGGGCGGCGGCGCGGTGTTAAACGGGAACAGCGTCGAGGCCATGAAAGCCGGCGGCTTTGTCGTTCATCTCACGGCTGAACCGGCGGAACTGTATCGCCGCATCTCGCTGGATAACTCCAGTCACGCCACCCGGCCCCAGCTGGTGAAGGAAGCGCAATCAGGGATTGATGAGCTTAAAAAGCTAATGCTCGCCCGCGCCGCGATATACGCCCGCGCGCGCGACGTCGAAGTTTCGGTGGAGAACCGCTCGCCGGGCGAAGTGGCCGAGGCCATTCTGCAGGTGATGCGCGGGCGGGGCATTCTTCCGGCGAGTGATACGAAGCAGAGCTGACTATTTTAGAACGTTGCGAGGACAAAACATGCCTGCAAAAGGGAAGCCCGACGCCGCCAAATCCATGCAGCGCGTCGTCACGTTCAAAGTAGAGGAAGAAGTCGCGGCGTTTCTCGATGCCATGCCGAATAAATCCGATTTCATCCGCAAAGCGCTGCTTAATGCGCTGCTTGAACCCTGTCCCGTCTGCAATGGGAAAGGAAGCGTGCCCCGCAGTCTGGCGCGCGACCTCGAAATGATTTTCAAGAAAAAAGAATTCGTTCCCTGTTCCTTTTGCGGATACGAATTCCCGCTCGACAGCGAAAAGTCCCGCAAGGGCGACGCGGACCGCGAGCGCCTGCGCCAGTATCTTGGCGGCGGCGATTTTTACTGCGACGAGTGTTATGGAAAAACGCAGGAGTGCACGGACTGCGGCGAGCACGTGGTTCAGACGCGCATGTCCAGCCACAAGAAACAGCACCGGTTGACCAGCGTTCGCATCCGCCCGCATCAAGAGCAGCAATGAATACACGCGCGTTCCACATCGTCATCGCCGTCCAGGCGCTTTTTGCAATCGCGCTGATCTATATCGGCATGGTTGCGCGTGAGCGGCGCCAGACTGAGTATCTCGAGCGCACTCACCGGGTGATTGCAGGCCACGCGACGATCGAAGATTTTCAGAAGCTCCGCGCAGCGATGCCCGCAGATGCAAACATGCAAACGGTGCGCAGCCTGTTCGGATTGCCCGTGCTGTGGGCGCGGAAACTCGAGTTTGTCGAACCCAACCTCGGCGAACAGGAAGGACCGTTCTGGGTCTATTACCCGCGGGATGCAGGCGAGAATCTGACGACGTGGCACAACGTGGTCGCTCTTCAAGGCGACATACAGTGCTTTGTCGTAAAAATTTCGAAAGGTCCGTGGATAGGCGAAATCGTAAAAGTAAAGCACCCGATCAGGCACGGTGAAGACGTACGCCAGCCGCAGCCGTAATCATTTCTTTCGCACAAAAACCGCGTTTTCAATAGCCAGTTTCTTGCGCAGCGCTTTTGTTTCGCGCAGAAAGCGGCTGGCGTCACCGTAGTACCCGGCGGTCGGCTTCAGTTCAGGCATATGGCTTTTGAAGTAGCCGTTCAGGCAGCGCATGCAGAGCTCTCGTGCGAGTTTCGCGGCCATCGAACCCAGGGCCACCGGCAGCGCTTCACCGTCGGCTTCCACCAGGAAGCAGATGCGAACGACGCGGCCATCCGCCTCGATGCGGTAGGTGGATTTTTTCGGCGTTTCTGACTCAACCCATGGCATCGCGCCCGGAAAAAGATGTGAGATCTTTCCGGTGTAAAACTTCCGTCCACCCTGGCGATCGATGTACGCAAACACTTCTTCGCCGGGCGCCGCAAGTGCGAGAAGCTTTTCAAGAATGGCGGAGATAACCATCCAGTTTACTTCAGCCTTGTTGTCCGAATTGGCGAGCACCGCGTTGTACCTGCGCGCGCTCATCGCCCTGGAACCAACGGCCAGCACGCTGACCCCGGCGCGCGCCAGGGCTTCACTTAAAGGAGGAATTACGGCAGGGGGCTCGCCCAGCGGGTGCGGCTTGGGTTTGCGACCGCGCTTTACAAGCACCTCGCCTTCGTCGGGCGGCGGCGGCTGAGTAAGCACGGAATCCCACCGTCCCCACGCGTCCTCGTAAAGCGCGCTGCGATCCTCCTCCGGAAGAATGCGATCGTAAAGCGCGCGAACATCTTCCTCATTCGGGCACTCTCCGGAGAGGCACGCCAGAAAAGCGGAAACACCCTTTGCCAGTCCCTGCAGGCCTGCGCCCAGGCCAAAAATCTTCTTCGAGTCATCGATCGCGATGCTGCCGTCAAAGCATGGATGCTTCATTACGGCGGGATGCAGAAGCGCCCAGAGATCGGGAGGCGTGCCGCCGCCAGGCACCGCATTCAACCGCAGCGCGCAGTATCCGTGGCAGAGCGGCCCCAGGCGCGGGCCGTATCCAGCTTCGTCAATTCCAATCAGCAACACGACCGCACCGCTCTTTCGTTGCACGCACGCCAGGCCGAAGACGAATCACTTCGACCGGGCCTTCGCTTCCAGTATTTTACTGAGACCCTGCGCCAGATAGAACTCCTGCAGCGCGGCATCACGTTTCTTGGGATCATATTCGAGCGCCCACTTCAGCTTTGACTGACATACCGGGCAGTAATGCAGCGTCTCGTCGGCCTGCTGAAGATTATTGCATCCGTTCATCGAGCAGCGGTAAAACTGGCAGTGCTCCAGGCCGAGCATGTGCCCGACTTCGTGATTCAGAAACTTGAAGGCGCGTCGCCGCGTGGTCGCATCCGCGGCGCCTTTTGACGCTTTATAATAACCAGCAAAGCTGATCAGGCCGGCGCGTTCAGTCGTGCTGGCATATCCGAAAACATCCTGCTCTTCGGCATCGAGTTCCACATTGGTGACGGCGATGTAAATCGCCGCGTCGCGGGGAACTAAATTCTTCAAAACCACGTCCAGAATGCGCTCGGCGTCGTACTTGGTCTTACGCGTGTAGCGGCCAGCCGTCACAAGCCGCGAGAGATTCAGGCCCTTATCGAGCACCTCAAGGTCCAGGTCACCGGCCACGCGAACGGGGAGCTGAAAGAAAAGAGCCGCGTATTCAGAAAGGTCCTGAATCAGCTTGCGTTGAGCCGCATCGAAACGGCCGAGCGGCTGCAGGACGATTGTGAAACGCTCGGGCGTAATCTTCGCCCGCTCGCAGTACATGAAGTCCTCAAGCGATTGAGGTTCTTCCTGCTCGTGCGCCCGCCAGTCCGTGCTCTTCGGGGATCCGAGGCGCTCGTAATTGCGGTCTACCTCAGGCGCGACTGAAGCGTATACGGCGTTTATTTTCTTTTCGCGCTCAGCCGCTGTGCTTTCGCCGCTGAATGCCGCGCAGGACAGGGGCACAAGGACAAGAGGAATAAACCGGTAGAGCCGCTGGCAGAGCATTCAAAGATCAGTCCGGAAACGCTTTCGGTACAGGCCTTGCGGCGCTTAAACAAAACGCGGCTGCAGCGCCGCTATGCTTGAGGAACGTTAGTATGGCACGCGCGAAACGCCAGAAGAAACTCAAACCCAAAGACATTGACCGCCCGGACCGGCTTGCCATGCGCCAGGAGCGTCACCTGCCCAGTGACACGCAGGGCAGCGAAACGGGGGAGCACCTCCCGTCGCGGCTGCAGCCCGACTCGGATGGCCCCCTACCGTCCGAAGCGTCGCGATGAACGAAGCGGCTCGATGACATCTTGCCATTTTGGAAAAGCTTGCTAGACTCTCGCGGGCCGGAATTGTGTCCGGCATATGGACGCTTCAGATCGAAGGCGTCATAACCGAGGAGAAAAGCACATGCACGACAGACTGCGTTTGTCCGTCGCCGCATTGGCGTTCTGCGTCGCCTTCCTGGCGGCATCGAGCGTCAGCGCGGAAGAAAAGCTGGCCAGTGTCACACTTCAGATTACCGGAATGACGTGAGGCGCCGGGTGCAAGAAGGCAGTGGTCACTGCCTACGAGAAAGCCGAAGGCGTCACGAAGGTTGAAGTTGATTACGACAAGAAGCTCGCCGTCATCAGCTACAATCCCGCCAAGACAAGCGTCGAAAAACTGATCGCTGTCCTCAAAGGTACGAAGTATTCAGCGGCAGAGAAAAAGGCTTAGTGCCCTTTTCAACGACTTTGTGCAGTCTGTCGAGCGCAGGGCGCGGCTTATCACCGCGCCCTGCTCTTTTTGTGTTCAGAAAATCTGCTCAGCGCCGCACGGCTCCTGCGGTTAAACTGGGCGGCAATGAACATCGTCCAGCTAACTCCCGGCGCTGGCGGAATGTACTGCGGCGCCTGCATGCGCGATAATGCGCTCGCCGCCGCCCTGCGCAAGCTGGGTCATGACACCCTGCTCATCCCTCTCTATACGCCGCTAACTACCGAGGAAAAGGACAACAGCCACGAGCGGATTTTCTTTGGCGGCCTGAATGTTTTCCTGCAGCAGAAAGCCGCACTTTTCCGCAAGACCCCGGAGTGGGTCGATCGCGGCCTCGACAATCCCGCACTCATCAAGAAAGCACTCAGCTTCGGAATCAAAACCGAGCCAAAGGAACTGGGCGAGCTCACGATTTCGATGCTCAAGGGCGAGGACGGCTTCCAGGCCAAGGAGCTCAGCAAGCTCACGCGCTGGCTTTCAGAAAATTCCAAGCCCGACGTCATCTGCCTGAGCAACATTCTCTTGGCCGGTGTTACGCGGCAGCTGCAGAAAACCCTGAAGGTCCCGGTGCTCTGCACGCTTCAAGGCGAGGACTTTTTCCTCGATGGGCTGCCCGCTCCGCAACGCACGCAGGCTTGGGATCTTCTCCGCGAGCGCGCTGCGGAAATCGACGGCTTCATTGCGGTCAGCGACTATTACGGCAAGGTGATGCAGTCCCGGCTGGCGCTGCGCCCGGAGCGCATCCATGTCATTCACAACGGAATTGATGTGACCGGCTATGAGCCGTCCGGGCCGGCCGGCGATGCAGTGCCGGTGCTCGGCTTTTTGGCGCGCATGGCACCGGAAAAAGGATTGCGGACCCTGGTCGATGCGTTCAGGCGGCTCCGCGCCAGCCACCCCGCGTTACGCCTGCATGTTGCGGGATCAAAGACGGCTGGGGACGAAAGCTTCGTCTCCGACGTTCAGACGCAGTTGAAGAAGGACGGCTTGAGCGAACACGTTTCTTTTTTCCCGAATGTCACGCGACAGCAGAAGATCGATTTTCTGCGCTCGCTCACTGTTTTTTCCGTTCCCGCCGAGTACGGCGAATCGTTCGGGCTTTACGTTCTCGAGGCGCTTGCGTGCGGCGTTCCTGTGGTTCAGCCTGGCAATGGCGGCTTCCCTGAAATTCTCGCGCAGACCGGCGGCGGCAAACTTTACGAGCCGGGCAATGTCACCCAATTGGCGTCGCACATTGACGCTCTTCTCTTAAATGCGGATCTGCGACGCGAACTCGGGAACACTGGTCGGAAGGCCGTGCTGGAGAAATTCACGCTCGAACGCATGGCGGCTGACGTCGCCACGACGTTCCAGAAAGTCCGCGAGTCGCATGGAAAACCGCTGGCAGGAGCAACTCATGGCAAGTGAATTCACACTGACGCGCCGGGTCGAGTTTTCTGAAACGGACATGGCCGGCATCATGCACTTTTCCAATTACTACCGCTTCATGGAAGGCGCGGAGCACGCGTTCATTCGCTCGCTGGGCCTGACCATCTTCGAGAAGACCGCCGCGCCGGCGATCGGCTGGCCGCGCGTTGCCTGCAGCTGCGAGTACAAACGTCCGCTCAAGTTTGAAGATCTGGTTGACATCCATCTCACGGTGGCGAAGAAGACAGAGAAGGCGATCACGTACTCCTTTGCGTTCCGCAAATCGGGCGAGCCGGAAATTTGCGCAACGGGATCTGTGACGGTGGTCTGCTGTACAATCCGCGAGGGCCGCATGCAGGCGACTTTCATTCCAAAAGAGTTTGCCGAAAAAATCGACGTTCATCCCGGCTGAGTCCGTTTTCGTCGCGAAGAAACTTTTCTTGTTTACATACTACGTTTACGTATTATGTGGTTTATACAGTTTTGACACCGGATGGGGAGAACCTGAAACATGTGGGTCGCGTACGCGCTGGTAACCGTCATCTGCTGGGGTTTGTACGGCGCCTTTCTGAACAAAGGCGCAGTCGGTTTTCATCATGACCGCATGAAGGCGTTTCTGTTTGTCGGCGTGGCCTACTTTCTCATCGCCGTGCTGGCACCACTGGCGCTGATCGCCATCAGCGGGAAAGAGCCCAAGTGGGAGTTTAAGTCCGAAGGGATCTGGCTTTCGCTTTTCGCCGGCACGCTTGGCGCCATTGGCGCACTCACGGTGCTGATCGCGCTGAACACACATCCTTTGACGCTACAAGGAAAAGCGCCACTGGCCGCATCGAACGTGATGAGCGTCGTCTTTGCCGGCGCGCCGATCGTTGCCGCGCTTTATGGTCTGATTGTCAAGCCGCCCAAAGAGGGACTGATGAGCCTGGATTGGCGCTTTGTCGCCGGCCTGATCATGGCGGCCTCGGGCGGTGCACTGGTCACGTTGTTTAAGCCCAGTTGAGGACAGGCGCGAGCCTGTCATTTGTAGGGCGCGGATGCGAGTGGAATCTCATGAAAACGCACGGCAGCTTCCACAACACCGCCCTTGAAAAGAGCTCTATCGCTGAGCTTGCCGCTGGGCAGAAAACAAGGCTGCACGGCCTGCTTCAGCAGCTCTCAGAAAACCGCTTCTACAAAGCCAGATTCAAAGCCGCGGGAATCAAAAGTTCCGATCTTGGCAAGGTCTCGCTTGAGGATCTTCCCTTTTTGACGAAAGCGGACCTTGTCGCCGACCAGGCCCGCGCCGCGCCATTTGGCAGCAACCTGTCGTTTCCACTCGCTCATTACTGCCGCTACCACCAGACCTCCGGCAGCACGGGAAGCCCTTTGCGCTGGCTGGACACGCGCGAGTCCTGGGAATGGATGCTCGGCAATTGGTCGTGGATCTACGCGTCGGCCGGAGTCACTCCCAAAGACCGCATCTGCTTCGCCTTCTCATTCGGGCCATTCCTGGGCTTCTGGACCGCATTCGAATCCGCGGTGCGCTACGGCGCGCTGTGTTTTCCCGCGGGCGGCCTGAGCACTTCCGCGCGGCTGCGTTTTATCCTGGATAACGGCATCACCGTCGTCTGCTGCACGCCGACGTACGCGCTGCGCATGGCGGAGGTCGCTGAAGAGGAGAAGATCAACATAGCGCTCTCGCCCGTGCGCCTGCTGCTGGTTGCCGGCGAGCCTGGTGGAAGCGTGCCGCAGACGCGCAGCCGCATCGAAGAGGCGTGGGGCGCCCGCTGCGTCGATCACTACGGCATGACCGAGGTTGGGCCCGCGTGTTTTGAATGCGAGAAAAACCGCGGCCGGCTGCATGTAATCGACCCCGAGTACATCGCCGAATGCGTCGATCCGAAAACAGGCAAGCCCGTGGCCGATGGAGAAAGCGGCGAGCTCATCCTTACGAATCTTGGGCGCAGCGGAAGCCCGGCGATCCGCTACCGCACCGGCGACCTGGTCAAGCTATCGCGCCGCTCGCCCTGTGAATGCGGGCGCTCGTTCGTGGCGCTGGACGGCGGAATTCTCGGGCGCGTGGATGACATGCTGGTGGTGCGCGGCATCAATGTGTATCCCAGCGCCATCGAAGATGTGGTCCGGCGCTTCGCTGATATTGCCGAGTTCCGTGTCGAGGTGCGGCAGCAGCGTTCGATGACTGAGCTGAAAGTGAGTATCGAAGGTTGCGGCCCGGATACAGCCGCGACCGCAAAGCAATTGTGCGCCGAGTTCCAGCGCGTGTTCTCGCTGCGTATTCCCGTTGAGGTTGTCGGAACGGGCACGCTGCCGCGCTTTGAAATGAAGGCAAAGCGCTGGATTCGCGTGAGAGAAGATTAGTTCTATTGAATGCAGAGCAACCCATGAGCGGAATTCAGATTCAGAAAATCTGCAAGCGTTACGAGAGCGGCGCCGACGTGCGCGAGATTCTGCGCGACCTCTCGTTGAACGTGTTCGCCGGAAAATCGGTCGCGATCATGGGCCCGTCGGGCTCAGGCAAGACGACGCTGCTGAACATTCTCGGCACGCTCGACACGCCCACCTCCGGCAGCGTGGACATTTTCGGCACCGATCCGTTCAAGCTCAGCGAGCCGGAACTGGCGCGTTTTCGAAATATAAACATCGGCTTCGTCTTCCAGTCGCACCACCTGCTGCCGCAATGTTCGGTGCTCGAAAACGTACTGTTGCCGACGGTGGTCAACGGCGCCAGCGCGGACGCAATTAAGGGAGAGGGCGCGTTGCCGCGTGCCAAGCGCCTTCTCGAGCGCGTCGGTTTGAGCGCGCGCATCAACGACCGTCCGGCGCGGCTCTCCGGCGGGGAGCGCCAGCGCGCGGCCGTCGTTCGCGCGCTCATCAACGGCCCGCGCCTGCTGCTGGCTGACGAACCCACCGGAAGCCTCGATCATGCGTCGGCGGACAATATCGCCGCGCTGTTGGCCGAGCTGAAACGCGAGGAAAAAGTCGCCCTGGTAGTGGTCACGCACACGCTTGAGGTCGCGCAGCGCATGGATTTGCTGTTTGAGCTTCGTGATGGAACGCTGGTGCCGGTGGCGAAAACGTCGCCGGTCACGACTCCCCCTTAACCTGATTTTGGCTGGCAATCCTGTGACGCGTTCCACTCTCATTCTCCGCAGCCTGGCGTACCACTGGCGAGCTCACCTCGCCGCCGGATTGGCTGCTGCCGTCGGAACGGCTGTCCTTGTCGGCGCTTTGCTCGTCGGCGATTCCGTGCGCTACAGCCTGAAAACAATGGCGCTCGAGCGGCTGGGAAACGTCGAGAGCGCGCTGCTCGCCGGCGACCGGTTTTTCAAAGCCGATCTCGATGTCCGCATGAGCAGCGGCGAGAGCACCAAAGTCTTTTCTTCGCTGATTGTCATTGAGGGAGTCTGCATCAACGATGAAAAGCAGTCGCGCGCCAACCAAGTGCAGATCCTCGGTGTGCCGCCGGACTTCGGCCGCATCGGCGAACACTGGCCCGCGGATGAGCTCAAGAAAGGCGAGATTTTTCTGAACGCGCGCCTTGCTGCGGCGCTGAATGCCAAAGTTGGTGATGCCATCCGTGTGCGCATTTACAAGCCAAGTTTGCTCTCGCATGATGCACCGCTGGGCTCCGAGGAAAAGAATGCAGCCGTCCTGCGCGCGGCGGTGAAGGCGATTCTTCCCGATCGCGGGCTCGGCCGCTTCAGCTTCAACGCCAATCAGATCGCGCCGCTGAATGCCTATCTTCCGCTGAACGATGTTCAGGAAAAGATCGAGCAGAAGGGCCGCGCCAATGTGCTGCTTGCGCTTCCGAATGCGCCGGCTCCGGATGCGCAGCTTAAAAAGAAGTGGTCGCTGGAAGACGCGCAGCTGCGGATGCGAGCGGAAGAGAAGCTGCGCTTCATCGAAATCTCCTCGCCGCGCGTGTTTCTGGACGAAAGTCTCACCGACCAGATGCTGCGCGACGGCGGCCTGGGCGTTACGACTTATTTCGTGAATGCATTGCGGGCCAACGGCAAAGAGACGCCCTACAGCATGGTCACCGCCGGAACGCCGCCGCTTGTGCCAAAAGACACCAAAGACGACGAGATCGTGATCAACGAGTGGGAGGCTGAAGATCTGCAGGCGCGGCGCGGCGACAAAGTGGAAATTGAATATTTCACGGTCGGGCTGCTGCGCAAGCTCGAGAAGAAGACCGCCACATTCACCGTCAAAGACATTGTCACCATCAACACCGTTCACGCCGACCGCGAGCTCATGCCCGATTTTCCAGGCATCGCCGATGTGGACACCACGCACGATTGGGATTCGAGCATTCCCATCGACATGAAGAAAATTCGGCAGAAGGATGAGGATTACTGGAAAAAGTATCGCGGCACGCCCAAGGCTTTCATCACGCTGAAGAGAGGGGTCGAACTCTGGCAGAACCGCTTCGGAAAGTACACCGCCATGCGCTTCGTCTTTGAAGGCGATCCCGAGCTGGCCAAGGAGGCGCTGGCCGTTCGCATCCGCCAGACCATTGATCCGGCCAAAGTCGGCTTGAGCTTCGTACCGGTGCGCTCGCTGGCGCTGCAGGCGAGCGGGCAGGCCATCGACTTCGGCATGCTCTTTCTGGGATTCAGTTTTTTCCTCATCGCCGCCGCGGTGCTGCTGATGGCGCTCATTTATCAGTTCAATATCGAATCCCGCGCGATTGAGAACGGCGTGCTGCTGGCCCTGGGCGCTGCGCCGACGGCGGTTCGCAACATTCTCTGGTACGAAGGCCTGTTCACCGCAACACTCGGCTCGGCGCTCGGCACCTTCGGCGGTAATTTTTATGCGAAGGCGATGCTCGACGCATTGGCCACACGCTGGCGCGCGGCCGTGGGAACCTCGGCGCTCGAATTTCACGCCGAACCGCTCTCGTTACTGATCGGCTTTCTTTCCGGAGTCGCGATTGCGGCGCTGGCAATTTTCCTCGCTGTGCGCCGCCAGGCCAGCCTGCCTGCACGCCAGCTATTGGCTTCAGGCGGTGCGGAATTGCAATCGGGCGAGCGGCCCGGCCATTTCTGGAGCTACGCGGGGATCGCGTGCTTCGCAGGAGCGCTGGGGATCGTCGCCGTGGCGCTGCGCAGCGCGGAGAGCTCCGCCGCGCAAGCGTTCTTTGGCGCCGGAGGACTGCTGCTGCTGGCGGCGCTTTCAGCCGTGCGGCTGCTGTTGGCCGATTCGAACGCTCCATCCACAGCACAACCCGGCACATCGGCATTCATAGAGCTCTTGCGCCTCGG
The DNA here is from genome assembly GCA_035628505.1 of Planctomycetota bacterium. Lineage (GTDB taxonomy): Bacteria > Planctomycetota > SZUA-567 > H5-PLA8 > H5-PLA8 > DASPJR01. The sequence goes on along the minus strand of DASPJR010000116.1, from coordinate 42,829 downwards.
TGTGCGCTCCGCTTCTCGGCGCAGCAAGAGAAGTCTCGCCACCGCGGCGCTGCTGGCGTGCGGAAGTTTTCTTGTCGTGGCGGTCGGAGCGAACAAGCTGGACGCAACCCTGGATGGCGCGCGCAAAGAATCGGGCACGGGAGGCTTTGCGCTTTTTGCGCGCTCAACCATTCCCATCTTCGAAGATTTGAATTCCGCCGAGGGCCGCACGAACGCGGGCATTCCCGATGAGGGGCTCGCCGATGCGACGCTTTTTCCGCTGCGCGTAAAAGCCGGCGATGAAGCGAGCTGCCTGAATCTGAACCGCGCGCAGAAGCCGCGCATTCTCGGCATCTCTGACAAGATGATCGAGCGCGGCGGCTTCTCCTTTGCCGCGCGAATTGCAGGAATCGGCGACCCCGCGCAGCCCTGGACGATGCTCAAGCAGCGCGAAGGCTCGACGCTTTACGGCATCTGCGATTTTCAATCGTTGACCTGGGCACTTGGCAAAAAAGTTGGTGATACAATTCAGGTCACCGACGAGAACGGCGCGGAGCGCTCGATAAAAATCGTCGGCGCGGTCGCGAACAGCATTCTGCAGGGCAGTATTTTAATCTCCGAAGAAAGTTTTCTGGAGCTTTATCCTTCAGAAAGCGGCTACCGGGAATTTCTCATTGATGCGCCGTCGGATCGCATCGCGGCAGTTAAAAGCTTCCTCGAAAGGTCGCTGCAGGACGACGGCTTTACCGCAACTCCGGCCGTGCAGCGCCTGGCTGAATTTAATGCGGTTCAGAACACGTATCTTTCAACTTTCCAGGCATTGGGCGCCCTCGGCATGCTGCTGGGCAGCCTCGGCCTGGGCATTGTAGTCATGCGCAACGTTCTGGAGCGGCGCAGCGAGCTGGCGGTGCTACGCGCAATTGGGTTTTCGCACCTGAGCCTCGGCTGGCTGGTACTGAGTGAACATCTCTGGCTTCTGGTGCTTGGCCTTGGCGCGGGCGTTATCGCGGCGCTGATCGCTGTTGCGCCGCAGATCGGTTCGACAAGCATGCCGCTGCCAACGGCATCAATCGCCGTCTCGCTGGGACTGATCCTGGCGTGCGGTCTGTTCTCGGCAGTTGCAGCGACGCTTGGAATGTTGCGCACGCCCTTGCTGGCGGCGTTGCGAAATGAATAAATGGGTGTGGTAAAAGGTCTTTCCGTTATCGGCCAGGTTTGGAGAAAAAACATGCGATTGTCGGGACTGCTTGTATTGATTCTTGTGGTGATCTGCGGCTTCGTGCGCGCGGGAGACGCGCCGGTATTCAGCCAGGATTTCGAGAAGGCTGACGTCGATAAGGACGCGGGCGCGCTGGAGTTCCTGGTGCTTGGTGATGGTGATTTCAAAGTGAAGCAGGACGGCGCCAATAAGGTGCTTGAGCTTGCCCCCACGCCGCTTGAAACCTATGGCATCCTCTTCGGACCAACTGAAACCGAAGATGTGGCAGTCAGAGCACGCGCGTTCGGTACGTCATCAGGCCGGCGCTTTCCGGTCTTCGCGGTCGGTGTGAACGGCGTGGGCGGTTACATGCTGCGCTTGAATCCTGCCAAGAAAGCTGTGGAGATCCTGAAAGGTGAAGACGTGAAAGGCTCCGCGCCTTACGCCTGGACCACGGGCACGTGGAGCATCCTCTCGCTCTCCATCAGGAAGGTTAAAGACGGGGCGTGGACCGTAGAGGGCAAAGCCTGGGAACAGGGCAAAGAGGAGCCCAAGGACGCGCTCGTAAAGTTCGAGGAGACAGAAAAACCCACTCCTGGCCGCTGCGGCGCGTGGGGCATTCCGTATTCAGCATCGCCCATCCGCTTTGATGACCTTCTTGTGCAGAAGCTGAAGTAGGCTGAGCGCGGGATAACTCGTGCTGCGTCAACGAGATAGGCTACACGCAAAAAATTTTTAGAAACTGCGTCGCAAATCGACTTTCTCAAGCATCTTAGTATGGATGAGGGGACAGGCCAAAGCAGCTGTTCCCTCGCATGCAGATGAGTTCGCCAGTTCTGCCCTGATTTGCTAAGCTTCGCCAGCGTGTCCACCTCATCAGAAACTAAGCGCCCTGTGGTCTTTATCACCGGCGCGTCAGCTGGCATCGGAGCCGCCGCGGTCAGCGTGTTTGCCGCAGCGGGCTACGACGTGGTGCTCACGGCGCGACGCAAAGACCGGCTCGAGAAAGTGGCCGAGGCCGCGCGTGCATCAGTCCCTGCTGCGACGCTTCTTCCGCTGGTTTGTGATGTGAACTCCGACGCATCGGTGTCTGACACATTCGTCGCCGTGCGCGAGCGCTTCGGCAGGCTGGACGTGCTGGTGAACAACGCTGGCTACGGCGTCTATGGCAGCGTGGAACGCACGCCGCTGCAGGTGTTCCGCGACAACATGGAAACGAACTTTTTCGGCGTGATCCGCTGCACGCAGGCGGCGCTGCCGCTGCTGCGAAATGCCTCCGGCCGTGGTCGCTGGCGTGCTGCGATTGTGATGGTCAGTTCGGTCATTGGGCGGCGCACAATTCCAGGCATGTCGGCGTACTGCGCGAGCAAATACGCGCTTGAGGCGCTGAGCGAAACGCTGCGCGTCGAGCTTTATGACGAGCGCATTTCTGTCTCGGTGGTCAACCCGGGAGTGACACAGACGGAATTCGTAGCGGCCGCAAAAGGCGAGCGTCCGGCCAACTTTCTCTCGCCAAAAAATGGTATGTCTTCGGAAGCAGTTGCGCGCGTGATTCTCAAAGCCGTCAACCGTCCCAGGCGCAACCGTTATCTCACCTTCGCGGGGAAAGCCGCGGTTGCAGGACAATGGCTCGCGCCGGGAATTGTTGATTCCGTTCTGTTGCAGAGCTGGCGCAAAGCAGCAGAAAAAAAGAAATAATTTACAATTTAGCCGCAAAGAATCACGACGTGCGTCGTTAGAGGTGAAGAACAGGTCTTCATCTCAGGAGACTGCGTATGAAAACGTTTCTCCCGGCGCTTTGCCTTGGTGTTATTTGCTCTGTTTACGCCTCCGATCCAGCGGCACCTGGCGGCGCGCAGGCGCCCCTTACCGATGAGCCAGTATTGATTAAGTCGCCCGCAGTGGCGCAGGTGAAATTTGGAGCGGACGACGTTGAAGTGCGTATGGCCGAGGGCTCCGTCATTCGCGGGCAGTTACGCGAGCTCGAAACAATTTCGTTCGTTACGCCGTATGGCGTGCTGAATTTTCCCGTGAAAGACGTCCTGCATCTCAGCCGTGGACGCAGATTGAGCGCGAAAGAAGCAACGACCGTTCAGGCCGCGATCAAGGATCTGGATGCCGAGGGATTCGCTCGGCGCAACGCAGCCCAGCAGAAGCTCGAGTCCTTGGGATCGGTCATCATTGATGCGTTGAGAGAAGCACGTGGGGCCGCGCCGCTGGAAGCGCGCACGCGCATCGAAGCTGTGTTAAGCAAGCTGCAGCAGAGCGACCAGCCGCGGGTTCAAACGCAGGACATCATCGTCTCGGAAAAAATGGAAGTGCAGGGGACGGTAAAGCTTGAAGCGATCAGATTGAAGAGCGCGCTGGGCGATCTGCAGATCCGCTTTGAAGATATAATCAGCATTCGCTGGCTTGCCAAAGGCACGCTGAAGGATCTGCCGCTGGAAGTGAATGACGGCCTCGTGGGCTGGGTCGATACAGGCGTGGACCTGATCAAGGGGCAAGCGTGCGTGGTTCGCTGCTCCGGAGAAATAAGTTTCGCCGGCACATTGGTTGGGCCAGCCGGAAATCCGAGCTGGCAGCACAGTCCATTCCCCTCCGGATGCGTCATCGGCAGAATCGGAGCGACTGGAAACCCCTTCCAGATCGGGAAGCAGTGGTCGGGCGTGGCTGAAGCGAGTGACAAGCTCTTCGTCCGGATCGCATGGCCGCCGGACAATGTGCGGCAGAACGATTCGGGCGCGTACAAGCTGCAGATTATGACCGGAAGCATGGCCGAGTCGATGAAAGCGGAATTCACTCCACGCTAACGAGCGAGTTGCGGCCGCCGTAACCATCCTGCACCGAGCGGCTGCAGTTCGGATCGCCGATGTAGCGCTCGCCATTCAGCACGAACTTGTAGGCATACTGCCCCGGGGTGAGATTTACTTTCAGTGTGTACCGTCCGCTGCCGTCGGGTTTCATCAGATCCACGTTCTTGTGCCAACCGTTGAAATCGGCGACCACAGAGACATTCTGAACGAGCGCGGGCTTCTCTGGCTTGTATGAAAACATCAGCGAGCTGGCGGGCAGGAATTCGCTGACGCGGTTTCGTCCGGCTTTCTTGGAGGCGTACAGTGCTGCGTCGGCGCCGCCGATCAGCGCTTCGCCGCTGCGCGCATCCCGCGGATAGGTCGCCACGCCGATGCTGACGCTCACGGCCTTCATGCCCTTCTGCGGAATGGCCACCGGGCTGTGCTCGATTTTCTTGCGAATCGCTTCACTGAGCGCAAAGGCGTCATGTTTTGTGGTCTGCGGCAGAATGATCGCAAACTCCTCGCCGCCGTAGCGCGCCACGATATCTGTTTCGCGCACCTCCGACTTGAGGATCCGCGCCACGTGTTCCAAAGCGCGGTTGCCGCAAAGATGTCCATGCGTGTCGTTGAATGCTTTGAAATGGTCGATATCGATCATGAGCAGCGAAAGCAACTGCTGATAGCGCTGAGCGCGCTTGATTTCCTCAGTGAAGCGCTGTGAAAAGAAGCGGAAGTTCGCCAGGCCGGATAGCTGGTCCTGAAAAGCCATCTGAGAAAGCTGCGCGTAAGACAGCGCCTGCTCGTCATCACGCAGATTCATGCCGCGCTCGACGTACTCGACATAATCCAGCGCCGCCGTTTTGATGCCCACGGCGCGGCCGAGCTGCTCTCTCATACGCTCCTGATGCTGGCGCAGTTTTTCGAAAGTCACTTGAGCGCGCTTTTCGGGCACGGACAGGTTCGACACCAGCAGCGCAAGCGCCTGAAAGTTGGCTTTGTCACCGACTTGGCTGTCGACCAGAAGCTGAATCTCGGCAGACGTCTTGCCGCCCATGGCCAGCGCGCGCAGAAGCCGGATATCGATTTCGTCGTTTTTAGTGTCCACTGTTCCTGCTATCGCCAATATCGATTAATCGCACGTGTGCGGTTGTATCGCATTTCCGCGTGAACGCCATGCAGCTAATAAACTCTTAATCTCGTCTCTAAAAGATAGGGATTGCCGTGACGCCGGGCTCAACGTAATGTGTAATCCTTGAAGAGGCTGCTCATGCCGCGCGCTCAAGCGCTGTGTTTTCGATTACTTGCGTTCGCGCTCCTGGCGCTGAGCCTGGCTTACTGTCGGGCCGGAGAGGCGCCGCCTGCACGCGTCATCCTGCCGGACGCAATCGCGCTGAGCGCCGACGACACACTCGAATTTACGCTCCAGGTTCCGGGGCTTTCACGCGACGGGACGCTTCAGGCGCCGGAGGTTTTCGTTTACGCGCTGAAGCCGGGCGCAGCGGTACCTGCTCCTGATGCCGCCACAAGCAGCCGTGCGGTTGCGTGGCCCTCTCCGCGGCCGGGTGAATGGCTTGTGCAGGTGCGCGGTTTGAAAGCGCCTGACGAAGAGCACCCCGGCACAGCCGATCTGCTCGTGCGCTGGCGCGTTCCCGGACAGGCACAAGGGAACTCTGAAACACGCCTGCCCGCGGCGGTCACCTTTAAGGCGGACGCGGCTGACGTTGTGCTGCTGATGGACGGTTCCTTGTCGCTCGGCCGCAACGATCCACAGCGGTTGCGCGTCGATGCCGCACGCGACTTTCTCGATGCCGCACGCCGGACCGGGAGCATCGGCCGCGTGGCGATCGTGCAGTTCGACAACAAAAGCCGCACAGTCATTCCGCTTACGCCGCTGACTGAAAACTTCGAAAAAGCGCTCTCCCAGCTCGATGAGCGCGGCCAGACGGATATTGATGGCGGCATTCGCCACGCGCTGAACGTGCTGCGCTCGGGAAGTGAGAACGCCGCAGGCGGAAGCATCATTCTTTTCACCGACGGCCAGCAGGAGCCTGGAAAATACGGTGATGCTCATAATGCGGCAGCCAAGGCCGGCGTTGCCGTGCACACCCTGGCCCTGGGCCGCGAGGCTGACCGCGCGCTGCTGAAGCGCATTGCGGCCGAGACGGGCGGAACCTATTCGGACGCCGCGCGCGACAAGGACCTGCGCCTGGCGTACGCGGCCATCGCGAGCAAAATCTCGCGCACGCGGCCGATTCTCTCGCAGCCGCTGAAGCCGCAGCAGGACATCGCCATTCCAGTGGACGGCTCAGTGCGCGCGCTGGCGCTTTCGGTTCGCGGCGACCGGAGCGGCACGCTGAAAGTAGAGAATTCAGCCAAGCAGTCCTGGCAGAGCCCGCTTCAGGCGCGGCCGGAATACTTTGTCGAGTTGCCCGAAAGCGGCGCGTGGCAGGCGAACTGGCAGGAAGGCGCGCAGAAGGAAAAGATCGAGGACGCCGTTACGTTTGAAGCCTCCGCGCGCACAGCTCTCTATCCCCTGCTCTTTCGCACCGATCCGCACCCGCGCGCCGCGATGGAGATCGACACCGACGAGCCGGTGCTTGCTGTTTCGCTCTTCGAGGGTGCCCTTGCGCTTCGCGAAGCGACGCTGCACGCGCATCTGGAGTTCGACCCCGAGACAAAGATTGCTTCGCGTTCGGCGCAGCTCTTTGACGACGGTCAGCACGCGGATGGAGCGGCAGGCGATGGAATTTACGGCGCATGGCTGCCGCTGCTAACTGAGCAAGGCGGCGCGTATCCCGAAAACACGGCCGGCGTCGTGCGCGTCATTGCCACAGGCAAGCGGGACGGCGTTGACTTCCGCCGCGAGACGCAGTCGCACTTCATCATGCGCCGTCACGACGGACCGGCGCTTGTCACGAGCGGCCCCGTTGAACTCGGAACGCGCTTTGCCGGCGAGCGGGTCAGTGCTGAGTTTTCCGTGCGCGTGCGCGGTGCCGGCGGAGCGTTTTCAATCAAGCAGTCGGCGCCGTTGCAGGAATCGGTTCGCGCGTTGCCGAATCCGGCGGTTATGAACGACATTCCAGCGCTGCTCAAAGCCCGTGAACGCCGCGCGCTGGGATTCAGCATCGATTTGCCGGAGCTGCTCGAACCTGGTGAGTACGGCGGACTGATCGATCTCGAGCTTGCCGGCGCTGAGCGCGTCCGGTTGCCGTGGCATGTGACAGTCATCCGCCCCGGACTGATTGCACCTGAAACGCTCGATCTCGGCTCGCTGCAGCCTGGTGACAAAGCGCAGGTCCAGGTTCATCTCAAGGCCAGCGGTGGACGGCTGAGCGTCTACTCAGCGGAGCTCACGCCGGAAAAAGCCGAAAAGGATTTTTTCCTCGCGCGCCATAAAGACGTTCAGCCGCTCTTCGCGCCGCGCTGGCCGCTGCAGCTCAATGCGGTTCAGCCTTTGCTGAAGCTGACCTCCGCCGGTGCGGACGTAGATCTGGACTTCGACGTCGCGCCCGATGCCCCCGGCGGCAGCGTCGAACGAACGTTGATTCTGCGCGGCTTTGGTTCACGCGAGCTGGCGCGCATCGTTTTGCGGGCATTGATTAAAGCGCATCATCTTACTCTTGAATCACCGCGCGATCTCGGCCGCGTGGAGCCGGGCGATTCGCTGGAGCAGGAACTGCGCTGGAAGTGGGCGCAGCCGGGCCTGCGCGCACCCGTCAACGCAACGGTGCGCGTGATTCCTGATGGGCAGATTGAAGCAGCAGTCACGGCCGCGCAGCTGCAGAACGACTCCGCAATTTCGCGCTTCACGCTTCCCTTGGCAAAGGACGTGAAAAGCGGCATCGCCGGCGGCTGGATATCCATCGAGAGCGGACCGGTGCTCGCGCTGCAGCGCTGGTCAGCACAGATCGTTGAGCCGCGCCTAACAGCCGATCCGCTGAGCCTGGATTTCGGCAACTTGATTCAAGGTCAGAGAAAAAAGCTGACCGTGCAGCTGGCAGCAGAAGGCGCGCGGCCGATCGCAACGACCGCGACAGTTTCAGCGCCGTTTGCGAAAGTGCGCCTGCCGCAGATTACAATCCCGCTCGATGCACTGAAAGTGCCGCAGCCGATAGAACTCAAGCCGGGCGAAAAGGGCACGCTGACGCTTGAACTGATTGTCCCCGACGACGCACAGGACGGCCTCTACGCCACAACACTGCAGCTCAATTCGCGTTTAGGCGTGATAACGATTCCGCTGAAACTGACGGTCGTCAACGAAATCGACCCGGCACCGTTCCATGTGTCTCCCAGCACGCTTGTCTTACGTTTCGACCGCCGTTCAAAGCTGCCGCTCGAATCAGTGCTGATCAAATCGCATCGCGATGACAGGATTCCGCTGGCTCTGACGCTGCGTCCGATCAAATCCGTCGACGGCGTCGAATCGAAAGAACCGCCGGCCATCTTTCTGGCGCCAGAAGCATCTGACTCTGTGATGCAGATGCAGATGAGTCTGCCCGGGCGCGAAACGATTGAAGCTTTTGTTCAGGCGAAGCCGGATGCGCAGGCCGGACAGCGCTGCCAGCTTCGCATTACCGGCGCAGGCGATGAGCATGTCGTCGAGATTCTGATCGAGCGCCCCGCACAGGAGGCGATCGCGCCCGTAAAGGAAACGCCGCGCGTTCTCGGCTGGATCGTTCTGCTGATCGCCTTGATTGCGGCGGCGATGGCGTACCTGGTCAACAGACTGGTCCGCCGCGCGTGGGTGCGTTATGCGTTCTACTCCGTTCTCTTTCACATGGCCTTTCTGCCGTGGGCCATGCCGCGTTCGCAGCTGATGGACGCGCTCCCCGACTCCGTTCAAGTCAGCCTGCTCGAAGGCGAAGAGCTCTTCGGCGGCGGGCTGAGCGAGCAGCAGATGCGCCGGCTGGAAGCACTGAAAACCGGCGGCGGCGGGACCGATGAAGCCGTCACGCTGGCTCAGGGCGAAGGGCTCGCGGGCATCAAAGCCGTCGAAAAAGTCCCGGATCTCGCCGCCAAAGACGTCGCCCGTGCCGGCACGCCGGGCGCCTCGATGCTCGAGTCTACGCAGGCGCCGGAAGGCCCGCGTGTCGAAACGCCCGCAGCCGCTTCCGCGCGAGCAGCCGCGAGCGTGTTGCCGGACGATCCGCTGAAAACAGACGCGCTCGCGCCCGAACCGCTCGCGGCGCAGCCTGCTGGTCCGAAGGTCGAGAATCCGGTCGCACGAGCCGTCGCCACCACCCCGCTGAAGCAGGCTTTGCCCGCGGCGATGCCGGCTCCCGAACGGCGCGGCCCGACCGCGCTTTATGACAGCGCCCTGCCAAGCGGCGTTCCGGATGAAGCGCCGCGCGAGAAGCAGCCGGCCGCTCCAGCGAGCGCCGCACCGCGCACCGTGATCGATGCAGGCGATGCGCCGCTCGAGATTGCGGCGCTTCCGCCGGAGACGGCGCCGGCAGCGGTGCCGCAGGTTCCAGCGACAAAAGCAACTCCGGCCGCGCCTGCCGCAGCGTCGGGAGCACCCGCCGCGATGCAGCGTTTGAGCACGCCCGCTCTCGCCAGTTTGCCGGGCGGAAATGATGTCGCCGTCAGCCGCGCTATCGGCGCTGGTCCTCGCGCACTGGCGACGACAGATGATTTGAAACTTAACGATAGCCCCGGAAAAGAACCGGGACCTGCAGGCGTTGTCGGCGTTCCCGTGTCTGCGCGTCCAGCGCCCGGCGCCGGGCTGGATGCCATCGATGACCCGCTTGATGCCGGCACGCTGATCGGCGGCGTTTCGCCCAGCGGCATCGGTGACAACAAGCCGACAGGAGGCCGCGCGGGCGGCGCGCCGGCTGATTCGCTGACTCATAAAGGAGACGGCATCGCGCGAGGCGGCTCGGCACTGGGGGGAATCGGCGCAGGCACAGGCGTCGGCGATCAGCTCGCTTTCGCAGCCGGAGGTGACGGCAAAGCAGTCGGCGGCGGCCGTGGAGCGTCGGTGCTTCCCGGGCGCGGCAGCGGTTCCACTCTTCCGGGCTTCGGCGCGGGCGGCGGCGGCACAACCGGGCAGTCGCCTTTGGCTGGCGGTGGAACAGGATCGGTCGTGCGGCAAGGCGGAATAGGAGCTGGCGGCGAAGGTGACGCGCCGCTGAGCGCCGGACCTGTTCCGGGCGGCGGCGGCGGCAATGGCGAAATTGCAGGCAAGTTGCCGGGCGCAGGCGTTCCTGGAGGCAATGCCGCAGGCGTTCCGAATGGAACAGGCATCGGCATCGCACGCGGCGGAAGCGCGCTCGGCGTTGGCCTTGCGCCCGGCGGCGGTGGATCGGAACTCGCGTTTGCCGGACCGATGAAACGCTCGGGCGCCCTGAGCGGCAGCACGCTGGCCATGGCGGACCTCACACGCGGCGGCACGACAAGTCCTGGCGCTAGCCAGATCGGCATCGATGGAACAGGCCGGCGGCCAGGCGGTAACGCGTTGACCGGCGATGGCGACGCGCCGCTGGCAATCGATCCGCTCACCGGGGGCAACGCGGGCGGTAAAGGCACTGCAGCTATAGGCGCCCCTGGAAAGGAACCCGGCAAAGCGGGCACCGGAACGGGAACGCAGCCGGGAAATGGCGGCGCAGGTGGAGACGGCATTCGCACGGTTGCAGCGAATGGGGGATTCGGAAAAGGCATTGGAGGAGGCGTTGGCGGAGGCATCGGCGGCGGCTTAGGCAGAGACGGAATTGCCGGATCGCTCTCTGGAGTTCCCGGTGGCGGCGGAACAGCCATCCCGCCCTCGGGGCGCCTTACCAATCGCAAACCAGGTACGCTTCCCGGCAGCGGACTTTCGTCGCAGCAGCTCGAAGGCGATGCGGGTGGAAAAAAGGGAACGCTGGTGTCTGGCGGTACTCTTCCGAACTGGCGTGTTACCGGCGAGCATCAGACGGGCGGCATGGTCCGTATCAACCTGGGCCTGACGCGGCACAGCGGCGATTGGGATTCATCACTGACGGCGCTGCACCACCTGCGCGGCGCGTTCATCGAACGCTCGGGGCTGCCGGAACTGGAAGTGAACGTGCTCACGTTCGACCTGGCTGATATGAAAGCGCTCTCGCGCTGCCGCATGGCGTTGATCACCTCGAACAAGCCGATCGTCTTCAAGCCCGAAGAGATCACGGCGATGCGCGCTTTCATCGAAGCCGGCGGCACGCTGTGGGTGAATGATTCATCTGCCAGCGACTACAACGGCTTCGACGAAAAGTTCCGCGACGACGTGCCGCGGATCATCGAGGGTGGAAAGCTTTTCTCGCTACCCCTTTCACACCCGTTCTTTAATTCGTGCTACGACCTGAGCAAAGGCTACAAAGGCTTCCGCGTGCCGCCGGGCGACAAGTACAGGCAGGATTACATCGAGGCCGCATTTGTACCCGATCCGAAGGAAAAGGACGGCCAGCGCGCGGCGATCATCTACACGCGCAACGACTACGCCGACGGATTGCAGATCGATCCACGCATGAACGCGGGAATGAAGTCGCTGACCGACCTGACGAATGCCGAGATGCAGGAGGCGTCGCTGCGCTTCGGAATCAACCTGGTGGCCTACAGCATGGGCCCGAATGCGCCGAAGCTTCCACCGCCGCCGGAGACGACGGCCGAATTCGAAAAGCTTTACCGCTATAGCGGTCCCGAGCTCCCGGTCTTCGACAACTACCTCGAGCCGCTCGACAAGTGGAACAAGCCCATCTGGTCCGCTGAAGCGGAGTGGTGCAACGAAACGCAGCTCTGGACCATCGACGACAAGACAGAAAAGATGAAGATCCAGGCCGTGCGCTTCTCGGGTGGAACAAAGCACAAGGCCGCGATCGCCCGAAACGGGCTGATCGACTTGTCGAAAACGCAGGCGGTCGTCTTCGATCTGCACTCGGACCTCAAGAGTGGCTGCAATATCGCCCTGCTGATCAACACGAAGGACGGAAAGGCGTACGAGACGCGGCCGGTTTTCTCGCGCCCGGGCTGGAATCGCAACCTGCGCTTCCCGCTGAACATGGGAGACCTGAAATCCAGCGCCAGCAAAGTCCCCTGGAAGGACTACGACACACCGCTCGAGCCGCGCGACCAGGTCGAGCGCATCACTATCCTGATCTACAACCTGACCGAAAGCGGAGCGGTAAAGATCGGGCCGCTGAAGCTGCAGAATTAACAGCTTCGACGCGAAGACTCAAAAACTCGAAGACACAAAGATATTTTTTAAAGATTCCGGCAGCGATTGTCAGGACTTTGAAACCGCTTAAAGTTTCGCGGCATGGCACGAAAGGTCAAAAACGCCGAGCCTGATTTATTCAGCAGCTTCGATGCTCCCGCAGCTTCGTCGGCGCCTGCACCCGCCATTGAACCCACTCAGAAAGCGCCGCCGGTTTTTTTGCGGCTGGCGGAAGTGGCTGTCGAAGGTCCAGTGAAGGGCACGTTCACATACGTCGCAGACGCGGTGTGGGAGCAGCTCACGCCTGGCGCGCGCGTGGAAGTGCCGTTCGGGCACCGCACGCTGAGCGGCTTTTTCATCGGCCCCAAATCTCCGGAGAGCCTGCTGAAAGAAAAGATCGATCCGGCAAAGCTGAAGGCCATTCTGCGCGTGCTTCCGAGCGCGCCCGTTCGCAAGCGGCGCGACAACTCGGTGCAGGAGAGTAGCCCGGAAGCCCTGTTGACGCCCACGCAAATGGAACTGGCGCGCTGGATGGCGCGGCACTACGCCTGCCCGTTCGGCGCGACTCTGACGGCCATGCTTCCGGCCGGTGTTAAACGTGGCTCTGAAGGAGAACGCGTGCGCATGGTCGGCGCGCTCGCGCAGCCCGCGGAGTTGCTCCGCAGGGCCGAAGAAGTCTCCCGCAAGAAGCCAAAGCAAGCGGCGCTGCTGCTGGCATTGGCTGCACAGAGCAGACCAGTCGCCGTGGCAGAGCTTCTCGAACAGGCTGGCGCCGGCGAGTCCGCGCTGAAGGCGCTCGAAAGGAGTGGATTGCTGCGCGTGACCGAAGAGCGGCTCAATGCAGATGCTCAGTCGCTCGAAGCCGCCGGCGAAGGCGATGCAGGCGCAAGCGAGACGGATCTCGTTCTAAATCCCGAGCAGCAGGCAGCGCTGACTGAAATCGAAGCAGCTTTGAAGGCCGAGCATTCTGGCGCGCAAACTCCGGGTAAGGCCAGCAGTTTCCTGCTTCAGGGAGTCACGGGGAGCGGCAAGACCGAGGTCTACCTGCGCGCGTTGAAGACGGTTCTGGCTCTTGGCAAACAGGGCATCGTGCTCGTGCCGGAGATCGCGCTCACGCCACAGACCGCGCAGCGTTTTGAACGGCGGCTCGGCCGCGAGCGCGTGGCGGTGCTGCACAGCCACATTACAGATGGCGAGCGCGCCGACGCCTGGCGGGCAATTCGTGCCGGGAAAATCGACGTCGTCGTCGGCGCACGCTCGGCACTCTTCGCGCCGCTCCCACGCCTGGGTATTGTTGTCATCGACGAAGAACACGAGAATGCATTCAAGCAGGAGACGACGCCGCGCTACCACGCCCGCGATGTTGCCTTCGAGCTTGCGCGCTTGAGTAATGCAGTTCTTGTGCTGGGCTCGGCGACGCCAAGCTTCGAAGCGATCTATGCCGCACGCACAGGAAGGATGCGCCATCTGCATCTGTCGCAGCGCGTCGCCGGACGGCCGCTGCCGCCGGTGGAAGTCGTCGACATGGCGCGCGAGAACCGTGAAGTCGAGCGCTACAGTTACCTTTCCCGTCGCCTGACAATGGCGATTCACCAGACGCTCGAGCAGCGTGAGCAGATAATTCTGTTCATGAACAGGCGCGGCTTTGCGACGGTTCTCACGTGCCTGCGCTGCGGCCGGACGGAAAAGTGCGAGCAGTGCGACATCACGCTGACCAGCCACCGCGATACGTCCGGGCAATCCGCGGATTCGCTCAGCTGTCATTATTGCAACTTCACCAAGCCTGTTCCCGACGTTTGCGCCGGCTGCGGAGCGCCGGGGATCAAGCACTGGGGCATGGGCACCGAACGCGTGGAAGCGGAAGTGAAAAAGACATTTCCGGGAGCCCGTGTGGCGCGGATGGATTCGGACACGATGACGCGGCGCGCGGCCTACATCGATACGCTCGGACTTTTTCGCGCCGGGAAGATCGACATCCTTATTGGTACGCAGATGATCGCCAAGGGTCTGGATTTCCCCAACGTCACCCTGGTCGGAGTCGTGCTGGCCGATACAGCGCTTCACATGCCGGATTTCCGCAGCCGCGAGCGCACGTTTCAGTTGCTTTCGCAGGTCGCAGGTCGCGCCGGGCGAAGCGACAAAGGCGGTCGGGTAATCGTGCAGACGCATTTGCCTCACGACGCCGCGATCCGCGCTGCTGCGCTGCATGATTTCGACGCCTTCTGCGTAAATGAACTGGAGGAACGCAAGGGGTATAATTATCCGCCGTTCTCGAGGCTGGCACGAATCATTGTGCGCTCAAAAGATCTGGCGCACGCGCGCGCCGCTGCCGAGCAGATCGCCAGTACGCTGAAGGCGCAGCCGCAGGCCGCGACCGGCAATGGAGTATCAATCCTCGGTCCGGCTGAAGCGCCGCTCTCGCGGCTGGAAGGCTTTTACCGGCAACATGTGCTGATAAAAGCGCGCACCAGTGAGGTGCTTTCGGATCTGCTGCACGGCCCTGCCGGCGATGCATTAAACAAACTCAAGGGCGCAGAAGCTGTCGTGGATGTGGATGCGATCGGCATGTTATAGGCACACGGACGACGCCGACGGAAGAATCCGGTTAAACTGCAGAATCGGCGCGCTAACTGCTTAAGACCAGCGCAGAGACCACTTTGCACGGGTAAATGAGGGATTGTCCCACGTTTTCGTGAAGTAAAATCCGACACGCACGACTCTAAATACTAGCCCGGGAGTGACCCGGTGATTGCAGGAGAAAGCCGACGATGAAACGATTCAGAATGCCGGTGGCTGCTGTGCTGACGCTGCTTACCGTACTAAGTGCCGCCCCGCGGCTGACATGGGCAGGAGATGACAAGCCGGCCGGATGGCAGGTCACCTCGCTTCTGCCAGCGGACACGCTGTTTGTCGTAAGCGTCACCGATGCGCAGAAAACCATGGCCAAGCTGCAGAAAACCGGGCTCTGGAATATTTACAAC
Organism: Planctomycetota bacterium; assembly: GCA_035628505.1. Lineage (GTDB taxonomy): Bacteria > Planctomycetota > SZUA-567 > H5-PLA8 > H5-PLA8 > DASPJR01. Next base: position 27,709 of record DASPJR010000116.1, on the reverse strand, counting down.
AACCCGGAGGTTCAGCGCGCCTTCCGCGCGCCGCTGATGACCGCTCAGTTTGCCGTGGCGATGGCTGAAGCGCAGGGCGGTTTCAAGCTCAATGATCTGGTCTCCTACTTCTCACAAGGCGAAATCAGCTTTGCGGTGCTGGGAGTCGACAAGCGCACGCCGCAAGGCCAGCCGCTGCCGGACCTTCTGCTGAGCATCCAGGCGCGCGATAAAACACAGCTCCTGATGGACGAAATCAGCCGCCGCCTGGACCAGCTGAAAGCTCAGGCCGGCGGGCAAATCGCCGTTACTCAGACGCCTGTCGGAAATTCGGTCGTTCACAAGATCACCATCCCGCTGCCGCAGGGACCCACGAGCGTGCAGTACACGCAGTGCGATGGCAATGTGATCTTCGCATTCGGCGAAGGCCGCCTCGAAAAACTTCTCGCCAACCATGAGAAATTCAAAGCCGCCCCGCCTGCGGCCGACGCCGGAGCGGCGGAAGTTCTCGCGCAGAACGCCGGCTTCCGCAAAGTGCTTGAAAAGGCGGGCCCTGAAAACGACCTGATGGTTTACGTGAACGTCGAAGCGCTGCGCAAAAATCCCATTATCGATGCAAATCCCAAGACGGACAAAGAAAAACGCGATTGGCAGGCCGCCGGCCTGGACGGCGTTCGCGCTGTCGCCTATTGCTCGGGCATCAAGGACAAAGGTGTGCGCGAAACCTTCTTCATCGATGTTCCCGCAGCCGTTCGCAAAGGACTGATGGCGATGGCGGACGGTGAAGGGCTCACCGCTGAAGCGCTTTCCGCCGCACCGCGCACGTCGCTGCTGGCCGGAGCTTTCCAGATCGCGCCGGACAAAGTCCTGGAACGCGTAATCGAGCTGGCTGCGCTGGAAAACCCGAAGGCAAAGGAAGAAGTCAACGCGTTCTTCCTGATGCTTGGACAGCAGCTGAATATCGACATTAAAAAAGAAATGCTGAGTGCACTGACTGGCCAGGCGGTGTTCTCGGTGAGTCTCGCCGCGCGCCATCCGAAGCTGCCCGTCGGATTCCCGCAGCCGCTCCTCTCGCTCGGAATCAAAGACACTGTTGCGGCCAAGGCCCTGCTCAGTGCGATCCGCAATGCAGCCAAGGACAACTTCGAATTCACCGAGCTGGCCAGCGGCGAACATGAAATCATTACCGCTCGTGAACGGTTCACGCAGGGCCGCGATCCCGGCCAGTTCGCGTACGTTCTCGATAAGAAGGACGTAATCTTCTCGCTCTATCCTCTGGCGCTGCGGGAGGAACTCGCCCGCCGCAAAATGATGGCGCAGGGCTACGATGCGGCAAACCCGGCAAACATGATGCTCGGCAGCCTTGCCGATGACAAGGACTTCAAATCGGCGCGCTCCAGCTTGATGGGCCAGCCGCAGGCGATGCTCTACCTCGATACCGGCGCGCTCGCGGTGGCGACGTACGATCTGCTGATTCCGTTCGTGCAGCTGCGCGAGCGCGTGCCGCAGGTTGATGTAACGGCGCTGCCGACCAGCGACGTGCTGATGCAGAATCTCGGCGGCACGGTCTTCAGCTTCAGCACGGATGCCGATGGCATCATGGCTGAAGGTTACTCGCCCACGGGCGCGTTCTCGCTTCTCGCGGCGATTCCCGCGGCTATTCAGCGCCAGCGCATGATGGGTGGCGGCCGCGCATTCGGCGCCGCGGGGGGCGGCGGTGGTGGAGGTGCTCCGCAGAACCAGAAAGCGCTGGAATCCGGCCAGCGACTGGCCAAGGACCTGGCGGCATACGCGGCCGAGAACAACGGTAACTTCCCTGCGCAGTTGCGCGACATGCAGCCCAAATATCTTCAGGGCGTGACTGACGAAGAGTTGAACAATGTTGTGTACCGCGGAAAACAGGACGCCCCGAACAAGGTGGTGGCACACAGTTCAGAGAAAATGCGCGGGCCGATCACTATTCTGCTGCAGGACGGGCGCGTGCTGCAGGTCGGACGTGGACAGCTCGGCAAAGTTCTGGCCGAAGGCTATAAAGGCGAAGCCGCGCCGGCGACCGGAAAGCAGGAAGCCGTCAAGCCGCCCAAGCCGCCCGAATTTTAACGCGTAATAGGGAGAGAAACACATGTTCCAAGCGTTACGCTGTCTGTTGCTTTGCCTGGTATTCGCCGCTTCAAGTTCAGTCTGGAGCGGCGAAATACCGCTTGCGCTGAGCGAAAGCTATGGCGCGTTCAGCGTGAAGTGGGTCACCGACGCCACCGCGCAGAACAGCGTTCAGCGTGCAGCTCAGCGTAACGCCGGCCGTGCTCAGCAGAAACTTCTCAAAGCGCTGCAGAAATTTGCGAAGAAACCGGATCCGGCCAAGCTCGAGAAGTACAAATCACAGGTTACGACGCTGCTGGCAAAAGGCAGTGGGCAGACTTCGGCATTCGTCTGGGGCGGCGTGCTGCAGACGCTGAATTTCACTCCCGCGATTGGCTTGAGCGGTTCTGCAGGAATTGGCGATCCGGCCAGCGGCGGCGTGTCTCACTCGTTTACGCTGTCGCAGCAATACAAAACGACGTACCAGGGCGAAGCTTTTACGATTTACTACTCAGCGCCGCCGACAACGGCCGATCTTCCGTTTTCCTTTCACGCGTTGCTGGTGAGCGACAATTTGTCTCAGTTGCCTGGAAGCGGTTTTGCTGGAATCTGGATGAGCACTATTGTTGATCCGGCGCTGATTCCAGCTCTGGCGCAGTACGGCATCAGCAACGTAACGACAAGCTCGAGCGGAGTTGCCGTGACGCTCACGCCGGTCCTCTCTTTTGCGACCGAACCCGTCCACTCCGGTACGGCCACGCTGTCCGATACATACTTTTCAATTCAGGATCTTTTTGGCGTCGGTGTACCGCCTGAAGTTGTCGAAGCAGCCAGCCAGACGTTTGCAAAGCTGCTCGAGAAAATTCAGAAAGCAAAGTAGCCCACTTTCGTTTCGCGTTTGAGAGTCGCGTCAGCACGTAATCTTGCGATTTTGGCAGGCAAATTCTCTTATCTGCCGTAAAACGTCACACTCATGTCTGAAAAGAAAGGCGTATTCGCCAGCTTTGAGCTGCGGGAATGGATTGGCTTGTTCCTCGGGCCGGCGCTCTTCTGCGCTGTCGGTTTCCTGCTGAAGGCCAAGGGGTTGAACGCATCCGCGGCCTGGGCCGGCGCCACGGTTGTGCTGATGGCAACCTGGTGGATTACCGAACCGATACCGCTATGGGCGACCGCATGCCTGCCGATCGTCCTTTTCCCAGTGCTCTGTGATCTGCCGATTTTCCCGCTGCTGCTGCAATATGTCGATCCCATCAATTTCCTGTTCCTCGGTGGAATGCTAATCGCCGCATCGATGGAACAGTGGGGACTGCATCGCCGCATCGCGCTCGAAATTATCGGCCGCGTCGGCACCGGTCCGCGCAGAATTGTCCTCGGATTCATGATGGCGACCGCCTTCATTTCGCTCTGGATTTCAAATACCGCAGCGGCCGTGATGCTTTTCCCGATCTGTATGGCGGTTATTGTCAAATTCCAGGATGAAGTCGGAAGCCAGGATGCGTTGCTGCGGCAGTTTGGCCTGTCGCTGATGCTCGGGCTCGCCTACGCGGCGAGCATTGGTGGAATCGGCACGAAGATCGGCACCGGGACAAATCTGGTCTTCGTGAAAATGGCCCGGCAGACTTTGAATATCGAAATCGACTTTGTGACGTGGCTGAAATTCGGCATGCCCGTGGTCCTGATCTGCATTCCAGTCGTCTGGATTTACCTCGTCCGCTTCGCCGCGCCGCTTCCAGCCGATGGATTCCAGAGCGGACAGCGCGCGATTCATGAAGCCCGCTCAAAGCTGGGCCCGCTGAGCGCCGGAGAGCGGGCCGCGCTGGTGGCCTTTCTAACGGCGGCAACACTCTGGATTTTCCGCAAGCCTATTGAACTGGGTTTTGCGACCATTCCGGGCTGGTGGCAGTCCGTCCCGTTCGGCTGGCCGGACCTGCTCGGCAGCCTGGACCAATACTCGGCGCCGCTACGCAATTACCTGAAGCAGGATTTCGGCGACGGTGCGGTTGCGATGGTGGTCTCGGGAGTTCTGTTTTTTATCCCCGTGCAGAAGAAGCCCCTTCGTGCGGCGCTCGGACCGAAGGAGGCAGCAGGAATTTCGTGGGGCCTGCTAGTGATGCTCGGCGGCGGCTTTGCGATGGCCTACGGCATTCAGGAGAGCAAACTCTCAGACTGGATCGCCGCGGGCCTACAGGGCAAGCGTCAACTCCATCCATTTTTCGCAACGTTGCTGGTCTGCATCGTCGCGACAGTCCTGACTGAAGTCGCGTCCAACACCGCCACCGCGAGCATTCTCCTTCCGCTGCTGGCAACCAGTGCTGAAAGCATGGGTCTGCATCCCGTGCCGCTTATGCTCGCCGCAACGCTGGCCGCGTCGTTTGGCTTCATGCTTCCGGCAGGAACACCGCCAAACGCTGTTGCATTCTCCAGCGGCTATATCACCGTGCCACAGATGGCACGCTGCGGGCTGATGGTGGATATACTCGGAATCATTGTCGTTACGCCCATCTGTACCTGGTGGGTACCCTGGGTGCTCAATATTAAGTGACGCTGAATTGTCAGCGTTTCAGCGTTGCCGAACCGGCGCGACCTTTTGAACGCGAATAAAGAAGCGGCACTTCGCTCGAGAAAAGCGACTGTCCCGCGAGAATCCACAGCCTTGTCGAGCAGGGCGCGAGCCGTGTGTCCGCTGTGTTCAATAATGTTTCACCGAGCACCGCGAATTTAAAATCCGCAGCGTTGAGCCTGATTGAAAAAGCGGCGCCCGTTTTCTGCTTCACGATTCTCAGCGAGTCGCCAGCACCCCGACGCGAAGCACCCCTGTCATCCAGTTGCAACGTGCGAGTGATGCCGCCGACTTCAACAATGCATGTTTGATTTGCAGCATCAAAAGCCGATGCCATGGCAAGGCGGCCGCGTGCGCTGAAGGAATCCGCCGAGGAAGCGGCAAAGTCGAAATTCATTTTTGCCGAAGAAAGCGTCAGCCCGTTCTGCCCCGAAGTGAGCAGCGGAACCGAAAGCGGATCTATGGGATTGAACCCGAGTGCCTGTTCGATTCCATCGGGTATGCCATCGTTGTCATCATCCGGGTCTCCATAATTTCCGAGCCCATCTTGATCGCTGTCGATATCAGGCTCGACAACATAAGCGAGGGCGGCCATAACCACGCCGCCGCGGTCATCAGTAACCGAAACCGCGACGCTATAGGTCCCTGCTGCAGCGAAGGCATGAATGGCGGTCTCGCCATTGCGGTGTGTGCCATCTCCAAAATCCCATGAATAGCTCAATGGATCGTTATTCGGATCGCTGCCGGCCGCAAAAAACTGAATAGGTTCGCCCACGCGGGCAGAAGCCGGGATTCCTCCCGGGCCGCTGACGATAAGAGGATTGCGATTTGCCGGCCGCGCACCCTGATCGATCCAGTCGCGAATGGCCGCGCGGTCCTCGACTGAAAGTACACCGCCAATGGGCATCCGGTCGCCGACTTTTGGCGTGGCACAATTGAGTTTCTGAAGCAGGTAGCTGTTCTTTGAATTCCCGGGCTTCACGCGAAACAACGACGGCACTTCCTGACTGCGTTCATTCACCAGGCGGGTGTAGCTTCGGAAGGCGGAAAGATCCAGCCCGTAAGGCGAATCGGCGCCGATGTGACACTCGAGACAGCGCGCATCGAAGATTGCCTGCACTCTGGCGTAGTCAACATACGCCGTGGACCGCGGCGGCAACTCGTCGCATTCATCCGCCGCAGAAACGGTGGAAACCATCCCAATCAGCAGGAAAAGGCAAACGCGCAACGCATTCTCCGAATCAGGCGCAGCAATTAGTGATCATTCGCCCGGAGAAGGTTTAATCCAGCGCAGAACCAACGCGAGGCACTCGCTTCAGCCTCGCGATACTCACGGCATGATGATGCGCGGGGTTGCGGTGGGTTTGGGCGGCGCACCATAGAGGCCCTTGGCGCGGATGTACTCTTCGACGTCACGGCGCAGATACCCGGGAACTTTTTCGCCGGCAGCCAGCAGCTGGCGGATCAACGTCGAGCTCACGTCGACCCGCTGAACTTCCACCACTCCCTTGCGCAGCTTGGCTTCAGCTTCAGCGCCGAGGGCGGTGCGCAAATTCAGCCAGAGCGATTCCTTGATCGGCGTCTCACGGCGCTCAGCGATGGCAAAGTCGATCAGCGTGACCAGTTCTTTAATCTCATACCACTGCGGAAGATCAGCGAGGCTGTCGGACCCGATTACGAAATAGATCTGCGCTTCCGGCCCGTAGGCCTGTCGGATCTGCCGCGCGGTTTCCACGGTGTAGCTTACGCCGCCGCGCTTGATCTCGAAGTCGCTGACGCTCAGGCCGTGCATGTTGTGTACGGCCAATTCGCACATATGCAGGCGCTCGGCGGCGGGTGTCATCGCGCGGCCTTCCTGTTTGTGCGGCGGAGTAGCTGCAGGCAGCAGCACAACCTGCTCCAGCTTCAGTCCATTGAAAATCTGCTGCGCAATCGAGAGATGTCCAACATGAACAGGGTCAAAAGACCCGCCCATCACGCCGAAGCGTTTGTACGGTCCCAGCGGCTTGGCTTTCCGGGCTTCCGGTTCCATGCGCTTCACTATAAATGACTGTCGTGTACAACGTAAAGTCATAGTTGAATGTTTGCCTTGGAATGTTCAGGTGATCTATGGCTGCCGCACCCAAGACCAAAAAACAAATGGAACGCGAGGCGCGCGCGGAGCAGGCTTCGCGCATGGCCTACATCGGAACGCTGGCGTCCGGACTGGCGCATGAAATCCGCAGTCCGCTGAACGGAATCCGGCTGAATCTCGATCTGATTAAGGAAGATCTGGAGGCGGTCGATGCGTCGAAGCGCGAAGAATTCAAAATGCGCATCGGCTTGATCGACCGGGAAGTCGAAGGCCTTCAAAAAGTACTGACCGATTTCCTGACGTACGCGCGGCCGCCCAAACTGGAGATGCTGCCGGCGGACTTAAATCACGTCCTCGAAGATATCCGCACATTCATTCTGCCTGAAGCCGAGCGCCGGCATATCCAGATCGCCACGGACTACCAGGAGCAGCTCTATCCGATAGCGCTGGATCAAAATCAGTTCGGGCGCGGCGTCATCCTCAATCTGCTGACCAACGCGATGGAGCAGATCGGAGAACACGGCACGATCATCCTTCATACACGTGAAACGCCAGACTTTGTCGAGATCGCCATTGAGGACAACGGCGGCGGTGTGAGGAAGGAAAACGAGGCCAGAATCTTTGAACTTTTCTTTTCAACGAAAGACCACGGCACGGGTCTCGGGCTTGCCATCGCGCGTCGAATTGTTCAGGAGCATGGCGGCGAGCTGATCCTGGAGAATCATCCCGGCAAAGGCGCGACCTTCATCATGCGTCTGCCGAAGAGCAAAATCCTGGAGTTCATGCAGCCGGGGAAAGAAACGAAGTAAGCCTTGGTTATTCGAGGTAACCGAGGTCGGCCAGGCGCTTCTCTATAGCCTGCTCTTCTTCCTTGCTGTAGACGGCGTTGTTCTGCGGCGCCAGGCGCTGCGATTCGCGTGAATGCTTCTCATCCACAATCTGCACCGATGGCGGATCGCCCCACAGATGCAACATCGCCTTCCCGGTCATGCTTGAAGGAACAGGCTGGCCCAGTGCAGCCAGCAGCGTCGGCGCAATGTCGGTGATGCTCGCGCGTGGCCCCTGGCCCGCAAGAATGTCCGGTCCCTCAAACGCGTAGACACCGTCGCTGCGGTGCACGCCCCCCACCGACTTGGGCGTCACGCGAATAGCATTTCCGCTCGTGAGCTTTTTGCGCGGATAGAAACCGTCGGCCGGAGCGACGATGAGGTCCGGCAGGTTCAATTCCTGCTTGCGCGCATACAACTCTTCACCTTTGTAAACCTTTGGGAAAAGCGGCATGTCCGTGCCGGGAATCTTCTGCGCCAGGAATTTATTGATGAGCTCGCTGCGTACCTTGTCGAAATCCTCGGGCGCGACGATACCGTTCGGCTCGCGGCCTTTCAGGTTAATGTACACAAAGCCATAGATGCCGACATGCGCCAGGTACGCTTTCGTGCGCGACCAGTCAACCGGAATCTCCTTGCTGCGAATCTTGCGCTCGTCAGCATTCATCGTCAGCAGCGTGATCCGCCGGGACGCGCGGCGTAGAGCATTAAGCGGAGTCAGGTAGCCCCACTCCTGCAGCAGGTTATTGATAAAGACGCGGCCGTCGCTGCTGCCGTGCCCATGGTCCGATACGATCACGCGAAGCGTGCGCGCATCGGCGCTCGGGCGGAAGCGCTGGCTTGAGCTGGAACTGGAATGCAGACCGAAGACGCGGTTGATCAGCTGGTCGATGCGGCGGAAGAAATTCTTGATCGCTTCGCGGCGCACGGCGTTGCTGCCGCAGGTGTCTGGATCGCACCACTTCCAGGCCTTGTGGAAGAGGATGTCAGTTGCCTGCAAGTAGGCGATCTGAACGGCAACTGGGCGCTCGCGCTGGCAATGCACCGCAATCCGCTCGAGGAGATCGACAGAAAGGCGCGCGCGCTCGACGTTACGCTGGAAGGCGGCATCGTCGTGGTCGTCTTCCCAGTCGTCCTCGAAATTGAAATGCAGATGCGGCGATACGCCGAGCACGTCGTCCCGCAGTTCTTCGGGTTCAGTGAAGGCAACCTTCGTATTCGGCGTTTCGAAACCGCTTATGATGTACCCATTCTTCAGCGGGTACGGCGGATAGTTCCGCGGCAGAAAGATCGATCCGCACGAAATGTCATCTTTGCTCAGCCGGTACAGAATGCTTTCGTTGCGCTGCACGCTGCTGTCATGAAAGCGGAAGGAATGCGTCGAAGGATCGAATTTGACGAAGTCGATGACGCCATGGCGGCCGGGATCTTTTCCCGTAAGAAAGCTGGTCCACGCGGCGGCTGTGTGCGGTGGAACGGTTGATTCGAGAACACCATAATTGGCGTGCCGCAGGAATGACCCAAGCGCCGGCATGGTGTTGTCAGCCACCAGCGGCAGCAGGACGTTCCAGCAGACGGAATCGAGGGCCAGAATGACGACGCGTTCGTACGGAACAAAAATGTCAGACATTGAACAATGCAAGCCGCCGGTGAGAGTGTTGCACTGCAGGGCTCAAGGAGAACGGGACGCCGTTCTCTCCCTTCGTGTACGTCGTGAGCTACGCAGTCAAGTCGTCACTTCTTCGGAAACTTTGACAGCCTCGGCGTTTTCTTCAAGGGCAGTTTCGCCGCTTTATTCGAAAGAGCGCTCTGGTAAACGGCGAGGATCAGTTCGACGGCCTTGCGCGCTTCGGGTCCTTCGACCAGGAGTTTCTCCCGGCCCTCAAGCCCTTGCACGAAATTTTCAAACTGCCGCTGATGACCTGTAAAGGAGATGGCCTTCGGGTCGGCGGCGCCGCTCTTACCCTTGTCATCAGCGGGCGGTCCCCATTCTGCGCGGATCTGAACGTCCTGGGGCTGCTCGTGCTCAAATTGCCATGAGACCAGGTGCCCGGCACGCAGACGCGCCGAACCTTTATCGCCGCTGACGTGGATCTCCGTTGCATCCCCTGGGAACATGGACGTGCTTCCCAGCAGCAGCCCGAGCGCTCCATTTTTGAAGCGCACTGCGGCGGCCGCGGTGTCCTCCACTTCGATGCGTTTATGCGCAAGGCAGGCGGCATAGGCCGAAACTTCGGCGATGGGGCCGCCAAAGTACTGCAGGATATCGACCTGGTGAATGGACTGGTTCATCAACGAGCCGCCGCCGTCGAGTTCCCACGTGCCGCGCCAGCCGCCCGAATCGTAATACGCCTGCGTGCGCCACCAGGGCACAAGAGCGTTGACGACCGTCAACCGTCCGAAGCGTCCGGCGTCGAGCGCCGCTTTGATGGCCTTTACGCCCCCCTGCGAGCGTGATTGAAAAATGCCGGCGAGCTTGACCCGGTTCTTTTTGCACGCGGCGATCATCTGATCGCACCGCTCGAGCGTAATTTCGAGCGGCTTCTCGCACAGGATGTGTTTCTTCTGCTTCGCTGCGGCCAGGACGGGTTCCAGATGCGCCCCAGAAGGCGTGGCGATGGTGACGATGTCCAGCCCGGGCGTTTTGAGAAATGCGTCAAAGTCGCCGGTGTGAACCTTAACGCCGAAGTCGGCTGCGAACTTGTCAGCACGCTCGCCGCCTTTTCGCGAGAATGCGGCCAGCAGATGCCCGCCGCTCATCGCCTGAATGGCGCGCGCGTGGAACTCCGCGATGGTGCCAAGACCCACGATGCCAAAGCCAAATCCGCCCGATTGAGCCATAAGCCTGATCCCCTCTAAAGTCTGAAAGAGCGCCCATTTTAAGATTTCTGCCCGCGTTACAATCGTAAAACTAGCTGGGAGGCGTATTGAAATCGCAAACGTACCCGAAAATCTGCAATACAAACGGCTTCGGCGCGTCATATTGCTGAAGACTGGCCGGACCGTTATCCAGAGTGAGGCGTGAGATGCTTACGACTTTCGTTCGATGCAACGCAGCACTGGCGCTGTTCGTTTCATTTCAGTTCGCTTGCGCAATTGCCGGTGAGGCGCCCCCTCCTCCCGCCAATGCGCCGGCAAATGCTGCAGCGCCGGCGCCGGAACCACCTGCCGAATGGCAGAAAATTGAGACAAAAAATGTGCTTCTGCCGCAGCCCCGGCAGATTTTATCGCCGGGACTGTTCGACGCGGAACTGCAGCGCATCATTGACTTTCCAAAAGATGGCGCAGCTGTCGATCTGGGTCTGCCGCAGGAAGGCAAAGATGCGGCGGGAAAGCCGTTTGTGCCGCTGATGGCGCGGCTGGCGCAGGGCTTTATCTGGGTCGATCTGAATGGAGACGGCAAATCGAGCAACGATGAGACGCGGCGTATCAGCCCGGACGGCTACACCGATCCGGTGTCGTGCGAACTGCATTACGCTGACGGCTCGAAAAGCGAATACAGCTTCCGCTTCAAGTCGCTTGTCGATAACGAGCAGTATGCGTTGCTGCGTTCCTGCGCGAAAACATTTGAGCTCGACGGCAAAAAAGTCGTACTGCTCGATGAGAACGGCAATGGAAAGTACAACGACACGGATAAAGACGGCATTCTCATCGGCGAGGGTCCGGTCAGTTTCTGCGGGAAGTACATTGCGGTGGGCACGCGATTTTATGAATTAATCGTTCATGAGGCCGGCACCGTGGTCGAAGTCCGGCCAGCGCCGAAGACGATGGCAACGGGCACAGTGGATTTGTTTGAGAAATTCAAGATTCCGCAGAAATCTGAAAACCTGAAAATCCACATGCTGATCGTCGCCGGACCGGAAGGCTCCTTTTCAGTCGACGACAAGCGCCGCACGGTGAAAGTGCCGGCCGGAGCGTACGACCTTGTTTTCGGCCTGTTCGAGCGCGCGAAGGAGGTCGTGTACCTGAAGAAAGGCGAGAAAACGAGCTTCAATGTTATCGCCGAGAAAACTGCGACGATGGCGTGGGGCGGCGAAGTGAAGGCGAAGTTCGATATACAATCCGACGTTCAACCGGAACCCAGGCCCGGCACGAAAGTGGACGACAAGAACAAGACTGAGGAGAAGAATATCTGGGTTGGCGTGCCCAGCTTTTTTGGAGAAGGCTCCGAGCAGTACATCCCCGAAAACTTCCGCACGATTCCAGTCAACGTCAATCTCGCGCGCGTTTTTACGGACCGCATGAAGCTCGACCGAAAGGAGCCGGCTGGCTCGCGCCGTTACGACGTGCTCCCGAACGGACAGCTCAAGCCGGTGACGTTCAAACCTTCAGGCACAACAAGCGGGGAATACGAAGTGGCGGTGACATACGCTTCGGGAATAATGGGCAGCGTGACCAGCCGGCAACGCTACAATTATGTCTACAGGCGCAAACCTGCGCCGGAAAAAACCAAGTGAGCCTCCGGGGAGCTTCATGCAGACTAAATCTATTGAACACCCGCTCGGCTCGCTGTGGAACATCGATCGTGTCGCACAGGCAATTACCGATGGCAATATCAACCGCTCGCTGCATGAGGCACACCGCGCCGAGCTGTCCGGGCTTAATGACATACGAGGGCGCGTAGCGACGGCGCTGACAGATCCCAAGCCGCTCGATATCAGCATGCCCGTTCTGAATGCCGTGCTTGCTGCGCAGTATTACGAAGTCTTTGAAGCCCTCAAGCCGCCGCGCGATCTGCGCATTTATGAACCGTGCGTCGGCGCCTCCAATCCGGTCGTCGTGGCCGCCGAAGCTTACAGCGGGGGGCGGGCGAGCTACCAGACAATCAATCTCAACCGCAAGCTCTGCGCGCAGCTTCGCGAGAAAATTGCGCACCTGAAGATGCCCATATCGATTATCGAAGAGAACGCGCAGAAAGCGCTCGGGCATCTCAAGCCGAAGACGTTTGACGTCGCCTGTTTTCACCATGCCGTAAACGACATTCTGCAGACGGCCGTTTCCGAGCCGCGCGGGATGGACACGACGCAGATCGACTGGTTTCCGAACGAGCGCCAGATGATTGAGTGGCTTGCCGAAGACTGGAAATCCGGCCACCTTGAGCAGCGCGGGAAGCCTGAGCTGATGCAGATCATCACCGACGCCGTGCGGCTGGTACGGCCGGATGGATATATTATTTTCGATCACTTCAACTGGTGCCGCTTTATTGGTGTCGAATGGTTTCCCTGGGATCTGTTTTACAATTTCATCCCGATGACGCGGCAGCTCATCGCTCAAAGCGGCTTGCCTGTCACTGAAATCCGCCTCAAAGGCGTCGATCCACAGTGGTGGCTGGTGGTGCGGGTGGAATGAATGAGCCGTGCTCCGTGGATTCAATTCCGGCTCAATACCCTACTGGTATTAACGTTTGCCACGGCAGTTCTGCTGTATTTAAATTTCGTTCCTGAGGTACGGCAAAGCTCTGTTCCGGGCTACACCATTAGTTTTTACGGTTGGCCTTTTAAGTATCGACCTTCAAGCGGTGTGGACGAACTTTGGTTATTTGTTTTCGGCAACGGATTCGTCGCGATCGTCATCCTCGCAGTCACTGGAATAGCCATGCAAAGCTACAACGAGACTGACCTAAAATCCGCTGACGCTGAGTAAGCGTTGGAAAACCGCAGCATTTTGCCCTATAGATAACGCCTCCTTTAAGAGAGCCCTTTTTGATCGGAGAGTCTCATGAAGTTGCCACAGCTGTCTTTCGTACTTGCAATCTGTTCTGCCTTTGTTTTGTGCGCCGCCGAGCCGGACACGGCCGACCTGCGCATGAAGTTCGCACCGAACGATACGTTGCTATACGATTGGACGATCAATGCCGTGAGTGACTCGACCGGCAAAGAGAAAGAGAAAAACTTTACTCTCGCGGCCGACTCAACCTTCACCATGACGCTGGTACTCAAGGCGATGAACATCCGGGCGAAGGACGGCACACCCGTGCTGATCAAGGTCAAGGACCAGACATATCACGACAAACGTTCTGTCGAGAACAGCAAGACCGACCTGTTCGTCGCCAAGGGCAAAATGAAATATGTCGAGAACGATAAGGTCGTTATCGACAGCGACAACGACATCGGGCTCGACAAATTCCAGGCGTACCAGCAGCAGCTTAAGAATATCGAAAATGCCGAAATGCGCGCCACGCTTGACGCGGCCGGACGGCAGAGCGACGTGCAGGGCGAACCATCCCTCGTCGACGCGATCAAGAACGGCGGAGCACAGGGCATTTTCCCGATCCTGGCCGGACGCGAAGTGAAGCTTGGGGAAAGCTGGGAAGACTCGTTCGCGATGGCGAAAATTGCGGAATTTCACCTGGCTCGTCCGGCGCAGGTTCGCTCAAAGATGACTTTCTCAAAGTGGGAAGAGAAAAATGGCAGGCGCCTGGCGCTGATCGACATGCTGACCGTGTGGGATTCAAAAGACCTCAAAGGCGAAAATGATGACGGCATGCTTGTCGAAATCACGCGCGTGGACGGCCGCGGCGCAGGCACTTGCTTGTTCGATCCCGACAGCGGTCGCTTCGTGGAAGGTTCCATCACGTTCAATCTGCGCTACCGCATCGATGGCGAAAAAGACGGCCAGAAGTCCGGCCTCGACGTGAACGGGAAGACACGCTTTTCCTTCAAAGCACAGCCTCAAGCGCCGAACTAAAGGTCGCCAAAGGCTGTCTCATTCCGGAAAAAGCGCGATCGTTGGGATGTGCTCAACCGGCTGGCTCAAGCTTTCCCAGTTTAGATGAAACGCCGGATTCGGCTGCGTTGCTTTGAATTCGATCTTTATTGCAGTTTTGCCTCCTGCCCTCAGTGGAAGCGGGACGGAGTGGAATTTGCGGATCAGCTTCTCATTGGGGTAGTCCTGCGGCGCCCACTGCACTTCCTTTCCGTCGAGCCATAATTTGAATTCGCCGCGCGCGTAAACACCCAATGTGTAGTGCTCCGAAAACACAGGCTCCAGCAACCCAGTCCAGCGCACGCTGAATTCCTTTGCGGCAGTCTCTCTGGGCCAAGGCTTCTTCTTCTGCGGGCTGAACCAGAGCTGCGCATCGGTGCGAACTTCGGGCTGGCCGGCAAAGTCCAGCGTTTCAAAGTACTCAGCTTTGAGGCCACTCCCCTTCCTGCTTGCACCGCTCACAGGCACAGCGACGGAAACTTTTCCGCTCGCACGATGCCAGCCGTCCCATCCGGTGATGCGATAACACGGATTGTTGTTGCCGCCCTGGCCCAGAAAAACGACCGAACCATCCGGCAGTTCCGCCACCGCGCCGCCCATCAGCATGTCATCTCCGGCAAAAAGCGAGTGCTCGCGAAAGTTGTTCTGGCCGATGCGCTTTGCCTTTACGCCCAGCCACGTGTATAGAGCGTCCGGTTCACCGCCGGGCAGGCTGCCATCTTTGCCGTTCCGGCCATCGAACAGCCCGCCGACGTAGAGCCCGTCCTCCATCCAGAACTCACAAGGCTGCTCGACCTGATCGCCAACCGCAACGCAGCCTTTCACGAACCCATTGATATTGCGCGGGCTCATCAGTTGCCCGCGCGGATGCGGCCATCGCGCTGCTTTGTTTGCCGATCGCCAAATCACTTTTCCGTTCGCATCCAGTTTCAGCAACGCGCTCGCATCAGAGAGGATTGCAGGCCAGGCCCAGCCATGCGTCTCCACGTCGCTGTACATGCCTTGGGCCTTCGTTCCATCCCCGCCGCCGCGCAGCAGCACGTACGTTTCGCCACCCGCATTTCGTGTGATGCTGACTGTTTCCGCATCGCCTGCGGTCTTAAATCCGGCTTCAGCGCCTGCCAGATCCCAGACCGGTGCCCCGCAAGCGGTGTAGCGCACCGGCTTATAGCGCACGTAAATTCCGTTCTGTCCCGCGTGAAAGCCGCCTTGCCACACGGCCAGTTCAGAATCCACGCGCAGACAGCGCAGATCTTTTGCCGGGCCGGGAGCCAACTGCAACTCGTCCGCTTGCATGCTGCCATCGCCATTCGCATCAGCCCAGGTATAACGCGCGAACTTTACGCGTGTCTTCGGATCTGCCGGATCCGCTCCCGCTTTGCGTATAGCCTCGGCCCAGAACGGCGGCAACTTTTCAACCGGCAGCGGCTTCTTGGTGTCGAACAGGTCAGCATCGACCAGTCCCATTGCCGCAAGCGGCCGCAACTTTCTATTCGCTTCGTCTTCCACGAGGATCAGAGCTGGATAAGCCTGGCACCAGATCAACGTTTCGGGAACGCCATCGCCATTCAGATCGCGGCGCATGCAGCGGATGTGCGTGTATTCGGGGTTGCGGCCGAAGAACGAAGCATCGAGCTGCTCGTCCCAGCGGTAACATGCCACAGGCTTCCAATCGCGCGTTTTGTAATCGAGCCGCACTTTAATGATCCAGGATTTCTCCTGCGGCCGCAGCCAGCCGGTTGATGCGTCAAGCGGGTCCAGCGACGTGTGCGCATAAAAGCCCATTCCGCCAAACCACTCGCGCACGGGAGCGCCATCTTTATCGAACCGCGCCACGCGCCGTGGCGCGCTGGACTGCTCCGAAATAACGAATCCGCCGCTGCCGTCTGCCGCCAGGCCACTGACGCCCGCGAAATCACGCGGCTGATACGCGCCGGCAAGCCGCCCATTTTCGCGGCCAAACGTGCCGGTGAGCGTGCCGCTTTTATCGAAGCGTTTGATCTGCTGGCTGGAACGTTCGTAGACAAAGATCGTTTCCTGGGCATCGACTGCGAAGAGCGCCGCGTCAGAGAGCCCCCGTACGCGAGTCTCAGGTGTTTTCGCCTCGCGCGAGAGACTTACAACAGAATCGGCCGTCAGTGCATACAGGCGACCGTTTCCAGCAACCGCAATATCGCGCACGCCTGCGAGCGGAACGCTATCGCTCACGGCGCCAGTCTGCGCGTCGATCCACATCACCGCACCGGCGCCCGTACACGAGAGAACAAGTTGATCAGGAGAAGCGGCGACGCGGTCCGGCAGAGCGAGCACTTCAACTTCGCTGACATTCCAGTGAACGCTCTTGCCCTTCTCCGCCTGCGGAATGAATGCCAGCCGCAGTTTGCCGTCGAGAACTTTGACTGCGCGAGGATTGCCGTAAATCTGCGGAAGAAAAATCGGCTTTGCCGCGCCGGCAGCAGAAGCGGGAAGCTGCCACCACTTCATCTTGTCAGGTAAGGTGCGATGCCCGGCAGACGGCTCCATTCCGTTCGGACTTACTTCCACCAGCGTGGTTTCGTGCTCCTTCTCTCCATAATGAAAGCGCAGCAGGTACTCGCCGTTGGGCAGATCGAAATTGAATTCCTGCCTCTCCGATGAATCGCCCTTTAATTCCGGAAAGGTCAACTTGCGAACAGGAAAGAGCGCAAGGACAGGCTTGCCGATCGACTGCCCAGTCTCCGCATCGAGCACCTGGATCTTGCCGCTATCCTGCAGGTAAAAAACACGCCCCCCGCCGACAGCAACATCACGCGGATTGCGGGCGGGCTCGAACGAGCCGCGTTCCCATAAAATTTTACCATCGAATGTGCAGCGGCTGATTTCAGGAGGTCCTTCGGTAGCCGCCGCGGTGATGAATGAACCCTTTTCGACAGCAAGGCAGGCTGGGCCATCGTGATTGCCCGGATACCACTGCGCGCCGACGCTCGTGCCAACGCTCATCAGGTATTCGCTGCGCAGCCCTGCTGTCTGCAGCAAGCGCCATTCATACTGGCCTGCAGCAGCAGGCTTGCCGTCCATGTCCAGACCGTCCCACGTGATGTTCTGCTTACCCGCACGCTGGGGCTCGGCATGCAGGAATGTGCGAATCATGCAGCCTTGCGAATCATAAATCGCCAGCGACACATTGCCGTCCCGAGGCAACTCGTAGGCAAGCGGAATTTCAGCAGAGAAGGAAAAGGCTGAGCAAAGAAAAACAAGAAGCAGACAGGAAATGAGCGGCATAGCAGCACCCTTTTTTTACGCTACACCGCCCGCAGGGATTAGACGTACTCAAACTTTGCATCAACGACCAGGTCGGCATGCAGGCTCTTCGAAACCGGGCAGGTCAGAGCCGCGTTCTCCAGCGCCGCACGCTGCTCAACAGGCACGCTTCCGGGCAATCGGATGCGCAGCGTCAGCTTGCCGATCCGACGGATGGGCGCGGTAACCATTTCCTTGGTCACGTGAGCGGTGGCTCCCTTGACTTCGATATTGTGCCGCTTGGCGTAAATGCCGATCAGCGTCAGCATGCAAGTACCAAGGGCGGCGCCGACGAGGTCAGTGGGGGAAAACGATTCGCCGCGGCCCTGGTTATCTTTCGGGGCATCGGTGCTGATAAGGTTTCCAGACGGCCCGTGTTTGGCACTGCAGTGCAACTCGCCTTCATAGGTGACGTTCATCTCAACCATTTTCTGCCTCCAGAAGAAATCTGATCTTCAGCTTAGCTGCCAGACGAGCGAATGCTACTGGCGTCAATTCAATTTGTGCCTGCGCCGATTCAGACTGATCAAAAATAGACTCTCGCATTCGCCGGTTGCTGGAAACAGACCACTGTCCAGACACATTCTCGCGCGAAAGTAATGGCTCAAGCCTTGCTCTGTGACGCTTCAGGCCCCACTCAGAGAAAAGAAAAGGAGATCGGAATGAATCTTATTATTGCCATTATTCAGCCACAGAAGCTTGAGGCTGTTCGGCAGTCTCTTCTGGCCGCCGGCGTCCAGGGCATTACGACATCGGACGTGCAGGGTTACGGCCGTCAGAAAGGACATACGGAGGTCTATCGGGGCCACGAGTACACCGTGAATTTCGTCCGCAAGGTGAAGATCGAAGTCGCCTGTGACGAAAAGGTCGTCGAGAGTGTCGTGGAAGCGATTGCGAAGGCCGCTAAATCCGGCGACGGAAAAATTGGCGACGGAAAGATTTTCGTGATTGAGCTCAAGGATGCCGTTCGCATCCGCACGGGCGAACGCGGACCTGAAGCGCTGTAATGGACGCCGGCAGCACTTTTGTTCAGCAAAACGGAGCTACGTCATGATGTCTAAAAGGACAGCCATCCTCTTCCTTCGCGTGCTTTCCATGATGATGATGTTCATCGGAGCGGCAGGCATCATCGCGGGGTTGACGTTCTCGATTTATCTCATGGCATTCGGCACAGCCTTTCCCGCGTGGCTGTTCTCCGCAATTGTGCTCTACTTTGGCCTGCGCAACTGGCGCAAGATTCCTGCAATCGAAAAGCAGTCAGCGAACCACAGCGAGTTTTCACTCTCGTTCCGCAGCGGCAGATAGTTTCCTCCACAACTCTATTTGAATATTTAAGGCACGAGGCGGCGGCAACTGGCTCAACCAGCTGTCGCCGCTGTTTTTTTCACTGCAGACTGCATGTGCAACAGAGCTGCAAGTGCGCGAGCATGACTTTCAGAGCAGTTCAGTTCTCCCAGGTCAACAGCCAGCGCGGACTCTGTTTAAAAGAAGGCAAAGCTAGTCAAAAACCACCAAGACGAACTGTTTTCAGCACCATCAACTTGCCGTGTGGAAACTGCAGGTGACTGAAAATGGGCACACTCTCCCTCGTGCGCCTCGCGAAGCTGGAAACTTCGCGGTTTTTTCTGAGCTGGCAACGGCTTTGCCCTTATCCGCTCAACAACTTGGTTCAGAAGAACTCAACGAAAGATGGGTAGGTCGATGCCTGCCTGCGGGGTGTTTTTTTGGATTCTGGAAAAGGCGAAAGGAGACTCAAGATGGGCGTACCGACACGTTTGCTCGGATCGGCCAAATGGTTCGTCATGCTGTTATTGTGTTCGAGCATAGGGCTAAGCAGTGGATTCCTGGCAGGCTCACGCGTGTGGGCGGCGGATGCGCCGGCACCAGCGGCTGCACCTGCCGAGCCCAAGAAGGAAGAAGCTCCGGCAGCACCCAAGGCGGAAGAGAAGCCCGATCCGGCAAAGACTCCGGCCACGCTGGCAGATGTCAATGCCGCCAAAGGCGACCTGAAGGTCGGTCTGGATACGGGATGGACCATGATCGCAGGCTTCCTGGTGTTCTTCATGAATCTGGGATTCGCGATGGTTGAGTCAGGACTGTGCCGCGCGAAAAACTGCGTCAACATTCTGGCCAAGAACTTCATCGTGTTCGCCTGCGCCTCGATCGGTTTCTACGTAATCGGCTGGGGCTTGATGTTTGGCACTGACGTAGGCGGGTTTGTGGGCGGCGAAGGCGTGTTCATGGTCGGCGGCGCCGACAACAGTCCCGCGACCGGCACAGATTACAAGGGCGCGTATGCCTCCATATCCTGGAGCGGCATTCCCCTGTGGTGCAAGTTTTTCTTCCAGCTCGTCTTCGCCGGAACAGCGGCCACGATCGTTTCGGGCGTAGTGGCAGAGCGCATCAAGTTCGGCGCGTTCTGTCTCTTCTCGGTGATTCTGTGCGCGGTGATCTATCCGATTGTCGGCCATATGATTTGGGGCGGCGGCATGCTGGGAGCGGGTGGGATGTTCGACTTCGCCGGCTCGACGGTAGTGCACTCGGTCGGCGGATGGGCCGCACTTGCGGGCGTGATTGTCCTCGGACCGCGGCTGGGCAAGTACGGCTCGAAGGGTGAAGTCAACGCGATTCCTGGTCACAACATGACCTCGGTGACTCTCGGCGCTCTAGTATTGTGGTTCGGCTGGTTCGGCTTCAATCCGGGCAGCACGATGGCTCTGGACGCTCCTTCTATCGGACACATCGCCGTCACGACGAACATGGCCGCTGCTGCCGCGACGTTGACCTCCGCGATTACTGCGTGGCTGCTGCTTGGTAAGCCGGATCTGTCCATGATCGTTAACGGCACGCTGGCGGGACTCGTTGCCATCACCGCTCCCTGTGCGTTCGTGAGCGTCCCGAGCTCGCTGATTATCGGCGCAGTTGCGGGTGTTCTCGTGGTCTTCGCCGTACTGTTCTTCGACAAGGTCAAGCTGGACGACCCTGTGGGCGCCCTTTCGGTGCATCTGGTCTGCGGTATCTTCGGTACGATCTGTGTCGGCCTGTTCGCGAAGAAGGATCTGTGTCCCGCCGCCGTCGCTGCGGATGGCCTGTTCATGGGCGGCGGAATGACCCAGCTCATCCCGCAGATCAAGGGCGTGGTTGTCGCCGGGGTCGTCACGTTCGTCCTGAGCCTGGTCTCCTGGTTCGTGCTGAAAGCGACGCTGGGAATTCGCGTCAGCGCCGAAGAAGAACTCGAAGGTCTGGATATTGGCGAGCACGGCACACGCGCTTACCCGGACTTCGAATCCATGGGCGCGAGCCCGATCCACGGTTCGCCGATCAGCGTTCCAGCCCGCGCTATGAAGACGGCCACCGAACCGGCCTGATATATCAACAACCTCGTGTCTAAACAAACCGGCGCCTCCTGGCGCCGGTTTTTGTTTTTGATCTCTTTGCTGTTTTTTAACCACACATAACGAATTTGACCACGCCTTCTGCGCTTCATCATTCGTCTAAAAAAGCTCGGTTCTCTTCTCGCCAAGTGCTTTAATAACAACACTTAGCATGAGCAGCAGCAAGGTGGTCGAAAGATGGCATCTGCTTTGCCCTTGTCTGAACTAATTGTTCATTCGCGGGCAAACGAACCAGTTTAACGCTACATGCGTTTTTTTAAATAAAGGAGCTCTGGATGACCTCGCTATCGCGCTTACCGGGACTGCTGCTGCTCTGCTGCAGTCTTTCATTGGGACTCTTCATCGCACCGCCTGCGGCAGCAGCGGATGCTCCGGCTCCCGCCGCAGCAGCTGAGCCCAAGAAAGAAGAGCCCAAGGCTCCCACAATTGAGCAGCGCGTGGAAGACCTTGAAAAGCTCGCCAACGGCACAAACCCGACGCCAGAAGGACGTATTTCGAACGTCAGCGTCAATGCTGGCGACAACGCCTGGATGCTGGTCAGCGCTGCGCTGGTGCTGATGATGACCGCTCCAGGCTTGGCACTTTTTTACGGCGGACTTGTTCGCCGCAAGAACGTTCTGTCGACCATCATGCACTCGGTCTTTTTGATGGGCCTGATGTCTGTGCTATGGGTGCTTTATGGATACAGCATGGCGTTCGGAACCGGCAATCCTTTCTTTGGTAACTTTACAGAGTACTTCCTGCTCAAAGGTGTCGGCGGCGCGCCCAATACGGATTACGCGCTGACCGTTCCGCACCAGACGTTCTGCCTTTTCCAGATGATGTTCGCCATCATCACGCCTGCCCTGATCAGCGGCGCGTACGCTGAGCGCATCAAGTTCAGCTCGATGGTGCTGTTCACGATTCTCTGGGCGACGTTCGTTTACTTCCCGCTGGCTCACATGGTTTGGGGCAAGGGCGGCCTGTTCAACTGGTTCTACACGGCGAAAATTCCCGCGCTCGACTTCGCCGGCGGCACGGTCGTTCACATCAGCGCTGGAGTCTCCGCCCTGGTCTTCTGTCTGGTCCTCGGCAAGCGCAAAGGCTATCCGGAAGTTCCGATGCTGCCGCACAGCCTGGTCCTGAGCGTCGTTGGCGCAGCGCTGCTGTGGGTCGGCTGGTTCGGCTTCAATGCCGGCAGCGCCCTCGGCTGCGGCTCGCTGGCGACCAGCGCCTTCGCGGCGACCCACTTCGCGTCGTCGGCTGCTGCGCTCTCCTGGGCGGGCATGGAATGGATTCAGCGCGGCAAGCCCAGCGCGCTGGGCACGATCTCGGGACTGGTCGCCGGCCTGGTGGCGGTAACGCCCGCGGCTGGATTCGTCTCCGTCGGGTCCGCGCTGCTGATCGGCCTGATCGCCGGTGTTGTCTGCTACTTTGCAGTTACCAAGCTCAAGATCGCGCTTGGATACGACGACAGTCTCGACGCCTTCGGCGTTCACGGCGTCGGCGGAACGCTGGGCGCGCTGCTCACCGGAATCTTCGCAGACGCGAGCGTCAACCCGGCGATTGCAACGACCTTTAAGCCCGACGGCACGAACCCAGTTTCGCTCGCCGGCGGAATGGGCCAGTTCATGAACCAGGCGATGGCTGCGGGTGTCGCGATCGTCATCTCGATTGTCGCGACATTCGTGATCCTGAAGATCGTTGATGCGGTGCTCGGGCTGCGCGTGAACGAAGAAGACGAGATGGTCGGGCTGGATGTCTCGCAGCACGGCGAAGAAGGCTACGCGTCCGATCACAGCGGCGGCTCACTGGCCGGCGGACATGCTGTCTCTCATGCCGCGTCGGTTGGCCATGCCGCCGTGGCCCAGAAGGCGGTCTGATCGTTCAATAGAACTGACAATTGGTGACTTAAAAGCCGGCGCAGCAATGCGCCGGCTTGCTTTTGTCGCGCGGATTCTTCCCCGGCGAGCAGGCCGCCCATGTATTAAGCTTCATGAATGGCAAAAGACGTTTTCGCTGATCTGCACTCACACACACTCGCCTCCGATGGAGAATGGACACCCCGCCAGCTCGTGGATGCTGCCGCCGACGCCGGACTCCAGGCGCTGGCTGTTACAGACCACGACACAGTTGACAGCGTGGCGCAAGCCATTGATGTTGGCAAAGCCCGCGGCATTGAAATCATTCCCGGCTGCGAACTGACGGTTTACGAACAGAACACCGAACTGCATATGCTCGCGCTGTTCATTGATCCGGACGCTCCCGCTTTTTCGGACCTTCTGCGAAACATGCAGCATCATCGCCGCGAGCGCGCGCTAGCCATGGGAGCGCGGTTGCGTGCTGCGGGATTTGCCATTGATGATGCAGACATCATTGAAGCTGCAGGGTCTGCAGTCTCGCTGGGCAGGCCGCATGTCGCAGCGGCGCTCGTCAAGCGTGGGCATGCGCGAACGATCTACGGCGCGATGCTGCATTTCCTGGTAGAAGGCAAGCCCGGCTTCATTGCCAAATACAAACTTTCTGCAGAGGACGCATTTAGGGCAGTGCATGCCTCAGGCGGTGTCGCTCTGCTGGCACATCCGGGGATCGCGCCGCACGACGAACTCATCGCGCCGCTATTCCGCCGCGGAATGGATGGTGTTGAAGCAGTTTACCCGTCTCATTCGGAAGTGAATGAACGCTTCTATAAAGGTCTGGCCGGTCGATATGAAAAACTGATCTGCGGCGGAAGCGACTTTCACGGACCAATCGTCCGGCCCGATCGCGTGCTGGGCATGTCAGGCGTCAGCCGCTCGACGCTGGAAGCGCTCCGCAGGAAGGCGGATTACTACCGTACGCGCAACGCAGCGCTCTCAGGGCATATATAATCTTAGTCTTTGTTTCTTTGAGTCTTCACCTCTTTGTGTTTAAATGAACGCAGGCAGAGAAATGGAGTGACACGTGGCATTAGGTGATTTTTTCAAACGCGCAAAAGACACCGTGGTCGGGCTGGCTAAGAGAGCCAGCGACACGCTCGTCCAGGGCGTACAAAAGACAGCCAAGGTATTCCGCAGCGGCCTGGATTTTCTCCGTGGCCACAAGATGGATGAGGAAAACGCGGAGAAGCTCCGCGATGCCCTGATCCAGGCCGACGTTTCGCCGCAGATGGCCGACCAGCTCGTTGAGAAAGCGCGCGAAGCGTTCAAAGATCATGTCATAGAGAGCACCGATGAAGTCCTGAATTTTCTCAAGAAGACCATCAAGGAAGATTTCCCACCACAGGAAAGCGCTCCGATTTTCGCGCCGCCGGGAGAGACGACGGTCATTCTTATTGTCGGCGTGAACGGCTCGGGTAAGACAACGTCCATCGCCAAGCTCGCGCACCGATTCAAGAACGAAGGCAAGAGCGTCCTGCTGGCTCCCGCGGACACGTTCCGCGCGGCAGCGGTGCAGCAACTGATCACCTGGGCCGAACGCATCGGGGTTGATTATATTCCTGCCAACCAGGGACAGGACCCCGCGTCGGTGGCATTCCAGGCAGTTGAGAAAGCCATCGCGCGCAAGTTCGATATTGTCATCGTCGACACCGCTGGCCGGCTCGACAATAAAAAGAACCTGATGGACGAGCTCGAGAAGATCACGCGCGTGATCAAGAAGAAGCTTCCGAGCGCCCCTCACGAAACGCTTCTCGTGATGGACGGCAACACCGGCCAGACAGCGGTGCGGCAGGCCAAGAATTTCGAAGACACTGCAGGCGTGACGGGGATCATTATCACGAAGCTAGATGGAACGGCGCGCGGAGGCGCCGTTATCTCGATGCGCTCGGAAGTTGACCTCCCGGTCAAGTGGATCGGCCTGGGCGAAAAAATGACCGACCTTGAGCCCTTTGACGCGGACGTCTTCGTCGATGAGATCTTCAAGACCGAAGCGTGATGAGTTCACGCAGAGACGCAACGAAAGAAGAAACAAAGTATGTGACACTTCGTTGATCAAATGTGTCACTGCATGAATGCCGCAGTTCGTCTTACCTTTTGCGTCTTTTGCGCCTTTGCGTGAGACATGATTTATGGCATCAGACGAACAGTACATGGATGAGGCACTTGCGCTC
The DNA here is from genome assembly GCA_035628505.1 of Planctomycetota bacterium. Taxonomy (GTDB): domain Bacteria; phylum Planctomycetota; class SZUA-567; order H5-PLA8; family H5-PLA8; genus DASPJR01. The sequence continues at coordinate 2,742 of DASPJR010000116.1, read as the reverse complement.
GCCGGGCGCGGGTGCGGTTTCGTCAGTCCCAACCCTATGGTTGGCGCGCTGGTGGTGAAAGACGATGTCGTCCTCGGCCGCGGCTGGCACAAAGACTATGGCGGCCCCCACGCGGAAGTCTTCGCGTTGCAGGAAGCCGGCGAAAGGGCCCGCGGCGCCACGCTTTATTGCACGCTTGAACCGTGTAATCACACCGGCAAGACCCCGCCCTGCTCTCAGGCCGTCATACGTGCCGGCATTTCGCGCGTCGTCCTCGGAGCGCTCGACACGAACCCCGTTGCGGGCGGCGGGGTTTCAACACTTCGCAGCGCAGGCATTGAGGTTCTCACGGGCATTCGCGAGCATGAATGCAGACCGATCAACGCAGCATTCTTCAAGCATATTAAAACGGGGCTTCCGCTGGTGTCGCTGAAGTGGGCGATGAGCGCCGATGGCAAGACAGCCACGCGCACGGGCGATTCGAAATGGATTACCTGCGCTGAATCACGCGAGGCCGGGCACAGACTGCGTGCGGCACACGATGCGGTACTCGTGGGCATCAACACGCTGGTGGCCGATGGCGCGCGGTTGACTTGCCGACTTCCTGCGGGCAGCGATCCGGTGCGCCAGCCGCGGCGCATTATTCTCGACAGCCAAGCGCGCACACCACGCGATGCGCCGCTCTGGAATGAGCCTGGCGGCGGTCCGATCATCATAATGACTGGGGAGACAGCGCCTGCGGAGCGACGAAAATCACTGGAGGCAGCCGGAGCTGAGGTCATTGCATTGGGGGGCACTCGGCCGAAAATCAGCGATGTTTTAAATCATCTCGGAGCGCGAAGAATCCAGTCTGTCCTGGTTGAAGGCGGCAGCAACGTTCTGGGCTCTTTTATTGACAGCAGGCTTGTCGATCAGATCTATGTTTTCGTGGCTCCGCGCATCATTGGCGGAGCGGCTGCACTCCCAGCCGTTGGTGGTGAAGGAATCGACAAGCTGACCACGGCCCTCGACTGTGATTCGCTGCGAGCTGAGCCATCTGGCAAGGACGTGCGGCTTCACGCCCGCTGCGGCGAATGGAAATGGTGAACGGCTGTGCACGACTTGCAATTTTCGTGTAAAGCCTTACGGTTAAATCACAACCGCACTTGGAGGCAGGCGCATGGCTGAGGCTAAAAAAAGCGTTGTAAAAAAGGATGATCCCTTCGCTAAAGAACCCGACAAGAAGATGCCCTTCATCGCTGGCGGCATGATTCTTTTCGCCATCGGCTGGGCGCTCTACACGGGAAATCCGGGTGGCAAGATCCGCGCGGAAACCCCTGAAGAGAAAAAGATTCGCGAGGCCGAAGAACAGGACCGCGCACTCGATGCTGCACGAAAGGCCAGAAGCAAGAAAAGGCACTAGCGGCCCGTTTTGAAATGCGTTCAGCCACAGGCGACAAAGGAATTCACACATGGCCAAACGAAAGCGCAAAGCGACAAAAGCAGCGCCGGTTGAACCCGAAGTCGATCCGTTTTCCGGCAGCGCACCGGATGCTGGGGCCGATGATGAGAACGCGGCGAAAGCAGCGGACGTTAAGACCTCGGCCAGCTTCTTCAAATCGCTCGGCGATGGCTTGAAAGCAGCCGGACAGACCGCCGAGAAGTATGCCCGTCTGGGCGTGAGCGTTGCAGAGCTTGAAAAGCTGCGCATGGAACTGAAACTCGCGCACGCTCGGTTGGGAGAAGCCATCATCCGCTGCTGGGATGCAGCGCCTGATATCGGTGTCGCACCAGATGATCCGGCCATAAAAGATCCGATAAAAGCAGTGAAGGACCTGCGCCGGCGCATTCGCGAACTTGAGATTAAAATGAAGACGATTCAGTCGAAGTAAGTAAGGGCCCAGTCTTCAGGCCAGCAGCAGATCATCCAGCAATTTATCCAGTTCCGGCTGAATCTGTTCCAGGGACGTCACCTTTGGCGCCGGCTCTGTATGCTGAGGCGTGATCGGCGCTCGAAGCACCAGTGTTAAGCGGCGCAGAATACCACTGTCCATTGCATCCGGACTCCTCGCTGGAGAAGTGCCGTTGCCACGGTGGCGCAGTCCCATGAGGCGCTGATAGAACTTCTTCAGAATCACGCGATCATTGGGTTTGAGCAGCATATGCGTGCTCTTGATGACGTCTCGCAGAATGCGTGCGAAGGCGATCACGTCGTCAAAATAGGACGGACAATAGCCGGCGAACGCGGCAGTCTGCTGAGGCGAAGGCTGCTGGCCCGTGGATTTTGCCAGCGCGCACAGATGCGCCAGCCGGCGCTGATGATGCATGTAGCGGTACGTGCCGTTGTACCAGTAATGGTTGTTATGCTGATGCCGCAGCCAGTTGCGTCCCCAGGTCGGATGCTGCCAGAGCGCCTGTCCAAGGTCGAAGACAATCGGTGTTTGCGGCGAGCCCGATGGCAGATAGATGTTCGCCGGCTTCAAGTCGTGATGAATGATTCCCTGGCGATGCGCATAGATCAGCGACTTGCAGAGGTTCCGGATCATGTTCATCACTTCCGGCCGCAGCACGCGAGGGCCGCAGTAAAGCCGGTCATAGAGCGTCGATCCAGGAATTACCGATTCCTGCAGGTCAAAGGGCTGCATTCCGATCGAGAGGCTTCCATCAGAGAGGACGTAAACCCAGAGCAGCGTCGGCCAATCCGAGCGCGTTCGTTCGCCCATCGCGCCGCGTTCGACGATGCGGTTGAGATGCAGCATGTGGGCGACTTCACGGAGAGAGCCC
>DASPJR010000115.1:0-19673 GCA_035628505.1 Planctomycetota bacterium | reverse complement strand
GCCCAACGGGCCGGGTGCCGAAGGCACAAGAAGCCCCAGCTGAAACGTTGCGGTCGATCAACTGCTCACACTTGTCGGAAAGCGCTGCAGGTCAAAGTCGTTCAACAATCGCCGCACGCAAACGACTGCAGCGTCGATGCTGCGGCTTCTTGTCGCTGCGCGACCCGGCCCGTTGGGCCGGGCCACCCGGCACTTTTGTAACGCGAATTTTCAATTCGCGAGTCGCTCAAACATCACGGAGTGACTCGCCGCTAGAAAAGCGGCGTTACATCGCGGCCACAGCACCATCAAAAATCAATCTCTGCGTACTCTGCGTACTCTGCGCTCTCTGCGCTCTCTGCGCCTCTGCGTTGAAGTCGTTATCTGCATGTCCTCTGTGGCAAGATGTGTGCCGTCAGCGCAGCGACTTCACGCGTTCCTTTCCAAGCGCGGCGGAGAGCACGTCCTGCGCGGGGAAGGCGTGGCCGAGGTGCTGCCGGAAGCCTTCGGCGAAGCGCACGGTCTTCCTGCCGAAATCCTTCGCGCGGTCTTCGCTCCAGCGGCGCATCGAATGGATGTATTCGTCTTCGCCATGCTGCGCGCGCAACCAGTCGCGCTGCGAGGCGTGCGCAGCGAGCATCTCTGACTTGAGCTCGATGACGTCCGAGATGTCGACAACGTAATGCGGGCTGACGCGGCGGCCGTCGTGATCGACGTTTTCGATCGGATCAGCGTAGAGAATCGCCGGCAGCTTCTCGCAGGGCCGGGTGCTTTTGCCATTGAACGACGCTTTCCAATTCGGGATCGTCGACGCGAACGCGGCTTCGCGCACGAGGCGGCAGGTTTCCTCGTGGTCGGCCATGTAGTCCTGCGGCGGATGCGTGATGATCACGTCCGGCCGCGCATCCCGCAGCACTCCGCTGACGCGCCGCTTGGCCTCTTCGCCATAGCAAATCGTCAGATCGGCGAAATCGAGGCACGCGTATTTCGCGCCGAGAAGCGCGGCGGACTTCGCCGCTTCCTTGCGGCGCACGGACGCGATTTTCTCGCGCGTAAGGGTCATCGAGCCCAGATCGCCGGCGGTCATCGTCGCCATGTAAATCGACCAGCCCGCCTGTTTGAGCAGCGCAAGCGTGCCAGCGCAGGTGATCTCGATGTCATCGGGGTGCGCCATGATGGCCAGAACGGTCGGCATGAATGAGCTCCTATAAGAACGACTTCAACACGGAGTCACGGAGCGCACGGAGCGCACGGAGGACACGGAAGTTATTTGAATCGAGTCCCCCGCACAAAGCCGGTTACCAGAAAGCAGTTCTCCGTGCACTCCGTGACCTCTGTGTCTCCGTGTTGAAGTCGTGTTCAGACGATTTCTGACAGCTTCACCGGTGTTCCGCGCTGCGCGGAAAGATCGGCGGCGAAAGTAACACGGTGCGATTCGAACGCGACATCGAAACCGGTGAGCGGCATTTCGCGGCCTTTGGCGAGACTGTCGACAAAGGCCTGAAACTGCGGCTGATACGGATGATCGCTGACGTCGCCGGAATCGATCAGCGCCGTTTCAAGCGTGCTCCAGCGAGCCTTGGTCATGCCGGGCAGTTCCGACGAATAGAACTTGTTATCGAGCAGACTGCCGTGGCTTCCGACGAGATGGACGTGGAAGTAATAGGGCTGCAGGCAATCAATGCAGGACGCGACTTTGCCAGCCTTGCCGTTCTTGAACTTCAGAATCGTGGTGCTCGTCGTCTTGTACTCGTAGGGTTTAAAAATTTCGTTCTTTGATGCGGTAGCGTAGCTGGTTACTTCTTCGACCGGCTCATTCATGAACATCAGCAGCGAATCCAGTGCGTGGCAGCCGGCGGTGAGCAGGCTGCTGCCGCCGAATTCCTTCTTGATGTTCCAATTGAACTGGCCGTACCAGGGGCCGATGCCGTGGTAGTAATCGACTTCGCCATAATGGAGTTCGCCGAGCAAGCCCTGCTGGAGGATGGAACGCACCATTGTGAAGTGCGCGCTGTAGCGGCACTCAAAACACACACAGGCTTGCACGCCGGCTTTTTTCACGGCATCGCGAATTGCTTTAGCCTGTTCGAAATTGAGGCAGATGGGTTTCTCGATGATCAGGTGCTTGCCGGCCTTCGCGGCGGCGATGGCCTGTTCAGCGTGGAGGTGGTGCGGCGTGCAGATGTCGATCGCGTCGATGTCTTTGTCCTTCAGCATCGCTGCGAAATCGTTATAGACTTTCAGCTTCACGCCGTACTTTTTTTCGAGCTCCGCCGGGTCCTGCTTGCGGCTGGAGCAGACGGCAGTGATGCGCGCGCCGGTGACATGCTTGAACGTTTCGATGTGCGCGCCGGCAACCCAGCCGAGCCCAACCACGCCAATCCTCAGATCGCCCATGATTGCCCCTCCCGAAGGATGATAAGTTGTTAGAACAGCATAACCGCTTCAGCTGCGTGCTTTCGCAGCCGGGTGCTTCTGGTTCTTTCGGCCGCCGACAGCGAGCTGGCCGCAGGCAGCGAGCACATCGTCGCCGCGTGACACACGCAATGTATTAAAAACACCGAACTCATCGAGCCAGCCACGGAATTCTTCACGGCGCTCCAGACTTGTCCGTTGAAACGCGCTTCCGGGGAAGGGATTGAATTCGAGCAGATTGACTTTGACGGGAATGCCGCGGATCCATTCGGCCAGTCGCGCCGCGTCGTTGCGCGAATCGTTGACGCCGTTGAGCAGCAAATACGCGATAACGATGAACTCACGCTTGCGCCAGGGGATCTCCAGCAGGATTTCCCGCAGCGCGCTCAAGTTCCACTGCTTGTTCAGTGGCACGATGCGGCTGCGCGTTTCGTCAGTCGTGGCATGCAGGCTCAGGGCGATGGACGCGACGTTTTCTTCCCACACCGGGCGAATGCGATTGCCGACGCCGGCGGTGCTGATTACCAGATGGCGCTTTGGGATTCCTGCGCCGACGGGCTCGCCGAGGATGCGGCAGGCCTGCAGCACGTTGGCTTCGTTGTGAAGCGGCTCGCCCATGCCCATGAAAACGATGTTTGAAATATGGAGCGCGCGCGTCCCGCGCCCGCCGTTTTCTTTAAGGTAACATTCCGCCAGGCGGTACTGCTCGACAATTTCCCACGCAGAGAGGTTGCGCAGCAGACCCATCGTTGCGGTGTGGCAGAAGGTGCAGCCGGCGGCGCAGCCGACCTGGCTGGATACGCACAGCGTCATGCGGTGCGGGCCGGGGATGATCACCGATTCGATGGCGTCGCCGCTCTGCGTGAGAATGCGCAGCTTGACGGTACCATCGCTGGCCTGATGTGCTGAATCCACCCGCAGTTCAGCGGGCCGCGGAAGCTTTTCAAGAATGCCGCGGCATGCGAGGCTGATTCCTGGGATCTCTGCGTAGTCGCGGCAGCCGTAACGGTGCAGCCCCTGGAAAACCAGCCGCGCATGATGCGCCGAGAGGCTTTCGCGCACAAGGCGCTCGGTCAACTCCGGGAGTGTCAGCGCGTGAAGCTCATCGCGCGCGCGATCGGTACTCATGGCGAAAGTGTACGCCGCCCGCGCGAGGCGCTCAAGTCGTTACCTTATTGCTTCGCCTCTTTCAGCGTGCCGCTGATGTTGGCTCGCGCCGAATACAACACGGCCCGGCGTGCCTGATAAATCGTATTCTGATAGAGGAACGTCACCTCGATCGTGAGCGGCTTTTTGACGACGGTCTTGTCTCCGGCGACACCTTCGTCGGCCAGATCGGTCTGGTAGTCGCCGTCGGTCAGCTTCAGGAAAAAGCGCGCATTTTGTTTAGGGATGACATTCTTCTGTACGCGGCGCAGCAGGCGGATGGAGCCGAAGCCGTCGAAGCCACGGCCCTTTGAATCGAGCGTGAAGCTGCTCACGATTCCGCCGACGCTCGCGATCAGCAATTCACCAGGCTTCACCGTGCCCGCGTTGATGGGGAATTCCCCGCTGAGCTGCACGCTGTCGACGAAGAAATCCTTGAAGCTGAAGCGGCCCGAGAAGCGCGAGATGGTCAGCGGTAGCGGGGGCTGCGCCTGTGCGCCGCCCGTGGGCGTACTTTCGGCATCCAGCGGGTCGGAGCCGAACGCGTCCTCCAGATCATCTGGGAAGCCATCGTTGTCGTCGTCGGTGTCGACCACATCGGGATTGCCGTCGTTGTCGGTGTCTTCGCTGACGATCACATCCACGCTGGCAACGGCGATTGGGCCGCGCGCGTGAAAAGCGATTACCGTCACCGTGTATTCGCCTTCGGCTGGAAAAGCGTGCGCGACGTTCAGTCGATTGTTCGTGTCCTCCGTTCCGTCGCCGAAATCCCATAGGACGAAAGCAATGTCGGGCGTGTCGATAGCGGCGCTGAACTGGACTGTCAATCCTTTGATCGCCGGATTGGGCGTTGCGGTCGGTCCGCTCGTGATACTGAAGCCTTCATCGTCTTCGATCGTGATAAGAGTGGTGCTCGGGCTGCCAGCGGAATAGCCATCTCCCGGAGCGATTGAAACAATGATCGTGCGATCGCCTTGGAGGGCGTCGTTGTTCAGTGGCTTGACGATAACGCGCGTGGTCAGTTCGCCTTCGTTGAATACCGCGACGCCCGTCAGAAGCTCGTAGTCCGTGCCGTTCACCGCCGTTCCCCCAAGGGAGTAATTCACGGCGAGCGCCCCCTGCGGGCTGGTGCGGCGGAACTGAAAACTCGCGGTGTTCACGCCGGGCTCGCTGGCGCGCGCGTCTAGTGCGGTAAGGGAAACGAACGTGCCAGTTTCGGCCGGAATGATGCGGCCCCACCAGGTTCCCCAGCGGTCAACGCCGTTCACGGGGGTGGCGGCATACTGCTGAAGTGTCCAGAAGTCCCGGTCGTTAACGGGGTCAACAACCGTGCTGGTGTAATCGCCCCAGCGGTTGAGCTGCCCGCTTTTTGTTTTGAAGTACGGCGCTTCACCGGCTTTCAGCACGGTGTCGCCACGCATCGTGTTCAACGGATCGCTGCCGAAACGGAAGACGTAATTACCGCTGGCGAACTGTGCCGCCGAAAAGCGGCTGTAGCCGATGACGATATCGTTGCTGCTGTTCACGGCCAGGCTCGGGTAGCCGTAATGCGTTGCGGCAGTGGGGTCTTCGACCCGGCCGCGCTGCAAGACGCTGCCGTTGGCAGCGATCTGCCACCACTGGATCGATGCCGCCGTCGCACCTTCGGTAAAGGGATAAACGGTGTGCGCGCACCACAGGAATCCGCCGCGGTACACTGCATTGTTGACGCGTCCGTCTCCGGAGTCGATCAACTGAGTGGAGCCCAGTTGCGGCGCCAGCGGGCCAAAAAACGTCCATTGATCGGGGCTGCTGGGGAAGGCGACGTTCAGCGTCAGAACTTCAGCACCGACCGGCCCGGTTATGGTGCTTACGCGCATGAGTCCTTCGAAGCCATTGTACTCTTCGATCAGGTAAAGCGTTTCGAGTTCAGCATCGTAGGTGACAACCGGGCAGATCGTAAAGCCGTCGAGATTCAAATCCTGCACCAGCGTGAATTTCCCGCCGGTGTTGTCGTACAGCGCACGCTTGTCGAAGACGTAAATGTTGACGCCGGAGAAGTCCTCGAAGAAGTTGTCGAACATGTTGGTCGAGACGGCGATCCAGTTCTTGTTGAAGCCGATCGTCGGGTAGTCGGCAAAACTCGTGTCGCTCGCATCGGCATCGATGCGGAATAGGTTCCAGTTGCCAGTCGGATCGACTGTCTGGCTCACGCCGATCAGCACCGCCGACGATGCCGAAAAGGCGTTGGCAAGCGCGGTAAAAATCCAGCGCCCTTCATACGGGTCATAAAGGACCTTCGGGTCGAAGCAGTCAGGCACGTTGGGCTTGTTCAGCGACGCCCAGAACGCATTCAGCGACACAGTGCTGACCTCGGCGCCATCGCGCGCCTGGATACGCACCTGTGTGTTGAGCACGGTCATGATGTGATTGGGACCGACTGCGCCGCCGCAGTCGGGCGGAATGGCCGTGTCGTCATCGCCCAGCGCCGGGAAACTGTCGGTCGGAAGCGGCGAGCGCGAACTGACGGCGGCACGTGGCTGCGCCTCGCGCGGCCGTACAAACTGGCGTTCCGGGGGAGGCGTATTCTTGGCTTTGCTTCGCAGCGCCAGCGGAATATTGCGGTGGGCCGGCTGAGTTGTCTGCTGTGTGCGCGCCAGTTCAGCAAAATTGACGATGGCCTGCTGTCCGGCAACGCCCGGTTTGCCGGTAACCGTGTCGGCGCTCCAGGCAGGCACGGCCGCAGCAAGTAACGCAGTCAGCAGGCACTGCCGGAACAACCACTTGGTGAAGAGTTGGCTGGAAATGATGAATCTCCTTCCTTTATGCATCTGTAGTTTGTTATGTGACTGAGACGATGGATGGAGACTACCTTCAAATCTGAAAATGTGTTTTCGAGTTGCAGACGCTGAAACATGCGCTGTTTTCTCGAGTGCGGCAGAGTGTACAATGGCTGGCGAAAAATGTAAGACGCAAAGTGCAGGCTGTACAGTCAGGCACGGCAGGAGCAAGGATGTCCGATCACTGGCCGCTGTATCGCAATTTCGTTCATTTCGGCGCCTTCGTCATATTCGCTCCGATTCTTGGTTGGCTGGCTGATCCGCACAATCGCGCACGGCCGGGCAATGGCGCGGTAGTCGCCTTTCTACTGCTGGTGACGGTGCTGAACATGTTTGTGCTGCCCCGGCTGGAGAGCGGCAGGCGTATCGCGCGGCCGAATGAACCGTTCGTAACGGGACAGTGGCTATATCCTCTTTCCCTGGCGATCTGTTTCGCCGTCTATCCAGCCTTCGCGGCCATGGGTGCGTGGGCAGCGATGGCTGCCGGCGACGCCGCGGCGAGCTTGATTGGACGCAATTATCCAGGCGCGCGTTTGCCGTGGAACAAAAGCAAATCACTGAGCGGCTCGCTGGCATTCATCGTTGCGGCGCTGCCGTTTTGTGTGCTGGCGCTGTACTGGGTTCCCTGCCGCCTGTTTCTTAAGGCGAACGGCACGCCGGAATGGCCATACGTCTGGACGCTTGGAGTTCTGGCAGCCTCGTCGGGAGCGATTCTCGAGAGTCTTGAAGGTCCTTTCGATGACAACGTGCGTGTCCCTCTTGGCATTGGGGCGGTGCTCTGGCTTTCGGCCGCATTTTTAAGTTTCGCGACGCGTGATCTGCCCTACGAGACGCACGTTCAGCCCGAGGTTTTTCTGCACGCATTGGGAATCAACGCGCTGCTCGGTCTTACGGTGATTGCGCTGCGTGTGGCTGACATTCCGGGAACGCTGTTGGGCGTATCGTTTGGCGTGATTGTGTACTTTTTCACGCTCTGGCCAGGCTACCTGCTCTTTCTGTTCTTCGTAGCAGCTGGAAGCGGCCTCAGCCGTGTTGGCTACGCAAAGAAGAAGGCAATCGGCGCGGCCGAGGCGCGCGAAGGCAAGCGCGGCATCGCGAATGTCGCCGCCAATCTGCTCATTCCGGTAATGTGCTGCCTGGCCTATCCCGCGTCGAAAGGCAATCCAGCCTTTTTGATTGCCTTTGCCAGCGCGATTGCGGCCGCGTTCGCGGATACGGCGAGCTCCGAAATCGGAGCGCTTTCCAGTCAGCAGCCGGTGCTGATTACCAATTTGAAAAAAGTTCCGCACGGCACAAACGGCGCCGTGACCACGCTGGGGATCGTCGCCGCGTTCGGGGCAAGTGTTCTGATTGCGCTGCTAGCTTATGGGAGTGGTTTTTTGCGACTCGGCCGCGCCGCCGGAATCTCATCGAGCCAGGAAGCCTTGCTTGTCGTCATCCTGATCGCCTCGGGAATGGCCGGAACGCTGGTGGACAGCGTACTTGGAGCCACAGTTGAGGACCGTTACCCGGGAGTGGGTAAAAGTGCGGTGAACTTTGCCTGCACGCTTACAGGGGCCGGCGCAGGAGGGTTATTAGCCGGCCTCGCAGCGTAGCGGCCCATCCCTCTGGCAGGTCTCACCCCCTTAGATGGGGGGCAAAAAGCTGTGGAATCCGGCTATAAAGCAATTAGTATACAGGATGTTACAAATTCGAGGCGTTAACTAGGCGGCGAGTAATCGGCGCGCCGTCACTCGAGTCTTGTTGACAGGGCATCTTTGCGAAGGGGGTTCGAGAAATGAGCAGTACACTGGCCGCTCAGCCGGTCAAAGCCGTACAGAAACCCGCTGTGCAGCCGATCATCAACAACTTTTCTATTCAAGTCGCTACAGCAAACGGTTCCGGTAGTCAGTCTTCAAACAACGTCCTGATGCGGTCCATCTTCCAGATGGGTATTCCCGTCAGCGGCAAAAATCTCTTCCCGTCGAACATCCAGGGGTTGCCCACCTGGTTTACGATTCGAGCCAGCAAAGATGGTTACGTCGGCCGCAAGAAAGAAATCGACATCCTCGTCTGCATGAATCCCGAGACGGCGGTGGAAGACGTTAAAGCGCTCGATCCGGGAACGGTGTGCATCTATGATGCGCCCCTGCGTCTGAACAAGATTCGCAACGACGTCCAGTTCTTTGAAGTCCCCTTCGCCAAGCTGGCCGCCGGCATCCCCGACACTGAAGCGCGCATCCGTAAGCTCCTGGCCAATATGTGTTACGTCGGCGTGCTCGCCGAGCTGCTGCAGATCGAGTTCCCCGAAATCGAAAAGGCCATTGCCAAGCAGTTCAAAGGCAAGGCCAAGGCTGTCGGCTTCAACGTCCTGGCGGCAAAAGCCGGTCTGGACTACGCCAAAGAGCACCTGCCCAAGCTCGAAAAGTTCCGCCTGCAGCGCATGGACAAGACCGCGGGCAAGATCATTATTGAAGGCAATGCCGCCGCCGCCATCGGCAGTTTGTTCGCGGGCTGCACGGTCGTAGGCTGGTACCCGATTACGCCGTCCTCCAGCCTGATTGAATCCTTCATTCCGCTGGCCCGCAAGTATCGCATGGATCCGGCCACGGGCAAAGCCACCTTCGCCATCGTGCAGGCTGAAGACGAACTGGCCAGTCTCGGCATCGTTCTGGGCGCCGGCTGGGCTGGCGCGCGAGCGATGACCTCGACGGCAGGTCCCGGCATCTCGCTGATGAATGAATTCATCGGCCTGGCGTACTACGCTGAAATCCCCGGCGTGATCATGAACGTTCAGCGCGTGGGACCCTCGACGGGCTTGCCCACCCGCACGTACCAGGGCGACCTGATCTCCTGCGCGTTTGCCAGCCACGGCGACACCAAGCACATCATGCTGCTGCCCGGCTCGGTGCAGGAATGCTACGAGATGGCAGTCGAATCGTTCAACCTGGCCGAGCAGTTCCAGTCCATTGTTTTCGTGATGCTGGACCTCGACCTGGGCATGAACAACTGGATGGCCGATCCATTCCCGTACCCTGACAAGCCCATCACCCGCGGCAAGGTTCTCAACGCCGAGCAGCTTGAGCAGCTCAAGCAGGCCGGCAAAGCGTTCGAACGCTACCGCGACGTGGACGGCGACGGCATTCCGTACCGCACGCTCCCCGGCACCGATCACCCGATGGCCGCTTACTTCACGCGCGGCAGCGGACACAATGAAAAAGCGCAGTACAGCGAAAAGCCCGACGATTACGTGCGCAACGTCGATCGCCTCGCACGTAAGTTCGAGACGGCTCGCAAGTACGTTCCCGGGCCGGTGCGAACAGGCGACGAGTCTGCCGAAGTTGGCGTGATCGCCTTCGGTTCGACCGACAGCCCCATGCAGGAAGCCATCGACCAGCTGTCGGCGCAGGGTGTAAAGACCGAATACCTGCGTATCCGCGCGTATCCGTTCACCGACGCGATTCATCAGTTCATCGATAAGAAGAAGCGGATTTACGTCGTCGAACAGAATCGCGACGCGCAGATGCTGCAGCTTCTGAAGCTTGATCTTAAGCCTGAACTGACGGCCAAGCTGCGCAGCGTTCTGCATTACAACGGCCTGCCGATCGACGCCCGCTCCATCAGCGACGAGATCGTCAAGCAGGAGCGCAAGTAAATTCACAGCCGGAGGCAGCAGCCTCTGGCCTAAAAAAGGATTAGAAGGAACAACAGGAGCTCGTTGACAACATGCCAGATGTCATTAGTCCTCCACCTGCCGTGCCGCTTGCGCCCAAGCCTGAAAAGACCAACCGTCTGGGCTTGACGATGGACGCCTACAAGGGCGCCGAATCGACGCTCTGCTCGGGCTGCGGACATGATTCAATCACCTCGCAGATCATCAAGGCCTGCTACGAATCAGGCATTCCGCCGCACAAGGTGGCCAAGCTCTCGGGCATTGGCTGCTCGTCCAAGACGCCGGCGTACTTCCTGAGCAAGTCGCATGGCTTTAATGCGGTTCACGGCCGCATGCCCGCGGTGGCCACGGGCGTGAACCTCGCCAACCACAACTTGAACATCATCGGCGTCTCCGGCGACGGCGATACCGCCTCTATCGGCATGGGCCAGTTCGTCCACATGGTCCGCCGCAACGCGAAGATCGTTTACATTATCGAGAACAACGGCGTCTACGGCCTGACCAAGGGCCAGTTCTCGGCGACCGCCGACATGGGATCAGGTTCGAAGAAGGGCGATGTGAATGAAATGATTCCCATCGACTGCTGCGGTCTGGCGATCGAACTGGGCTGCACGTTCGTGGCCCGCTCGTTCTCGGCTGACATGAAGCAGCTCTGCGCCCTGCTGAAGGCGGCTCTGCACCATAACGGCACGGCGGTGCTGGACGTTGTTTCGCCCTGCGTGACGTTCAACAATCACGAAGGCTCGACCAAGTCGTACAAGTACGCCAAGGACCACGAAATGGCGCTGCATGACATCGACTTCATCGAGCACATTGAGCCGCAGGCGCCGGTCGATCTGCCCGCCGGCGAAGTGCGCGACATCGAGCTGCACGACGGCTCGCACGTGCGCCTCAAGAAGCTGGGCGAGGATTACGATCCGACTGACCGGCAGGCAGCCGTGATGTCCATCGAGAAGTCGCGCCGGGAACAGCTCTTCCTGACCGGCCTGCTGTATCTTGATAAGACGCGCCGCCCGTTCTCGGAACAGTGCGGTGTCATTCCTGAGCCGCTGGCCACAATCGCCAACGAGCGCGTGCGTCCGCCCAAGAAGGTGCTCGACGAAATCATGGCAACGCTGACGTAAGGCTGTAGATTTCAAGATCCAGACAAAAAGCGCGGGCGGCTCAATGAGCCGCCCGTTTCATTCGTAGCATGGGCGTCTCGCCCATGCCGCCGTTGGAATGAAGCTCCCACTCTTGCAGGGACGCCCGGCAACGGCATTTCGCAAGCTGCCAGCGATAAACCAGTCATGCCGTGCGGGACACGGGCGAGACGCCCGTGCTACGATGCCGCCGGCATTACATCAATCCTCGTCCGGATCGTCCAGGAAGCCGAAGGCGTTGCGCTTCTTCTGCACGGCGCCGCGGCGCTTAATCTCGCTGTCGAGGACGTTGCGCAGCATGCGGATGCGGGTGGCGTCTTTTTCCGGATGTGATTTGATGACGTCGTCGATCGCGCCCATCAGCGCTTCGAGCACATCGCGGCGTGTTACGCTGGCCTGCATCAACAGAAGATCGGGCGGGTTGGTCTCCTGCAATTTGAGCTTGGGATTCTGCGTCTTGGAGGACGTGAGAAACACGGTGATCGTGCCATTCACGTCCAGCTCCAGCGAGCGCCTGAAATCCTGGCGGGCTTCGTCCTTGCGTTTCTGATGCAGTTTCGCGAGGGCCAGGAAGGCATGTACTTCAGCTTGCTTGGCAGCGGGCAATTCAATGACCACGCCCGTGGTGTGGCGTTCCTTAACATTGATAGCGGCGTTCAAGTATTTCTCGCCCATCGGGAAGTTGGCCATTTCAACGTACGAAACACCCAGCGGATAATAGATCTGCTCGGCCCACGGATGCAGATTGAGCGAATGCTGCAGAATCTGCGGCACGTCTGAGATGCGGCCGATCTGCATCAGGTACTGCGCGTAGGTGTTGCTCAAGTCCGGGTCGTAGACCGTGCGTTCCAGGCCGCGCCGGTAGATCTTATCGATCTCGTTAAGCGAGCGGAAATCGTCTGCCTTGTTGCTGGCCAGGTAGCGGCGCAGATGCATCGTCGCGAGGTTGGCGTACGCGAGGTGGAAGCACTTGATCTGCACCGTCTCGTCGGGGCGGAACTCTTTGCGCTCGGCCATCCATTCGCCGATGCGGATGAGGTTGTTGAACGCGGCGTCGGCTTCATCGTATTTTTTGCGCGAGAAGGCTGCAACGCCGAAGTTGTACAGCACGCGCATCTTGTCTGGAGAACGCTGGCGCGCGGCATTCCAGAGCTTATAGCCGTCGCTCCATTCGTCGTTGCGCAGGATCGTCAGCGAGACAAACGGCCCCGTGATGCAGCATCCCAGCACGCCGGCCCAGAGTCCCGCTTCGCGCATTTTTAGAACAGCTGGGGAAAGTCCGCTGGCGCGTTCACGAACTGAAAATTCCTGCGCCGGCAGTTTCTCCCCGATCCAGCTGGTGATCAGAACGATGAGCCACGCCAGGAACATCGCGCCGCCGGCGGCGACGAGATAAAAGTTGCGCTCGCTGACAACGTCGCCGCGTTCGATGATCGTGTTTGTCGGCGCAATGACCAGCAGCGCGAAGAGAATGCCGAATCCGCCCAGCCAGCGCCGCCACAGGCCGATGAGTCCGAGCACCACGAGCAGCGCAATCACGGCGGTGCCGGTCTGCACGCGCGGATCGCTGAAGCTGGTCATCGTCGGGAAATCATGATCGATATTCAGACCGTACGGAACGATGGCGCGCAGCAGCATCCACGGCACCGCGTTGGCCTGTGTGAAAAGACTGCGCATGTAGTCGCTGTCGAGATACCCCGTGAGCGCGCCGAGCGTGCGCTGGTACGCGTAAGGGAAAGCGACGATTGCCGCCGCGCCCAGGCCGGCAATCACGCCCACGAATGCCCAGTTCATGCTGATGCGCTGCTGTAGAAAACGCCGCCAGGTCGGGACGGCCAAGACCGCGTCAGTTCCCGAAGTGTGTCCCAGCACGCCGCCGGCAAGAGAGAATAAGAGCATGAACTGAAGCGCCGGGCCGAGGTATCCCTGTTGCCTGCCCATCGCTCCAACGGCGAGGGCCGCCATCGCGAGCCCGAGCCCGGCCAGCAGGCCTAACGAAATTGTGTGCTTCTGCGAACCACGGAAAAAGAAAGCGTAGAGCAGAATCGCGGCGCCAAAGAAGGTGAGATGGCTCTCTTTCGTCAGAATTGAGCAGCCGCCGAAAATCACCATCCACGTTGCCGGCCAGAACCAATCCGGCCAGCGCGGCGCTGTTTCGCCGCTCACGTTTTCGCCTGACGCGCGCGCGCTATTCCCCAGCCCCATGCGTCCGAACGCGACAGCGGCAGCATAAAGGCCCAGCAGGTAAAACATGCCACCCTGGCCGTTGTCGCGGCCAGAGATGTACGTGACCGATTCGGTGCAAAGCGGATGCGCGGCAAAGATCGCTGCTGCTGCGAACGCAGCCATGTCGTATGGAGTGCCCGCGCCGCTTCCATCGGAGGGAATCTTTCCGCTGGCGCGCAGCACGCGGCGCAGAATACCGTAAAGCGCAAGGGCCGCGATGAAATGGCAGATCAGATTCCACGCGCGGAAGATCCGCACGTCCGGCTTGTTGACCTGGTGATTTCCAAACACTTCGCTGGCGCGGTAGCAGACTGCATTCGACAGCCACCACAGCTTGCGGAACGAAAGCACCTTGATGTTCGACAAGCCGCTGAAGGTGCGAATTGTCGGATTTTCCTGAATGTATTCCGGGTCATCGAAGTGGTAGGGGGCATTGATCACGCCAACATAGGCGGCGATCACGGCGAGCAAAATCGCCGAGGCATGGATGGGTGTGCTCGCGTACCAGGGGCGCAGCGAGCGCTTGCGAAGATGTCCCCAGAGAACGGCGCACGCGAAGCGTACATTGGCCCAGCCGATTCGCTTCCAGAGGCGGCCGGGTTCCTGGACGATGCGGTAGAGCCATTCCATTCCGATGGCCTGAACCAGCGCGGGGGCGCGCGTCGTGATCCCGGCGAGAATGTCCGCGTAGCCGCCCGCCGCCAGCCCGACGACTCCCGCTTCGTGGCAGCAGCGGGCGAGAAAAAGTTCCTTATCGGGCGAAGGCCGCGCGACGATTAGAAGATTGAACTGCTCGTCGGCGAGGGTGGCGATGACTTCGTTTTCGCGCTCTGGTGTCTGCTCGTAGCCATGCTGCCCGCGCACCGTTGCGAGCCCCGGAAAACGCTGCTTAACGTTTTCGCAGGCGGCGGCGTTGACTTCAGGCGTGGCTCCGTAGATGAAAACCTTCCAGCCACGAGTGCTGCCGGCAGACAGGAGCTGCTCGCATAAATCCGGAATGGCAATGCGATCGCCGCACGGCACCCCCAGCATTCGCGCGCCCCAGGTGAAGCCTTTGCCATCCGGAATCAGCAGATCGGCTTTGAGAAAGGCCGAGCGCATCGTTTCGTCATCGGCCATGGCCGTGGCGTAGGGCGCGGAGATCCCAACGACCGAGCAGCCCTTGCGGTTCTGCGCGCATTCTGTGAGATGCTCCAGGATGGCCTGCGGCTCGCCCACATCGACGGCTGCCGACAGAACCCGGTACCGTGGAAAGTGCTCCTTGGGAGGCTCACCGCCGGGAGAGATCGCCGGCGTTTCCGGCGCGGGAGCCACGGCATCAGAAGTGTTGGCAGCAATGTCCACAGGTCTTTTTCGGGTCTCGTGTCTCGAATTCTTAGAGTCCGCTGCTGGAGGAGAGACTTACAGAATTATCTCTAAACTTCTCTGAATTCCCTGCGGCCTCTGCGCTGCCTTGAAACTCAATTCTGTTACCGTCCGGGTCGCGCGTAAAGAAGCGCTCGATGCCTGGGATCTTGCGCTGATCCCATTTCGCTTCATAGCCGGCGGCCTCGACGATCCGGTACGTCTCGAAAACATTGCTGACCCGCAGGCAGAAGTGCCGCCGGGAGAGCGCATCCGGCTCCGTCTGGCCGACCAGGTGGATCATGATGTTTCCGGCCTTGTACCACGCTCCCGGAAAGTCAAAGCTTGCCGGCCGGGGAGTTTCCTCAAGGCCTAGAAAGTCCCCGTAGAAGCGCCTGGCACGTGCCACATCTGTGATCTGGACGGTTACATGATCGACACCTTCGATCGCCAATCCCATGGGAGAAAGTGTAGCGCTTGCCAGGGCTGCTGACAAATCCGTGTGCCCCACGCTATTTCTGCAGCTCTTCCTTCAGTGTGGACGTGCAGCAACGGAAGCCGATTTCGCGCGAGAAATGTGTCGCCTTGAACCGTCCACGGTAAGTGCAGCGCGCCGTCGTCGCGGAATAATCAGGGCTCATGCCGCCACGCACGAAGCGTTCGCCGTCGTTGCCTTCCGGGCCGCTGGAAGTCCATTCGAACACGCCGCCGCTCATGTCATGCACGCCGAAGCCCGAGATGCAATTGGTGAACTGCCCGATGCCGTAATCCTGATCGGCCTTGGCGCAGGCGCCTTCTGCAAAGCCGTCACCGTATGTGAAGAGTGTCGCCGACGGACCGCGGCAGGCTTTTTCGAACTCGTACTCGCTGCAAAGCCGTTTGCCTTTGTTGACGCAGAGCTCCTTCGATTCGGCCCAGTTCAGCGAGCGCATGGGCGCCTCGCCGGGCTGGTTGGGGAACTCATATTTATCAATACAGAAGGCCTTCATGCTGATGCGCTGCGGGGCTTCTTTGGACGCTGCCGTGGAATTGCGCTCTTCGGTGGGTCCATAGAGCATCGGGCCTGTCGGGATCAGAACCATGCCGACGGGGCAGGTGGTCATGAGCGGATCGGCGCCCGCCTTTTCGCTGCTGACAATCGCGGCGCTCTTGGAAGCATAGTCTACGCGGGCCGTTTTATTGCTGCGGGTGCAGCCGCTGAACAGCAGCAGGCTAGCCAGCACGGCCGGGATAATCGATGAGTAAGGGATGACGCTTGACGAGTAACGCCGCACGGTAGCTCCTTCATCGGTCCGTAAGAAAACGTGAACGGGCCAAGTTTAGATTGCGCAGGTGCGATGGCAATGAAATTCTTGTAGCGGTGGAGGTTAGAAATTTTCTACGGCGCCCAAAACTTTCCTTAAATCTGTTACCATCTGAGCCTTTGTTTTGTATGCTATGACAGGCTCGGATTTCACTTCAGAATAATCCGAGGAATGGACCGCGACGGTCGTCACATTCATAGAAAAGGCACTCCTTTCTTCATTTCACGAAAGACGGTTGCATGCTCCGATCGATTTTCAAGTTTCTGGCTTCGCTGCAGTTGGCTTTGCTTCTGTTGGCGGTCATTATTGTCGCGACTGCCATCGGTACGGTGTACGAATCAGATTTCAGCGCCGAGGTCGCTCGCAAGCACATCTATAACGCGTGGTGGTTTAACGCGTGGATGGCCATGCTGTGTATCAATCTCTTCTGTGTCGCGGCGATCCGCTATCCGTGGAAGCCGCATCAGACGGGCTTTGTCATCACCCACGCAGGGATCATTATCATGCTCATCGGCGGCATGATTGACCGGCAGTGGGGCATGGAAGGCTTTATTCCGCTCACCCGTGGTGAACCGCCGACCGACGTGGTCGAACTGCATGAGCAGGAAGTCCTGGTGCGCGTCGACGGGGGCAAAGACGTCGCTGCTACCACGGTTGTCAACAAAGCCATTCTTGGCCCGAATGATTTCAAGCTTCCGATCAAGTCGCCGACTCCGGACGTAAAAGTCGAGATCATCGATAAGTTTCCGCCGCTGGCACAGCTGGTCCTCCAGGGCCCGCAGATGGGCCGGCACGAGTTCTGGGTATTTCTGAACGACACGCTTCCGCTTGGGCCCGCGATGCTGCAGTTCCGCGAAGGCATGCCGCCCGCGCCGCAGCCGCCGAAAATGGCGCCGCGGCGCGAACGTCATTTCGTCTTCGCCAAGCACGACACGCCGATCGCCAAGGCGGTCATTGGTGAAATGGTCGGCGCGCACGCGAAGCTCGAAGTTGATCCAGCCGGCGAGAAGCCGATGATTCACCTTGATATTCTTGGCAAGCACTTCGACATCGACGTGAAGTCGAACATCGAAAAAAGTCTGCCGCTCGAGGGGCTGGCGGACTGGCGATTTTACATCGTCGGCTACTATCCCAATTTCCGCATGCAGGAAGGTGTTCCCGGCAACCTGGACGACAAGCCGGAGAACCCGGCCGTGTTCTTCGAGTTGAACGGACCGCTGGTGGCGGTGGGCGAAGAAGGCGAAGAGCAGTCCGGCCGCCGGCGAGCGAACAACTTCCTGACGCTCTATCTGGGGAATGACGGCAAGCTGCGCTATTTCATGAAGTCGCGCAGCAAGGGCGAATCGGCTGGCGAGCTTGAACTCAACAAGCCCGTGCCCGCGTGGGGCGCACCGGGTACAGAGTTCGTCGTTCAGCAGTTCATTCCGCAAGGATTGACTGAACTGGCCATGAAGAATGCGCCGGAGATCAAGGGATTGGCGCCCAAGCGCATGGAAGAACGCAATCCAGGGCTGCTCTTCCGAGTGACTGTCGGCAGCGAAAGCAAGAACGTCTGGCTGCATGAAATGCGCGCTAAAGACTTTGAGATGCGCAAAGTCGAGGTGGGCGGAAAGACCGTCGAGCTGGCTATGCCGCGCCGCTTTATCGAAATGCCCTTCAAGGTCGCGCTTGAGAAGTTTTATGCGCCAAAAGTCGAAGGCGAGAACGTCGGCAATACGTTTACGTCGTTTGAAAGCACGCTCAGCTTTCAGGACAAGCTGCCAAAAAATGCGCCTCCTGGATCGAACGAGCCATTCAAGCAGCTGGATATTGTGAGGCTGAAAGAAGACTCGGCAGTGCTCAAGGAAATGGGCGCCGGCCGCGCGCTGATCAAAGAACCCAACACATTCATCTGCGCGATCACCGACATCAGCGACACGCACCTGACGCTCGATTTTGCCGATCGAGCGACGTTCAAAGTACCGCTCAACGAGGTTGTCGAATATAAGCGTCACACGCACAAGATCAGCATGAACCGGCCGACGGTTTATCCGTACACGTGGTACGCGCCGTGGCTGGGCACGAGCTTTAAATTCTCGCAGGCTGGACACGATCCGGACATGCCGGACTACTCGGGCGTGCAGGTCTTGCGCGATCCGGGCTGGATGCCCAAGTGGGTCGGCAGCCTGATGATCTGCTTCGGCATTTTTACGATGTTCTACCTCAAGCCGTACTTTCAGGGCCGCCGCGAGATAAAAAAGGCGGAGCTCGAATCCGGAAATAAGGACGTGAAAGCCGAGTCTGGAAAGAAGGCCAAACGCGCCGAGAAGGCGACGGTGTAATCCTTTACGCAGGCCTACCTGCCTGCGAGTGTTCGCAAGACCAAGGAAACGCAAGCATGAAGTACGCTTTATTACTCCCCGCAGTGTGCCTGAGCGTTCTGGCGCTCGCCGGCGAACCGGGCTACAAACCCGAAACGCAGCAGGATACGCGGCCAGTCAAGCGCGAAGCGGCTGATCCGCACGGCGCGGCGCCGCTGCCGAAGCCGGCCGCGGACCAGGGACCGAGCGAAGCGGCATTTCCGGAACTGACGGGCAAGCTGGACTTCAGCGACATTGAAATGCTGTGCATCCAGGAAGGCGGGCGCAAAAAGCCGCTGCACACCTACGCCATTGAACAAGTTGAACAGCTCGTCGGCCGTCCGCTTTCTCCGGTGCAGCTCACGGGCTGGTTCGCCGCGCGTCCGTATGTGAAGGATAAGATTTCCGGCCGCCGCGTCGATGCGCTGAATCTGTTCTTCGCGCTCTGGTTCAACTCAAGCGAGTGGGTGCGCGCGCCGATCGTGCTCGTCGCGTATGGTCCGCTGAAAAAAGAACTCGGCTTGCCCGAAACGGAAAAGCACTTCAGTCCGCAGAGACTGGCGCGGCTCGATAAGCTGATGCAGATCATCGAAGGTGGCCGCGCCAAGCGTCGCGCGGGACTTGAAAAGGATCTGACTGATATCGAACGCGAAGCTGAAATCGTCGAGCAGCGCCTGAATATTCTGGCGCAAATCATGAGCAGCGATGAAACGCTGAGCCTGGTTCCGCATCCGTCCGATCCGGTGGGAACGTGGCTGACCCTTTCGAAGTTCCACGCCAGCTTTTCGCCGCAAACGCCTGAAGAGATGGAGAAGAAGCCATATTACTCCGTCGACAAAGCGCAGCCTGTTTTCCAGCACCTGAGCGCCGTGCGCGAGGCATTCAACAAGCGCGACGCCGCCGCCTTTGCTGCTGCAACAAAGGAGTTCCGCTCGACTCTGATTAGCCTGAGCCCCTCCATTTATCCCAATCACTCAACACTGCGCCGCGAAGTGGATTACAACGACCTGAGGCCGTTCGGCAAGGCGTGGGTCTTTTATCTCTTCGCGACGATCCTTGGCGCCTTTGCGCTGCGCGGCAACAAGGTGTTTTATGGCGCGATGATGGCGTTTTTTCTCGGCGGCCTGCTCATGCATGTCTGGGGCTTCGCGCTGCGCTGCATCATTGCCGGACGCCCGCCGGTTTCGAACATGTATGAATCGGTGATCTGGGTCGGATTTGGCGCGGTGTTCTTCGGATTGATTTTTGAGCTCAAATACAAGAAGCGCTTCTTCGCCGTCAGCGGCGCCGGCGCAGGTTTCCTGTGC
>DASPJR010000114.1:0-114481 GCA_035628505.1 Planctomycetota bacterium | reverse complement strand
ACGGCGGCTTCACCCACCCCTCCGACATGTTCGATCTGTACATGCTCGGCACCGATGAAAAGGTGTTGGTCAATGTCGGCTCCGTCGGCCAGCCGCGCGATGGCGACCCGCGCGCGTGCTTCATTACGTTCGATGGAGACACGATCGTGTGGCGGCGCGTGGAATACAACATCGACGCGACCTGCAAGAAGATCTACGAAATCCCCGAGCTTGACGACTTCCTCGCCGACCGCCTGCGCGAAGGGCGCTGACCATTTCGAACTGCGGATCGGCGATCGGAACGGCACGAATGGCCCAATCGCGTACCGGTGCAGAACTCTTAAAAGCCAAGTTCGAATGCTTAAAGAGCTGGACTCTGGACTACTAGATTCCATTCTTTGCTGTGAATGCAACCAGCGAACTGTCTCTGTTTGGTTTACCCAACCTGCCTACGGCGAATACCGAACATGGTTTTTGTGTTCGGAATGTGGATCTAGCTTTCGCGCGCAAAATGATGGTAAGCCGGCGCACTTCTCAGTTGAACGAATACACGCTGGGTTTCAGAAGCGGGACGAAGAGATTTGGAGAACCTCAAAGTTCAAGCCGCCAGACCCCAGCGCTGAAAATGAGAACTCAGCCGCCGCAGCGGGCTTTCAGATGTTGCTTGCCACCACCTTTAGGTGGTGGTTGCCGGGTCTTTCTCATTCTCGGAGAGCCGGGCTTCAGCCGGCTTACCCATTCGCGGAAGGCTACTTCAGCCGCGCGGGTGTACGGCTTAAGCCACCTTCCTTCGGGTAAGCCCGCTGAAGTGGGCTGCTGAAAGTTTGTAATGCCACCGACCCCCACCTGAAGGTGGGGCAAGCAACATCTCGAAGCCTGCTGAAGCAGGCTCAACAGGTGAGCGTCACCGCTGAACTGATTCTGCGGACGTTGCTTTTACAACTAAACGCAACCGCGGGGCGCCAATCGCGTCAAATCGACCACTGCAAGTCGGGCGCGGATGACATTTTCTCCTAACCTTTTCTCCATTCTAAATATTTGCTACTCCTAGCCTTACAGAGTTGATCAATTTTTCTGCCAGAAAGTCGCGACAAATCGCATTCGCTAATCGTTTCTTTATGTTGAGGGGCGAGCGTATTCGGCCCCTCGGCGGCTCAACTGCAACGCGCGAACTGCCGAAACCTGTTGCATGCGATCCGCACCGATTCCCGACCTTAAGTCACTGACCACTGAACAGTCCAATCCGCGCAGCGCGCAGCTCGATCAACTATCGGTCGGCGAGTTCCTCCGCGTCGTTAACCGCGAAGACGCACGCGTCGCCCGGGCGGTGGCGAAGGCTCTTCCGCAGATCGAACGCACGATCAACGCGGTGGCTCCGCGCCTCAAGCGTGGCGGACGGCTGTTCTACATCGGCGCAGGAACCAGCGGACGGCTGGGCTGCCTCGATGCCAGCGAGATGCCACCAACGTACGGCGTGCCGCATACGCTTGTTCAAGGAATCATTGCCGGCGGATTACCGGCTCTCACGCGCAGCCAGGAAGGCGCCGAGGATGATGGCACCGCCGGCATCCGCGACATTAAAGAACGCAAAATCGGCAAGCGCGACGCAGTCATCGGCCTGTCAGTCTCCGGGCGCGCGCGCTACGTCCGCGAGGCGCTCGGCGAAGCGCGCAAGCGCGGCGCCTTCACGGCCTGCATCACCTGCAACCGGAATTCCGCCCTGGTCGAGTGCGCTGATGTGGCGATCGTCGCCGAGACGGGGCCGGAAGTCGTCACCGGTTCCACGCGCATGAAAGCCGGCACGGCGCAGAAGATGATTCTGAACATGATCTCGACCGGCTGCATGGTTCAGCTTGGCCGCGTGAAGGGCAACCGCATGGTCGATCTGCAGATCAAATGCGAGAAGCTCTTCGAGCGCGCGCGCAACCTGGTGATGGAAGAGACCGGCTGCGACATGGGGCATGCCAGCGCCGCGCTGAAAGCCTGCGGCGGATCAGTGCGCAAGGCCATCGCATCAGTTCTTGGAAGCAGCAGCCGTAATGGCACGCGCGTGGCGGCGAAGCATCAGCGCGCAGAAAACGCCCGGAAGCGACAGCGGCGCGCCCAGCGATGAAGCAATGTAAAGATCGCGCAGGTCTGGATGCAATCCCGTTTTGCTCGTGAGCGATATCACGGCGAGTATGGTGAAAGTTGTAACGCACAGCACGCCGATGCCCAGCAGCCAGCCGTAAACGAGGATCAGCAGGCGCTGCCGCGCGTCGTTGATCTGGTAACGCCCAGCAAGGCCCCAGGCCCAGGCTGAACCGCACGCGCAGACGATCAGCAGAATGGCGACCGTCATCAGCTGCAGAATGAGTTGCCTCTGGCGGCTGATCAGCCAGGTTTCGAAGTGCAGACACTTAAGTACGGCGATGGTGACAGCGCTGAAAAAAAGCGATGAGAGGATCATCTCCAGCATCGCTATCCTGCTTTCGCCGAAGATGCTGATCAGCAATCGCAGAAGTCCGGCGAGAAATCCCGCGGCCAGCACGCCCATCAGAACCAGTGATGCCGCGACGCCGAGCGGCCGGACGCCGCCGACGCGGGCGTAATACATGAGCCCCAGGCACAGCGGCACGATAAAAAGGCAGCCCAGCAGAACCCTGCTTAGATTTTGAGTTATCCTCGCCAGACGGGGATGAGGCGTTTGCGGCATAGCAGCATGATTGCCACAAAGCGCATGAAATCAACAGGTTGAAAACAAAATCGCCAGCCGGTACCATGTGCGCCCTGCGCGCTTACGGCTTCCAGGACGACGAATGGAACAGACCCAGCTACGACCGAAAACGGATGTATCTTCCGACGAAATCTCGCTTGCAGATATTGTCGCCTTCATCGCCGGTTACTGGCTGCCGATTGCAGTGCTCGCCGGGATCGGCGCGGCAGGCGGAGCGGTCTACACGCTATCGCAGCCCGATCAATACCAGGCAACGGCGACGCTCGTAGTCGCGCCCTCGCGCCAGCGTACGGACGTCAGCCGCCCGACTCTGACGATCAATGCATACCAGCGCCTGCTCGAATCCGATTACATCATCAAGAAAACGCGCGAGAAACTACTGAGTGAAAAGTCGGTCAGCAAAGTGCGAACAAGTTTCGCCACGCGCGTGATCAGCTCCACCCGGCCCGATGAATCCTCCGTGCTCGAAGCCAGCGCGTCCGGAGACACGGCAGAAGATTCGGCCAAAATCGCCGACGCCTGGATTAAGGTGTTTCTCGACCACATTAAGGAAATCGTCAGCGAGCGGCAGTCGATGGCCGCCTCGATCCTCAGCGGCCAGATCGCCTCGACTCGCACACAGCTCGAAAAGCTGGATGCCGACCGGCGAGCCGAACAGGACAAAATCCGCGGTAAGCTCGCGGAAGAGATTCTGAAGATCGAACGCGCCATCGGCGTGGCCAAGAGCGCGGGTGAAGACAAAAAGTTTGCGCTTCAGGAAGAGATCAGCAAAAAAATCGTGGCCGCAAAGAGCAAAGGGAATCTGGAGGCCCGCGAAGCGGAGCTTGAGGCCCTGCAGCGCGCGTACGGTGATCTGCAGAGTGAGTCGGCGCGACTGGCCGGGCAGCTCGAATCGCAGCGACTGATGCTGGAGGCCGCCAGAAAGCAGCTCTCGCAGACTCCTGCCGTGCTGGTTACGCGCAAAGCCATTCCCGACGAAGCACTCTGGCGCGCGATGAGCGAGAAGAGCGCGCTCGACCCGGAAGCGCTGAAGAAAATGGGACTGGTCTCCGAACAGCCCAATCCCCTTTATGGCGAGATCGCGCGCAAGGCTGCGTTCTACGAGATGGAAGTGAACACGCTGGCGCCGCGGCAGGAAAAGCTGAAAACCGAACTGTCGAAAATGGCTGAGGCCGTGGCGAAGCTCGGCGACAGCGTGCGTGCGACGCACGCCGAAGTCGAACAGCTTGAAGCAATGCTGGAAACCGGAACCAAAAAGATCAAGGAGACAACCAGCTCCGAAGTGAGCGCGCTGGAAAAGCAGCGGGATGCAGAGATCAAGGAAGGCGAACGGCTGCGTGCGGCCGGCGTTGCCAGCATTGAGCGGGAACTGGTGGCGCAGCGCGAGCTCTTTGACCAGCTCTCCAAGAACTGGAACAGCATTAACATTTCAAAGGTGCAGGACGACTTCGACGATCTGCGCGTAGGCGCGTCTCCGGTGGTGCCTGTTTCGCCGGTCGCCCGCAAAACACTTCCGGTGTCGATCGCCGCTGCTATCGGCGGAGCGCTCGCGGGGATTTTCTTCAGCCTGATTCACTCGATTAAGCGCAAGAAAGCGGAAGCCGAGCGCGTTCTTACGTTTTAAGCGGCGGGTGGAGTACGCAGCGCGTCAACCGCGCGCCTCCGACTTTTCAGCGGTCAGCGTCGCTTCTTCGTACGCCTCGATCACCTCATCGACCGGCCCGTCTTTAATCACTGTGCCGTGATCGATCCAGATTCCCCGTGTGGCAACGCTGCGCGCGAGCTTTAAATCGTGCGTCACCAGGATCATGATGTGTGCGCTGGCGATGAACTCCTGCATACGGCGCGTGGCTTTCTCGATGAAGTGCGCGTCGCCGGCGGCGAAAATTTCATCGAGGATCAGGATTTCCGGCTCGAGTTCCATCGCGACAGAGAAAGCCAGGCGCATCATCATGCCGGATGAATAATACTTGATGCCCGTGTTCATGAAGTCCTCGGGAATCTCAGAGAACTCAATGATCTTCGGCAGCCTCTTTTCAGCTTCAGCGCGCGAGAATCCAAGGATGGCGGCGTTCAGGAAAACGTTCTCGCGTCCGGTGAGCTCCGGGTTGAAGCCCGCGCCCATCTCGATCAGCGGCGTGATCTTGCCCTGAATGGAAAGCTCTCCCGACGTCGCCGGGTAGATCCCGGCAATGATCTTCAGCATCGTGCTTTTGCCGGCGCCGTTGGGGCCGATCAGCACGACCCGGTCGCCGTGCGCAATCTCAAGCGAGACATTCTTGAGCGCCTGAAAATGCTGGTCGGCATGGCGCTTGAGCGGACTCAAGAACATTTCGCGCAGCGAAAAGCTCTTGTTGGAGTACAGCCTGAACGAGAGGCCGATGTCCTTGAGGCGGATGTGTGATTTTGCCGTTGTCGCCATGCTTAAAGCCTGAAGATCAGGTTACGCTCCAGCCGCGCAAAAAGCGCGCAGCCCAGAACGGCCGTGCCGATCGCGACCGCCGCGGCCATATTCCACTGCTGCAGCGAAGGCATCTGCGCGTCGGCGATGATCACGTGGAAGATGCGGATAATGTGGACCAGCGGATTGAACTCCAGCAGCGTGCCGTACCCGTGGGAGGTGAGAATCTCCTCGCGGTAGATGATCGGCGTGGCGTAAAACGCAAGCTGCAGCACTACCGACATCAGGTGCGCGGCGTCGCGCATGTAAACGTTGACCGCGGACAACGCAATCGTGATCCCGCCAACGAAGAGGAAAAGAAGTGCGATCGCCACGGGCAGCAGCAGGAGCGCCCAGGAGATCTTGAACGAAATCAGGCTGACGATGATGAACAGAGCGGCGATGTTGAAAAGAAAATCGACCAGCCGCGCGAGCAGAATGGCCATCGGAAAGATCATCTTCGGAAGATAAATCTTTTTGAGCAGAGCCTCGTTGGTCAGCAGTGAATTGCCGCCGGCCATGCAGGTGCTCACAAAAAAGTTCCACGGCGCCAGACCCGCAAAAATGTACGGCACCATCTCGCTGGGCGAACCGAATTTCATCACGCGCGAGAAGACGACCGCGAGGATCAGCATCTGCAGCACGGGATAAAGAAGGCTCCAGCCATAACCCAGGAACGAGCGGCGGAAACGCAGCTTCAGATCGCTGTTGACCAGGTTGCGCAGCACCTCGCGATAGGCGTAAAGCTTGGTGAATTCGTGAACGAAACTCATGCGCATCAAGGGTTTAGCCGGAGGCTCTTTCTCAGCCGCTTCAGGAACGGGAAAACAATAGCATCACCTGTGGCGGGCACAAGCTGAAATGCATCACGCCGACTTGGCGTTCGATTTGCGCCCTCCTGCGCGGCGTTTCGGGAGGACGAACAATGCCATATTATGGTGGGCACGGCCGGCTGAGCATGCGCTGGATTATCGCGCTGGTAATGGCCGCCGTCGGTTTGATTTCCTATTACTGGAACACAGAAGTCAACCCCGTCACAGGCGAAAAGCAGCGTGTCGCTCTCACGACCGATCAGGAGATCGCCATCGGCCTGCAGTCAGCTCCCGAGATGGCCGCGCAGATGGGCGGAGAAGTGAGCCCCAAACACCCGCAGGCGCAGCTGATCCGGAGCATCGGAGAACGCATCTGGAAGAGCAGCGACGCCCAACGCAGCCCGTATACGTTCGACTTTCATCTGCTCGCCGATCCGAAAACGGTCAACGCCTTCGCACTCCCCGGTGGGCAGATTTTCATCACGGTCGGGCTGCTCAATCGTCTTGAAAACGAGGCGCAAGTTGCCGGCGTGCTCGGCCATGAAATCGGCCACGTCATTCACCGCCACTCCGCCGAGCACATGGCAAAGGGCCGCCTCGGACAGTTGCTCGCCGGCGCGGCTGGTGTTGCCGCCAGCGATGAATACGGCCGCGGGCGCGGCGCCATGATTGCCGCCCAGGTAGTCAATCAGATGCTGCAACTGCGTTACAGCCGCAGCGACGAGAGCGAGGCCGATGAACATGGTCTGCTCTATATGACGCAGGCCGGCTACGACCCGAGCGCGATGCTGGGCGTGATGAAAGTTCTGGCCGAAGCAAGCCGCGGCAACAGGCAGCCTGAGTTTCTCGCGTCACACCCGCATCCGGACGCCCGCTACGAGAAGATCAAGGAGTTCCTTGCCCAGAACTATCCCAACGGCATCCCGGCGGAATTGACGCAGGGCCGCCCGCTTAATCCGGCCATTGAGACAGACTACCGCTAGCTCTGATAACTCCTCGCGGCAGGACAGCCATCAGAGTTCTGCACGAAGACTACTCTCCCAACCGCCCTGCAGCAGACAAAATGCCTTCTCCGGGGTATGTATATAGTCTTCACGGGAGCAGCCGGTATTGGGAGATCAACGTCATGCGTCTTTCGCCGCTTTTTGCATTCGCCGCACTGTGTTCTTTAACGCTTTCCGCATCCGAGGAATGGCCTGACTTCCGCGGGCCGGGCGGGCAAGGCCACGCTGAGAAAGCGAAACTGCCGACGACCTGGAGCGAGACGCAGAATGTCTCCTGGAAAATTGCGGTTCCCGGACGCGGCTGGTCTTCGCCCGTGATCGCCGGAGATGAAATCTGGCTTACCACAGCGATCGAAGCCGAGAAGCCCGACGCAGGCACGCCGCCGTCGACACACGATTACAAATCGCCCAAGCCCGGTCCGGGAACCAAGGCCAGCGAAAAGCCGATTTCGTTGCGCGCGCTCTGCTTCAATCTGGCGACGGGAAAGCAGACGAAGAACGTGGAGATCTTCTTTCTCGAAAAGCCGGGCTACATTCACGACCGCAACAGCTACGCCTCGCCCTCGCCGGTGATTGAAGACGGAAAGCTTTTCTGCCACTTCGGCACCTACGGCACGGCCTGCGTTTCGACGAAAGATTCGAAGGTCCTCTGGCGCAATGATGACATGAAGCTCGAACACGAAAACGGCCCGGGCGGGTCGCCGGTGCTTTATAAAGATAAGGTGCTGGTCTGCTGCGACGGCATGGATTTCCAATACATGGCCGCGCTTGATAAAGCGACGGGCAAGATTGCCTGGAAGACGCCGCGCTCGCAGCCCATCAATAAAGGGCCGCAACTGAAGAAGGCCTACGCCACGCCGCTCGTCGCAACCATCAACGGCATCGACCAGGTGATCACGCCGGCCGCGGACGCCGTGTATAGCTACGAGGCCGCGACCGGGAAAGAGTTGTGGTTCGTGAAGTACAACGGCTTCTCAAACGTCGCGCGGCCTGTCTATGACGGAAAGCTGATTTACATTTCCACCGGTTTCATGAACCCGGAACTCTGGGCGATCAAGCCCGAGGGCAGCGGCGAACTTCCGGCTGACAAAGTGATTTGGAAAGAGAAAGTCCAGGCCGCGCGGCAGAGTTCGCCACTGGTCTCCGTCACGCGGTTGTACATGTTCAGCGACGGCGGCGTTGTGCGCTGCCTTGAAGCGGCAAGCGGAAAAGAACTCTGGCGCGAGAAGATTGCAGCCGACGCCGCGGCTTCTCCGCTGCTGGCCAACGGGCATGTCTACTTCTTCGATGCACGCGAAGCGGCCACCGTCGTCGCCGACGCCGACACCTACAAGCTCGTCGCGAAGAACACACTCGATGATGGGTTCATG
Organism: Planctomycetota bacterium; assembly: GCA_035628505.1. Classification (GTDB taxonomy): domain Bacteria; phylum Planctomycetota; class SZUA-567; order H5-PLA8; family H5-PLA8; genus DASPJR01. The sequence goes on along the minus strand of DASPJR010000114.1, from coordinate 106,160 downwards.
GCGTCAGCGGCCGTTGCCGGCAACGCTTTGATTCTGCGCACAAAGCAGAGTCTCTATCGCGTCGAAGCGAAGTAACGCCGCACGTTGTGGCGCAGGTTTGCAAAATTGCGACGCAACGCGAGTGAAATCTCCACACTCAGCTCGTCGCGCCACATTGTGCCCGAGCTCGCTTTGGTGCGCACTCTTCTCTGAACACTTTTTCGTTCAACGCTTGAACACGCCTCCGGTAGAGCTCATTTGGACCTCGGGGTCCACGGCTTAGAAAACTCTTTGGAGAGATGCGATGAACGCGAAAAAGATTGTGGCGCTGGCTGTGTTGTTTTTGGTGAGCTCGGTAGTTTCGGCGGCAACGTTCAAGCCGGACGACGAAGGTTTCATCCGCAACTGGCTGCTGCTCGAACCTATTCAGCTCGACGAAAAAGCCAGCAGCCACGACGAAGACAACCAGAAAGACTTCTTCAACAAGGAATGGTTCCCCGGCATGAAAACGGCCGCGCCAAAAGATGGCGACAAGGTGAAGGTCGAGGGCAAGGAACTGAAGTTCAGCGCCAAGCAGGCTGACGATTCGATCATTTCCTTCCCCGAACAGGACAATTCGCTGTACATCGGCGTCACCTACATCGTTGCCGATGCCGACATCGCTGACGTGAAGCTCAAGATCGGCTCCGACGACAGCTCGATCTGGATTCTCAACGGCAAAGAAATCCTGCGTGTCTTCGCCGGCCGCGGCGTTGAAAAGGATCAGGACACTTCGACGGCGGTGACGCTGGCCAAGGGCACCAACACGCTGGTATGCGCGGTGATCAACGGCGGCGGCCCGACGGGAATGTGCGCGCGCTTCGTCGACAAGAACGATTCGCCGCTGAAGAATATCTCGATCAGCCTCACCAAGTAAAAATCGCGCAAACGCGTGTTGCTGAAAAAAGGGTCCGGGAGCTTTCCCGGACCCTTTTAGTTGGCACAGTAAACATCGACTGAAGGTGGCGAAAATTAATCTTCCAGAAGCTTGGCGCGCTGAAGCATGATCGCGACGCGCGTGCAGATCTGCTTGAGATTCTCGCGTTCGATGCCGCTGATGAGCGTGATCTGAAGACCGAGCACCCACGGCATCTCCCAGCTTTTCACGTTCTCTTTTTTCCGCGCGTAGCGAAGCACGCAGGTGCACAGGACGTTGTGCGGCGGCAGTGAAACGCGCACGCGGAAATGAATATCCTTGCGGCGGGCATTTTTCAGCGTGTTGTACACGGCTTCCGGCACTTCCACGCGGAAACCGCCCTCGCTGATATCCACCGTTTGTGTGTTCGACATGCTGTTGCTGATGTTTTCACCGCGCTCGTCGCAGAGCTGCAGCCATGCCGGCATCGCCATCTTCAGCCGCTCGTGCTGGCGCTTCTGCTGGAAACGGCCGGGGGCAAGATGGTTGAGCATGGCCGAGATCTGATGATCCGGCGCAATACGGATATCCACCGCTCGCCCCAGCGAGGTCTTCAGTTCATTGATGCGCTGCGGAGTCAGCGGGCGCTTGGCGGCGATGTAGACGGTCTGCGCATCGTCGGCAAATGGTACAAAGTCGTACTTGATCATGACGTCCACGGAGAGCTTGTGGCGCGTCCACGCGGGAACTGAATAGCCGGTGAGATCAACCACGGGCAGGCCGGCCTGAATGGCCACGGCATGACAGAGCTGCTCGGGCGAGATCATTCCCTTCCGCATCAGCACCTGGCCCAGGTACTCGCGCGTCATGCGCGATTCGGATTCGGGCTCGCGAATCTGGTCGGAAGTAAGGACGCCCATGGCGACAAGCACATCGCCCAGGCGCATGCCCTGCAGAGAGTTGCGCACCGCCGCAAGGCGTTCGGAGCTGCTTGTGGCCGAGGCGCTGGCGGCCTGCTGCTCCGCGTCTGCAGCGGGCTGGTCAAAATCTTCGAAACGTTTACGTTGAGAAATCCGGCGCGTAGGGCCGGTGGATTCCTGGCTTCGCGTTGGATCGTCCATAACCCGAGCGGCTCCCCCACACCCCTATTATAGAGCCCCGAAACTATACGCCATTTTTGCGGCCGCTACAACGCAGAACCCTTTTCGTCAGTCGCGCAGGGGAATAGGCCATTCCAGTCCACGGCCGCGTGCATTGGGAGCGACGTCCACTGCAATGTTCGCCGGCGGCTTGCGTTCAAGACGCTGCTCGAAGAAAGGATAGCTGAAGCGTAGCGGGGCGGTCTTCGCGCCATACCATTTCTGTGCCAGCAGCAGAAGCAACTCGCGGTGGCAGCGCTCGCCAGGTCCGCACTGGCAGACCAGCACGACGTCTTTTGACTTGCTTAGCTCACACAGACGCTGCAGTTCGGCCAGCCCGGCGCTTGTCAGGCCAAAACGCTTCTCGTAGCGGCAATGCTCAAAGGCGGTGTTGTGGTCCTCCCCCAGATCATCTTTATGCTTATAGAAATCCTTGAAGAGCACGTCTCCTGGCGCCAGCACCTGCAGGTATTCGCTATTGGCAGGTTTCTTCAAGCCGCGCGGATAATGCCGCATGGCAATAACAATGTGATCATTGCTTTTAAGACGGCCGGCCTTCACGTCTTCGACTGCAGCCTGCGCAAGCATATTATGCACTCTCGTTGCACCTGCGGATTCTCTCGCTTACACATGTTATAATTAGAACGAGTCGCGTGCCAGCCTTGGCGGCACGAACGGAGAGCAAACCTGATGATGGATGTTGAAGCCGTAAAATCCCAGCTATTCGAATTGATGAGCAGCCGCAGATTTATGCCGATGCGAAAGCGCAGTCTCGCCCGCGAACTCGACATTGCCGACGAAGACTACCGCGACTTCCGACTGTTGCTCGATGATATGGTGAAATCAAATGAGATCGCGGAACTCAAGCGCGGCAAGTTTGGCCTTCCGCTTGGTGCGGCTGCGTCAGCTGCCCCTGCTGCGCGCGGCGCTCGCCCATCGAAGGTAACTCCGCGAGACCGCGGCAACGCGCGGTCCACCTGGGATAGCGGGCGCAACGCAGATGCGGAAGAGGTCGACGAAGAAGAGGACCACACCGAGCAGGAGGACGATGGCCTCCCTAAGACGCGCGCAACGCGCAAAGGCGCCGCCGCAGCCCCGACGACGGATCAGGCGCGCTACGACGCGATCAAGGAAAAAGAACAGCGCATTCCCAAGGGCGCGCGCGTGGGCCGTATCGATGTCAAACGCGGCGGAATGGGATTTCTCCTGAGCGAGCCGCCGGGAAACGACGTGTTCATCGCCGAAAGCGACCTGGGCGGCGCGATGAGCGGCGATCTGGTCGCTGTCGAGATGAAGCGGTCAAAACATTTCAGCCGCAAGAGCCGTTTCGGCTACAAGGTAAATGCAAGTGCCAGCCGCCCCGTTGGACGCGTGATTAAAATCATCGAGCGCGCGCATGCGCGAATTGTCGGCACCTTTTACGCGCACCACCGCCGCGAAGATCTGCCGCGCAGCCCGCAGAGCGTCATTGGGCACATCATTCCTGATACGCCGGGCATGTTTGCCGAACTGGATGTGCTCGCAATCAATCGCGGTGAAGCAAAAGACAAAGATAAAGTTGCCGCGGAACTGGTCGAGTCGAAGGATTCGCATCGCTCAAGTTCCACACCGACGGCGCGCATCGTCAAAGTGTTCGGCCCGGCAGGAGATCCCACGGCCGATATCGGCGCGATTATCGAAAATTTCAATATCAAGACAAAGTTTCCCGACGAAGTGTTGCAGGCGGCTGAAGAAATCCCCGACACGATTCCCGAGGAAGAGCTGGCGCAGCGCGTGGATTACACGCAGCCGGTGACGTTCACGATCGACCCGCAGGACGCCAAGGATCACGACGATGCCGTGGCCATCAGCAAGGAGCCCGACGGCCGCACGACGCTGCTGGTTCACATCGCCGACGTGTCCTACTACGTGCCCGAAGACAGCGTCATCGATCTGGAAGCACGCGACCGGGCGACGAGCGTCTACCTTCCCGGCACGGTGTACCCGATGCTTCCTCAGAAGCTGTCGAACAATATGTGCTCGCTGAAGGAGGGCCAGCTGCGCCTCACCAAAACGGCGCGCATGACGTTCGATAAAAACCTGAACATGCAGCAGGTCGTCATCGAGAGAAGCTTCATCCGTTCAGCGGCGTTCCTGACGTACGATCAAGTGCGGGAGGGGATCGATGAGAACAAGCCCGAACTGGTGCGCACGCCTGAAATCTTTGAAACGCTGAAGGTGATGAAAGAGTTTGCGATGGCACTGCGCGAGAAGCGCATGTCGACTGGCTCGCTGAACCTGGAGATGCCTGAAGCCAAGCTGCTGCTGGACGAAAAGCTCGAAGTGAAAGGCTGGACGCAGGTCGAGCATCATTGGGCGCACGAGCTGATTGAAGACATGATGCTCGCCGCAAACCGCGCCGTGGCCGAATACATGGTCGAGCACGAAATTCCCGGCATGTATCGCATTCACGAGGACCCTGACGAGGAGGCGCTTAAGCGCTTTCAGGAGTTCGTGCGCGAATTCGGCATCCAGCTCCGACCGCCGATCGATCGCCTGAAGCTCAAATCGGTGCTCGACCGTGTCAAAGGCAAGGAATACGAGCACACCGTCAGTCTCGCGCTGCTAACGAGCTTAAAACAGGCGCGCTATTCGGCGGAATGTCACCCGCACTTCGCCCTGAACTTCAATCGCTATCTGCATTTCACCAGCCCGATTCGCCGTTACCCCGATCTCGTTGTCCACCGCGCACTCGATACGCGCTTCGAGCCCGGCATGAAAGCTTTGCCCGTTCATGGCAAGAAACGCGGCGGCGGCGACAAAGGCCGCGAGTATCACGAACGCATAGCGATGCTTCAGCCGCTGGCCGCGCATTGCTCGCTGCGCGAACGCGAGGCGGACAACGCCGAAGAGGAAGTCGTGAAGTTCCGGCAGATGCAGTTTTTGCGTCGCAACATGCGCGAATCGCACCCGGGACTGATCACGCGCGTGCGCGACTTTGGACTTTTCGTCGAGCTGCAAGACTGCTTCGTGGAAGGCCTCGTGCGCGTGCAGGATCTGTCTGACGACTATTACGAGTATTTCGAAAACCAGCACCTGCTGCAGGGCCGCCGCCACCGCCGCAGCTTTCGTCTGGGAGACAAAGTGGAGGTCCGCATCCTGAAAATGGATCTCGGGAAAAAGCAGGTCGACCTGGAGATTGTCTGACGCGCGAAGAAGTGGCTCACGCAAAGGCGCAAAGACGCAGAGAAAAAATGGGTCGCAAATTTGGCAATCGAGGAGTCGTGGGTTATAGTTGTCGAATGGAGGCTGTATGACGATTACTCTGTCTTTGTCTGACGATCGAGAAAAGCTTCTCAAGACGAAAGCCGCCAAGCTCGGCATTTCCGTCGAAGAACTCGTGTTACTGGCAGCTGAAAAGTTCCCCATCGAGAGCGACCGCGAAGTCGGGCCCTTGGACGAAGATTTCAAGCGCGCAGCCGACTACGTTCTGAATAAAAACAAAGAGCTCTACCGGCGGCTTGCCTAATGAATTTCCTTTCAATCGATGCTGTACTCGATCTGCATCGTCGTGCGATCGAAGCATCCGGCGGTTCGCCTGGACTTCGTGATCGTGGATCACTCGAGTCTGCGGTGCGCAGCCCCGCATGGGTTTTGGAGGCCAGGATCTTTATCCAACTGTGATCGATAAAGCGGCTGCCCTTTGCTTTTCCCTGGTGAAAAATCATCCTTTCGTGGATGGAAATAAACGCATTGGTCACAGCGCGCTTGAAACCATGCTGGTATTGAACGGCTTTGAAATCAACGCGCCCGTCGATGAGCAGGAGCAACTCATACTAAAGCTCGCCGCAGGCGAACTGGAGCGCGAGCCCTTCACCGAGTGGCTCCGCGCGCACGTTGTCGCGAAAAGTTAGTCAACGTGTCATATCCGAATTTTTTCATATACGTTTGAGCATCGGCCAGACGGCGCGCCAGGCTTTTGTTAAGGACGCAGCCGCGATATCGCTGCGTTTTTTCAGCGCCATCAGCGTCTTCATATTGCTGGGGCCGCCGAGCATGAAACGGGCGACCTTGCCCATGCGCACGTTGCCCTGCTCGTCGAGGAACTCAGCAACTTCCGGCGGCAAAGCATCGTTGACGGTGTCGCTGATCACGCGAATCGACAGCGGCCGCGCGCTGCCGCAACCGGTTAGCAATGAATGCGCCTCCATGTCCACGGCTATCGCACCATGTTTGCGGCCGAGCTCGCGCTTGTCTTCTGTACGCGTCACCGCGGCGCGGACCGTGAGCGTCGCGCCAAAGTGAAACCGGACGCCCGCTTTCTTAAGCTCGGCTGCAATCAGATCCGTTGATATGCGGCCGAGCTTCATGTCGACCGTCTCCGCTTCACTGCTGATAGCCTGCGTCGCAATCACGATGTCGCCGACTTCGAGCCCGTCAATCAGGCCGCCGGAGAATCCGCTTGAGCAGACCCAGCGGAACGTGTTCGCTTCCGCAGTCAGGCGCTGGGCCGCCCGCGAAGCAGCATCGCAGCCCACCCCACCCCGCAGCAGCACGACGCCACTACGGTCCTCATCGGGCACCGCAGCAGAGACGGCGGCGAGCTCTTCTTTAAGCGCCGTGACAATGGCGGCCAGCATCGGTGGTGAGGGCATGATGCGCGTTTCTAAGCGGGCGAACGCGACGCCGCAACTACAGAGGGTCGATTGCTCAGCAGTGCTGGTTGATCCACACACTTGATCGAGAGCTCATGACCGCACTGATCAAAAACCAACACCCGAGGTTTTGATTGATACTCGGCTCGGTATTCTTGCAAAGCATGGGACTCACGTAGTTTCCATTAATCCTAACGCGCGAAATTGTCGTGGCATCAGCTTTGTTCTTAAGGAAACCGGATGAGGACAACGGTGAATGAGAGCCACAAGGCAGGGTTTCAATGCAGGCCGATGCCTGCGGCTCATGGTAGTGGAGGATGACCCAGGTGTCGGATACGCCGTCTCGCGCTGGTTGCAGGAACACGAAGTTCGCTCGGTGCTGGCCACTACCACGCAGGAAGCAGTCGAGATGCTGCGGGATGTTATCTTCATCGAATCCGCTTTCGACGCGCTGCTGGTGGACTTCAATCTCCCGGACGACACGGGTGTGCGCGTGATCCAGGAATTCCGCGACGAGTTTCCTTCAGTGCCCGTCGCGGTGATGACTGGAAACGATGATCAGAATCTTGCGGCATGGACCCATCAGCGCGCCATACCGCTCTTTAAGAAGCCGCTGAAAATGGAGGAACTTCAGTCATGGCTTGAGCAGATTAAGACAGCTCAGAAATCCGCCTGACAGGAACCTTTCCAGGCCGCGAAACGACCCCGCGGCAGACGCAACAAGATTGAGTACGTAATCAACTGAACAGATCTTTGAAAGGAGGTGGAATCGACCAGCGTCTCGTGCCAAAAAAAAAAGGAGCCTTGTTAACTGACAGCTTGGCCGGCGTGCGTCCCAACGCGCACGCCGGCCAGGTGTTTTAAAGATGAGTCTGGCGTCTTGAAGTCCGAAGTCGGGAGTCAAAAAAAGAAGAGGCAACGGCTGGCTGAAATAGTAACATTTTCGCTATGAGCACCGCATGTCAAACGATCGAAGAATCCTTCCTCAGCGTCCTGCCAATTGAAGACGGCAAGCCGACTCTCTCACTGAATTCAGTCCTGATTGAATCCAAGATTTTCGAGTCGTCCATCGGCGGAATTTTTCTTGGACAGCACACCGGCCTTCGCATTCCAGTCGTTGTTCGCGTGCTACATCCGTGTGTGCGAGCGCAGCTGAGGGATTACGAGCGCTTCATTTCCGAAACACGGAAGATGTGCCTGGCGCGTCATCCGAACGTCGCATGCATCTACGATCTTGGAGAATACAAAAATCACACCTTTGCGGTTTGCGAATATCTTGAAGGCATTCCCCTCATGGAGCGCATCAAGTCCGCGCCGCTGACGCAGGGCCAGGCGTTGACTTTGCTGATGCCCATCGCGGAGGGGCTCTGCGAATACTGGCGCCGCGGCCTGGTTCACCGCTGCGTCAGTCCTCAATCGATTAAGATCGGAGCCGATCCGAAACTGGATGTGAGCTTTCTGCGCCGGCATTACACCGACCCGCAATTCAAAGAGTTCGTGACGCCCGTGATGGCACCGTACTGGTCGCCGGAAGAAGTGCGCAATCAGCCAGTCGATCCGAGCTCCGACATGTGGAGTTTCGGCGCGACGCTGTTCCATGCGATTACTGGCAAAACGCCTTTCATGGCCAACACCGATAAGGGCATGCTCAACGCCATCATCTACGATGAGCCCATGGATCCGCACAAGGCCAACCCGGAGCTGCATCCGGCCGTGCGCGATCTGCTGCTCAGACTGCTCGCGCGCCAGCCCGAAGAGCGCTTCATGAGCGCCGAAGCGTTCATGCTATCACTCCGCAACGCGCAGGCGCAGATCAGCGCCAATCCCGCGCGTGAGCGGACGATCATGTTTTCTGAAATCAGCCCCGGCCCCGGTCCGCGGCAGCGCCCGCCGCTGCGCGAAGGCGACGTGCTGGCCAATTGCAGGCTCGACAAAAAATTGGGCGCGGGTGCGTTCGGAGTTGTCTACCTGGCGCGGCACAAAATTCTGGAGATCGACGTCGCAGTGAAACTGTTGCCGATGGAATCCGCTGAAAAGGACGTCAATTTCATTGACCTGTTCCTGCGGGAGGCGCGCACAGCCGCGCGCATTCGCCACCCGAACGTGGTCGGCATCTTTGAAGCAGGCAACGTCGACGGGCAGTATTACCTGATTATGGAATTCGCCCCCAACGGCACTGTCGCCGAGCGTCTTTTCCTGCATGGCGGCAAGCTGCCGGCCTTTGAAGTCCATCGCATTCTGCTTGAGACGGCGCGCGGGCTGCAGGCCGCGGAAAATCTCAACATCATTCACCGCGACATCAAACCCGAAAACCTGATGCTGGGCCCGAACGATGAAATCAAAATCGCCGATCTCGGCCTGGCCAAGCGTCTCGTAAAGAGCGGCGACGCGCGCACGATCAACGCATCACTGCTGGCCGATCAGCTGACCATGCGCAACGAACCGGGCATGCTCGCCGGAACGCCCGCGTACATGGCGCCGGAGATTGCGGTTGAGCCCGACAAGGCCGACACGCGCGCGGATCAGTACTCACTCGGGATTACCGCCTACCAGCTCCTGACCGGAACGCTTCCGTTTGAAGGCAAGACGCCGATGGAAGTGATTATGAAGCACGTGCTGGAAGAACCGGCGCCGCTAAAGTCGCTGCTGCCGGGCGTTCCGGAGTCGCTTGATGCGGTGATCGAGCGCATGCTGAAGAAAAAGCCTGCAGAACGTTTTGCGTCAGCCGCGGAACTCACCGCTGCGCTCGAACAGATTTCGATTCCGCGGTGAATAATCCCTCTCCCCTCCGGGGAGAGGGCCGACGTGAGCAGAGCGAACGCGGGGTGAGGGGTGCGCGCTTCTTGCAAGAAAATCGTCACCCCTCACCCGGCACTCGCTTCGCTCGTGTCCGCCCTCTCCCAGAAGGGAGAGGGAATAAAACGGCAGGAGCTGTTAGCTCCTGCCATCTGAATAGCACTCGCTGAATAGTTGCCGTTCTCAATCAGTCAATCGACAGCAGCTCGACTTCAAAAATGAGCGTCTCATCCGGTCCGATCACTCCGCCGGCGCCACGCGGGCCATAGGCGAGATTCGATGGAATGTAAAGCTCCCACTTTGATCCTACTTTCATGAGCTGCAGCGCTTCAGTCCAGCCGGCGATCACCTGGTTGACTCCGAACGACGCAGGTTCACGCCGCGCGTATGAGCTGTCGAATTCCTTTCCGTTGATCAGCGTCCCCCGGTAATGCGTCGTCACGACGTCCGTCTTCTTCGGGCTGGCGCCAGTGCCTTCTTTCAACACTTTGTATTGCAGTCCGCTGGGCCGCGTCACGACTCCGGGTTTCTTTGCGTTCTCGGCCAGGAATTTCTCTCCATCCGCTTTCGGCATTGTAAATTGCCCCTTTTTTGAGTGCGGCCCCAACGCCGCAACATCAAGGCTACAGCCGCTTCTCGGGGAAGGCAATATGTCAGAAAAATCAATCCGATCCCTCGTCGTCAAGTCTCCAGTAGGCTGTGCTGTAAATGGAATGACCCATAAACCAGACATGATATTCGCCGCCTCGATTGAGCACGTACGTCTTGTCCGCCACGGCGATGAGCCCTCGGCCGAACACGTGTACGAAGTGATCGCTTTGCGGCGCGGCCATAAAGAGCCGGTGAAATAGATTCAAGCGGATCAGCTCTTTTGGAAAAGAGACTTTGCCACTGACATCGGTGAGTGCAGCGTCAAAACGCCGCCTTCCATTTTGATCGGTCCAGTGCCTATAAATGAGCTGGCCCTTCAGCGGCTGGCGGCTCTCGTCGGAGACGCGCACGTGCCAGGCCGGGCAATATTCGACATGGACGGGAATCGAAAAGACGGCCGCAACAAGCAGCACCGCAATCAGAAGCGAGCGAAGCGAAAAACTCAATCGTCGCCAGCGCATGGTTGCATTCCCATTGCACGCGTCACACCGCACGAATTTCAAACGCGTGCAGAATATAGTCGCCTTCACTCGATCCCGGATCGACGCGTAGCAGACCGTTCAGGTCGCCGGCGCTCAGCTCAAGAATCAGTTCATTGCGTCCCTTGCGGACGATGCGCTTTTCGCTCTGTTCTTCGGACCATCCGGGCTTACGGCGCGTTGAATAAAAAACCTGGAGCGTATCCTCGTAAGGCGCCGAGAGTTCAAGCCGCAACATATGAGGTCTGCCGCGCACAAATGAAAACTGAGGAACCAGCAATGACGGGTCGTTGCCGGTGGCGCGGATCAGCAGCACGCCGTTCTGCGGCGAAACAGAGCATTGATCGAGCGCCGTGATTGCCGAAAGTTTTTCCATTGGAAAGACACAGTTAGTCGACGCGAGAAACCTCTGTCGCGCGCGCCGCTCAGAGGCCGAGCAGCGTTCGAGATAGCGCTCCGGAAGCGTGGTTCTTTCGGGCGCCGCCTGCAGCAACGGACTGAAAATTTCGCGGTAGGCCGCAGCATTTTCGGCGCAGCTTGTATGACTGAATGTCTTCAATCGTTCCCGCATCGCATCGATGCGTGCTGGAGTCTTCAGCAGCGCCTGCAAATGTGATTTCGCCGCTGCGGCCGAATGTGGTTCGATGATCCAGCCGTGGCCTTCTTTTTCAACGCGCTCCTTCAGCGCACCGAGGGCCGGAACGATGGCGGGAACTCCCGCGAGCCAGGCTTCGCTGAGCGTGTAAGAAAACGTTTCCTCGGCAATGGAAGTGAACAGAGCCACATCAATTCGCGCCGCCTGGAGTTTTCCGACGATGTCCTCACGCCCATACGCGCCGTGAATAACAAGCCTGGCACCCGTGGCCGTGAGGCGCTCGCGGAAATTGTTCGCGTCCACGACGCCGAAGAGGTGCCACTCCAGGGGCATCTCGCGCGTGGCGCTGAGCAATTCCAGAATCAGTTCCGAACCTTTGATCGGCGCCGCGAGCATGCCCATCATTGCAACGCGCAAAACACCTTCTTCGCGAGGTGACTCAGAGGCGCCGGTCGTGGGAGTGAGAACATCGCAGCCATGTGGAATGACGTGGGTCTTCTCTGCCGGCAAGTGCAAGTTTTCGAGCATCCGGCGGCGCGCGCTTTCAGAAGGAAACACGAGTGCAGCCGCACCTCTCAATATTTCGCTGAACCGAGCCTGATGCTGCTTGAGCACGCTGCCGGAATCGCATGGAAGCGGCGTATTCAGCATTTCAAACTGGCGTTTCAGGCAGGCGGCAGAGTCATCGGCGCCGCTGTAGTGTGTGCTGCAGGGCTTCAGCGTGATCGGGTTAACAAGATTGAGGCTGGGGCACACGGCAAAAAAATCATGCGTCGCGTACGTGTACGGAATCCCGGCCTCGCGCAAGGCCTGCGGCAGCGTGTGCGGCCACATATAGAGATGCTCGATTGCTGCAACGCCCGCATTCAAGAGCCGCGCAATCCAGAGCACCAGATCCTGTGCCTCCGCATGCTCGGGCAAATACCAGGAAAGCGGCCGGCGCAGCGCAAACGTGAAGTACTGCGCCGACGCTACATCACCCTTGAGCACTTGGGCCGCGGTTACGTGCAGCGAATCGCTCGGATACACAAGGATCGCCCGCGACAGTTTCATGCTGCGCACGCGGTCCAGCACGTGATTTTCCGTGCCGCCAGCCTTGGCCTTGAAGGGACTGGCATGCAGCAGCACCAGCAGCGCCGGATCGTTAAATTCCAAGTGAGCAGCCGCCGCATCCGCGGACACTGCGAGCGGCTCGCGAATCGCAAACGTGCCGGATTCGTCGCGTGCGGCAAACGCAATGGTCTTCAAATTGTTCTGCCTGCAGATCTCTTCCACTACGTCGCGCAACGTTTCTTCGTCGAAAGCATGAGCGTGGGCTTCGCGGTCCAGTTCGTCATCGAGCAGCAGATGCTCAAGTCGCGTAGCGGCTTCACCTGTGGCTGCGCGCACGAACAAGAAAACATCGCCTTCCGCATTCAGGCCTGGGAGCTGCCCGCGAATCAGCCGGAGCGGATTGCGCGCTCGTTCCAGAACCCCCGTGAAGACGATGAAATCGGCTGCGCACTCGTCGGCAGCAGATTGCGTATCGGCCATCCTCCCCTTCCCTGTCAGCCTCGCCCTGGGAGGGCTGATGCTCACTGCGGGCCTAAGCCATACCGCAAAGCTTGCAGCCGGAGCATCGCTGGCCGAGCCAATCAGCCGCGTCAAGCGGCTCAGTGTGCCACGCAGGCCCGAATTGCGGGAAATATTCGCATGATAAGCTGCCAGCAAGCCATTGCAGGCATCAAGGGTCTCGGGCGGGACATTCTGGGGGGCTGAATAAGCCAAGGAGGACACCGTATTGAACGTTGAGTTCGCATCACTGCCGTGTTAACTTACTTGACCAGAAAAGCATGGAAGTTCAACTGAATCAGAGGTTTGCTTGGCAATTACCAAACGCGCAGTCGTGTACTCAACGCCCTGGTTTGAGCTGCTTGCCAGAAACGTCGACGATGATCCGAATCCCTACTATGCGTTAAGTCTACCGGATTACGTTTGCGTGGTCGCTCTCACGGCCGACGACCAGATTCTCCTTGTTCGCCAGTTCAGGCCGGCGGTTGAACGCCGTACGCTGGAGCTTCCCGCCGGCGTCGTGGACAAGGGCGAATCGCCAGAGGCCGCCGCCGCTCGCGAGCTGATCGAGGAGACCGGCTACAAGGCCGACTCACTTGAGCTGCTAGGACAGTTGAATCCGGATACCGGACGCTTGAGCAACAAGCAATGGTGCTTTTTTGCGTCAGGCGCGCGGCCCATTGGCGAGTTTAAACCTGAAGCAGGCATTGAGGTTGTGAAGCTGCCTAGAACGCGGCTGGCGTCGCTGATCAAACCCGGGGAGCTGGATCACGCTCTGCATCTGGGCTGCCTGATGCTGGCCTCGCTAAAGCATGGATCAGCCTTGTTTAATCGCGATAACTGAGTACGATTCTTCCCTTTTCAAGGGGCCGGAACTAAACCCTCGCTGGTGGAATGATAGAGAATGGCTGAGATGAAAGAACGAACCCGAAAAGCGGACATCTGCGTCGTTGGCGGCGCCGGACACGTCGGTCTTCCTTTGGCATTGGCCTTCGCGCACAAAGGCCAGCGCGTGATCGCTTACGACATCAACAAAGAGGCGCTGGAGGTGATCGGCAAAGGAAAGATGCCGTTCATCGAATACGGCGCCGAGCCCATCCTGAAAGAGGTCCTCAACAAGACGCTTTTTCTCTCGTCCGACATTCACGACATCTCAACGGCCCGCTTTGTGGTGATTACCGTCGGCACGCCAGTCGACGAGTTCCTCAATCCCAAGCTGCGCGCGCTGCTGGATTTCATTAACAAGCTCTATTCTCATCTGGACCCCGAACAGACCATCATCATCCGCAGTACCGTTTATCCGCGCACCTGCCGGCAGCTCAAGCATGTGCTCGATTCCAAGTCCGGCGGAGACTGGAATATTGCCTACTGCCCCGAGCGCATCGCTCAAGGCTACGCAATTGAGGAGCTCGGCAAGCTGCCGCAGATCGTCTCAGGCTTAACCGAAAAAGCCGTCGCGGACGTGACCAAGCTCTTCTCGCTGATCGCGCCCAGCGTCATCCGTCTGGACATTGAAGAAGCAGAGCTGGCCAAGCTCTTCTCGAACGCGTGGCGCTATATCCAGTTCGCCACAGCCAACCAGTTCTACATGATCTCGGAGCAGCTCGGCTCGGACTTCAACAAGGTCCGCCGCGCGATGGTCGAAGGCTACGGCCGAGCCGCGAGCCTGCCCGGCCCGGGCTTTGCGGCCGGGCCTTGTCTGCTGAAAGACACCATGCAGCTGGCAGCATTCAACAGCAATAGTTTCATGCTGGGCCACTCGGCGATGATGGTCAACGAAGGCCTGCCGGGCTTCCTGGTCGAGCAGCTCGAGAAGCGGCACGATTTGAAAACGAAGAAAGTCGGCATCCTCGGTATGGCCTTCAAGGCTGATATCGACGACACCCGCGATTCGCTCTCGTACAAGCTGGGCAAGATCCTGCGCTTCCACGGCGCGACCGTGCTGTACTCTGACGAGTTCGCCAAGGATCCGACGTTTATCAGCAAGGAAGATCTGGTTTCCAAGAGCGATATCGTCATCGTCGGCGTGCCGCATTCGGCCTATAAGACGCTGAGCGTGCCGCAGAACGTGGACGTGGTGGACGTCTGGAACGTTCTGCCGAAAGGCCCGAAAAAATGAAGCCGATCGTTTCGCCGAACACGCGCGTGCGTCATCCGCAACACCTGGTGGTCGGCGAGGACTCCATCATCGACGATTACTGCTACATCTCCACGCGCCTGCACATCGGCCGCGGATCGCATGTGGCGTCCGGCTGCAGCATCGCTGGGGGCGCAGACCGACTCTGCACAATAGGGGACTACTGCAGCCTGTCGTCGGGCGTAAAAATCTGGTGCACGAGCAACGATTTCGTTAACGACCTAGTTGCGATCATTCCAGCAGCGGCCGGAATTAAGACGACGTCCATTACCGGCGATGTGACGCTTGGGAATTTCACCGGAATCGGCGCCAACGCGGTCGTCATGCCCGATAACACGATTCCCGAAGGCACGGTGATCGGGTCGCTGAGTTTCGTTCCGGCGGCATTTAAGTTTGAATCCTGGTCAGTATACGCCGGCACGCCCATTCGCCTGATCCGTCGGCGCAACCGGGAGAACGTCCTGGCACAGGTAAAGCAGCTGGACGCGCATTACGGTATCACGAGGACCGCAGCACATGGCTAACAAGAAAATCGCCTGGTGGACGCCGGAGATTACCGGCGAGGAAGCAGCGCTGATCAAAGAGGTGCTCGACGCCAATTACCTGAACGACGGCGACGTGACGACGCGCTTTGAACAGACGGTGGCAAAGCTCGTCGGCGCCAAACACGGCATCGCCGTCACGAGTGGAACGTCGGCGCTGTTTCTCTCACTCGTCGGAGTCGGCGTCGGCGCCGGCGACGAGGTGATCGTTCCCGATATTACATTTATCGCGACAGCCAACGCCGTGACGATGGCCGGCGCCAAGCCCGTTCTCGTCGACATCGACCCGAACACGCTCAATGCTGATCCCGCTGCGATTAAAAAAGCAATCACGCCGAAAACGAAGGCTATCATGCCTGTCCACGTCAGCGGACGCGGCGCGAACATGAATGAGATCCTGAAAATCGGCGCCGCTCACGGCATCCCGGTAATCGAAGACGCAGCCGAAGCGTTCATGTCCGTCGCGACCGGCGGAAGCAAAAAGTTCCTCGGCACGCTGGGCAAAGCCGGCTGCCTTTCGTTCTCGCCGAACAAGACGATCACGACTGGCCAAGGAGGAATGATCTTCACCGATGACGATCAGCTGCATGTGCGCCTGCGGGAGCTCAAAGACCAGGGCCGCCCCGTGAAGGGAACTGGAGGCGACGACTTCCACAACGTCGTCGGCTACAACTTCAAGTTCACGAATCTTCAGGCCGCCGTTGGACTGGGCCAGCTCTCGCGTCTGACGCAGCGCGTCGAACGCCAGCGCCGCACGTACAAGCTTTACGCCGAGAATCTTGCAGGCGTCAAAGGCCTGCGGCTGCCAGGCTTCGAAGTCGGCATCGGCGAAACACCGCAGTGGGTGGACGCTGTCGTCGAGCGCCGCGATGAGCTCGACAAATTCCTGATCGAGCGGAACGTCCATTGCCGCCGCTTCTGGTTCCCCATCCACACGCAGAAGCCGTACAAGCTTTCCGACGCGCAATTCCCGGTCAGCTCGCGCGTGGGTCCTAAGTGCATCTGGCTTCCGACACCGTTCAATATCACCGACGCCGAAGTGCTGCAGGTCTGTGGCTACATAAAGGAATTCCTGAACGCATGACAAAACGATTTTATCTGGTAACGGGCGGCACGGGATTTCTCGGAAGCGCGCTGGTCCGGCGGCTCATCAAAGACGGCCACCGCGTGCGCGTGATCGATGATAATTCGCGCGGCAACAACGAGCGCCTGGCGGACGTCGCCGGACAGTACGAATTCGTGCAGGGCGATATCCGCGACGCCGCGGCCGTCGAACGCGCCTGCGATGGCGTGGACAGCGTCTGCCATCTGGCGTACGTGAACGGCACCGAATATTTCTACACCAAGCCCGATCTGGTCCTCGAAGTCGGCGTCGTGGGCATGATCAATGTCCTGAACGGCTGCCGCAAGCACGGCGTCAAAGAATTGATGCTGACATCGACGTCCGAGGTCTACCAGACGCCGCCCAAAGTTCCGACCGACGAAACCGTGCCGCTTTCGATCCCCGACGTGCTGAACCCGCGTTATTCTTACGGCGGCGGTAAGATCATCTCCGAACTACTCGCGATCAATTACGGACGCGTTTACTTCGATCGTGTACTGATAGTGCGGCCGCACAATGTCTACGGCGCGAACATGGGTTGGGAGCATGTCATTCCGCAGTTCGTCCTGCGCATGCATGACCTGTGCGCGGCGCATCCAAGCGGCCCGATCAATTTCCCGATCCAGGGCACCGGCGAAGAGACGCGCTCATTCGTTCACGTCGATGATTTCACGGATGGATTGGTGCTGGTTCTCGAGAAGGGCCAGCATCTAAACATTTATCACATCGGTACGCTGGAAGAGATCTCGATCGCCAACGTCGCTCGCGAAGTCGGGCGCTGCTTCAAGCGTGAGGTGAACATTGTTCCAGGACCGCTGCTGCCCGGCGGGACGCCGCGGCGCTGCCCGGACATTGCCAAACTCGCGCGGCTTGGTTACAAACCGAAGCTTTCATTACGCGAAGGGCTGCAGAGCGTGGCGCGCTGGTACGACGAAAACGCTCACCAGCGCCCCGAAAAGGAGCGCGTCGTTGTGCCGGTGAAGATTGCGGTGCCGGCGGTAGCAAAGAGCTAATTTTTTTCACCACAGAGGACACAGAGGTCACAGAGGTCTTTGGGATTGAAGTTTGCGCCGGTCTCCTGCCAATCCATTCCCCTCCGTGCTCTCTGTGTCCTCTGTGGTAGATGTTAAAAAAAGGAGAGGACTACGTTGAAGCTTACGATCGGTACGGGAAAAAGCGCTGTCGTCGAAAACTGCCAGGTGTGCGAGTCGCCTGATTTGGAGCAGATTCTGTTCCTGGGTTACCTGCCGCCGGTGAACACCATGCCGAAGATCGGCAGCAACCCCAGCGAGCAGCCTGCGTACCCGGCGATGGTGCTGCGCTGCCGCAAGTGCCAGCTCGTCCAGCTGGGCCTGGTCGTCGACCCGAAGATTCTCTTCCCACCCGAATACCCCTACACCAGCGGCACAACCAAGATCCTGCGGGAGAATTTCGCCGAGCTCTACCGCGAGTCTGCTCCGCTGCTGGATTTGAAGAAAGATGATCTGATCGTCGACGTGGGCTCAAACGACGGCACCCTGCTGAGCAACTTCGCGACGAACCACCGCGTGCACGGCATCGAGCCGTCTGACCAAGGCAAGCTCGCGATCAGCCGCGGCATTCCGACACACATCGCGTTCTTCGGAATGGAATCGGCTGCGAAGGTAAAGGAGATCGCCGGCCCGGCCAAGGTGATCACCGCCACGAATGTTTTCGCGCACATCGAGGATGTTCACTCGGTGATGAAAGCCATCCTGCATCTGCTCAAGGATGACGGGGTGTTCATCAGCGAATCGCACTATCTGCACGCGCTGATCGAGACGCTGCAGTACGACACGATCTATCACGAACATCTGCGGCACTATTCACTCAGCAGCCTCAAGTACCTGCTCGAAATGCATGGCCTTCAGGTCATTCACGCCAAGCGCATTCCGACGCACGGCGGCTCAATCCGCGTTTACGCGACGAGGCCGGGCAAGCATAAGATTCAGCCCACTGTCGCGCAGATTCTCGCTGAAGAGCAGAAGTTCAATCTCGACACCGACAGCTACAAGGCCTTCAAGCAGCGCGTCGTAATGTCCAAGCTGCAGCTTCACGCGACGATGCTCGACATCAAGAAGAAGGGGCAGCGCATCTACGGCATCGGAGCTCCGTCACGCGCCAGCACGCTGATCAACTATGTCGGCATCGATGCGGGAATCATGGACTGCGTGCTCGAAGTCCCCGGCTCGTACAAGATCGGCAAGTACATCCCCGGCACCGTCATTCCCGTGCTCGACGAGACGCGGTTGTTCGAGGACCAGCCCGAGTATGCGATGCTGCTCTCCTGGCACATCGCCGATGAGCTGATTCCCAAGCTGAAGGCGAAGGGCTTCAAAGGCGCGTTCATTGTTCCGCTGCCTGAGCCGCGGATTGTGCGGTAAGCAAAGGCATCAACACAACGTCACAAAGATTCAAAGGCACCAGGCAAAATTCTCTTTGTGTCTTAGAGTCTTGGTGTTCTTTGTGTCGATGAGATTTCAGAATGGCCGACGACTTCAAGCTTTCGATTCTGCTCCCGGTCCGCAACGAGGGGCTGAATCTCAAGATCATGCTGAAGATTCTGCGCGCTGTCGTCGACGTTCCGCATGAAGTCCTCGTCGTCGTGGACGATCCCAAGGACACCAGTCTCGCTGTCGTTGAGCCCATGCGCGCCGAGTACGTCAACCTGCGCGCGGTTGAGAACAAGCTCGGCCGCGGCGTCATCAATGCCATTCGCGCCGGCGTTGCCGCGGCGAAGGGCGATTATATTCTGATCTTCGCCGCGGACGAAGTCGGGCCGGTGCTCTCGATTGAAGACATGATGTCTCTGCTCGACGAAGGCTGCGATTTCGTGAGCTGCACGCGCTATGCGATGGGCGGCCGGCGGCTCGGCGGCTCGGTCATCGGCGGATTTCTCTCCAAGTGGGCCAATCGTTTGATTCAATGGCTCGGTGGAATGGTGCTGACCGACGCAACAACGGGCATTAAAATGTTCCGCCGCTCAATTTTCGAGAAGCTGAAGCTGGAAGCAAAACCCGTCGGCTGGGCGGTTGCGTTCGAAATGTCATTGAAGGCACAGCACGCCGGACTGAAGCTCGGCGAAGTGCCTATCATTTCCATCGACCGGCTCTATGGCGGCACGTCCACGTTTCGCCTGGGTCCTTGGTGCGCCGAATATTTCCGCTGGTTCATGTGGGGCGCGGTAAACCTGCGCAAAGGCGCCGTGACACGCCGCAAAGACGTCAGCACCCGCGCCTCGCTCGCGCGCTAAAGGCCATCCATGGAGAACACCGGCCGGACAGCGGAAGCTCGATCAGCCTCGCCCGCGCCGGATGAAGGAGCGTGGCGCCGCCGGCTTGCCGCGCTTTTGCTTGGCGCATTTTTTTTCCTTTCGCTGCTCGAATTCCCGGCATACGTCGCCAGTACGGAGCTCGATCCCTCCTGGGCGCAGGCGCTCGGGCATCTTTATAAAACGCGCGCTCAGGCAGGCATCGATTACATTTTCACCTTTGGCCCGCTCGGCACATTCACGACCAGCGCCTATGATACCGATCTCTTCTGGCAGAAGTTTGCCTGGGAGATCGCACTCAAAGCGATGCTTGCCGCGCTGCTCGTTCGCACCATTCTCTCGCTGCGTTCGCGTGCCGAGCAGATCGGCGCGGCGCTGCTGTGCTGCGCGGCTCCGCTGTATGTTGAGGCAATCTATCTCTTTGGCATGTACGCCGTACTGCGCGATGTTGTTCTCGATGCGAAGCTTCCGGCGTGGAGCATCGTCTGGCGCTGCGCGTTCGTGGCTCTGCTGAGCTGCACGAAATTCAATCTGATGCTCTACGCCCTGGCGGGCGGTGCAGCCGTTGTCGGCGCGCTGCTGCTCGAAAAGAACTTCCGTTCTGTCGCTTTGCTGGTTGAAAGCGTCGTGTTGGCTTTCTGTGTGATCTGGGCGGCGAGCGGGCAGAGTCTCGCAAACATTCCTGAATATTTCCGGACTTCGCTCGAGCTTTCATCGGGTTACACGGAGGCGATGTCGATCTGGCCCTCGCGATTCGGACGGCGCATGCAGATTGTTCTCGCCGCGCTCATCATCGTTTCGCTTGCAGCCAGCCATTTGATCAGCTTGTGGGGAGCAGCCGATCGCAAGCGGCAGCTCGGTGCGGCAACGCTGACGCTGCTCGCGGCGTTCATGCTTTGGAAACACGGATTCGTCCGCCAGGACAATCACGAAGCGCGCTTTTTCTCGTTCATGCTCGTCGCTCCGTTTCTCTGTTGGAGCGGCGAAACCACGAATGTCCGCACGCGCCGCATTCGGGCGGCTCTTGCGTTCACGCCCGCCCTTATGGCGTTCATCGGTTTTCTTCCGATGGATTTTACTCCGCTCAAAGACCCCAGCTATGTCCTCACGCGGCTGTCCGGCCTGCGCCAGAATCTCGGCATGCTGCTGAAACCTTATGCCCTGCGCGAAAGTCTGGAGAAGCAGCGCTCTGTGTTGCTCGAGAAGAATGCGTTGCCGAATGTGAAGGCCTATGTCGGCAGCGCATCGATCGACAGCCTCTCCGACTTTCAGGGCGTTCTGCTGCTGAACGGCTTCAATTGGACGCCGCGTCCAGTCATGCAGAGCCACGCGACCGTCCGGCCGTCACTGCTCGACGCGAACGCTGCATATTTCCGAGGTCCACGCGCGCCAGAGTTCCTGCTGCTCCATCTGCGCGCCATCGACGAGCGTTTTGTCGCAACGGAGGATGGCGCCGTGCTGCTGGAGATCCTCACGCGCTACCGGCCGCACATGATCGAAGGCGATTACCTGCTGCTGCAGCGGCAGAAATCTGCCACGCCGCCCGTGCCGAAGCTGCTCGCCGAAAAAGAACTGCGCCTGGGCGAACCGTTCAATATGACATCGTACGCCGGAAAAATCGTATTCGCACGCGTTGATGCCGGCTACAGCGCGTACGGCAAGCTCTTTCAATTTCTCTTCCGCGCGCCGGAGATGTGGCTCGAAGTCAGCGGCGCGACGACCAGTCGCAGCTGGCGCGTGGTGCCGGCGATGCTCAGTAGCGGATTTCTCCTGCAGCCGGCGCTTGAGAATCACAGTTTTCTTCTGCCAGTATACCAGCATGATCACAGCAACGATCTGAAATCCATTACGCTGCGCGGACGCCCAAATTGGCAGCGGCATTTCAATTCGTCAGTGCGCGTGAGACTCTTCGAGATTCCACGCGAAGCGATCGTCACAATCGAAAATCCGGATCTGCTCAACTACCGGCACTGACGCTCAGTTTAGCTCCGCCAGTTTCTGCGGCGTGAGTATCACCCGCTCCCGTGACACGTTCTTCCACGACCAGAGCGGCAGCAGATCGCGGGGCATTGCGTCTGCGTCGCACGGCAGGCCAGACCAGCGCGCGAGCGTTCCAATAATGCGCTCGGGCTTCACGCCGCGTTCGCGAAAGCTGGCGATGCGCGCGTCACCGTGGCGCTTGGCCAGACGCTTGCCATCGGGACCGACAACGAGCGGAACGTGGCCGTAACGCGGGAGTCGCTCACCGAGCGCCTGATAAATCAGAATCTGCCGCGCCGTGCTCGGAATCAGATCGTCTCCGCGCACGACTTCTGTCACGCCCATGGCAATGTCATCGGCCACAACCGCGAGCTGGTACGCCGGATTGTCCGGCGCTTTGGCGATGACGACATCGCCGACGCTCGCCTGAACGTCAATGCGCTGCGCACCGTAGAGCAGATCGCTGAATGCAATTTCTCCCGGCGTCACATTCAGCCGCCAGGCCGGCGGCTTTCCAGCGAACGCTTCGGCTTCGGCGGCATTGGCAAACCGGCCGCGGCACGTTCCGGGATAGCGCGGCTCGACATCGCCTTCATGCGGAGCGCTCTGCGCTGCCGCGATGTCGGCGCGGGTGCAGACGCAGGGATAGATCGCGTTAGAACGCAGCAGTTTGTCATGAATGGTTTCGTAGTACGTGCGGCGTTCGCTCTGGATGTAGGACGTCTGCCCGACTATCGCACTGCCGCCGGTGGCACACATATTTACCATTGTGCTACTGGACGCGTCGTAGCGGGGTCCTTCGTCCCAATCGAAGCCCATCCAGGCAAGGTCATCGAGGATTTTCTCAATCACTCCGGGGCGCGCGCGCGTTTCAAGATCTTCGATGCGCATGATCATGCGCCCGCCCTGGCTGCGCGCTGAAAGCCACGCCCACAGAAACGTCCGTACGTTCCCGAGATGCAGAACACCCGTCGGCGACGGCGCAAGTCGCGAGATGATCATTGTCAGCGGACCCACTTACATCGGCAGCGTCTGATAAATCCGGACGTAGCTCTGGTGGCGGCGCGGGTGGATCTCGCCGCGCTCGACGGCGGCGAGCACCGCACAATTCTTTTCGATCGTGTGGGTGCAGTCGCCAAACGCGCACTGGCCGTTCAGCTTTGCGATTTCAGGGAACCACGCCCACAGGTTCTGCCGGTCTGTATCTGCCGGAGTAAACTCGCGCACGCCCGGAGTATCGACGAGCTCCGCCGTTCGCCCGCCGCCGAGATCCAGCTTGAAGAGCCGCGCGTGGGTGGTCGTGTGAGTCCCCTTCCCCGTCTGCGTTGAGACTTCACCCGTTCGCACGATGTCCGTGCTGAGCTCCGGCGCCAGGGCACGCAGCAGGCTCGACTTCCCCACGCCGCTGTGCCCGGTTAAGAGCGTGCGGTGATTTTCCAGCGAGGCACGCAGCGTTTGGAAATCACCGGACGGCGCGAGCGCGTCTGTGACGCTGATTTTGTAAACGGGAATGTTCAGCCCGCGGTAAACGTTCAGCAACTCTTCATCAGAATCTTTGATGCCCAGATCGATCTTGTTCAGCACCAGCGACGCGGGCAGCGCGCTCGCTGCGGCGCAGACGAGCACGCGGTCAACGAACCCTGGCCTGAAGTCGGGCTCGGCCGTCGATGCGACGATGACAACGCGGTCCACGTTCGCCGCCAGCGTCTGGATGGCGCGGCCTGACGGATGGAGCCGGCGGAACTCAGAGCGGCGCGGCAGAACACGCGTCAGAATCGCGTGCAGAGACGTCTGATAAAGTTCCTTCTCGCCCTGCGACGGCGGAACGATGACTTCGATTTCGTCGCCGGGCGTCACGAGGCTCGAGAGACCCAGATCGAACTGCTGCAGCGTTCCGCGCACGAACGTTCGCAGGATATCGCCTTCCTTCCACTGCGCGCCAGGGTCGGAGACCAGATCGGGAGCACTGCGCATCAGCGTCAGGAAGTTTCCTTTGCGGACCTCCACCACGATGCCGGCAGCCACCGTCCCTTCCATTTTTGCACCGAAGGATTGCGCTTCTCCAAGCTCCTCGATGCTGTAACCGGCGCTCGCGTTTCTTTCGGCATTGCTCAAGTCCTGCAGTTCGTCGTCATGCATGCGCATGAGCTGCCGGTCGCGCGTGCCCTCCGTCGTGCGATCGCGGCCGGTGCCTATTTGACGCGGTGCTTCCTTACCGGCGCGGTGACGATGGTGCGCGCCATGGCCGCGGGCAAAGCCGCGCACGTTTTTCTTGCTGGCCTGAGCGCGGCCTTTTCCCTTGTCGCGATCATGAT
Organism: Planctomycetota bacterium; assembly: GCA_035628505.1. Classification (GTDB taxonomy): domain Bacteria; phylum Planctomycetota; class SZUA-567; order H5-PLA8; family H5-PLA8; genus DASPJR01. The sequence goes on along the minus strand of DASPJR010000114.1, from coordinate 82,076 downwards.
GAGATTTTCTGCCGCCCATAGGAGAACATCCGCTGCCGATCGAAGGGAAAATGAGAGAATCAAGATTCGCGTGGCTCAGGCCGCACGAGTTTTCGGCCTAGAAGATTTCCTGCCGCCTCGGGTTCGGCTCTTTATCTGTCGCCGTTCCCTTGACTGCATCTTCGGGATAGAAGCCGGTGTGATCAAGCGGGCCGGCAGTCAGTTTCAGCGTCACGTTGCCCGTGTAGCAGAGCACGCGCGGCTCCGATCCATCGGCGGGAATGACGCATACGGCGATGCGCTGATTTTTAAAAACACCGCGGAAGTCAGCACGGCCGAAGCGCGGGTCGGCGGTGCGGTTGAAGTGCGCCTTGCGGACACTGATCGAAACCGAATTATTGCCGCCGGTCACTTCCACGTTCCTGGCCAGGGCCGTTTTGCCTTCGAACCCCTTCCCTGCTTTCAGCACGATGTCGGCATCTTCTCCGTCGAGCGCGTTACGCCGTCCGAAGCGGTTGCGGTTGTACAGAACGATGATCCGATCCCCCGGCTTCGCTGCGGTGCCCTTGAACGTTGCTTCCATGGAATCTTCATCGGTCAGTCCGCTGCCACCTTCTTCCGGTATGATGTTCTTCACGTAATTGAATTTCAGCTTGGTGATGAACGTGGCACCGACGATTATGTAATCCTCGGCTGTCGCGCTCAGTCCCGCTTCATCCGTCACGGTGCAGGTCACGCGGTAAATGCCGCGCTGTGAATACGCATGCGTGACCGCGCCAGTGATTCCACTTGCCGTCGTGCCATCGCCGAAATCCCAGGTGGTATTGCTGAATTCATTCTGGCCCGTTTCCGGATCGATGGCGATGGGCTTTAGCGTGATGGTCTGCCCGACAACCGGCGTGAACGAATCGGAGCTCATGCCGTCGGTGAACGGCGGAAGGTTTTCGCTTCCAAACGCGCAGCGGAACACTTGCCCGTTGGAGGTCGAGCCGCGCGGCGGCTCGCCGCGAACGTCACGCGGCGTAACCGTCATCAGATAATGCCCGAGCACCACCGGCTGGGCCTTCACTGCAAGCACCGCCGTCAGCGTGCTGGAGCTGATGCCTTTGGCTGCGCCGGTGCGGCCGGTGAATTCGGCTTCCACTTTCGGGCGCTTCTCGCCGAACCCCGTTTGCGTCCAGGCGTATCTGACGATGTGGCCGGGCTTGATGAAATCGCCCGCCGAGCGGCGCAGCAGCGGCGTGCCACGAATGCGCGTGTTCGTGTCACGAATGTCGTAATTGACAGTGAAGTATTCTGGATTGGTGACGTTGCGCGCTGTCACGCGGAAGAGGAACTGTTCGATGTTTCCGCCGCGATTGCCGAGCGCGGTCACTTCCATGAAGCCGTTCTGGCCGTCGACGAACTCGACGCGAACATGCTCGGGCTCTTTTGGCTCAAGTTCGAAGCGGACGAACTGCAGATCCGGATCGAAGCCTCCGAGCTGCCGAACGTTAGTCGCACCTTCACGCAACACGACCGTCTGGGTCCACGAAAACGGGATCTCGGTGTCGACCGGACCGGACGGACTTGCGCGTCCGGCAGCCAACTGCGGCTGAATCGTAAGCGCATAGTTTGGGAAGGATGGTTGCAGCGTCTGTTCGCCGGACTCCTGCGCGCAGAGCGCGGCACAGAAAAGAACGGCAAGCAGAACAGTACCGGCGAAGCGCTCGAACACGGGACTCCTTTTAAGACTTCGATCTGCGCCCCGAAAAGCGGCGCGTGGCAACGTCTTGAGCATAGCCGCGCGCGGCGGCATTTCACGTCAAAGACGCTTGAAACAGACGGACCCTTTGAGAATTCCCAAAGGGTCCGCCCTGCTTCTTGTGATTGTCTGCCGGATGAACGGTTACTTGCCTTCGTACTCGTTCTGCGGCTTCTTGTCCTTCGGATTGCCCGGCGTGGCGTCGTAGCACCACTCGTAAACTTTGAACTGGCTGTTCTGATTCAGGAACGGAGGAATGATGCGTTCGCCCGAAGCCTTGTCGAAGCTGCCGCGGGTCATCATCACACCGCAGATGCTGGCGGCGAGCATGAACATGATTGTGTTGATGATCGCCAGCGCCGTCCAGACCGGGCTGGCTGACTTGGCCTGGTACACGGCGAGCGTGCGCTTCGATGTTGCCATTGAGACGCCAGGCGCGACTGCTGCGCGCACGCGGCTCATGGCCGGAGCTGCAATCGCCGGCGCGCCCTGAACGGCGACGCGGCGGCCAGAGCCGGTGACGGCCAACTGGGGTCCGGTGGAGACGTCGCCGACGTTGCCGTCAACTACCGTCATTGATCCCGTGATGCTCGGCTGCGCGGCCGTTTCCATCACGGTCTGTCCACCAAGGTCGCTGCCGATGGCGCTCTGCGCGGCGGTGACCTGGTTGGTGACGGACGCGTCGTCGGTCGGCATCAATTCAATGTCGTCGAGAACGATGTCGCTGGTGGCGCTTTCAGTCGGCGCGTGAACCGCAGGGGCGACCCGCGAAGCAGGCTTCGGCGCACCGCTCGGAATGGCGGGCAGAATGCCGCTGGCCGATTTGCGCACGCCCGAGGCCGCCGGAATAATAATGGTCGGCTCGGTGCCCTTCTCGCTCTTGAGCGAAACCACGTCGTCACGGCGGAACTTCATGGTGCCGGCCGAGCGGAACGCGCGGAGGTCGCCGCGGGCCACGAGAGTCTGCAGTTCATTTTCATTAATGCCCAGCATCGACATCGCTTCGCGGGCATCAAGCAATTCACCATCAGCCATTACACGTCCCCCTGAAATTTGTGATCGTTTCCCAATGATAGGGAACTTTACAAATCGTGTCAATCCTACAACTGCTTACTTTTTCCGCGCGAGCTCAACTTTACGGTTTCTTCGCAGGCGCATTCTTGAGTTCGTGATAGATGCGGAAAATTTCCATGTAGGTCTTGCCGTTACCCTTCTCGATCTGGGTGCCTTCGGAATCCTCGATCTGGACATCGTATTCGTAGTTGCGCGCGCCGACAAGATTGAACTTATTGCCGAGCGGCTTGTAGACCATGATGTTCATTTTCTTGGTATCGACGAGGATCAGCCGCTCGTTGTCTGCCGCGGTAGTCAGCGCCATTACGCCATCGGTGTCCCAGCCGCCGCCCGCCGCGTGGGCGCTCTTGGACGATGCGTTGAAGTAAACCGCACAGAGCAGCACAAGAATCACGGCCAGAAGCGCATTGATTGTCCAGGCGTTATTGGTTTCTTTCATGATGTCTCTCCGCAAATGCGTCAGGTTCGAGTGTCAGTTCAGCTTGTTGCGCTTCTGGAAATCTTCAAAGCCCTTCTTGATGGTTTCTCCATAGGCTTTGGTCTGCTCGCGGTTCAGGCCGTTTCCGCCTTCGGGAACCTTGCCCGCCATCGGAATGCTCATGTCAAAGATGGTGCTGTCGTAATCGTACTTGCGGGCGCTGACCAGGCGCAGCTTGTCACCGGTGACTTCGTAAACACAGATGACCTGCTTGTTGGTGTCGTTGATATAGAGCTTGCTGTTGGCGCCGGTGTTCATCGTCAGCATCAGATAACCGGGCGCCGCCGAGATGTCCGCGTGCGCTCTTGGAATTGAAAGCGGATCGGTCGAGCTGCCGCGCGGACTCACGACGATCAGGGCGAGAATCACGGCGATGCCGCCAAGCAGAATCACGCGTGCACCTCTGGCGAGCTTGTCGCTCAGCGAAAGGGTTTCGCTACTCATGGAAATCTCCTTCTTTAGATGCCAGTCAAACCGATGGCATACGCCATGACGCTTGAGCGCATCAATTAATGCGGACGTTTGTAGTGATTTTCTTTTTTTCCTGCAAGCAATTTCTGGACAAGCACTTTGCAAACTCAACAGTCTGTAAAAACTTGCACGATGTGATGACTCGTCCAACCGGCCTCATCCTACTTCTGTGTTTGTTAGGATGCGTCGGTTTACTTCAAATTCATGAGTTTCGTAATTCTCTCGAAGTCTTCTACTGAGTAGAACTCGATGATGATGCGGCCTTTGCGCAGGCCCTCCTCAATCGAGACGCGCGTACCGAAGTGTTCGCGCAGCTGGTTCTCGGCTTCCTGAAGATGCGGCGGAGCGACCCGGGTATTGCGGCTGCCTTTCTCGCGAGACGGGCTCGATTTCACCGGAAGCTTGGAGCTGGCGGACTCCCAGGCGATGAGCTTTTCCAGATCGCGCACGGTCAGGTTTTCACCCTGTACTTTTGATGCGAGCTGAGCCTGCAGCTTGGCGTCCGGGACGCCCAGGAGAATCTTGGCGTGACCGAGTGAAAGCTTCTTTTCGCGAATGGCGTCCTGGACCGTGCTGGGCAGATCCAGCACGCGAATCATGTTGCTGACCGTCGCGCGGTTCTTACCGACGCCTTCAGCGATCTGGTCATGCGTCAGATTAAACGTGCTGGCCAGGCGCTGGTACGCGATGGCTTCTTCGATCGGATTCAGATCGTCGCGCTGCAGATTTTCGACTAATGAGACAAGCAGGATTTCGCGCGCATCATAGCCATGCTTGACGACCGCTGGAACCGTCTTCAAACCGGCTATTTGAGATGCGCGCCAGCGGCGTTCGCCGGCGATCAGCTCATATTTCAGTTCGCCGCTGATCTCTTCCGGTTTGAGCTGCCGCAGCACGAGCGGCTGTATGACACCGCGTGCTTTGATGGAGGCTGCGAGCTCCGCTAACGCTTCGGGATCAAAGTTTGTACGCGGCTGGGTTGGATTTGGCCGGATGGCACTCAGCGGAATCTCGGCATTGGTAATGACGTTCTGAGTTCCTGCAGTGGAGGGTTTTTCCGCCATGGCGGAAACCATCGGCGCACCCGGCGGTGGCGCGTTAATGATAACTGGCGGCTGGGGCGCCTGGGTGGTTGTGGCCAAGAGTGCGCTGAGTCCGCGCTTGGGTTTCGGTGCGTCCATTTTGCAGTTTTCTCCGAATGCTGAGGCCGAAGGCCATCTTTCAACGCTTCACGGCGAAGTCAACAATAGTTTTCGCGGATTTATGTTCCATGTGGAACGTAGGGGGAGATTCGGGTGTTTGTGGTGCGAACTTTAGTTCGCACGATTTCGCGAACTAAAGTTAGCGCCGCGGCCTAGGGAAGGATAATGCGAAATAAGCTTTGGATACGTTCATGCCGCACGTCTCGAACGCCCACGGCTTACCCCTCACCCTAGCCCTCTCCCACAAGGGGAGAGGGGACCGGTTGTCCGGCTTGCACGCGTTAGATCTGAAGAACTGGCCTATCTGCTTTGCGCGGCACACCAGAATTGTTGTCCAACCACTTCAACCGCTGGAGTAGAACATGCGTTTTCCCTCTCCCCTTGGGGGAGAGGGTCAGGGTGAGGGGTTAGCCTCTGGTCGTCGAGAATTCTTGTCCAAGCACTCAGGGTATTGTAGTCTGCCGGCGAACCCCGGCGGCTACGCAGCACGGCTCGAGCGCGCACGCTTACCCCTCACCCTAGCCCTCTCCCGCAGGGAGAGGGGACCGATTGTACTGCTTGCATGCTTTTGATCTGATGAACTGGCCTGTCTGCTTTGCGCGGCACACCAGAATTGTTGTCCAACCACTTCAACCGCTGAAGTAGGACACGCGTTTTCCCTCTCCCCTTGGGGGAGAGGGTCAGGGTGAGGGGTTAGCCTCTGGTCGTCGAGAATTCTTGTCCAAGCATTCAGGTATTGTAGTCTGCCCGTCGAACCCCAAGCTGCGACGCAGCACGGCTCGACGGCCTATGGGCTTACCCCTCACCCTAGCCCTCTCCCGCAAGGGGAGAGGGGACCGCCTGTCCGGCTTGCAAACTGCCCTCTCTTTAGCTCGGCGTCGTGGCTGTTGCTATCGATTGTTCCACGTGGAACATTGGCTTTCATTAGGGTGTTCATGTGTTTCGGAACTATGCCGATACATCTTGACCAAGAGCAAAATGTGTTAGACTCGCGGGTGTCCGATAATCATTAGACAAGGGAGAACTGCTTCAGTGGCAAAGGGTCAATTCCATACCGCCTACCAGAAGGGCATCATCAAGCGCTACTACGAAAACAAGGACGACATCTCCAGCCAGAAGCTCGGTGAGATCGTCTCGGATCTTTACCTCGAGACCGATGGCGCGAAAGCAAAGCGCAAATGGGAGAGCGCGAAGACAGCGCTGCTCGCGCTGGGTGCTAATGCAGCACGCGTCGAAAAGATCGTGGCCGAAAAAAACCTCCAGGCCCTGGCCAAGCTCGTCGAAGAACTCTTTTAACATTGTCTTAGTGTCATATGTACACCCATCGCGCCGCGAAGCTCGTGCGGCGCGATTTTCTATGAAAATATTTGTCTGAAGCGCCTGCTTTCACTCACAGTTTAATCGAGCACATCCCTCGCTTTCGTTTCAAATCAGTGTCTCTATTCAGTGGAGCTCCGTGGCATCGTGACGCCCGGCGACGCGCGGCTCGGTGTAATCATAACGTTACAACCGCATCGCCAATGGCGCCGTTCTGCCTGGCGAAACCTGGGAGCACGCGTCACTGATGAAATCCGTTCTGCTCGTGCTGTGCTGTGCTTTATGTCTTTACGCGAACGTCGTCCGCAGCGGCGAGGCCAACAAAAAACCACCAGCACCCAAAGCTCCCGCGCGTGCCGAACTGATGGACTACGGTCCGTTCCTCACGGCGTCTTACGCGCAAGGCAAGGGCAATATCGCGGCTAAGGGCATCGCCGTTCGCCTCAACCCCGAAGGTTCGCCGCTGCCGCACGGCGGCACGTCAAAGATTCCCACCTACATTTGTTTCGATCCGGATCTGATGCGCGTGTCGGCGATGTGGACCGGCGAGTTCAGCGATTTCCGCGGCATGCAATTCAAAGGCGGCTGGAATATCGCGCGCGGTCCGAACATCAACGCCGAGCCGCACGTCGCTACCAAGCCCGGCCCGGGCTGGGCGAAAGACGGCAGCTTCGCCGATCCTCGCAATCCGAAGGAAGGCCCGCTTCCCAAAGACTGGGCGCAGTACAAAGGCCTCTACCTGCACGGCAACAAAGTCATCTTCTCTTATCGCGTGGGCGACTGCGAAATTCTTGAGATGCCCGGCGTCCAGATCGACGGCGACAGCGTCGCGTTCACGCGTACATTTAAGCTCAGCGCGTCGAGCAAAGATCTGGCGGTAGTCCTGGGAGAAGGCGTTAACATCGATGAAGGATCGCCCGGAACAGGAAATTCCAAAACACCTGCCGGCGCGTCATTCAAGATGGAAGGCACTCGGCTCGTCTTGAACATTCCCGCTCCAAAGTCGCCAGTCCGTTTCAAAGTGTCAGTCGCTCGAAGATCCGACGCAAAAATTGCCGCGTTGCTTTCCGGCGACGTCGAAGACATCGAAGCACTCACCAAAGGCGGCCCGGCCCGCTATCCCGAAAAGCTCGAAACGTCCGGAACGCTCGGCAAAGACGACGGGGCATACACAGTCGATACGCTCACCATTCCCGAAGACAATCCGTGGAAAGCATGGATGCGCCTGGGCGGGATCGATTTCTTCCCCGACGGGCGGGCGGCCGTGTGTACCTGGAGCGGCGACGTCTGGATCGTTTCAGGCATCACGGAGAAACTCGAAAAACTCACGTGGAAGCGCTTCGCCACCGGACTTTTTCAGCCGCTCGGAATCAAAATCGTCGACGGCAAAATCTATGTGCTCAATCACGGGCCCGTCGTGCGGCTGCATGATCTGAACAACGACGGCGAGGCCGACTTTTACGAATCGTTTAACAACGATTGCGTCGTGACGGACAACTACCACGAATTCGCGTGCGACCTTGAGACTGATGCCGAAGGCAACTTTTACTTCACCAAAGGCGCGCCCGCTCTCGCCGGACGCAAAGATTTCGATCCGTACGCACCGCATCACGGAGCGCTGATGAAACTTTCGAAAGATGGCAGCAAGCTCGAAGTGATCGCCACCGGCTTCCGCGAGCCGAACGGGCTCGGCATTTCACCGCGCGGCGAGATCACCGTCACCGACAACCAGGGCAACTGGACGCCGCTCTGCCCGCTCAATCTCATTCGCAAAGGCGGATTTTATGGCATGCCCGATCCGGCCAGCAAAGCGGCGCCGCCGCCTCGCGAGCCGGCTCTATGCTGGCTTCCGTATGGCGCCGACAATTCCAGCGGCAGCCAGGTGTGGGTGACGGGCGACAAGTTCGGCCCGCTGAAAGACAAGATGCTGCTGCTCTCCTACGGCAAGTGCGCTCTGTTTTATATGCTCACCGAACGCGAGCCGCTCGGCACGAGCGAATCTCTCAGCGGCTCGGGCACACTCATTCAGGCCGCCGCGGTGAAACTGCCGCTCGTGTTTTCAAGCGGCATCATGCGCGGACGCTTCAATCCCGTCGACGGGCAGTTCTATGTCTGCGGGCTGAAAGGGTGGGGGACCTCGGCCGGAAAGGACGGCTGCCTGCAGCGCGTGCGCTTCACCGGAAAGCCGGCGCAGCTGCCGCTCTCGTACCAGGTGACGAAGACAGGCGTAACGATCGGCTTCGCCAGCGCGCTTGAGAAAGCGTCCGCGACGGACGTTTCGAACTATAGCGCCGAAGTCTTCAACGTCGTCGCGACCAAGGAGTACGGCTCGCCCGAATTCTCAGTCGCTGATCCGAAGAAAAAAGCGCGCGACCCGCTGACCATTAAGAGCGCGACGCTTTCCGCGGATGGCAAAACAGTCTCGCTGGAGATTTCGGGTTTGCAGGTGGTGACCAATCTCGTCATCAAATTTAAGCTCAGCGCGGCCGATGGTGCCGCGGTGAATTACGAGATCAATAGCACAGTCAACAAAATACCATGACGGGTGACAGGTGACGGGTGACGGTGCTCTGTAGAAAAGCGTCAGAACGGATTCACAACTTCAACACGGAGGCGCGGAGTTCACGGAGAACACGGAGGAAATCTAAGAAACTCCGTGTTCCTGTGTGTCCTCTGTGTCCTCTGTCCTCCGTGTCTCCGTGTTGAAGTCGTTCATGAGCATTTCCGCAGGGCAGGTGACGGATGAAGGTACTCTGGAGAAAAGCCAAAATCTCATATCGCCAAGGTTCCCCTTAATTTTTTCTTGGCGCTCTTGGCGCTCTTGGCGTACTTGGCGTTAAAGCTTTTGCATTGGGAGTGAGCACAGCACCGCAACAAGGACCTCTACGATGAAACTGATTGCACTTTTTCTTTGCACGTTGTCGCTCGCATGCAGCGGCGCTGAAACGGCCGGCAGCACGCGCGTGGCGAAGTGGAAATTCGACAAAGCCGCGGCATTCATGCTGATGTTTGACGACAGCATGACGACGCAGGTGAAAAATGTCGTGCCCGAACTTAAAGGACGCGGACTCATCGCCACCTTTTATGTCAATCCCGGCGGCGGCGGATGGAAGCTGCAGAAGGACGCCTGGGAGAAGACGATTCCCGAGGCAGGCATGGAATACGGCAATCACACGTTCACGCACAAAGGCATCCTCGACATGGCCGACGGCACAGAGGAGATCAGCAAGTGCAACGACGTGATCAACTCTATTCTTCCAGGGCGCAAAAAGCCGCGTTTGATTTCATTCGGCGTTCCGGGCGTGCCGAAAGAAAAATGGAAGATCACGCCTGAGCAGCTCAAAGAACTGCTCGCGAAACACAACATGGTTCAGCGGCCGAACGTCAGCGGGCGCTTTGCCGAAATTAATCTCAAGACCGCCGACCAGATGCTGAAGATCGTCGATGACGCGATCGCCAAGGGCGAGAAGGATCTGGTTGCGTTTCACGGCGTGGGCGGCGAATGGCTGGCCTGCTCGATGCCCACGTTTGTTCAGTTCGTCAATGGCGTCGTCGAACGCAAAGAGAAACTGTGGATCAGCGATCACATCTCGGTTCACCAGTACGAAACCGAGCGCAGCAGCGCGACCGTCGAAGTGCTCGAAGCCGGAGAGAAGAAGATTGCCCTCAAGCTGAGCACTAAAGCCGATCCGCAGTTCTACGATGCGGCGCTGACGCTGATCACGCAGGTGCCCGCCGCGTGGAAGAAAGTCTCCATCTCACAGGGCGCGCAGAAGAGCAGTGCAGAAGTAGCGAACGGAAGCGTGCGCTACGAAGCACTGCCCGGAAATGATGTGATCACGCTGCAGCCGGAGTAATAACCGGCAGGGCGGGGGAGAATTGATCTGAATATCTGTTCATATGAACTTGCGGCCAAATCCGTTCGTGTCACGATGGCGCGGCGGAGGTGACGCATGTCCAAGGCGCGGCTGGTGCTGGTGGGCGGATTTCTCGGAGCGGGCAAGACGACGTTGATGGCCCAGGCTGGCCGGCGTCTGGCCGCGCAGGGCAGGCAGGTCGGCTTCATCACCAACGACCAGGCCGCGCAACTCGTCGACACCGAGCTGCTCAAGCAGACGGGCTTCGACGTGAAGGAAGTCGCCGGCGCGTGCTTCTGCTGCAAGTTCGACGAGCTGATCGGCCGCACCGATGAGTTCCTGGCCGAACGCAAGCCAGACATCCTCATCAGCGAGCCGGTCGGAAGCTGCACCGATCTTTCCGCGACCGTGCTTCAGCCGGTGAAAAAGTTCTTCGGCGACCGCTTCCGCGTCGCGCCTTTTTCGGTCGTCACCGATCCGCTGCGGCTGCGCATGGCTCTTTCGGGAAAGGCGAGCGTCTTTACCGACAGCGTTCTCTATATTTACGGCAAGCAGCTCGAAGAAGCCGACATCATCGTCCTCAACAAGATCGACCAGCTCACGCCGGATGAAATCAATGAACTCAAAGCGGCGCTGGCGAAGAAATTTCCGGGCACGCCCGTCGTTGCGGTGTCGGCGATAACGGGAGACGGCATCGACGCGTGGCTCGAACTCATTCAGCAGGACCGCCCGGCGGGAACCCGCATCGCTGAGATCGATTACGACACGTACGCTGATGGCGAGGCGGTGCTTGGCTGGCTGAATGCGTCGGTAAAACTGCGTTCGCAGGCCCCGGTCGAGTGGCGCGGCTTTGCGTTCAATCTTTTGCGTGCGTTCAAGGATGAATTTTCAGCACTCAAGGCCGAGGTGGCTCACGTCAAGCTTTCGCTCAACGCGCCCGGGACCGGACTGGTTGGAAACCTGACGAGCTCGCGCGGGATGCCGTTCGTGCTGGTTCAGGGAAAGAAAGGCGAGCCGACTGCCGAAGCGCTGCTGATCGTCAACGCGCGCGTTCACATTACACCCGAGCAGCTCCGGCCGGTCGTCGAGAAAGTGATTTCCGCGTGCGGCATTGAAGCCCGTATCGAGACGCTCGAATGCTTCAGCCCGGGCAGGCCCAAGCCGACGCACCGCTTTAAAGATGTCGTGGCGCAAGCGTGATTACTCGAACGACAACACGCAGCAGCCGAGATGGATGTTCTTGCCTTTGCGCGCGCCTTCGACCTGCGGAGAGAGCCGGTAGAGCACCGCTTTGCCGTCGCGCTCGGCGGTGACCAGGCCCGAGTCGCGCAGGATTTTCAAATGATGCGAGAGAAGGCTCTGCTCAATCGAGAGCGCCTCGTTCATTTCCCCCACGTGGCGCGGGCCGCGCATGAGCTGCTGCAATACGGCCAGGCGTGTTTCGTCTGCAATCGCCTTAAGCACGCTGGCGCAATCGGGAGCTTTTTCTTTCCGGGCTGCCATGAAGGAACCTCAGTCCTTCAGCAGTATCATCTGTGCGCGCCGAAATTCAAATCGCCCGCGGCATCAAATCGGGCGGAGCAGAAAAGCACACCGTTCGCCTCTACTTTCGGAGCGCCGCGGCCGATACACTTTTCATGACCACGCTTGCCGCTGAGGTCTGTTCACTCCAAAGCACGCCCGGACTTTGCCTGGCGCGCATGGACACAACCCAATCCGTCACGACAGAAGAGATTTCCGTCGAGCTTTTTGACCGCGCGGTGCTCTCGTGGAATGCCAGCGGACCGGTGCGCCTGGAAATGGAAGTGCAGGGCAGCTGGCACGCGATTGCCTGCGACGATCCGCAGCTCCGCGCGCGCAGCTCAAACGTCGACACCGATCTTCTCGTGCTCGCAAAGCCGGCGAACGCGTTCCGTCTTCGCGCCATGCCCCTGCCGGGCACGCGCCTGTCGCTGCTGGCGCTTGCGCATTGGATGCACGGCTCGCGCGAGCCGTTTGGTGATGCGCCTTCGGCCGCGTGGGGCGAAGTGCTGCGCGTGCCGGAGCGCTCGCAATACAGCGAGACACAGGATGCCGGGCGCATCTGCAGTCCCACGTCGCTGGCGATGGTGCTCGAGTACTACGGTGTTCGCAAATCAACGCGCGAAGTGGCCGAAGGCGTATACGACCCGCTCGCAAAAATTTATGGCAACTGGCCGTTCAACACCGCGTACGCGCACCGCCTTGCGAAGCTCGAAGCCTGCGTGCGCCGCGCCGGCAGCCTGCGCGAGCTCGAATCGGAGATTATTGCAGGCCGTCCGGTAATTGTCAGCCACGCGTGGAAAGCGGGTGATCTCGACGGCGCGCCACTGCCGGAGTCGAAGGGACATCTGGTTGTGGTGATTGGTTTTTCGCCGCAGGGCGATGTGATCGTCAACGATCCGGCCGGCCAGCCCGGAAGCGTGCGCCACATGTACAAGCGCCGCCAGTTTTACACCACGTGGCTCGAGCGCGCGCAGGGCATTATTTATTGCCTTTCGCGCCGTTGACAGCCGCACGCGCTGACGCCACACTCATCCCATTGAAAACCTCATAAAAGGAGAGATCTCGATGGCCGATAGTTTTTATCAGAAAGCCAGCGTCAAGCAGCTCCGCCGCCTCAAGGCCGGCAGCCCCAACGCCGGCGAAACAGTTGCCGCGATGAATACCTTCATGGCCAAGGCCGTCGGCGAAGGCGTCCTGCCGGCGAAGACGAAGGAACTCATCGCCATTGCCGTCGGACACGCCACCAAGTGTCCGTACTGCATTGACCACCACGTGAAGGCCGCGAAGAAAGCAGGCGCGAGCGAAGCGGAAGTCAGCGAGGCGATCCTCGTCGCCATCGCACTCAGCGCCGGCGCCGCGTTCACACACGCAGGTATGGCGTACGAGGCGTTCGACGAACAGGCATAAGTCAGTCTAAGTTTCTTTCTTCTTCGAGAAAGCATGGGCCGCACGCGTCCATGCTTTTTCATTCAATAGGCATTCCGCTGGCGCGCAGCAGCGTCTCGTGAACGTCCACGTCGTGATCTTCGCGCAGACCTGAGGCCTCGCCGCGAATCATCTTTGTGAAATGAGCCAGCTGCGCATCGTAGCGGCCAGTCATCGGCGCAAGTTTGATCGCGTGCGTTCCCTTCGGGTAATCGCCCGCGGGCTCAAGCAGCGTCATTTTCAGATTCGGCGGTTCAATTGGCAGAATCGTGACGCTGCCTTTGTCTCCATGAATGCTGAATGTTCGCCGCGCGCCGGCCTCGGCATCGATCGCAGCACTCCGAATCGTCGCCGTCGCGTGCGGGTATTCGAGCACAGCCAGCGTGCTGTCGGCGAGCGAATCCTGCTGGGGCCGCGAGCGCCTTAAAAAAGAATGCACCGCAGTTGGCTTGCCGAGCACCATCACGGCTGAATCGATCATGTGGGCGCCGAGTTCGAACATCGCGCCGCCGGGATAAAGCGCCCAGTTTTTGCGCGCGGCCGTGCCAATGTTGCTGCCGATCACGCCGTGTAATTCGTGAATGGTTCCCAGCCAGCCTTCTTTTGCCGCACGATAGCAGAATTCGAATGCCGGGTTATAGCGCAGCATGTAGCCCAGCTGCAGCACGAGCTTTTTCTCGCGGCAGAGCCCGGCGAGTCTTCTGAATTCAGGCATCGACGGCCCGGCGGGCTTTTCCACATGCATATGCACGCCCGCCGCCGCGCAGCGCAGTGCAGTGGGAACAAATTCGGCGATGCTCGATTCGATGACAACCGCATCAATTTTCTGCTCGAGCAGCTCGCGCTCCGTCAGCCACGCAAGTCCTTCATAGGTTTTTGTCGCAGCCGCCTGTTTGCGCCGCGCTTCATCGGGCTCGACCGCGCCCACGACTTCAAAAATCTGCTGCTGCTTGCGCAGCGACTCCAGCTTTCCCGCAGCATGGCTGTGAGCGGTACCGATCAGACCGACACGAACACGCTTTTCGTCGGCGCGCACTTGGCTCAGGCACGCGGCTGCTGCGGTGAGTGAAAGAAAGGTGCGTCGTCTCATGAGTATTGCTCCTGCACTCTGCCTGTAGGCATGTCAATCAGATCAAAGATGTGTTTATGATCAAGTGATGAGAGCGGCGAAGTGTTTACTTCTCGAACAACGCGAGTGCGGACGGCAGATCGGGCGCGGTGCTCAATACATCGATTCCAAGCATCTCCAGCACGTTCGAGATCGGAGCACCAACTCCGAAGAGCACGAGCTTGCCCCCCTTTTCGTCGCATTCGCTGGAGAGATTTAGAAAAAAGCCGAGACCCGTCGACGAACAATGCCTGCAGGCCTCGCAATCCAGAACAATCCGGTAATGATTTTTTTTTAAGATTCGGCTGATGATCTCGTTCAGCCGTTCGACAGTCGTATAATCCAACGACTCCGGTAATGGAATCAGCGTCACGTTCTGTTCTTCAAAGTAGCGCGTGACAGCCCACGGCATTTTCTCGACAACCGCGCGCACTGTGCGCCCGCAGTCCGCGGCAACAAGGCTCAAACAGGCGTTGTAAATCAGCTTTAATCCCCGTCCGCGTAAATCGCGTGGAGTGCCCTTCCTTTCCAGCACGGAGGCCAAGTCAAAACCTTGCCCCTCATCCTGGACGGTGATCTCCAGAAAGTTGTCCTTTATCTCGAGCTCTAGCCGCACTTCCTTGCTTCCATCTCCGGCACAGCCGTGCTCGAAACTATTGTTCACGAGTTCGCCCAGCACAAAGTCAGCAAGCTGCGCGCGCTCTCGCGGCCAATGAAACGTGTCCTCAAGACGGTTTAGAACTACTTTACGAAGCGCGGAAAAACGATGTTGTTCGAGCAGCTTAAGCATCCTGACGACGCGTGGATAATGGCGGCTCCACACCAGGTCAGTTGGGGAGATGCTGGATGATGCCGGCTTGGATTCACTGTTCTCGCTGGACCAAACGTTCGCATGAATGGCGCGCGTGAGCTTCTCCCAGAAGCGCTCGGATTGCGGCTCACTGATGAGTGCCTGAACTGATCCGATACGCAGCTGCAAATCGTCTGAACGTTCGAACTCTTCCAGATAAACGATTAACAATTCTTTTTTCTTGTGGCGTGCAAAATCGAGCTCGTCATTGACGTGCTGCGACTGGCTTGCGTTCCGCGACAGAAAGATCAGGAACTGTGCGCTGCCCGCGAGTTTTTCGGCAATGGCCTGCGTCCAGCGGCTGCTGGCTTCGATGCCTTCGTCGTACCAGATGCGGCAGCCTTTCTGGTGCAGGCGCGCGATCAGTGGATAAACGAGAGTCTTATCGCGGTGGGAATAACTGACAAATACGTACGGGTCGCTACCTATGTACGCTGGGAATGGATGTTGGCTGACAGGGTCAGACATAGTCACCGCGGTCCTGTGGACATTTCAGCCATGCCATATTACGTACCCTGTGTCGGCGTTCCTCTACTTTTCATCATGGCCGTGCTTTTTAGTAATGCCCCACACTGCCTCGATCATTTCGAAGCCTTTCGGGTCGTGCTTGCGGAGCTGCTCGCGGTCGAAGGGTTCGTATTCGCCCCGCCAGAAATAGGCGCAAGAAAGTTCAGCGAAGTATTCGAGCTGGTTTGTTGCGGCGTACGCCTTCTCGAGTGTCTTTCCGTTCAGGTCTTTCACGTTTTCGTACAGCTTCTCTTTCACAGCGTTCTGCCAGGCCTGAAAGATCGGCGGGTGCTTCTCGCGCCACTGTTCCAGATGCCAGGCATGCGCGAACTCGTGAACAAGCAGCAGCACCGACCAGTGATTATTCTGCTGGAGATAATTCTTCGCCGAATAAATCACCACCGAGCTGCCCCAGCGCTTATCGAGATACGCGTAATGATCCGGCGCCGTCTTCTGGAAGTACTCCGCGCCGCTGACGCGCCCGCCACCTGTGGCCTCGGCGCCCATCAACAGAAAGATCGGGATCTTTTTCAGACGCTCTCGGGCGGCCTCGGGAATGAGCGCCGCGAACTCGGCGAGCTTCACGTCGAGACGTTTCAACGCATCAGCCGATACGGCCGGACGTTTTTCTTCCAGTTCGCGTTCCACCATCACCGTCCAGCCGGCCGCCTTGTGTTCGACATAAGATCGCTCTGGCGTGCGGTAATCGATGCGGGGCGGGGGAGCAAACGAGCGCGTCGGCTGCAATGGGGGAGGGGCATCGCCGGCGAAGGCAACTGAAGCAAGCGCGAGCGTAGCAAGAGCTTTCAGAATCGACGCGCCGGGTTGCATCCGCCATTCTCCAGACTTCTCTGCACTACACCGTCATGAGTCCGTGTGTCGGGATGCGGCTGTCTGCTCAGCGAGAATTACTTTCCAAGGAGCGCCTTCAGGCGAGCGGCCAGCTCATCGACTTTAAAGCCTGCTGGGCCGGGGCCGCTTTTGTAGGCGATCGTTCCGGTCTTGTCGATCAGGTACAGTCGATCGGGCCAGCCGGAATAGGTTTCGCCAACTTTGTTGTCCAGGCCATCGATCACGCAAGGCATCGACAGCTCCAGCTTGGCCACGCAGGTTGCCGCGACGGCCTGCCGCTCGGCCTCTGTTCCAGGCTGCTTGATGCGAATTCCGGCGCGGTCATTCGCGGGCACTTTCCAGCCGTCTTCAGGATGAGCTTCCTTGATGTAGACGAGAATGAATTCAGCCTGATCTTTGTACTGCTGATAAAGTTTTTCGAGGGCTCCAGCCTGGAGCCGGAAAGGCGGTCACGTGTACGAGCCCAGGACGATGACGACCGGCTTCTTGTCCTTGTGCGCCGAAAGCTGAAATGTGGTTTTGCCATCCGGACTCTTGAGCGTGAAGTCCGGTGCGGCATCGCCTTCTTTCAGTTTGTCAGGCCAGCGTTCGCCACGGGCGCGGCCCTGCCCGGCGCAGAGTCCGGTGGACAGCAGGATCAGAAATGCGGATAGAAGATGTATGCGCAGCATCGATGAAATCTCCTTACCACCTGAGTGGACGTTTTAGGGTAGTGACAAACTGCGATAAAGCGATTTTGCCCAGGCGCAACCGGGAAATCCTCTAAGGACGCGCTCGGTGTTACGCGGTACACTCAAGCGCTCTGATCCAGGGGGACTTTATGCCCGCCCGAATCTGCTGGTGTTCAGCGCTGATCTGTCTGCTTTGCTCAGCATTTTCTGCGCGCCTGTTCGCGCAGGAAACGATTCGCGGTGTTCAGGTCAGCGGCGTTTCAACTCCAGCGCTGCAGCCGCTGGATAATCTGATGGTTGATTTCGTCACACAGTACAAAGTTCCCGGCGCGTCGCTCGCTGTGACCAAAGACAACCGGCTGGTCTACGCGCGCGGATTTGGCTGCGCTGATGAAGCCACAGGCGAATGCGTGCAGCCGCAGTCGCTCTTCCGCATTGCCAGCATCTCCAAACCCGTCACGGCCGCGGCTATTTTCAAACTCGTTGAGCTGGGAAAATTGAGCCTGGATGCAAAAGTCTTCAGTCTGCTGCCGCTCACGCGGAACAAAGAATTTGCCGATCCGCGGCTGCATGACATTACCGTGCTGCATCTGCTGCAGCACCGCGGCGGCTGGGATCGCGAGAAATCCGGCGATCCCATGTTCAAAGCGCGCCACATCGCGGCGAGCCTGAAAATTGAATCGCCGCCGGGCCCGGCCGATATCATCACGTACATGACCGGCATGAAACTCGATTTTGCTCCCGGTGAACGTTACGCCTATTCGAACTTTGGCTATTGCCTTCTGGGCCGCGTGATCGAGGAAGTATCAAAGCAGCCTTACGACGTTTTTGTGCGCGAAAAAATTCTCGCTCCTATAGGAATCCGCCGCATGCAGCTCGGCCGGACGCTACTGGACAATCGCGTGCCCGGTGAAGTGAAATATGTAGCAGCGGGCAGCGGCGATTGTGTCTTCGGCAGCCCCGCGAAAAAAGTTCCGCTGCCGTATGGCGTCTTCTGTGTCGAGGCCATGGATGCTCATGGCGGGTGGGTCGCGACGGCAGCCGAACTCACCCGGTTTGCGAACGCGCTGGAACCCACGTATTCGACGCCGCTCTTGAATGCGGCGAGCCTCAGTGCGATGTTTGCGCGTCCGCCTGGAGCCGCAGGACACACCGAGGCTGGCGAGCCAAAGAAGGTGTTTTATGCATGTGGCTGGTCGGTGCGAAAAGTGAAGGGCGAGACGCTTGAGAACCACTGGCACAACGGCGCGCTCGCCGGAACATCCACGCTGCTGGTACGGCGCCACGATGGCTTGAGCTGGGCCGTGCTATTCAACACGCGCAGCTCGCCGAAAGACGGCGACCTCTCCGCACTAATCGACCCGCGCATGCATCAGGCCGTCGACCAGGTGAAGGACTGGCCCACGGGAGATCTGGCGCGGGAGGTGTTGAAGTGAGAGTGGTAACTCGAGTTCAGACACTACGCAACCTGATGGCTAAGTTTCTTGCTGAGCCTGTTTTGCAGCCTGAATCTTTCTTGGAATTCTATGAATTTTGTCCGCAAGAAACGGGATCGATCTGCGTCCTATCTTAGGGCAGAGTTCGGTTCTTTTTGAGCTCGCTTGAGTTGCTCGCACGTTCACTATTAGATTTTATCCCTGGATTCTGCACATGTGCGTTTTCGGACAGATTTAAGCCTGCATCACATAGGAGAGCGTGGCGAAACAGCGAAGGGCGGGCGCGGGACGCCCGCGCTCCATAGCTAACATGTGCAACTTTTTACAAAAGTGAAGGCGTGTGGAACTCGGCGGCGCGTCGTATATAAGGAGAGGGCTCGCGGACGTAACGCCGCTTGCCAAGCGGCACCAGAAACCAGAGACCAGAAACTAGAAACCATGCTGTTGCGCTACGCTTATCGAGGACTCACCGAGCTCAGCCCGCGTCTGGCATTCAAGGCTGCGTATCTCTACGCCTTCAAGGGCATGCTCGCGATCCAGGCGTACAAGAAGCGCATGAAGAGCGACCAGCTCTATCCCCCGTTCATGTTCGTGGCGCTCACCAATACGTGCAACCTGCGCTGCCACGGATGCTGGGTCGAGAAAGAAGGCACGGCGTATTACATGACGCCGGCCGACATCGACAACATCATCAACACCGGCAAGCAGCACAGCGCCTATTACTACACGCTGCTCGGCGGCGAACCGTACATGTACAAAGGCATCTGGGATATTTTTTCAAAGCACCCCGACTGTTATTTTCAGACCATCACTAACGGCATGCTCTTTACGGAAGAGAATGTCCGCAAGCTCAAAGAGTGCGGCAATGTCACGCCGCTGATCAGCATCGATGGCTGGAAAGGCCAGAACGATCTGCGCCGCGGCGAAGGCGTTTATGACGCATGCGACGATGGCATGACGCGCCTGAAAAAAGCGGGCATCCTGTTCGGCATCGCGTGCACCGCCACCGGCCTCAATATGGAAGAGGTCATGAGCGACGCGTACATCGAGCACATGATCAAAAAAGGCGCGATGTACATCTGGTATTACGTCTACCGTCCCATGGGCAGCGAGATGCACGCGGAATATTGCGTGAAGAAGGAACAGCTGCTCTGGTTCCGCCGGCGCCTGCTCGAGCTTCGCAAGAAACATCCGATTCTGATCATCGATTCATACTGGACGGCGAGCGGCGAAGCGTTCTGTCCGGCGGCGGTGGGGCTCGGCTATCACATCGGGCCGCAGGGCAGCATCGAAATCTGTCCCGCGCTGTCGTTCGCGAAAGAACGCGTCAGCGACAACGGCGGCGATCTCTACAAATCGATCAACGAAAGCCAGTATCTGCGCGGCTTCACGAAGTTCGTGAAGGAGCGCACGAAAGGCTGCGTGATCCTCGAGTACCCGCAGCAGCTGCATGATTACATCAAGGAGAGCGGCGCAAAAGATTACAGCGGCCGCGGCACAGCGTTCAAAGAGCTCAATGATATTTCGCCGCGCAACAGCCAGCATCTGCCTGGCGAGGAGATTCCGGAAGATTATTGGGTGTACCGCTTCCTGAAGAACCAGGTCTTCTTCGGCATGGGAGCCATGTAGTTATTGCGGATTTGCGATCGCGGATTGCGGATTGAACGGCAACAGATTCAGCACCAAGGCACAAAGGCTCTAAGACACGAAGACATAAAGATAGGCATGCCGATCGAGAAACTCGAGATCATCATCGATACGTACGCGCTTTCGTACTGCTCGGTCGCGGGCGCCGACGAGCTTGAAGCGCCGCTCGACGAGGCACTGGCTCAAAGCGGCCTCGGCCGCGTCGTCGATCGCATGGGCGGCAGCGGGCAGTGGATCACAACGCTCGAGATCGATGCCGCGCGCTTCGACGAGGCGCTCGCGCAATTGCGTGCGGTGCTGAAGAAAATGAATTTGCCGCCGCGGACTATTCTAAAATTCCGCGGCAAGAGTTATCCGCTGCACGAACATGCGGGGAGGCAAGCGCCGCGTGGACGAGAGTAGTTCGTAAGCTCGCGCGCCAGTCACGCGAGCTATCATGGCGGAGAACTTCGCCTACGCGCGGCCAATGCCGTAATAACTGAAGCCTTGTTCGCGCACGTAGGCGGGACGGTAGATGTTGCGACCGTCGAAGATCGCCGGCGTGCGCATCAACGCGCGGATCAGTTCCCAGTCGGGCATGCGGAAGAGATTCCACTCGGTCGCAATTACGAGCGCGTCGGCATCGCGCAGCGCGTCGTAGGCCGTATCGGTAAGCTCGATTTTGCCTTTGAAGTAGCGCGCAACGTTCGCCATGGCCTCCGGGTCGTACGCACGCACGCGCGCCTTTGCCGCGAGCAGCTTTTCGATCAGCGCCAGGGCCGGAGCTTCACGGATGTCGTCGGTGCGCGGCTTGAAAGCAAGGCCCCACACAGCGATGTTCTTGCCGGCGACCGAGCCGCCGAAATGCGAAAGGATTTTCGGCAGCATGACCAGCTTTTGTGAATCATTTACGGACGCCGCCGCTTCGACCGTTTTCATGCTCACGCCGTTTTCGCGTGCGGACTGAACCAGCGCGCGCACGTCCTTCGGGAAACACGAGCCGCCAAAGCCCATGCCCGGAAAGAGGAACGCGCTGCCGATGCGGGCATCCTTGCTGATGCCGGAGCGAATCAGGTCGACGTCGGCGCCTGTTTTTTCGCACAGCCCGGCGATTTCATTCATAAACGAGATCTTCGTCGCCAGGAACGCGTTGGCGGCGTACTTGGTGAGCTCGGCCGAGGCCGGGTCCATGCGCAGGATCGGCGCGCCGGTCCGAACGAAGGGCTGATAAAGCGCGTTGAGAATATCCCACGCGCGGTCATCGGTCACACCGAGAACGACACGATCGGGCTTCAGGAAATCTTCGACGGCGGTTCCTTCTTTCAAAAACTCAGGATTCGAGGCGACACTGAACGGGCCGCTGTAGTGCGAGCGGACTTCGGCGGCAACTTTGGCGCAGGTGCCGACGGGAACAGTGCTTTTTGAAACGATCAGTTTGTAGCCGTCCATGCGCCTGGCGATTTCGCGAACGGCGGTCATCACGTAGCGCGTATCGGCCGAACCGTCATCGGTTGGCGGCGTGGGCAGGCAGAGAAAAACCACCTCTGCGTGGCGGGTCGCGTCGTCGTAATCAGTGGTAAAACGCAGGCGCTTGGCGCGCACACTCTGAACGAAGAGGTCGCTCAGACCCGGTTCAAAGATGGGCAGTTCGCCGCGCGTGAGCCGCGCAACTTTTTCAGCATCAACATCCAAACCGACAACATCGTTACCATTTTCTGCAAAGCAGATTCCCGCAACGAGCCCGACATAGCCATTACCGACAATTGTGATTCGCATAAGCCCCCCGCAAACGGATGCATAAATGCATCCGGTCGCGAGTGCTTTGCAATCTTCCGGCCATAATCATTTTGGCCTAGTCGAGCTGGCTCCAGTCGAAGATCACACCCATAGCCGTGGCGCGGTCCTTCAGGAGCATTTCATAAGCCTTGGGCGCATCCTGCGGCGAGTAGCGGTGGGAAACCAGCGCTCCAATGTTCATCTGCCGGCGCTGAATGTAGCTGAAGAAAAGAGCGGCCATGTTTGCCTTTGTCCAGTAGGTGTACTCGCTCACGCCGGCCGGCGCATGGCGGTCGTGCGCGCCAACGATTCGCAGCCCGCGAACGATGATGTCGGCAGTGAGGCGCTGTTCTGAAGGATTTCCCGCGTCGCCGAGCAGCACGACTTTCCCGAAATTGCGCGCGAGCTTCAGCGCCATTGGAAACACGGCGGGGTGTCCAGTGATGTCATACACCACATCGGCAAGACGGCCGCCGGTGAGTTCCAGCACGTGTTCACGCGCGGCCTCAGCACTCATGTTCAGCGTGGTGGTCGCGCCGTTGTTGCGGGCGAGTTCCAGGCGCGTCACGGACGTGTCGATGGCGATGATCTCGCGCGCACCCATCAGGCGCGTGTACTGCACGGCCAGCTGCCCCAGCAGCCCGAGGCCGATGATGACCACGGAGTCACCCATGGTGTGCTCAGCGGCGCGCACGCCGATCTGAACAATGTTTCCGAGTGCAAAGAATGTTGCGTCTTCGTCGCTGACCTTGTCAGGAACGGGAATCGCCGAGGCCGCATCTGCCGCAACGTAATGGCGATGGCCTTCGCGCGTGGCCACGCGCTGCCCGATGCGGAAGCCGCTCACGCCGGCGCCCACTTCAATCACGCGGCCGACGTTGGAATATCCGGGATAAAACGGGTAGCGGACCCACTCATGCCAGTGCGTACCGGGCACAAATTTCTGCTGCAGGCAGATGCACTCGGTGCCCGTGCTGATCAGCGAGCGCTGCGACTGGATGAGAATCTGCCCTTCGCGCAGGTCCGGGACCGGCTCGCTGCGAACGTCGACTGTGTCCTTCGACGAAAAAACCACATTCAATGTCTTCATACGTTTCCTTCGCTCTGTGGGGAATGCCGAATGGATTTCGGCGGCGTTTTCCAACAGTTTTATAAGACTCCTCCTTTCGTTTTTGGACTGACACCTTTTTTGGGAATTTCTCAAGAACGCCGCGCCGGCAGTCATCTCATCGTTTTCAGCTGGCCTCGCTGTAGGGAAAAAGCGCTGAAAACGATCACATCAATGAGTCCGGGCATATGCCCGCACATAGCGTTTCGGAGATGTCGAAGGTGAACTCATCCGTTCTATCCCGCAGCCAGATCGAGGAATTTATTGAGCGCGGCTTTACGATCGTGCGCGACGCCTTCTCCAGAAAAACAGCCGAGCAGGTTCGCGCCCGAATCTGGGAAGAGATTCACCTGAGCCCTGACGACCCCAGCGGCTGGACGAAGGCAACGGTTCACCTGAAAAAGAATCTGGAGGGCGCGCCGTTTTCAGATGTTTTCACGCCGCGCGTCTATGGCGCGTTCGACGATGTGATGGGACCCGAGCGCTGGAAGCGAACGACGCATTTGGGCTGGTGGCCGGTTGCGTTTCCCGGATTCGATTCACCGCCGTGGACGGTGCCGACTGAAGGCTGGCACATCGATGGCAGTTTCTTTCACCACCATCTCACCTCGCCCGAACAGGGCCTGCTGCCGATTTTTCTCTTCTCTGATATCGGACCCGGCGATGGCGGAACAGCGCTGAGCGAGGGCTCGCACGAGATCACCGCCCGCATCCTGGCTGATGCCGAGCCAATCGGGCACAGCATGGATGAGCTGTCGGCCCGCGTGCTTGCACATCCGCGCTCGCGCGCATCAGTCATCGAAGCGACTGGAAATGCCGGCGACGTGGTGCTGATTCACCCGTTCCTGCTGCACGCGCGCAGCCCCAATACTGGAAATAAAGTGCGCTTCATCTGCAACCCCGCGTTTGCGCTGAAGCAGCCGCTGAATCTGGATCGCCTGGATGATGCGCAATACTCGCCCGTCGAACGCGCCATCGTCCGCGCGCTGCGCGACCGCAAGCCCGTTATCACCCCGCGCACCGCAGCAGTGTCTGAACGCTGAAGCCGTGATTCGGGTTCTGAATCAGAACACGTCATCGCGTTAACTTGCACTCGCATCCACTGGCCGCAGCCAGTGGCCCCTTTTCTTCCGCGCAATGCATTCCGGAAAAACGGACACTCGCAGGCTGGAAGCCTGCGCTACGACAGTGTTACTCCCGCTCCTGGACCACGCGCAGCACGAAGCTGATCGCTTCTTTGGCGCTGTCGTCGATGTAGCCGTATTTTTCGCGCATCATCTTCAGCGTGCGATCGACCTTGTGGCGCTCACCCTGCGGGACAAGCGCATCGTCTTCGGTGCCTGAGACAAGCACGTACTTGGCGAGCTGAATCAGCGCGCGCGACTTGTCTTTGTAATAGCTGTCGCGCAGATTCTTGAACAGGTCGGCGAAGATTTCGTGGTAGTCGATCTTCTCGCGTGGATGCTCCAGCGAATACGCAGCGATCTTCGTGATGAGGTTGCGGCGGAACGCATCGGGCGATTCGCGCAGCGTCATCAGCTTCTCGAGACCTTCCATGATTTCGGTGCTTGGTGTTTCAAAGGCGCCGGTCCGCGGATTCTGGATCTTCTCGCCCGCAACATAGGCGCGCACGTGCTTGAAATAATCCTCGACACGCCGGTCGTATTCTGTCTCTTCAACCAGGCCCATCGAATCGTAAACCTCCACTGAGACCCAGCGGAAATATTCGTTGCGCACTTCTTCCGTGAACAGCTCGCAATCGTGATAGCCCTCGTCGGGCTCAAGACGCAGAAAATCGTAGACCGACTTATCGTGCAGCAGACGCTCGAGCGCCTGCAGCACGGCCAGCGGCGAGAGAAACTTTCGCGAGCTGTCTGAGGCGGCCTCAGCGATGAGCGAGTTCATCTCCCGCGCAGACGCACCGCGCCGCCCTTCGTAAGCGGCACAGACGAATCCTTCGAATTCGGCAATCGTGTCGCGGTGTTCGTCGCGCAGCTGCGGAATGGCCGAGCGCAGCAGGCGTTTTTCTTCGGTGCTCAGCCCCTCCGGAACTACGCCGCCGTCGTACAGCTTGGCTTTGTCCAGCGGTGTCAGGCGGCGAATCACGCCGGCCAACTCGCTCGAGTACTTGCCCGGATCCGGCCGGCGCAGGCGCGTGAGCACCGCCCAGAGCGCCGCGACGTCAATGGTGTGCGGAGCCACGTGGCGGGTCTGCGCGATTTCGGCGATGAAGGGGCCGTAGATCGCGCGTTCCTTTTTCCATTCCAGGAGGTACGGCGCGCGCACGAGCTCGATGCGCCCCTTGTAGCTGGTAAAATCCGGCATCTGCTTGAAGGCCGATAGCTGCTTCTCATTGCAGTTGCCGAGCATCACGAGATTGAGCGTCGCGACTGCGCCGGGCAGGTTGACCTCGCCGCGCTCAACGGTGCTCAGCAGGTATTTGTTGAGCTCGAGATTGCGTTTGAGAAAATCCGAGTATTCGACAATGCCGCCGCTCGCCTCGACCAGTTCGCCGATCAAATCCATGAGCGGCAGACCCTGCAGAACGGGCGGCAGAATAACGCCGTGCTCGAAGCTCATTGGTTTTGCACCGGCGTCCACGGCCTGCTGCGGCTCGATGGCGGCGGCGCCGGTGCGGTAACGCTTGGAGACAAAATAGCGCTCGACCTGGACGTGACGCATCACTTTCAGCCAGTCGCCGCGGTAAGCATTCATGAGGGCGTCGAAGATCAGCTTGTTCTTGTTCGACAGCTGGCCTTCACGCAGGAACGATCCGCGCAATCGCTCGCTCAGCAGCGGTTTGCCCGGATTGGCCGCAATAATCTCGTCGAGCAGCTTTGCGCGAGGCTCGAGTGGAATCAGGAACAGCGGCAGTTCGCGCAGCTCGCTGACCAGCTTGCAGGAGATCAACGTTTCGTCGATGAACGCCAGCGAATCTTTGGGAATCTCCTCGCGGCCACCGCCGAAGCCCATGCCTTTGCCTTCGCTGCGCTCGGTGAAAATCCAGTTGAAGCGGAACTGCGTGCCCTCCTCGAGCATGGAATAGTGCTCAAGGCCACGGATGATCAGATCGATGGCCGTGCTCTTGGCCGAGCCATTGGGCCCGTGAAGTAAAACGAGCTTGTCACATTGGCCGGTGGCGGCGAAGCGCTGCAGATAACGGTGGAGTTCGTTCTGTACGGCTTCCTGGCCTACCAGCGGATCGCGGCCTTCGTCCCACGGTGCGTCAAAAATGTTCCAGTGCGTAAATTTTCCGCCAATGCCGTCCACCTTCTTGGAGCCATACGATTCGAAGCAATCCAGAACGTACTGCGGCGCGGAGCGCCCCAGGCGCTCAGGATTGGCGCTGAACGCTTCTATGTACTGCTGGAACGAGAGGATACGTTTCTGGCCTTTGAACGCTTCTATGGACTGATCGTTGACACGCTTGAGAAAGTCGCTGAGTTCCACCATGGGCGGATCCTTCCAAAGTGAGAATGGCCTCTACGCGGACGCTAACATCGTGCCGTATTCAGAATAGTACAATCGATTGGCAAGCGGCGCCATTCGGCTGGCAGTAAAAAGTTCGTGAGCTCCAGCCGACCTATGCTCCAGATATATCTTGCAAGCTGGCTCGTCCTTTGTGTTCAAATTGGCGACACACATGGGGGTTGCACTGATGCTCTGGTACGTGGTCGCCTTTCTTTCAGCCATCCTCATCGACTCCATCCCGGTCTTCGCGCCGCCGGCCTGGACGGTGTTGGTGTTCTTTGTCGTAAAGTTTGATTTGAACGTGTGGATCGTGGCGCTGCTGGGCGTGGTGGGCACGACGATCGGCCGCTATATTCTCAGCGTCTACATGCCTCTGCTCGGCAACAAAATCTTTGCGCCGAAAGAGAACGACAATGTGAAATACATCGGTGAGAAACTCTCGCGCAACGGCTGGGGCACCTTTCTGTTCGTACTGGGCTATTCTCTCACCCCGCTTTCAACCACGGCGCTGTTCACCGCCGCGGGAGCCGCGCACGTCAAGCCCATGCGCATCCTGCCGCCGTTCTTTATCGGAAAACTGATCAGTTACACGCTTCTGATCCACGGCGGTAATTACGCTGCGCAGAACATCGCCGATGCGTGGTCGGAAGGGCCGTCGCTGAAAAGCATTGTCGTGGCCGTGCTGGGCATCATCGTGCTGGGGCTGCTGCTGCTGGTGGACTGGCGCGCGTTATTCGAACACAAGACCTTCAAGCTGAATCTGAATGTCTTCAAGTTCCAGAAGCGAGAAGAAGCCGAAGCCAAGCCGGCATCGGCGAAGGGGTAGGTCCGGAAAAGCGTGGCCACCTCGGCGCCGCGCGTGATATACTGTGCCAAAATCGAGGATATGCCATGAGCAGCATTGTCCAGGACGAACCCCTCATTATTCCTGCCGGAATCGTCGACCTCGCTTCGTTCCGCAAATGGACTCTGTCTGAAAGCTTCCCTGCGTTTGGCAAAATCGATTACATCGAAGGTCACATCGAGGTCGATATAAATCCAGCGAATCTCTGGAAGCACAGCGGGCTGAAAAGTGACTTGGCTTTTGAGATCCAATCACTGATTCGAGCTGCAAACTCGGGACGTGTTCAGCCCGGGCCCGTTCCGAATTAGCTGGTGTATGCGCTGCTGAAAAAGTAGCTTCCAACATCTTATCGAGACTGTGCTATGCGTTTCACCACGCGGGAAATGTTACTGTCACTGGCGGTGGCCGGGGCGGGCACGGGGCTATACACGTGGTGGTACAAAGAAATGACAGGTGAACTTAACGCATTGCCTCTGATGATTGTGCTCGTGATGCTCTTCGGCGCCACACTGCTCGGAATGATGTTGACACGCGATGAATTCATTCTTCCGCAGCGGCTGGTTGCCTTATTTCCACTCTGTATTGCAGCCGTCATGATCGTGATCGCAACGCACTCAATTGCTGCGTCGAAGTGCGCAACGAATCAAACACGCGCCGCTTACGCATGCAAGGATTTTGCAACTGCGCAGAAGCTGTATCTCGCGACAGACTGGAACAAAGATGGCACCGCGGAGTACGCCTCCACGCTTAAGGAATTGAGCGCGAAAGGCTTGATCTCCCAAGCCATAGCAGACGCCGAGTTTGGTCCTGGCGCCAGACCCTACCATGGGTACTACTTTCGTGTGCTCATGCGGCAGGGGAACAATGCGCCCGGCGGCGCGAAAGACTATTTGGATGCGCAAGGCCGGCTGACAGGCGGAGCGGCACTGGTAGCTTTTTCAGATCTTAAGTATGAAGGCAACCCTTTAGATCTGTTTATTACCTATCAAAATGAAACTGTATTTCAATACAACTTCGGCGTCGACACTCCGCGACGCGGGCGCGAAATGATGGAGTTCGATCCCGGCACCGAAGGTATTCAAGGTTACGACTAAAACAAAAAAGCGCGGCCGTCTCCAGCCGCGCTTCTTTCTTCCATCTTAGAATCTTAGCCGTTCTTAGCGTCTTTGCGGCTTTGCGTGAGACGAGCTGTTTACTTCTTCCCGCGCTTGGCTGCGGCGTCGGCGATGACTTTCTCGACGATGGCCTTGTTGATCTGCACAAAGCCGCCGTTCGCGCCGGGGATCGCTCCCTTGATCAGCAGCAGGTTGTTCTCGGCGTCGATCTTTACCACTTCAAGCGCCTGGATGGTCACGCGTTCAGCGCCCATGTGGCCGGCCATGCGCTTGCCCTTCGGCACGCCC
This sequence comes from Planctomycetota bacterium, assembly GCA_035628505.1. Lineage (GTDB taxonomy): Bacteria > Planctomycetota > SZUA-567 > H5-PLA8 > H5-PLA8 > DASPJR01. Next base: position 53,353 of record DASPJR010000114.1, on the reverse strand, counting down.
TTGTTGATCGAGTTCTGACGGCCCAGGCCGCCCGGCGCGCGGTGGCGCTTGGAACAGCCGTGTGAGGCCGGCAAGCCGCGGAAGTTGTGGCGCTTCATGACGCCCTGAAAACCTTTGCCCTTGCTGATGCCCGTGACGTCGACGTACTTGATGTTCTCGAAGACCTTCACCGTCACGTCGCTACCCACCGTGTCGGTCGGAGCGGCGGCGAGGCGAACTTCGCGCACGTAGCGCTTGGGCGTGCTGCCGGCTTTGTCGAAGTGCCCGACCAGCGGCTTGGAGGTGTTCTTCTCCTTTGCTTCGCCGAATCCGAGCTGCAGCGCGAAATAGCCGTCGGTCTTGTCGGTCTTGACCATGAGCACTTTGCAGGGACCGGCTTCGACGACAGTCACCGGGACGCGTTCGCCCTTTTCGTTCCAAATCTGAGTCATGCCGAGTTTACGGCCCAAAATACCAGTCGATGAGGACATCGTCGGTAGTCTCCTATGCAATGTGCCGGAAGATCGAGTCTTGCGGCCAGGCCCAGGGCAGCGGTCCGAAACGATAGCTGACTCACAAGGCAGCTACGGGACATGCCCGGAACAGAACGGGTTAAGATACTCAACATCGCACCGAAGACAAGCCAAATTCCGATCACCTTCGCGGCCTGGGCTTAAAGGATATTCGCCAAGGACGCCAAGGCGCCAAGAACGCCAAGGCATTGTATGGCGGAGAGATAACGCGATCTCATCTCCTTTCCTTCTTCATGTTCTTCGTGCCCTTCGTGGTTCAAAGAGTGTCCTTCGCCGCTCACTCCTTGAACTCGATCTCGCCCCAATTCTTCGGCTCGACCTTCAGTTCGAAGACAGCATCGTCGACAATTCCCGTGCTCTGGTTATTCCAGTACGTCCGCAGGCGCGTGCGCTGTCCGGCTTGGTCACCATGCGTGACGCCAAAATCACCGTTGAGCACCAGGCCGTCGGCCGGTTTAAGTTCGAGAATGCTCAGCGGAATGGCCGCTTCAACGACATAACCTTTGGCGCTCTTCGTCAGCTTGATCGCGGCGTCGCTGACGATACTGACGTTATCGATGACGTATTCCTTAATCACGCCCGAGCTGAACGTCTTCGGATTTTTCGTCGTCGACACTTTGCGGTAAATCACCGCGGTCGGATTGCCTTTGAAACTGCCAATCGACAGGCGCAGATCGCCGCGCACTGCGTCCCCACGCTTCTTGTCCGCGTTCGGATCGGTGCCGAGCTGGAAATCGACTGTGTCGCCGCGCAGGTACATCTCTTCGACGTTTTCAGCACTGTTGGTCCACGGCGTCGAATCCTTCACTTCCCAGGCGAGATACAGATTTTTCTCGTCCCACGCCGCAGCCGAGCGCACCGCCGCATCGTCGCTCTTCTTAAAGGAGACGATTGCCTGCTTGCCGAAATCCTTATCGATGTTTCCGCTGAACGCGGGCGAGGCCTTCTTCAGCGTCACGCGCTTGGTTCCGATTGCTGCCTGAAGGTACTTTTCACGAATCGCACGCGCCTGTTCCAGATCGGCCTCGGTGATCTGCAGCGTGCCGCCGGGAAGCGCTTTGACCGTATCGAGTCCCGTGACTTCCAGATTCCAGAACGCGGTCTTGCCAGCCTGGACGTACAGTTTGCCGTCGTCTGCGAGCGTCGCGGAGCCGCCGAAATCTTCTCCGCCCATGCCGCAGGGTGTGTTGTCCATGATCGCACCCGGAACCGCCGCTTCAGGCCACACGAAGCTCAGTGGATCGGTCTCGAAGAGCTTCGAAACATAGAATCCCTTTTCGTTGAGCAAGTGCCATTCGCCGACGTTCGTAGCGATCACCCACACATTACCAAGCGGCTCGGGCAGCTTCACGCTGGCGCAGGGGCCGAACGATCCGCGGATCATCCCGGCCTCGGCGGGACAGGCGTTGTGCGAGCCGTGCACACCGACAAAGTTATCGGGGTAGCTCCAGAGTTTCTTTCCGGAAGCGATATCGAAGCATGCGAATTCAGCGTGGTTCTTACCGTACTCTCCACCGTACAGCACACGCGCGCCGTCCGGGCTGCCCAGCACGCCGGTGTTGCTGACTTTTGGAGCGGGAAGAGCGGGGGAGTCCTTTAAGTTCCACTTCGGCGCGCCGCATGGAGTAAAGCCGGTGCAGGCGAATTTTCTTCCAGCAGCATAAAACGTTAAATCGCTCGCGAGCGGCATGTACCAGCCGCTGAAGCGGTGAATGCCGTCGATCATCGTGATCTCATTTGGCTGGCGCTGCTGGTCGTCGTTCTCATCGCACCACAAAGCAGTCTTCGCCGCATTTCCGGTCTTGCCGTGAGCGGGCGGAGGAATCTCGTTGCCGCCGGCGTCGCAGTAAAAGAAAGTGCTGCGCAGCTTGAAATTTCCGTCGCCGATGCGCTCGAAGACATTCACGCGGCCGATGTCGTACGCCCAGCGCGTCGCCGTAGCGGCGTAAAGTTTTCCGTTGGACCCCGTCGCGAAGCGCGTGTTCTCCATGCCTTCGCGTGTGAACGTTCCCAGGCAGACGGCCTTGCCGGTCTTCGGATCGATGCGCCATTCGCAGCCCTGGCCGAGCATCAGATTGGGATCGCGCGGGTTGATCGCACCGCCCAGCGCGCCGTAGCTCGAGGGCCCGAAGAACTCTTTGACGAACGCGCCGTCTTTCGTGTTCCAGACGCTGATGCGTTTGGGCGCATCTTCGGCTTCCATGACCCAGAGCTTGCCTTCTTTGTCGATGGTCAGCTCGCTGCAGTAGAGAATGCCGTCGGGCGTCCACGGACCAATCTTGGCGCGGCCGCCCGCGCGTCCAATGGTTGAAACAAGCTCGCCCGTTGCACTGAAGACCTTGATCTGATTCTCAGGCTCGCGCACGCCGGCGTAAACCTTGCCATCTTTATCGACGGTAATGCCGTGCGCTTCGACCAGTCCGCCTTTGAAAACTTTCGTTTCGCCGCTGGCCGGGTCGAGCGCCAGAATTTCTTTCTTCTCGGAGACCACATACACGAGCGAATCGCTCACCGCGGCGATGAAGCTCGGCGCCTTGATAGTGAATGTTTTCAGCAGTTTTCCGGTTACGCCGTCGACCTGCATAACGGTGTTTTCCTTCGTGTACGCGAGGTACAGCTTTTTATTCCTCGCGTCGAGGCCATCGAGCCGGTCGGGCTTGCCCTTGGGATCTGGCCAGAGATTGCGCGGCATCAGGTCTGGCGAATCGGTGCCGGCAAAGGGCGTGTACGATCCATCTTTGGCGTTGACCCGGTAAATGTAATTGGATCCGTTCGGACCCCAGTTGACGGCGTAGACGACTCCGTTATCCACCGCAACAAGCTCAGCGCCGCACATGCCCTGGCGCTTGTTGCGCCATTTCACGTTGCCTTGAAGATCGACCGCCAGCAGCGCCTGTCCGGCTTCAGCGCCGCTCCAGCCGAGAAACACCAGGTCGCCTTCAGCCGCGCACGCGACCGGGTATCCATGATCGCCGCCCCAGTTTTCTTTTCCGCTCAGCCCATCCCACGGCGCACTGCCGCTGTTGCAGGCCCAGCCTTTCAGGCGCAGCCCAATTCCCGTGTTAACGATGGCGCTCCACGTGTAGTCGCCGGGCTCAACGACTGTTCCGGGCTGGTTCACCGACCAGGTCGTCAGGCCGTCCCACTTTACTTCATGCTCGCCTTTGCTCACAAAGGCGCCATTGAGAAGCTGCCGGGCGACGCTGCCATCTTTGGCGTTGATGTTCAGTGAAACGTAGCCGTCGGCTGGCATCGTGAATTTGATCGGCTTGAAGCCGGGAATTTCTTTGCGCTTGATCAGGCCGTCCCAATTTACGGTCAGCATGCCCGCTTCAAGCTTGACCGGGAATTCGCGTCCGTCTGCCAGGCGCAACGGTTTGATCTCGGCGGAGCCGGCCGCTTCCAGTGTCGCCCAGCCCCAGCAGCGCGGGCCCTGGAAGGTGAAGACGCGGTCAAGCGTGATGCCGGGTTTGAAATTGTCTTTCACCGACAGGCGGTTCTTGCCGCTAACCGTGAAATTCGGTTCGAAGGTGGTGACGAACTTGTCTCCAGCGCGCGGCGCTTTGCCGTCCTTGGTGAGCAGCTTCCAGGGAATCGCCATCTCCTGCGCGTAGCCTTTGCCGCTGGCCCACGTGGCAAACGCCTGCTGAGCGCCCTGCGTCTTGGCGTCTTTGATACCGCCCTGGTTGAACTTCTGGCCATAAGCGACGTCCATGATGTCCGCACCGTCGACGCCCTTCCAGCAGGTCCAGTGTGACACGCGCGCCTCCGGGGATTCCTCTTCGCTCATGCCCTGTTTGGCGCCGAAGAAAAAGCGGATCTGCATGCTGTCGCCGGAGAAGCCGTAATCGCCGATGGTCTGTCCGGGATTGTTCAGCGGTGTCTCGTCCACAAAATTTCCGAGCACATAAAGGTACTGCTCGTCATACATGAGATGGCACCACACGCCGATCTTCTCGCGCAGCGTCTCGACATTGTCGCAGGCAAAGATGCCGCCGCGCAGGTCCCAGTCGTCAGTCTTGCCGTCGATGGTTACTTTGCCCGGCGCAGGCAGTGCGCGTATGCCGAGGTTCTCGGTCTGGGTCGCGGCCTGAACAGACAGCGCGAAGGCGACGGCGGTGACAAGAACAAGAATCCATTTCCAGGTTTTCATTTTGTATGTCCTCTGTGACCTCTCCCCCGGCCCCTCCCCTAGGAGGGGAGGGGAGAACGGCACTACCTAATCGTCGCGAGCCGGACGCGCGGTCCCCTCTCACCTTGCGGGAGAGGGTTAGGGAGAGGGGTTAGCCGTTGCCCGGGTTGGCGCGCACGAACACGGAATTTTTCATTTCGTATTGTTCAATTTTCATTTCTCATTTTTTGCTGATTGCGAACTCAGCTGTTCAATGACAAATGAGAACTGACAACTGCGAAATGACAGATTCTGTTCTGTTGTTCAGCGCGCCATCTACAGCAGCGGCTAACCCCTCCCCCTACCCCCTCCCGCAAGGGGAGGGGAATACAACGGCTCGCATGCAGAGTCCGCCCCGACGATTCGTCTCCGGCTTTCTGCCTGCTGACTCTGCCGCTGACTCCTGACACCTGCTTACTGCCTGCTGACTCTGCAGCTGACGCCTGACACCTGCGCGCTGACTGCTGCTCCCGCCCACTGCCCACTGCCAACTGCCTTCAAGGCTTCACCCACGCGGCGCCGCCGGCGACGCAGATGCTTTCCAGGCGCAGTTCGTCGGCGTCGCTGGTGAAAATCGGTTCGATCTCGAGCGTGTGATCGGTGTCGGTGCTCAGGCCGGTGGCGATCACCTGCGCGTGATGGGTGTTGCCTTTCAGGATGCGGCCGAGATGGCCTGCGTCGAACTCAGTAATGGGCGGCTTCTTCTTGTCGGGCTGATGTTCGGCGAGCTTGCCGTCGATGTAGACTCGGTACTTGCAGGACTTCGGCGTCGATTCACCAAAGAACATCACCATGCTGCCATTGAATTTCACTTTCAGGCGCGCAACCTCCTGCGGCACGGTGCTCTTCTTTCCGTTCTCGCTGATTTCCTTTTTGTTCGATGCGACAACCTCATCGGCCAGCCAGCGCGACATCAGCATGTCGAAGTACGCGGAGACGGGATTGGGGACGCTCACAGTCCAGCCGGCCGGCAATGTTCCGAGCGACGAAATTCGCACGCGCGCGTTCTTCATGTACGTCGGCGCATTGATCATTTTTTCCGGCGCGGCGCAGACAAGCGATTCGCTTACACCACGCTTGAAGGCTTCGTGTGCGGCGTCGGCAAAAAGCTCGTAGCCTTTGTCACCCGGATGAACGCCGTCGAAAGGCCAGAGTTTTTCGAGCGTCGTTTCACCGGCGGCGACGCGTTTCTGGCCGAGCTCAATGGCGTCACCGACGGGGACGTTGTAGTGCCTGGCGATCGCCAGGTGAGCGTCACGGCGTTTCATGCCGTCGAGCTTGCCGTCTTTGACGTTCCACAGAAAAGGAAAGATCACCTGAACGCACGGCGCTTTGGCGTCCACGATGATGCGTCGCACAAGCGACTCGTAAGACGCGAGCGTTTCGGGATTGTCGGAATAGATGTCATCGTTGGCGGAGAAATCGAGAAAGACAAGATCCGGCTTGCGGCTGAGCACGTCGCGTTCGAAGCGGAAAACGCCAAGCTGCGATCCGGTGCCGCCGATGGCCGCGTCCCAGAAATTAAAGCGCGCCTGCGGATACATTTCTTCGAGCCGCTTTGCCATCAGGCCGCGGTAGCTCGTGAGCTGCGGATCGGAGGCGTTGGCACCCCACGTCAGAGACGCGCCGAAAAAAACAACGCTGAGCCGCTCGCCGGCCTGTGCGCGCTTATGGAAATCGGCAAAGCTCGTTGATTTCTCTCCGGACCACAGTGCCGCGCTCGCGACAAGCACCATCCATACTCCCGCACGCTGAATCACGCGTCCCCCGCTTGAAGAAGCCGACTTTGAACCGCCATGACGCCATGAGGCCAAGAACGACAGGGAAGAATCAGAAAGGATGAATTCCTGCGCCGCTCTACTTCCGATCAGCTTAGCACCTCGGTGTCTTGGCAGTTTCCTCTCGTCCGCACAGGTGATTACAATCGAACTGATCCGAAATTGAATAAATATCAACCAAGTGATCTATTTTTCTGGTTTCTTTGTCGATTTTTTTGAACACTATGCTATCACTCTGGATCACTTTCTTGGAGATATGCCGTGCTGCATGCCGACGAAAATATCAGCAGGCTCGAGAGTGACTTGCGAAAAGCGGTTCTCACCGGCGCGCTTGAACCGTCGACACGCCTCATGTCAGTGCGCACGCTGGCACAGCAGTACAACGTCACCTATGGAAAAACGCTGCGTGCTTTGAAGAAACTGGAGAAACAGGGACTGCTGGTCAGCCGACACGGCGGCGGGACGTTTGTTGCCGATGTGCTTCCGCCGATGGCCGGAGCAACCGGGAATGTTCTGCGCCAGACGTCACCGGCGGCACTGCTGGTCGCGCCGCGGCATTACTGGAACCTGGGCGAAGGCGTATGGCTCAACGAATTCATCCGCGGCTTCGAAACGCGGCTTCGCGCGCTGGGCGCTTCGTTCGATATTCTCGCGACCGAAGATTACCTGCAGCAGCCGGGCCCGCGTGCAGATGCGCCGCAGGTTCACGTTCTATTTGGAACGCCGGAACTCATCCGCGGCCTGGAACACATCCGCTCGTCAGGCTCCTATATTCTGGTCGGCTCTGAAGTGGCGCATTCAAGCTGGGCAATGGTGATGGAAATCGACGGCGAGCGCGGGATCAGAACGGCCACGCAGCACCTGCTTGAATCCAATCATAGAAAGATTGTGCTGTTTTCATGGGATATGTTCGAGGACCTCAGCACATTCAGATGGTGGGTGACTGAGCGCGAACGCGCCTTCGAGAAGGCGGTCATGGCTGCTGGATTGAAGCCCTTCATCCTGCGCGTGCCCCATCCAGCGGTCGCGGGTGAGCACCCCGAACGAGTCGATCGGATAAAGGAGTTATTACGGGATTACTTCACCTCCGGCACCGGCAAGCACACTGGAATTGTCTGTGTCAACGATCTGCTCGCACAGTACGTCCTGAATGCCTGCGCGGCCCACGGAGTTAAAGTGCCTGAGGACGTTTCGGTCATCGGCTTCGACGATGAACCCTGGACGGTGACCGCGGGGCTATCTACCCTCAGCCGCCCCTATCGCGAGCTGGGATCTATTGCAGCCGACCTGGCTGTGCAGCAGCGCAGCGTAAGTCGGCGCTTTCGCGGCGCGGTATTGCTGGAGCCGGTGCTCGTACGGCGCAATTCTGTAAAATGTCTGTAGGCTTTTAGGCCTGAGCCTGCAGAGCACATTAACTATTTCGACAGGGAATTTGTACACATCGTTTCCAATATGGGAAACCGTGTGTTTTGCGCATTCCCTTAATTGGACAAACTTTAACCGAAGATTTGCGAATCCATCGAACTCTTCCATCAGTGGAATGCAGTTTGATCGCTAGTCTGACCTGCGAAAAAAATTCACGGCTGGGTAGAAACCCTGCTCAATTCGCTGAAAGCGCTTCCTGGGGAAGTTCAAGATGAAATCGAGCAAAACGAACGGCCGCAACGGTAATGGAACTCCCGTAAAGGCCGATCCAAATGTCGTACTGCGTCATCATGACGACATAAATGAGCGCGATGTATTCCCGCGTGAAGAGGAGCCTGGCGTTTTGCAGGATAATGACGAAGCGCGCCTCAGCCGGCGCGGCCTGCTGGCGGCGCTGGTTTCCCTCAAACGCGGCGATTTCACGGCGCGCCTTCCGGACGATTTGACCGGCCTGGATGGCAAGATCGCCGACACGTTTAACGACGTGATTGAACTCAACCAGAAGATGGCCAGGGAACTTGAACGCCTCAGCCGCGTGGTCGGTAAGGAAGGAAAGATCGCGCAGCGCGCCTCGATCAGCGGCGTGAGCGGCTCGTGGGCCGACTCGATCAACTCGGTGAACGCGCTGGTCGGCGACCTCGTACATCCGACCTCCGAAACGGCGCGCGTGATCGGCGCCGTGGCGAAAGGTGACTTGTCGCAGACCATGGCCCTCGAACTCGAGGGCCGTCCTTTGCAAGGTGAATTCTTGCGCACCGCTAAAACGGTGAATCTGATGGTGAATCAGCTTTCATCCTTCGCCTCCGAAGTGACCCGCGTGGCCCGCGAAGTAGGAACCGAAGGTAAGCTGGGCGGCCAGGCGAAGGTGAAGGGCGTGGCCGGTACCTGGAAAGACTTGACCGATAACGTGAATCTGATGGCGTCGAATCTGACGTCTCAGGTGCGTAACATCGCTGCCGTGACCACCGCCGTGGCGAAGGGAGACTTGACCAAGAAGATCACCGTCGACGTGAAGGGCGAAATCCTCGAGCTGAAAAACACGATCAACACGATGGTGGACCAGCTGAACTCGTTCGCGTCGGAAGTGACCCGCGTGGCGCGCGAAGTCGGAACCGAAGGAAAACTGGGTGGCCAGGCTGACGTGCGAGGCGTCGCCGGTACCTGGAAAGACCTCACCGACTCGGTGAACTCGATGGCCGGAAACTTGACGGCGCAGGTGCGAAACATTGCCGCGGTGACCACGGCCGTGGCCAATGGCGACTTGTCCAAGAAGATTACCGTCGACGTGCGCGGCGAAATCCTGGAACTGAAAGACACCATCAACACGATGGTGGATCAGCTGCGCTCGTTTGCGTCGGAAGTAACCCGCGTGGCGCGCGAAGTCGGAACCGAAGGCAAACTGGGCGGCCAGGCTGAAGTGCGCGGCGTGTCGGGCACCTGGAAGGACCTGACCGACAACGTGAACTTCATGGCCGGAAATCTGACATCGCAGGTGCGCAACATCGCCGCGGTGACGACGGCCGTCGCGAAGGGCGACCTTTCCAAGAAGATTACCGTCGACGTGAAAGGCGAAATCCTCGAGCTGAAGATCACCATCAACACGATGGTGGATCAGCTTTCGTCGTTCGCTTCGGAAGTGACCCGCGTAGCGCGCGAGGTCGGTACTGAAGGAAAGCTGGGCGTGCAGGCGGACGTGCGCGGCGTGGCCGGTACCTGGAAAGATTTGACCGACAACGTGAACAACATGGCCGGCAATCTGACGGTGCAGCTGCGCGACGTATCGAAGGTCGCGACCGCTATCGCCAACGGCGACCTGGGACAGAAGATCACGGTAGACGTAAAGGGCGAAATCCTGCAGATCAAAGACACCATCAACACGATGGTGGACCAGCTGCGTTCGTTCGCCGCGGAAGTGACACGCGTCGCCCGCGAGGTAGGAACCGAAGGAAAGCTGGGCGGACAGGCCGACGTGCGCGGCGTGGCCGGTACCTGGAAAGACCTTACCGACAACGTGAACTTCATGGCCGGCAATCTCACCTCGCAGGTGCGCAACATCGCCGCGGTGACGACAGCCGTGGCCAATGGCGACCTCTCGAAGAAGATTACCGTAGACGTAAAAGGCGAAATCCTCGAGCTGAAGAACACGGTCAACACGATGGTGGACCAGCTCTCGTCCTTCGCCGCGGAAGTGACCCGCGTGGCGCGCGAAGTCGGTACCGAAGGCCGCCTTGGCGGACAGGCTGACGTGCGCGGCGTGGCCGGTACGTGGAAAGACTTGACCGACTCAGTGAACTCGATGGCCCGCAATCTGACGGGCCAGGTGCGAAATATCGCAGCGGTGACCACAGCCGTGGCCAACGGCGACCTTTCAAAGAAGATCACCGTCGACGTGAAAGGCGAAATCCTTGAGCTGAAAGACACCATCAACACGATGGTGGATCAGCTGCGTTCGTTTGCGTCGGAAGTAACCCGCGTAGCCCGCGAAGTAGGAACCGAAGGAAAACTGGGAGGTCAGGCCGAAGTGACGGGCGTGGCCGGTACCTGGAAAGACCTCACCGACAACGTGAATTTCATGGCGTCGAATCTGACGTCGCAAGTGCGAAACATCGCTGAAGTGACCAAGGCCGTGGCCGGCGGCGACTTGTCCAAGAAGATTACCGTCGACGTGAAAGGTGAAATCCTCGAACTGAAGAACACGGTCAACACGATGGTGGACCAGCTCTCGTCCTTCGCCGCGGAAGTGACCCGCGTCGCGCGCGAAGTCGGTACCGAAGGAAAGCTGGGCGGGCAGGCCGAAGTGAAGGGCGTGTCCGGAACCTGGAAAGACCTCACCGACAACGTGAACTCGATGGCCGGTAACTTGACCAACCAGGTGCGCGGTATCGCCAAGGTCGTGACTGCCGTCGCCAATGGAGACTTGAAGCAGAAGCTGTCGGTGTTCGCGAAGGGCGAAATCGCCGCGCTGGCCGACACGATCAACGGCATGATCGACACGCTGGCCACATTCGCCGACCAGGTGACGACCGTGGCGCGCGAAGTCGGCGTCGAAGGAAAACTGGGCGGACAGGCCTCGGTGCCCGGCGCTGCCGGAACCTGGAAAGACTTGACCGACAACGTCAATCAGCTGGCTGCGAATCTGACCACGCAGGTGCGCGCGATCGCCGAAGTCGCGACCGCGGTGACCAAAGGCGACCTGACGCGTTCGATCAAGGTCGAAGCGCAGGGCGAAGTCGCGGCGCTGAAAGACAACATCAATGAAATGATCCGAAATCTGAAGGACACGACGCTCAAGAATTCCGAGCAGGACTGGCTGAAGACGAACATGGCCAAGTTCAGCCGCATGCTACAGGGCCAGAAGGACCTGCTGACGGTCGGCAAGCTCATTCTCTCCGAACTGGCGCCGGTCGTGTCCGCGCAGCAGGGCGTGTTCTACACCATGGATGCGAGCAAGGAAGAATCCTATCTCCAGCTCCTGGCCAGCTACGCCTATAAGGAGAGGAAGAATATCGACAACCGGTTCAAGCTGGGCGAAGGCCTCGTCGGCCAGTGCGCGCTTGAAAAGGAAAAGATCGTGCTCTCCAACGTGCCCGACGACTACATCGTCATCTCCTCGGGCCTGGGCGAAGCCAAGCCGCTGAACGTCATCGTGCTGCCGGTCGTGTTCGAAGGGCAGGTGAAGGCCGTTCTCGAGCTCGCCTCGTTCGACCGCTTCAGCCAGACGCATCAGGCCTTCCTTGATCAGCTGACCGAATCGATCGGCATCGTGCTCAATACGATCGAAGCGAACATGCGTACGGAAGACCTGCTGAAGCAGTCCCAGTCGCTGGCGAAAGAACTGCAGTCGCAGCAGGAAGAACTGCAGCAGACCAACGCCGAGCTGGAAGAAAAGGCGAAGCTGCTGGCGCATCAGAACGTGGAAGTGGAACGCAAGAACCAGGAAGTGGAACAGGCCCGCCAGGCGCTGGAAGAAAAGGCCAAGCAGCTTGCCCTCACCTCCAAGTACAAGTCCGAGTTCCTTGCGAACATGTCGCACGAACTGCGCACGCCGCTTAACTCGCTGCTCATCCTTTCCGATCAGCTCTCGCGCAACCCCGAGGGCAACCTCTCGAGCAAGCAGGTCGAGTTCGCGACGACGATCCACTCGTCCGGAAACGAACTGCTCACGCTGATCAACGACATCCTGGATCTGTCGAAGATCGAGTCCGGAACGGTCGTGGTGGATATCGGCGACCTGCGCTTCGACGAGCTGCAGGATCACGTGGAACGCACCTTCCGCCACGTGGCCGAAACCAAGCAGCTCGGCTTCGCGGTCAACCTGGATCCGCGCCTGCCGCGCATGATCACCACCGACAGCAAGCGTCTGCAGCAGGTCTTGAAGAACCTGCTCTCCAACGCGTTCAAGTTCACCGAGCACGGCGCGGTCAAGCTGGATATCCAGGTCGCGCGCGAGGGCTGGTCGCCGGAGCACGAGACGCTCGGCCGCGCCAAGACGGTGCTGGCCTTCACGGTACGGGATACCGGCATCGGCATCCCGCACGAGAAGCAGCAGATCATCTTCGAAGCGTTCCAGCAGGCCGACGGTTCGACCAGCCGCAAGTACGGTGGAACCGGACTGGGACTGGCCATCAGCCGCGAAATCGCCCGCCTGCTCGGCGGCGAAATCAAGCTGGAAAGCGTGCCGGGCGAAGGCAGCACATTCACCCTCTATGTACCTCAGGTGTACGTGCAGCCCAAGACCGTTCGCCGCCAGAGCCTGCTGACAACTCCGCAGACTCAGACCACCAGCAACGAAGTTCCGATCACCACGGCCGACTCGCCCGACAGCAGCTCCGCCCTGCCGCCGGTGCCGGACGCCGAGGAGATCAACGACGATCGCCGCGCGCTGACGCCCGACGACAGCGTGCTGCTGATCGTGGAAAACGACACGGTCTTTGCCAAGCTGCTGATGGAAGGCGCGCGCGAAAACGGCTTCAAGGCCGTGGTCACGCCGCATGGCTCGGCCGCGATCGCCCTGGCGCGCGAGCTGCGTCCGGACGCCATCACGCTGGATATCGTCCTGCCCGACATGGACGGCTGGCGCGTGCTGGACCGCCTCAAGAACGACAAGATCACCCGCTCGCTGCCGGTTTATGTGATCACGACGGAAGAAGACCGCGCGCGCGGCCTGCGCATGGGCGCTGCGGGCGTCATGAACAAGCCCTTCAAAACCAAGGAAGACCTGGACGCCACGCTCAAGAAGATCCGCATTCAGTCGGAGAAGAAGACGCGCGACGTTCTGGTGGCTCATCACGACGAAGAACACCGCAAGGCGATCGCTGACCTGGTCTGTGGCGACGACGTGAAGTGCACGGCTGTAGGCAGCGCACAGGACGCGATCAATCAACTCAACGAGCACACCTTTGACTGCGTGATCGTCGATTCCGAGCTGCCGGGCCAGGCAGCCTTCGAAGTGATCCGCGCCGTGCGCCAGGACGGCCGCATGCAGGACGTGCCCATCATCCTGTTCGCGCCGCGCGACCTGACCAGCAAGGAAGGCAAGATGGTGCAGGCTCTGCCGCAGGACCTGAACCTGCGGGAAGTGCGCTCGCTGGAACGGCTGCTGGACACGACGGCGCTGCTGCTGCATCGCAACATCGCCGATCTGCCGGCGCACCACCGCGCGATCCTGGACCGCCTGCACGAAACTCAGGAGCTCCTGGCCGGGAGAAAGATCCTGATCGTGGACGACGACATCCGAAACATCTTCGCGATGACCAGCGTCCTGGAGCGGCATAACATGAACGTGGTCAGCGCGGAAAACGGCAAGACCGCCATCGAACTGCTGCAGAACACGCCGGACGTGGAAGCGGTGCTGATGGACATCATGATGCCGCAGATGGACGGCTACGACACCATCCGCGCCATCCGCAACATCCCCAATCTCAAGTCGCTGCCGATCATAGCGGTGACCGCAAAGGCCATGAAGGGCGACCGCGAGAAGTGCATCGACGCGGGAGCAACCGATTATCTGGCAAAACCCGTTGACATCGAGCAGCTCTTCTCGATGCTGCGAGTATTGCTCTACAGGTAAGCGGATGTAACGTGTACTTTCCCTCTCCCTTCGGGAGAAGGCCGACGTGAAGGAAGTGAACGCGGGGTGAGGGCAAAGCGGTGATTGCTGTCAACGGCTCCCCCTCACCCGGCACTCGCTGCGCTCGTGTCCGCCCTCTCCCGGAGGGAGAGGGGTTAAGGAAGCGCGGGGGATGATGGAGCAGACGGAAAAGGCCAGCATACTGATCGTCGATGATCGCAACGATAAGCTGCTTGCGCTCTCGGCCATCATCAGCGAAGCCGAACACGAGATCACTCTCGCGACGTCCGGCAAGGAAGCGCTGCGCTATCTGCTCAACAAGGACTACGCGGCCATCCTGCTCGATGTCAACATGCCCGGACTGGATGGCTTCGAAACGGCGTCGCTGATCCGCCAGCGCAAAAACTCCGAGCACACGCCGATTATCTTCATTACCTCCTCGTTCGACGCCGACACGCATGTGACGCGCGGTTACGAGCTCGGCGCCGTCGATTACATCCTCGCCCCCGTCGTCCCCGAGGTGCTGCGCACGAAAGTCTCGGCATTTGCCGAGCTCTTCAAGAAAAACCAGCAGTTGAAAAAACAGGCGGAGGCCTTTCGCCGCCGCGGCGACCAGCTGCACAAGATCACGCAGGTGTCGATCGCGATCCATTCGGTGCTCTCGGTCGAAAACACATTGCAGTTCATCGCCGACTCCTGCCGCGATATCCTGTGTTGCCACCGCGCCGTGGCCAGCACGACGGTCAAGCAGGTCTGGTCCAGCACCAACCAGATCGTGTCGCTTTCAGAAAGAGCCAAGGACGAAGCGCCGCCCTCAACCAGCGAAATGCTCAGTATTTTTTCGCTGGTCACGACGCGCAACAAGGCCATCCGCATGAGCGCCAGCGAGTGGCGCGCACATCCCTGCTGCGCCAAGGAAGCGCCCCGCACGCCAGGCTGGATGGCCGCGCCGCTGGTTTCGCGCGAGGGAACAAACATCGGCGTGCTGTGGGTCTCTGAAAAAATCGAGGGCGATTTCAACGAGGACGAGGAGGCCATGCTCATCCAGCTGGCGCAGATGGCCTCGATCGCCATCGAGAACGCGCTGAACTCCGACGCGCGCGAAGCCAACAAGATCAAGGATGAATTCCTGGCCATCCTCTCGCACGAGCTGCGCACGCCGCTGACGTCCATGTTCGCCTGGACGCGCATGCTCGCCTCGCGCACCCTGGATGAACAGAAAACAGCGCGCGGGCTGGAGATCCTCGAGCGCAATGTCCGCACCCAGACCAAGCTCATCGACGACCTGCTCGACGTCTCCCGCATCATCTCCGGCAAGCTGCGCCTGAATGTGCGTTCGGTCGATCTGACGCAGCTGCTCGAGACAGCCATCGACGCGATCCGCCCGGCAGCCGAAGCGCGCGGCATCCGTTTGACCGCAGATCTGCTGGCCTCCACGCGCCTGCTCGGCGATTCGGACCGCCTGCTGCAGGTATTCGGCAACCTGCTTTCTAATGCGGTGAAATTCACCGGCAAAGACGGGCACATCCATGTTTCCGTGGAATGCTTCGAATCACAGGTTCAGGTGCGCATTGTTGACAACGGTGTGGGCATCGACCCCGAGTTCCTGCCCAAGATATTCGGACGATTCTGGCAGGCCGACAGCAGCATCACCCGCTCGCAAGGCGGTCTCGGACTGGGCCTGGCAATTGTGCATCACCTGGTCGAGCTGCACGGCGGCACCATCAAAGCTGAAAGCGAAGGCCCCGGCAAAGGCTCAACCTTTACCCTGCGTCTGCCAGTGGTCGCAGTGCGGCTCGACACGCAGCCTGAAGACAGCCGCTCTCCTCAGGATATGCGCCGGCTGGCCGTCACCAGCATGCTGTGCCTGAGCGAGCTGAAAGTTTTAATCGTGGACGACGAAGACGATTCGCGCGAGACGCTGGAGCAGGTTCTGTCCGGTTCGAAGGCGAACGTGCAGGCCGTCAGATCGGCTCGTGAAGCGATGGAAGCATTGCCGACCTTCAAGCCCGACGTGCTGGTCAGCGACATCGGCATGCCCGTTGAAGACGGCTATTCACTGATTCAGCGCGTACGCAAACACGACATGTGCGCTCATATTCCCGCGATTGCCGTGACGGCTTACGCCCGCGAAGAAGACCGCGACCGCGCCCTGCAGGCTGGATTCCAGATGCACCTTTCAAAACCCGTCGAGCCTGCAGATCTGATCGCCAAGGTCGCGATGCTCGGCGGCCGCCTCAGTAAAGACGGAGTGGCTCAGAAAACGTAGACAGATCGGCTAGCGGCGTTCACGCGCGGCCGGGCGTCTGCGTAAGGACGCACGGCGTGTCTCTCAGGATTTCGCCCTTGCGATAGTCCTCCGCGCAGGCCGCTTCCACGCGGTCGCGTCCGGCGGCTTTCGCGCGGTAGAGTGCCGCATCGGCGGCGCGCAGGAGCGTGGGAAGCGTAGGAGTGTGTTCCGGGGACCACGCAGCCATTCCGATGCTCACCGTCACCCGCGTGTGTCCTTCAGGCAGATCCATGGCGAGCGAGCCGCTGGCGCGGATGCGCTGGGCAATCTCCAGCGCGTCTCCCTGCGAGCAGCCCGGAAGCACAAACAGGAACTCCTCGCCGCCGTAGCGCC
Organism: Planctomycetota bacterium; assembly: GCA_035628505.1. Taxonomy (GTDB): domain Bacteria; phylum Planctomycetota; class SZUA-567; order H5-PLA8; family H5-PLA8; genus DASPJR01. Next base: position 36,774 of record DASPJR010000114.1, on the reverse strand, counting down.
CCACCGCATCATAGGCCCGCAGCGCGGTGCGCATGCGCGAAGCGGTCTGGCTGAGCACGCTGTCGCCGGCGAGGTGTCCAAACGAATCGTTGATGTGCTTGAAGTGATCCAGATCCGCCAGGCAGACGGCGCCTGAAATTCGCTCGCGCACCGACCGAGCCAGCTCCATCTTGAGAATGTCGAGCACCGCGCTGCGGTTCCACAGGCCGGTCAGCGGATCGTGCGTGGCGCGCTGGCGAAGCTCTTCACGCGCCGCAACCAGGCGGCTCTGCAGCTCGACGATGCGCCGGCCTGCGCGCAGACGAACCTGGAGCTCGTTGGAGTCGAACGGCTTGGTGAGGTAGTCGTCAGCTCCGGCGTCCAGGCCGCGAATGATATCCTCTTTGCGGTCCATTCCTGTGAGCAGCAGCACGTAGATATAGGGCTCACGGCCCTGCTCGCGAATTTTGCGGCAGACCTCCACGCCATCGAGCCCCGGCATGCGCCAGTCCAGCACCACGAGCAGCGGATCGGTTTCACGCCGCAGCATTGCCCAGGCTGCCTGCCCGTCTTCGGCGATCAGGACGTCGTAATTCCATTGCTCAAGCAGGCTCTGCAGGCGGTGGCGCGAAAGCGGTTCATCCTCAGCGATGAGAACCTTCACAACGGACCTCCTTCTGAAACCCGGTCAGGTCATGAACCAGGACAGTAACCGCCTTCTCCAGGTCGCGGAGAACCTTCGGCGCGCGCGAGAAACTTCGCATGCGGCCCATTTTCTCCAGCCTGGCGGCGGCTTCGACGGCTGCCTGTTTGCCGAAATAGCCCACCGAGCTCTTGAACGAATGTGCCGAGAGCTCAAGCTTGCGGCTGTCGCGGCGCTTGACGGCCGCACGGATGGCATCCAGCTGCTGCTCGTAATTCTTCAGGAAAATTTCGAGCAGTTCTTTCGAAAGTCCCATGTCGACATCGGAGAGAAACAGGCTGCCTTTGAACGGCGCTACGGCCCGCTCCGCCTTTGACGGCGGGTGCAGCACCTCCGGCTCGCGGTGGACCATTTCAACGATCCGCACGAGCTCCGCCGCTTTCAGCGGCTTGGAGATATACGCGTCCATTCCCGCACGCAGGCAGCGCTCGTGATCACCCTTCAAAGCATAGGCCGTCATCGCAATGATCGGAATGTGTTCACCGCTGGATTTCTCCATCTCGCGAATCGCGGCCGTGGCCTGGAATCCGTCCATCACGGGCATCTGCACATCCATCAGCACCACTTGAAACGTTTCCCGGCGCAGTGCTGCGAGCGCTTCGCGGCCATTGTTCACCGCCACAAAGGTATGGCCGCGCTTGTTGAGTATGCCGATCGCCACTTTCTGATTGATGACGTTGTCTTCCGCCAGCAGGACATGCAGCGACTTGGCCGCCGCGGCAACAAGCGCCAGTCCTGAGCTGGCTGCATCATTGGGCTTGGGCGGGGCCGAACCCAGGCTCGTAAGAATCACGTCCAGCAGATCCGTCTGGCGGAACGGCTTCATCAGGTAAGGAACTTTCAAATCCTTGCAGCAGGCAATGCTGTGCTTGAGGTCCGCCGACGCGAGCATCATGATCAGCGGCCCGATCTCTTCCGGCGACACGCGCAGGTGCTGCGCAACTTCGTAGCCGTCCAGGCCCGGCATCGTTGCATCCAGCAGGATGACGCCGAAGCGGAGCCCGTCTCGTGCTGCTGTTTGTACGATCTGCAGCGCCGCCTCGCCGCTGGGCACGGCTGTTACTTTCATGCGCCACTGGCCGAGCATCTCTTCCAGGATCATGCGGCACGTGGGATTGTCATCCACCACCAGGGCCGTCATGCCATGCAGACACATCGCTCGCGCCTGCATGCGGTCGTTGAGCACGCCGGCCTGCTCCCCGAAGCACGCGGTGAAATGAAACGTGCTGCCGCGGCCGGGCTCGCTTTCTACCCACAGCCTGCCCCCCATCATCTCCACAAGACGTGAGGAGATAGCGAGTCCCAGCCCGGTCCCTCCATACTTGCGCGCCGTGGAGCCATCGGCCTGTTCGAAAGGCTTAAAGATTTCGTTGAGCTTGCCTGGCGGAATTCCGATTCCCGTGTCGCTGACGCTGAAATGCAAGCACACTTTTCCGTCGCGCGGCCCGATGTTCTCGACCCGCACGGCGACTTCGCCGGTCTCAGTGAATTTGATCGCGTTGCCGACCAGGTTGACGACGATCTGCCGCAGGCGTCCGACATCGCCGATCAGCGCGTCGGGAACTTCCGGCAGGATGTGGCAGGTCAGCTCCAGCGCCTTGGCGTGCGCCCGCACGGCAACGCTCTTGAGGCTGTCGTTAAGGCTGTTGCGAATGCCGAAGGCAACTGGATCGAGCACGAATTTTCCGGCTTCTATTTTTGAAAAATCGAGAATGTCGTCGATTACGCCCAGCAGGCTGTCGGCGGACGCCTTGATCAGCCGCAGGTGCTCGCGCTGCTCGGGCTGCAGGCGCGTATCGAGCAGCATTTCGGTGATGCCGATGACGCCGTTGATCGGCGTGCGGATCTCGTGGCTCATGTTGGCCAGGAACTCGCTTTTGGCGCGGCTGGCCGCCTCGGCAGCCTCCTTGGCCTGCCGCACCGCCTCCTCGGCCTGTTTGCGTTCGGTGATCTCGGTGGCAACGCCGACCAGTTCCCAGACGTCCTGCGAAATGGCATAGACCTCGACGGTCTCGGCCATCCAGCGCGTTCGGCCTTTGCCATCGTGCAGCTTGAACTCCTGCTGAAACACGCCGCTGCCGCTGCGCAGGGTTTCCGCGCAGCGCTCGCGCATGCGCGCGGCCTGCGCTCCGGACATATCGGCCAGCCGGCGGCTCCACATGTCCGCGGCCGACTCGCTGGGCGAGAAATCGAGCTCCAGGTCGCGCGTGAGCTCCGATTGCTGCAGCCACAGCTCCCAGCTCAGCTCGCCGTTTGACGAGCGCGCGACACGGGCATCCCAGAGGATGCAGCGCGCGCGGGAGATGATGTGTTCAAAAAAGTGCTGAACGTTGCGGGTATCAACCTCTGTGTTTTGCGCGACAGCAGCGTGCTGGCCGGAGTGCAGATAAGTAACGACACGTTTCAGGATCCCGCTGGACTCGGCAGATCTGGCGCTCTGATCCATAATGGCACTCTGAGTTCAATTGGTTCGCGAATACTTTTTCTGTACCCACCGAGCGGCAAAACACATGCCGCTCGAAGAACCTGTAAATTTGCTCGAAGTGTCTTCTGAATACTCAATCCGGCCGCGCACGTATCGCTACTGCACGCGCGCCGTGAAAGTTCTGTCAGGCTGTTCCATACTGAGCAGCGTTCACTTTTTTCAAACGCCATTTCGGCGCGACCGATTTTCGGTGAGCAAAAAAGAAAAGGAAAATTCGCACGCAGCCTCGGAACATTTTTTTTCGCCAGATCAGCGGCGTCAACATCAGTGACTCGCCTGCAGCCTCCCACTTGTTTCTGCACTGGGATTGGTGTATCGTCAGACGCTTTCGAAACGAAAGTTTTCAGCCAGGAGATCTGACGATGCCTTACCGCCTCTCTGCGTTTGCCGACGAAATTTCGCCCGACATCCAGCTGCAGATGGATCATCTGCTCGAGAACGGCCTGAGCTGGTGTGCCATGCGCGGCGCCAACAACAAGAACGTGATGGAGCTCGAAGACTTCCAGATCAATCTCACCAAAACGCAGTTCAACAACCGCGGCATCAAGTTCTCCTGCATCGGCTCGCCCGTGGGAAAAGTTCTCATCACCACGCCGCTGGAGCCCGAGCTGGAGCGCCTCAAAAAAGCCGCGCGCATTGCGAAAATGTTCGACACCAAGGTCATCCGCATTTTCAGTTTCTTCATGCCCAAGGGCGAAGCGCCTGAAAAGTACCGCGACGAAGTGCTGCGCCGCATGAAAGCTCTGGCCGACACCGCCAAGGCCGAAGGCGTGAACCTGCTGGTCGAAAATGAGAAGGAACTCTACGGCGACACCGCAGCGCGCCAGCTGGAGATCCTGGAAGCGATCAATTCGCCGCACGTCAAAGCCGCTTTCGACTTCGCCAACTTCGTCCAGATCAACGACGACACGCTCGCCGCGTGGGCCAAGCTGAAAAAGTATGTCGTCGACATTCACGTCAAAGACGCACGCGCCTCAGACGGCCGCGAAGTTCCCGCCGGAGAAGGCGACGGCAAAGTGCGCGAGATCCTGAAAGACGCGTTCTCGACGGGCTGGTCGGGCTACCTCAGCTTCGAGCCGCACCTGAGCGAGAGCGGCACGTTCAAAGGCTTCACCGGACCCAAGCTCTTCAAGGTCGCTGTCGATTCGCTCAAGAAAATTCTGGTTGAGGTCGGGGCGAAGTAAGGGGCAGTGTTTAGGGGTCAGGGGTCAGGGTAGGTTGGCGCCTTGGCGTCTTGGCGGTTCAAAAAAGATGTTCAGCTAAACCACAAAATTGCAACGGTCGCTGCTCCCGCGGCGATCATCAGCGCGAAGGCGGCGGCGATTTTCTTTCCAAACAACCAGCCGCCTAGCGAAATGGCCAGGCCAGCCTTGACGGCGGTGTTTGAGGCCGCGCCGAGCAGAATTCCGGTCGCGGCGGTGCGGTGATCAAGGCCGCCTTTGGCCAGATCGGCCATGGAAAGCGTAATCGCATCCATATCCGTCAGCCCGGCCAGCACCGCGGCGGCATACACGCCGCTCTGCCCGAAATATTCCAACGCGGCCTTGGAAGCCAGAAGCACCAGCGCGAAGAGCAGCCCGAACTTCAGGGCCAGCCCCAGTTCGAAGGGGTTGTGAAACTTGACCTCGTCACCATCCTGACCAGCCTTGTCGCCGCGATAATAAAACCAGCCAGCACCGGCCAGACCTGCAAGGATCATGACGGCCACCGGCATGATCAGAGTTGCCATCAGTGGCGGAAACACCACCGCAATCAGAATCAGCACGCGGATGAGCATGATCGTCGAAGCCAGCACGACAGCAAGCGCGCACGCATTGGCAATCTCCGGGGACCGTTTGGCACGTCCGGAAAACGCCAGCGTGACCACGGTCGAGGAGACCAGTCCGCCGACCAGGCCTGTCAACGCCAGCCCGCGCCCCGCGCCGAGACTGCGGATAAGCACGTAGCCGATGAACCCAAGCGCCGCCATCAGCACAATCATCAGCCCGATATGAAACGGATTCAGCGCCTTGTACGGTCCAAACGCCTCATTAGGCAGCAGCGGCAGCACGATGACGGCCAGGATCAGAAACTTGACCGTAGCGTAGACGTCGTCAATCGAGATACTGCGCGCCAGTGCATGCAGCGGCTCCTTTAATGAGAGCAGCGTGGTGAGCGTCACCGCCGTGGCGGCGACCACCAGGTAGCGCGTGGCGGGCGGATCCATCACGCCGCGAATGGCCGCCAGCACGCCCAGCAGAAACGTGATGACGAAGGCGATTTCAGAGGTGATGCCGCGGTCGCGTTCGTTGCGGACGTCGGAAGCGTAAGCGATCAGCAGCGGCGCGACCATCGCGGCAAACACGGCGACGATGATCCACATTCCCAGTTGCCGAGCCAGAAGCGTGGAGACGACACCGGCAAGCGCGTACAGCGGATACGTGCGGATGCCGCCGACGAAGTAGCGGTCTTCACGCCCGCCTTCAGCCAGCGCCGCCTGCTCGCGCTGCATCCCCACCAGCAGCCCGGCCCCCAGGGCTACTCCCAACGAAATAAACGGCTCATACTCAGTCATGGCTGATCCCGCTTCTACTTCCTATATTAAACGGGATGCCGGGAGAGACAGGAAGAAATGCAGGAATCTGATTGGGCGTCGGCATCAAGCCAAAGTCAGCACGCGGATAGACTCTCTTCAGTAATTCTTCGATAAGTCCGCCTTGATTTTTAATCCAAGCTCGCGGATTGCCAGAACAGTGCTTGCCGACAAATAACCTATCTCATTTTCATTATGAAGAAGATTTTCAATACACGCTTCCAGCAAGCCAATCATCCCCCTCTCGTCATAGCCATGTTGCGTTCCAAAGTTCTCAAATCCTCGAATCCGATTCTCAAGATCTTCCCAATCTGTAATGTTTTCAAAATTGTGCGCCATAATCCCTCACCTGTTTCTGCGGGTGGCACGTATCTAACTATCCGCGTCAGCTCGGGCGGGTGGCATCTTTCTACCTCCCACGTCAGCTTGTGCTTATTAACCTCGGGTGCCTCCCGTCTCGCCGTTGAGATGGGTGCGGATGGGCTTAGCATCCTCAGGCGATATGGAACAGTCAACTCCGCACCGCAAGCGCAACAAGAAATACATCATCCACGGGCACGCTCCTTTCAAACGTTCTCGTGTTACCGCCGCATGGCTTTTCTCACCAACGACACTTGGCGGCAGTGGCTTGCGGAATCGATCCCGCGCGAAATGTGATGAGTTTGAATACGCGTTGTGGGGGTATGTGTTCATGCCTGAGCACGTTCACCTTCTGCTCAAACCGCACCGTGAGATGTACGATCTTTCCAAATTTGAGCAGAGCTTTAAACTTTCTTTTTCGCGCAAGCTGATTGTTCACTTGTCGCGAGTGAATTCACCGCTGATGCAGTCGCTGCGCGTCAAGAACGGCTACCGCGTCTGGCAGGAGGGCGGTGGACACGATCTGAACATCTGGTCGATGAAGAAGGCAGTTGAGAAGGCGGAATATTGTCACGGAAATCCGGTAAAGCGGCGGCTAATGAAATCAGCGGCGGAATGGCGCTGGTCGAGTTTCCGCTGGTTGGTGCAAGGTAAGCGGGAGGATGCGCCGCTGCGCTTGGATGAATGGGACGAGACTCTTCTGGAAGGCTGAGCGCCAAGAACGCCCCCGTCTCAACGGCGGGACGGGTGGCACCCGCGGGTGGCACAGATAGACGCGCAGCGGCTATCTGTGTCCCGCGAAGCGGGATTTCAACGTTTCAGTGTGGGCTTCGCCCGCGGGCTTAGCGTTCCAGGAAAATTTAGGGACAGTCACCATTTTCCTTGACGCTTATTGAAGCTATTTCAGAGAGCGCTCATGACTGGCCAATTGCCACTCGCACGCCAGGAACCCAAACATTGGCACACACAGCAGTGCGACGACCAGCAGCATTATGGCAAAGGTACCTGGTGGTTGCGGTCCACGTGAATCCGGTCCGCCGATTAAAACTAGCACTGCCACCATTCCGGCTATTACCGGTCCAATCAGAAGCAGCAACGCACTGACGATGCGAAGAGGCCGCCACGGTGCCCACAGTGCCAACAGCAGGAATAGAGTGCTGCCCATTATCACCCACTTCGCATCTTCCACTGTTCCCAGGGTTGCAAATTCAGACCTGGCTTGTTGGATCACCCAAAACAGTAGCGCTCCAAGCGCCAGGGACATCACAAGCCGCAGGAGGTTGCGAACGAGTTGGATGCGATCGACCTCCATGCGCGTAACTCCGGATATCGCGAGAGCTCAAAATGACATTTATTATAATGAGATGTGATACCGAAAAACTAGCGACAGTCACCTGTTTTCTTGACCCGCAAAGCGCCGCGCGTTTACACTCTTGGGCATGCCACGCAAAATATCGCGCCTGGACCTATGCCTCGGTCGAGCGCCGCCGCGCGGGTGGCACAGATAGACGCGCAGCGGCTATCTGTGTCCCGCGAAGCGGGATTTCAACGTTTCAGTGTGGGCTTCGCCCGCGGGCTTAGCGTTCCAAAAACAATCGGCCCGTCCATCGGCACAAGCCTCACCGGCGACGGCCGTCCTTTCAAAAAATACGCCGCACTGCTCCATGGCCAGTCACACGGATCGCTCACGAGCCCCGCTTTCACCGGATTGTTATGCATGTACTCCAGTTTCTTCAGCGCCTTCCGCGCCGTGTACACATTGAAAGGGTAATAACGGGCCTGCCAGACGTGCACGATTCCAGCGCTGTCGCGAACGTGTTTTGAAAACGGTGAATAATCGTCCGGCTGGCCCAGATGAAGGAACTCCTGAATGGCCGTGCTGGTCAGTCGCTTCCACTGCTGCATAAACGTGCTGAGCAAACCCGCCTGTGTGGGGCGCAGCAGAGCATGAACATGATTGGGCATGACACAGTAGCCCACCACGCCGACCTGGTGACGCCACGAAAGAGTATCCAGTGTTCCGAGGACAATGCGTTTACAGCGGTCGCGGCCCAGCAGTGAGAGTCGGCGGTAACAAGTGAACGAGACGAAATAAGCATGACCTTCTATATCGAAGATCTCCCGGCGCGGGCGTGTTTGTGCTGGCGGGCTCATGCGATAGTCTTTTTTATCGCGGAGACGCGCCCGGCCAACAGGCTTTCTCTTCAGCGTTGAAATCTCGCTACGCTCGACACAGATAGCCGCGTACTCGATAAAAAATTGCTCCCAAAAAGACTAATTCCGATCGCCGTTGACCCAGGAGGAAATCTATTCTGTATTTGTATTAGAGGTGTTGATTTTGGAAAACTTTATTTTTGGAATCATGAAGTCGCAGAAGAGCGAGGTGCACCGAATCATAATTACCAAGCGGCGTTGACCTTCATTTCGAGGAATTTCGAGACATTTTGTCGCCGAATGCAGTAATAACGGCGTCCCTATGACCGTTAAGGATCTCCAATGTCTTAGGACGGGTGGCACCCTAAGGCTAAGGCTGCAAGCTGTTGCGGGAGCGTTGAAAGGATGCCCGCCCGCCATGCTCGGTCGTATTAAAAGATAGTTGACAGCGAGAGGCACCAGACGATGAAAAGCACTTTAAAAACCACTTTGATGCGGCTAATGAGTGCGAGATCTTTTGGATATAAAGAAACACGGTATGCAAAATTATTTGGACGCGTACCACACGTAGGGGCCGAAGCATGGTTTCACGAAATTTTTAAATCCCCTTCCCGCGAGGCGCTGTTAAGCGTGGATCGCAAGTTTCGAGGCGGCCTACCTAGTTCATTTAAAACATTTCTGCAGAGCGTCAATGGCCTCATATTATTTTCGGACACACTTGCAGTATTTGGCATTCCAGTCAGTTACGCGAGACGTGGCGATGATGCCTATCAGCCTTATAGTTTATTAGATGTGAACCAAGAGTTGCCCGCTAACGCCAGCGATACCACTATCTTGATTGGTCGATACTCATATGACGGTTCTAATCTTTGCATGGGAGACGGCCCACGGGTATGGAGGTGCTCGTCAAAGAGCATCCGACCACTTTATGAATGGCCGAGCTTGGAAAATATGATAGAGAGCGAGATTGATCGATTGTCCTGTTTATTTGATGCCACCGGCCACCAGATTGGCAAAGATTCGCAACTAGTTCCTAAGAAAACTGCACGAGGACGAGTGTAATTCTGGCAAAGCAGTCTGGAACCACTGGCGTCACCGTGATGGGCTCGTCGCGGGATGATCGGAACGACCGTCGTCCCTAGCCGCGTTGCCATGCAAGCCAACCACCAATGGGCCTGTGAGCTTGAGCAGTGGCTCAAAGAGACGGTAATTTCCGGGGACATCATACGCAACAGTTGAACAGTTCGGCTGACCAGTTAAGAAAACCAGGAGGATACTGGGGACAGCCACCTTATCAAAACTAGGGACAGTCACCTATTTTATTGATGCGCAAAAAGCGAGCAACTCCTGGCCACGGCTGAGCTTGCGTCGGCATATAAAAGATTTTTAGAAATCTGAGTCGCTAATGCCACAGGCAAATCGTCTCAGTATGGATGAGGGGAGAAGCCGCGACGCGTGCTCAGGCGCGCGCCTCCTGCTGAAAAAATTTTGCAAATCTACCGGACAAATCGCGAATGCTAAGCATCTCTTATAAGTGAAGGGACATCTCACTCGCCGAAGACAGTCTGCGGGCGGGAGGGATGCGCAGCGGTTTTGTTAGAGACCCTACGTTCACCTGCCGATCGCGCCGGCGTCTCGCGCCGCGGGGGCGGGCTTGCCACGGAAGTCTCGGAACTGCGGGCCGTTGAATTCCCACGTGTAGAGCTCCTCGATCGTCGTGTCGGCGTCGGCCAGCGTGCCGTGAGCGATGCGCAGGAAATCGATCGCGCCGTCGAGATGCCGGCCTGTGGCGGTGCCGCCTACGACTAAATCGCCATCGTTGGCCAGCGAAACAGTGCCATCGATGCCGCTCGCAGACGCATCTTTCTTGCCGTCGATATACACGGTGAGGACCTTGGCTTTGCGGTCTGCCTCGACGATGGCGTGATGCCACTGGCCGTCGTTGACTGCAGTCTGGCTCTCCACTGCTGCCGCCGTGCCTGGACCTTTGACGGAAAACGAGAGCTTGCCCGCGCTGCTCAAGCTCAGGCTGTAACCGCTCTCCTTCATCTTCTCGATCAGGACGCTGCCGCCGTGTCCGGGCGCTGTCTTGAAAACGATTTCGATGAGCATGTTCGAGGTGTAAATCTGCGGATTCTTCAGAGCTTCTCCTTCGATGGTGCTCGGCTCGGGCTTGGCGTTCTCGTGGCGGCTCTTTTTGTAGTCGGTGAATGAAAACGGCTTCATCATTTCAGTGTTCGTCAGCGTCGCGAACTGTTTCTTTGCGGCACTGAAAGTGAGCGCGCCGGCGATCCAGTCCTCCAGAGTTCCCGCGGCATAGTCGCTCGCGCCGATGTTCACGCCCTTCAGCGGATACGTCGGACGCTGATGGTAGTGTTCGCGCGAGACGTGGTAATCGGTCATGTACCAGTGCTCATCGAGAATGCTCGCCGCATCGCCGCCCGTGCCATAGAAGTGCCACTCGCCGACAACGCCCGAGAGCGCCCACGGCACGAAAACTTTCACGCCCTTGCCCAGGGCGGGCGAATTTTCAGCGGGCGCGAAGTTGCCCTTCGCCGGATCTTTCAGCAGCGGCGCTTTGCTGACTTCGCCCAGATCGCTCAGCAGACTCTTGTGTTTTTCCAGTGCGCTCTTGAAGTCATCGAAAGTCAGCAGCCAGCGGCCGGAAGGTTCGAGCACACCCAGCTCGGCAACGTCGTTGAAAAAATTTCGTCCGTACGCGTTGGTCTCGAGAGCGAAGTGCTCTTTCTGCGCGCCGGCGTCCTTGGCGTTGGCATCCGCGGCGGTCTTGGCCGGATCGGCGTGGCGGAAAACGTGCTTGCCGATGCCCTGCCAGATATTGCCGAGATATTTGTTGCGTCCGGCCGAAGGTTCCTGGCGGCGCGAGCCGGTGTTGACGTTGTAGATCGTGTTCTGAAAAAAGGTGTTCTGGTAGCTGATGATCTCCTGGAACGCCGAGCAGTTCACCGCCGGATTGGCGACGTCCTTGGCTTTGCCCCACGCGATGTTATTGAAGTGAAAATTCTTGAACGCGCCATCGAGGTAATACAAGTGCCCGAAGCCCGCGTCGGTGCCGGTGTAGCGGCCCCAGTTGCGGTAGCCGAGCGCGTGGTACGAGAGGTTGTTGAAGACATACGCGGGGCCGCCCTGCCAGGTTTCGATGCCGCCGAAGTCGTTGCAGTTCAGCATCGACTCCCAGACTTTGTTGTGGTGGATGAGGATGCGCGTGAATGGCGCATCGCCCAGCATTCCATTGATTTTCGTGCCGACGACGTCGATGCCCTGCGCGTACGAGCGCTCGATAACGTTGCCGGCAATCTCGACTGTACGCGCGCATGACACCTGTATGCCCGTGCCGATGCTGAAGCGCGAGGGACGCGTGCCGGTCTCGAACGAGTGGTTGCGGAAAATCCGTACATGCCCAAGCCGGCCGCGCATCCTGGCGTGGCCCCAGCCTGAGCCGTCGCCGATCGCCATGATGCCGTTGTCGGTAAAACGAAAATCATTGTCTTCGATGAGCACATCGTCAACCTGCTGCCCTTCGGCTAATGCTTTGATGCGGATCGGCAGGCAGACATGTTCGAACAGGCAGTTGGCCACACGAATGTCGCGGCCGGCGCCCCAGACGCGTACACAGCCGGGATGGGCTCCGCTGCGAAAGCCCCAGGGCTTGGTGCTGAAATCCCACGTTGATGCGGTGATGTCCCACGGCGCAGTGGTGAAACGGAATGTCAATCCGCTGATGTGGACATGCTCCACATTTTCGCCGTTCACGAGATTCGGGCGCTTGCCGGCTTCGATGCGCAGCGTGTTGGGATCGGCGTCGCCCGCCAAGCGCAGGTAAAGACGGCCGCCATTGCCTTTCTTCTCGAACCAATACTCACCGTCCGCGTCGTCGAGATAGTGCGGCTTGTCTTCCAGGTAGTAGCGCATGTTTTTCATGATGACGCCACCGGCGCCGCCACCGGTCCAGCCGGCGAAGCCCAGCCCGTTCTGCTTCAGATCGACGACTTCGACTTGAGTGGGATAAGGACCGCTCATCACCCAGCCGTACTCCGGCCAGATCAGCGCGCCGCTGAAGTATTCGGCGGGCTTGTCTTTGATGTGCTTGGTATCGATGCCGAGGTGAACATCCTTGCCGGCCGCGTTTTTGATGGTGTTGCCAAACGGTTTTTTCGGATTGTCCCACACCCACCATTCGCTCTTCACGTCGTCGGGGTTCGAGCGCTTCCAGTTGGGTGTGCGGGCCAGCGGAATACGGAAATAATCACCTTCCTTGCGCACCAGCCAGACGCTGCGCGGAGTGAAATCCAGATCGGCCTGCCAGACTTTATCCGGCTCCGGAATGTCTTTGTGCTCGGCGCCCTTTTTCCACGCGCTCACTTTTTCCGACCCGCAGAGCACCGCTTCGCCTGTGCCCCAGGCCGGATCGCGCGTCAAGCGGATGGGGTCGCCCGGTTTTCCGGCTTCAGCAACTTTAAGCTCGCCGCGGTAGTAGACGCCGCCTTTGAAGATGTAGGTGTGAATTCCTTTGCACGCCTTCGCCTTGCCGGTCGCCGCCGCATCCCAGGGGTGATGCTTCCACGGCTTGTCCTGAGAAGTGCCATCGTTGGCGTCATCGCCGCCGTCAAAATCGATATAGCGGACAGAGGCGCCTTTCTGGAACACAAACGGCCGCGGCGCCCACTTCAGATCGCCCTGTTCGAGCACCTCCGCGTGCGGCTGCTGCCAACTGAAGCTCTCGCCCGCGCGAAGCGCACTGCTGAGAAGCACGATGACAGACAGAAGGGGAAAAACGAGTGTATACAGTTTCAAGGGCGGGTTCCTTTGTAGGCTCTATCCTGGAAAACTCTCTTGAGACATACGCCAGAGAAGTTTCCAGGACAGAGCCGAATACACCCCTCTTCGCGGGGCGGACTCTTGAAAGCTTCGGAGCCAATAGCACTACAAGCGTCACAATGCAACCAATCTCTGCGATCTCCGTGCTCTCCGTGCCTCCGTGTTGAAGTTGTGTTCCAGACGATTCTTCGCAGATTCCATGCAATAAATGCCCGGCTCATGCGTCATTGTTTAGGGAACCATTTGGATGAGCTTGTTTAAAATCGTTTAAACATTTTTAAACAAGCTGGGGTGAGTTCGATAAGATTCTGCCCCGAGGCAAGAAATCGGAAAACTCAGGCAAGGTCATGCGAACACGGGAGTTGCATCGCTTTTGGCGGGCGTAAAACTTCTGCACACGTGCAATTGTTTGCATCGCTGTGCGGGCGGGAGGCTTTTTCCGGCCCGACGAGGGGACTTGAGCGGGCAGAGCATATAGCGATTTTGTTTGCTTTTGGGCGCAAAATGACGAAAGATGAGACGACACTAGCTTGAGATTCCTTTTGGGATCGGCGTGCGCGGTTGGTTTACCGCGAAAACGTCTTTCTTTAATGGCTTGCAGCGTCCCGCGTAGGACTGCGCCCGCTACGCAAGTCTTGATTGACAGGCAGAAATCTCTGCCGCGTGCTGGCATTCAGGAGATGACCGTGAGTTACTTCGTTCGTTCCATCCGTATTGTTTCCGTTATCGCTCTTGCCGCGATCTGCGCAGGCGCCACCGCGGGTGAAGTTCTGGACAACAAGAAGGTCCTGAACATGGTCCGCAAAGGCGTGGCGCTCGAAGTCATCCTTAAGCTGATGGAGCCCTCCGCCGATCCCACCCAGCGCAACACGGGTTCGACCTTCCGCTTCGATTCGTCGCCTGAAGCGATCATCGACATCCAGGATGCCGCCAAGGAAGGCAACTGGAGCAAGGAAGACACCGCGACGCTGCAGAAGAAAATCACCGAGCTGGCCAAGAAAGACGAGAAGATGCTCAAGGAACTCGTCGATCGCGCTCTGAACGTTTTCGAAAACGCAGACGACAAAGAATACGATTCGATGATGCGCACGCTGGCTGGTGAAGGCAAGCGCGTCGTTCCCTTCCTGCTGGCCAAGATGGAGCAGGAGAGCGACCGCAAGCGCGGCGGAGTCGTCGACGCCGTCGGCCGCATGGGCGACAAGAGCGACAACGTGATCCGCGCCATCACGCTGATGCTGACTGATCGTTCCAAGCCGGTTCGCGCCCAGGCCGCCAAGGCGATTGTGGCGCTCTCAGATGAAGTGACGCTGAAAGAACTGCTGGCCAAGCTTTCCAGCCGCACCGAGAAGCTCGACGGCGTGGCCACCGCTCTTGGATACCTCGGCAACGCCACCGCGATCGAGCCGCTCACCAAACTGCTCAAAACGTCGGGCGACAGCGACACGCGCGTGTGTGCGGCGTTCGCGCTGGGCGAGCTGCGCGCCAGGCAGAAGGAATCGGCCGAAGCGCTGCTGGCGGCGGTGCTGGATGAACACGACGAGAAGCTGCGCGAAACGGCGGCGCTGGCGTTGACGTCAAAGCTGGGCGACAAGCGCGCGCCGAGCTACATCATGAAAGCGTACCAGCGCTACAGGAACGGCCGCGCCGAGCTGATCAAGACGCTTTCATACATCAAGGATCTGTCCGTGCTCGAATTCCTGGCTGAGCAGGTGGACAATGACGATCCGAAAGTCAAGCGTGCGGCGCACGAAACACTGGTGCTGCTGACGGGCGAAGAAGCCAAGGACAGCGAGGAATGGCGCGGCATCATCACGGTAATCCGCGGCCGGCCGGACTGGATTCAGACAGACACCCCGCGCGTTCCGGACGCGCGCCGCGAACGCGATGGCGCGCTGCGCACCGGCGACGGGAACGAAACGATCCCGACCTCGCTGCGGTAAGGAAAACTTCCAGCAGGCGGCGCCCGGGCAGGCGCCGCTTTTTTTACCACTCCCGCTTTGGTCAGTGCGTGCCGTAAATTGACGGGACGCCGACAAAAAGCGTCGCTTTGAAGCAGCTCCAGGCGCGTCTCGCTGAAGATTCGGATGGCGAGGAATTTGCGGCCGGAAGACTTGATTATAGAATCAGGCAAGTGGTAAAAACGCAGTCGGTCTCAAGCGGAGAGAGAATTCTATGGCCAAGCCCATGAGTTGGAAATGGAAGCTCGCGATCGCGGCGCTGTGCGGAATTCTTTTCCTGAGCGGCTTCATCTTCACTCCATCCGGCCACAAGTGGATGAAGGACCGCATCGTCAACGCGTACAACGAACTTCCTGAAAGCGAGCGGCGCAACAGCGAGCTGGCCGACAGCTGGATCAATCTCGCGCACTTCCGCGGCCGCGTCTGCCTGGACACGGAAACGGCCATGCAGATGTACAAGGAATTCATGGGCTACGATTACGGAAAAGCCCAGAACGGCGAAGAATACGCGCGTCAGATCCTGTCCAACAAGCTCAAGGGGATGTGCAGCCCCGACGGCAAGACCGGCTGGGGCCCCGCGCATCCGAAGGCGCCGGACGTCTTCATGGAATACATCGATATGTACCAGCCCACGCATTCAAGCCAGTTCATCAAGAAAGAGTGCGCCAGCTATTTCCGCTTGTTCTACACGTGGCACATCAATTATTCCGGCACGCGCAAGCCGCACCCTCTCTTTAACAAGTACTGGCCAAAGCTGCGCGAGATCGGCGCCAGGAGCAGTCTGGAATGGCCGCCGGACATCATCCTCATGCCGCCAGTGCCGGACTACAAAGAGCCGACGCCCGCGCCTTAAAAGCGGCTGCAGACCCTGTTAAGTAATAAAAGAAGCGTGGGGCAGACGATCTGCCCCACGCTTCGTTCTTGAGAAAAGGAATGACTTCACTTTTTCTTTTTCTTCTTCTTTTCAACCTTCACGAGCGTGCTGCCGGTCTGGCCGTTGCACTCGGCGGTGACCGTATAAAGCCCTTCGGCCGTGTAGCGGTGGCGGATCTTCGATCCGACAGCCTTCGTCCCGTCGCCCAGATCCCACGTCGTATTCGGGTCTTTGAGCGCTTCGGTGAGCATCAGGCGCTGGCGCGGTTTGACGAGGTTGGGTGTGGCCGTGATCGTCAGCGGCGAAAGAATTTCGATAGGTTCCACGGGCCCGTTGTACAGCGCTCGGGCGCCGGAAATGTCGTCGACATGCAGCGTCTCCGCCCCCGGATAGATGACCGAATTCATCGTCGGAAGATCGTTGAAGCTGTACGTGCCAACGATGCTCTCGGGCTTGCGGTCGGAATGGTCCAGGCCGATGGCGTGACCCAGTTCATGAAGCATGACGCTGTCGAGATTGGCTTCGCGCAGACCGCTCGGCAGAATCGGTCCGACTCCGCCATAGCCGCCGCGCTGCCAGCTGTACCATTTGGCATTCACGACAATCTCGGCCGACGCGATCCGGTTGTCGCTGGTGGCGTAAAACGTGGTGTACGCCAGGAACAGGCCGTCGGGAATCTCGGTGCCCTCATCATCCCACACCACGGTGATGCCACCGGCGCCTTCGGCAAACTTCAGAACGCCGCCGCTCGCGTCAGACCAGGCTTGCGTGATGGCGAGCATGGACTCGCGCAAAAGCGGGGGCGCCGTGGGATCGACCTGCCAGAGGACCTGCCCATTGTTGAGTGCGTTCAAATTCCAGGTGAACGGCGTGCCGTTCACAGAGGTGAAGGCCAGAAACCCGGCGGCCTTCTGCTGCATAAAGGAAAACATGAAAACAAACGAACAGAGAACAGTCACTGCGGCAGTGACGCACCTGCGGGACTTTTCAATTTTCATAACGGCTTCCGGTTCAATAAATTAAGGCATTGCGTTTTGATATGCTGATTCTACTATTTCCCCTCCCCTGCACACTGTTGCCACACGTGCGCAATTGCTGTGCTTGGTTGCAAAGAGCCTGCCGCAGATGCTGAATCCCCAGCGTATTCTGATCAAGGAAGTAAACTGGCTCGGCGACATCGTTATGAGCCTTCCGGCGCTGCGCGCGGTGCGTCAAAATTTTCCAAAAGCGCATATCAGCGTGCTCATCAAGAGCGAGTTGGCCAGTTTCTTCGATGGCGCTACATGGATTGACGAAATCATTCCCTATCGTTTGCGAAAAGGATTCTTCAGGGGCCTTTCCGATCGCAGCCGGCTGGCTTCCTCTCTGCGGGAGAAACGCTTCGATCTGGCAATCCTGTTTCCCAACAGCTTCGATTCTGCGCTCTGGCCTTTCCTTGCGCGCATTCCACATCGTGCCGGCTTTGCGCGCGATGCGCGGGGCATGCTGCTGAACCGGAAGGCGCGCGCGACGGCTGAGATTCTTGAAGTGCACCAGGTCAACTACTACCTGCACATGCTGCGCGAGACGCTCGGCATCGACGGTACCACGGATGCCTTTGTCCCGGATGTCTCACCCGCTGCGCGCGAAAAAATGAGCGCCTGGCTGTCAACGCGCCGCAAGCGTCCAGATAAACCATTGATCGGCCTGGCCGTCGCAGCCGCGTATGGGCCTGCGAAAGAATGGCCGGCTGAGCTTTACGCGGAGCTGATCGATTTATTGGCCGCACGCGATGGCAGCGAATGCGTGCTGGTCGGTGCGCCGAGCGAACGCATGAAATCCGACGAGGTCGCCGAGCGATCCAAGAGCGGGGCGATCGTCGCCGCGGGAGAAACGAGCGTCGGCGAAGCGCTGGCGATGCTGTCACTTTGTTCTGGTTTCGCTGGAAATGATTCTGGCTCTATGCATGTGGCCGGCGCGCTGGGCAAGCCGACGGTTGGCATTTTCGGCAGCACGCGCGCAGATCGCACGGGTCCGCTTGGGCCGCGCACGAGGATTCTCTACAAGCAGATTGAATGCAGCCCGTGCCTGAAGCGCACCTGTAAGTTCGGGCACTATGATTGTCTGAAAATGATAAGACCGGCTGAGGTCGCTGCGGCACTCGCTGAACTGACAGCGAAGTGAACGGATGCGCGCAAAGCAGAAGACTGCGACTCAGTAACGTCCTTCAAACGCTGAAATTCTTTCGTGTAGAATTCACGGTACGCCTGAGTACGCTGTTTTTTATGGCACCGAAAATCGAATTCAGTCTCGATAACGTCTGGCTCGGCTTCGGCACGCTGCACGGACTGGCGCGGCTTGAGAGCGATGCGATAGTGTTCGAGGTCCAGACTCAGGACAACGTTTTCAATGTTGTGAAGAGCCCCGTCTCGGAGATCCGCCTTTCCTTCAGCGACATTGAAAAAGCGTCGTTCAGCAACGGCTTCTTCGGTTTCTTTGCATCCCTGACGATCACCGGGCATTCACTCGCCGCGATGCAGAACATTCCCGGCGCCAAACAGCGCTCGCTCACAGTGGACATCGCTCGAAAGGCACGGCCCGAAGCGCGCGAGTTCGTCTCTCAGATCAATCTGATTATTTCCGAGCAGATGCTCAAGCGCGAGCTGAATATGCCTGCTGCGGAGATGTTGCCTTCGCAGTCATCGCTTCACCGCGAAGACGATAGGCAGCGTGTGCATTGAAATAAAAAACGGAGAGCCGTGTCCGTGCTCTCCGTGTCCTTCGTGACTTCGTGTTGAAGTCGTTAAGCCGTTCCGGCCTTCTCGCGGAAGCGCCGTTTGAAGTCTTCGAGCGTCTTAGCGAGCCCTTCGCGGCGGGAGATCTGCGGCTCCCAGCCCAGTTCGGTCTTCGCGCGCGTGATATCCGGCCGACGGCGCACGGGATCGTCCTTGGGAAGAGGCTTGTAGACGATCTGGCTTTTCGAGCCGAGCAATTCAATGATCTCTTTGGCGAACTCGAGCACCGTGATTTCCTGCGGATTTCCGATGTTTACCGGCACATCCACCTTCGATTCCATCAGCAGCATGATGCCGCGCAGCAGATCGTCGACGTAGCAGAAGCTGCGTGTCTGGCTGCCGTCCCCATGCACGGGAATGGGCTCATTGTTGAGGGCGGCGCGTACAAAGTTAGGCAGCACGCGGCCGTCATCGAGGCGCATGCGCGGACCGTACGTGTTGAAGATGCGGACGATGCGCGTCTCGACCTGGTTCTGTTTGTGGTAGGCCATCGTGAGCGCTTCGGCAAAGCGCTTGGCTTCGTCGTACATGCTGCGCTCGCCAATGGGATTGACGTTACCCCAATAGCCTTCCACCTGCGGATGAACCAGCGGATCTCCGTAAACTTCGCTGGTGGAAGCCAACAGCAGCCGCGCGTTCTTAGCTTTGGCAAGGCCCAGCGCGTTGAGCGTTCCGAGCGCGCCGACTTTCAGGATGTGTACAGGAACGCGCGGAAAATCGAGTGGGCTCGCCGGCGACGCGAAGTGGTACACGCGATCAACCGGACCCGGGACGTGAATGTATTGCGTCACATCCGTGCGCACGAAACGGAACTCGCGCGAATTCTCCAGATGCTTGAGATTGTCCGCCGATCCTGTGATCAGGCTGTCTATACCGACGATTTCATGCCCCTGCTCCAGAAGCCTGTCGACCAGATGAGATCCCAGGAACCCTGCTGCGCCCGTCACGACGATTCGCATCGTATTTCCTCGCTCTCTTTTAAACCGCCAAGACACCAAGGCGCCAGGATAAGCTCTTTAAAAATCCCTGGATCGGCGATGCGGAAAATTTCTAGCCGTGCCTTTAAGGCGCTTCGTATCTGCTTTTTCGTCTTGGCGTCCTGGCGCCTTGGCCGTTTTTCGTTGGCCCACCGCCGCGCCAGAAGCAGCAATTCAAGCGCCGATCATACGAGCTCAATTATCACTTCGCCATCCCCGATCACCTTCGCGCAGCAGGCCATGCGCATGGGTTGATCTTTCACACGCAGCAGCTCGAGCGTGCCTTCTTCATGTTCCTGGATTGCGTTCAGATGCTCCCAGCCTTGCACCACGCGGATAAGGTCCTGGCCACAGAGCCCGCGGCGGCAGGAGTAATGCACTCGCGCATGCTGCTCGAGCAGAAACATCAGAATGCTTTTTTCAGGAGGTACGTCGCGCGCAACGGTGCCGGGGCGGATGAGCAGCTTACCCATGAATAGCATTAAAGAGTGCCGGGGGCAAAAATGCAAAATAGAAACCGCCGATAACTGCCGGCCGTGGCAGCGTCTTTGGACTTCTGGATGTTCCCGGTGGCGGGCTTGATCCGCCGATACAAAATTTCTGCACCCCCTGACAGCTCCTGCGCAACTATACTGCAGAGAACATGACGCACGCGGAGCTGGAAACACTGGTTCGGATGCACCAGGCTGAAGTGTACCGGTACGTCCGATACCTCGGGGCGGAGAGCACGTCCGTGGCTGAAGACCTCGCCCAGGAAACGTTTCTGGCCGCCTTTCGCAGCCGTGACCTGGATGCTCCGCGTGACGAGCGAAAACAATCCGCGTGGCTGCGAGGCATTGCGCGCAACCTGTTCCTGATGCACTGCCGGCGCTCACGCAGCAATCCCGTGCATGCCGACAGCGCCTCGCTCGAGCAGGCCGAGCAGATATGGAAGCAGGAGTTCCTGCGCGAGGGCGATGGCTTCGAAACGATCGAGGCCTTGCGCAGGTGCCTTGAGACACTCGGCGAAAAGCAGCGGCGCATGCTGAAGCTGCATTATGCCGAGAACAAATCGCGCAGCGAACTGGCTGAACTGTTCGCGATGAGCGAGGACGGGATCAAGTCTCTGATGCGGCGCCTGCGCGGGGCGCTCGCGCAGTGTATCCGCCGCCGCCTGGAGGCGCAGTAGTCATGGATGCGACGGACCCAAAGGACAACGAGGAGGCACAGGACCGCCTGATCGACGTGCTCCTGCGCGAGGAGCTCGGCGGAGAGGCTCCTCCCAACCTTGCTCTGCGCATCCTGAAGGCGGCTTCCGAACCGCAGAAGCCTGCCGCCAAAACTTTCAGCGTGAATGCGGCAAAGCCGGCGCGCTGGAAGTGGCCGGCTGCGATTGCTGCAACGGTGGCGCTGGCTGTTCTCTGCGGACTGCTGATCGCGAATCGCAGAACGCAGGAGCAGAAATTCTCGGGGACGGCCCCCGAGCCGGCGCCTCCGGCCAAAACGGTGGCCACGGGTGCGATGCAGCGCGGTGCGGTGCTCAGCACGACCACGGAGGCGCGCTCGTTCGAGCTCGGCGGTTACTGCCACGTACAGATGCAGCCGCGCACGGAGCTGCGCGTGGAAGGCGAGGAGAAAGCCGAACGGATCTACCTCTCGCGCGGAACGGTCGAATGCGAGGTCGACAAAGCAGTCGGAAGTTTTGCAGTGCAGAGCGAAATGGGAACGGTCGTGGTGACTGGAACAAAATTCAGGGTGCGGGTGCCGGAAGCAAAAGGAGGAGCAAACATGTCTGCCAAGCAGATGTTCGTGCGCGTCGCGGTAGGCGCGGTCTTGTTAAGCGGTGCGTGGGGCAGCCTGCCACTCTCCGCGGGTGAAGAAGGGGGCGCGGTGACGGGTATCGTCGCATCCAAGAGCGAAACCTGGCTGAGCATCAAAGCCGACGGTTCCGACGAAGCGGCAATGTACATGCCGTTCTGGCGCGGCGGCCAGCCGAAGGATGGCGGCGGCTTCGACAAGGAGATGCTCGGGGTCATCAAAAGCGTTGCCGTCGGCAGCAAAGTCAAGCTGGTCTGGAAACTTGAAGAACATCCGCGCATCGTCAGCCTGGAAGTGCTGGCTGCTCCGGAGCGCAAAATCGAAGTCGCCTCGGCCGAGCGCAAGCACGGCGAAAAACGCGAGGGCGAGAAGATGCGCGATGGCGAGCACCGGGAAGGCGAGAAAGTTCGCAAGGGAGAAGGTGAGCATCGCGAAGGCGAGAAAGTGCGCAAGGGCGACGGCGAGCACCGCGAGGGCGAGAAACCGCGCAAGGGTGACGGCGAGAAAATGCGTGAGGACGGCGATCGTCCGCGTAAAGGCGAAGGCGAGAAGAAGCGCGAGGGCGGCCACGAAGAAGGCAAGAGCGGCGTGGCTATCGGGAAAGTGGTCTCGCGCGGCGAAGGGTTCGTTGAAATCAAGCCGGAGCATGGTGACGTTGAAAAGTATGTCCCGCGCTGGATTGGCGGACTTCCGCACGACGGCGGTGGCCCAGACAAAGACATGATACGCCAGATGCTGCGCCTGAAAGTGGGCGAATGGGTGAAAATCGAATGGACCGCCGACGAGCGCCGCCGCGCCGTAAAGATTCACACGAAGCGCGAGTAATGGCAGGGTCCAGGGAAAAGGGTCCAGGGTTCAGGGTTTCACGGTACAGTGCGTTTGAGTGTCGCGCTCAGACCCTGAACCCCAAACCCTGGAAGCCTTTCTTTTTTCACCAATCGTTAGTTTCCGAAATACTCAGGAAAAACTGCGAGCCGGTTTCAATCACGAGCGTGTTGGTTCCGGCAGGCAGCTCGACAGGGATGCGTTCGCGGCCGGCGTGCCAGCCGGTCCACTCTGCTGAGGCCTTATAAACATTTCTGCCGTTAAGCCACACGCTTTTCAGTTGTCCGCCAGTATTGATGAACGCGCTGCGTGCCTTGGGCTGGCCGAACGTTGCCACGCCATAATAGGTGCTCGCTTTTCCGGCGAGCTTATCCAGTGACATGGCGAAGCCGCGCTGGCGCTCCTGGTCCTGCCACCAGTGCTCGAGCGTTTCCTTCTCCGGAAGGCGCAGCGTTTTCCACTTACCATCGGGTGCCAGCTTCGCCAGCGTCTCGGCCATGAGAGGCGGAGTCTTGTCGGGCACAGGAACGATCTGCCACTTGCGAACGATGTCCGGTATCAGCTCGACTTCAAATTTCGCTGGAAGCGGCACGCTCTCGCAGCCGAGAGCATCGAGCACCGTTCGGGCCATCAGACGCTGTCCCGCATAGTTTGGATGCACTTCATCTTCTTCCAGCACTGTTTCGCCGGCCGCCCGAGCCGCGTTCATGCGCTGATTGACATCGCCCAGCCTCGCGCCGGTTTTTATGGCGATCTCGCGCAGCGCTGCGTTGAATTCCTCCAGGCGCTTATCCGCAGCTTCGTGTTTTTTGCCGAGCACGCTTGTTGTCAGAATCAGCAGGGGAATATTCTTGGATCTGATCTGCTCGGCGATGGCACCGACCGTCGTCACGTAATCGCGCGTCTCGACTTTTCGGAGGACATCGTTGATGCCCACGCTGATCGAAACGAGCGTCGGACGGTGCACGAACACATCACGCTCCAGACGCTTGATCATTCCCGCCGCGGTGTCGCCGCCGATACCTGCGTTGATCAGCACCGGCAGATCTTTGCCTGCTTCTTTTAGCGCCTGACGGACCATCAGCGGATAGCTGTTGCCGTCGGTGATGGAATCTCCGAGAAAAACGATGCGCTGTCCTTTTAGCTCGAGACGCTCCGAGGCTACGGCGCGGCAAGAAAGAAGAATGCAGCCAACGAGAAGCGCGAGCAGACAGATCCGTTTAAGCATGACAGAACGACCCCCTGTGCTTCTATAGCCACAGAAGGCGAGCGGATTTCCCGTGAAAAAGCGGTTTTTCTGCGGAGCGGAGCAGGCCTTCAGCCTGCTCGTCTTTTACGGTGCGTCGCGAGTGTAGCGGCCTTATTGGTAGTTCGTCGGCGAGGCGTGCGCTTTGCTTTTCGTTCCAACTCCATCAAATGCTCATAGGCAGCCTGAACAGTTGAAAACTTTCTATTGAGATCATCCCTCACGCGCCTCGACTCGCGCACGAAGTCACGATCCGTGGTGTCGTTGCGAGAAGTTCGAGTCAACATGAGTGTCTCCTTCTTAGCTTTGTTCCTTCGCCACAAGCCGGAGTGCTTCTTGCACCCGTTCGTTGGCCAAATGGGCAAAATTCCAACTCAACAGGTAATCTACAGCGTAGTGAATGCAGAATGCCAACGCAAAGCATCGTACGGTTTATTCTTCGGTACGATATGCTGTTCCGTCACAAGGCATGCAATCTCACCAACGTCTTTACATAAGGGCAGAAAAGTCAAACGCCGAGCCTCGGCAACGGCCTTCTGATCTTGACGCCAATATTCCCCCGCGAGTAACTCTTCCTCCGTGATTCGAGATGTCAGCAGTTTGAAATGGCCGCGTTCATTCTCCCACCAGTCGCGTGATTCCAAGTGTCTGTGAGTGCAGTGAATCTCGCTTCCGCGATAGTGCAGTGCGGAGATAAAGCTCGTGTCGAGGTATACGGAAGGTGAATTCTTTCGCGCCATTCGTATTAGAGCCCTGGTTCACAGCTCCTCGATAACCAGATTTCCATTGGTATAGATGCAAATCTCGGCGGCCTCTTTCAGGGCGGCTTCGACGATCTGGCGCGGAGTGAGCTTGGTATGCTTGACGAGCGCGCGGGCAGCGGACAGTGCGAAGGCGCCGCCGGATCCGATGCCGATGATGCCGTCATCGGGCTCGACCACGTCGCCCTGGCCAGTCAGCAGGATCAGCGCTTCCTTGTCGGCGGCGACGAGCATCGCTTCGAGGCGGCGCAGCATGCGGTCGGTGCGCCATTCCTTGGCGAGTTCCACGCCCGCGCGGCGCAGGTTGCCTTTGTACTGGTCGAGCTTGCCCTCAAACTTTTCGAGCAGCGTAAAGGCGTCGGCCGTCGAGCCCGCGAAGCCCGCAATGACGCTGCCGCCTTTGAGCTTGCGAATCTTGTGCGCGGTGGACTTCAGCACCGTATTGCCATGCGTGACCTGCCCATCGCCGCCGATCGCGACCGCATTCCCGCGCCGCACCGCAATAATCGTGGTCCCGTGAAACGTATTTTCGCTCATGCGTCGTCGCTCCGTGTCTTTGAGGCTCTTTTTAAACACAAAGACACGAAGACACAAAGGCAATAGCGGAACTTAACGACTTCACCGCAGAGACGCAGAGAACGCGGAGTTGCGCAGAGAAATATTTGAAGGGTTCGTGTTCGTGCTTCGCGAACATACGTCAGAACTCCCCTGATCCGCGAGGAAATACGGTCTTTCTTCGATTCTCGGGTTCTATCGGCGGAAGACCTGCTTCAACAGCGAGTTCGGACAAGACCGGTTCGATAAACCGGAGGAACTGGTCAGCTCGCCGACGGTCTTCAGGCGTTCTTCCGGTCGAAACGGTGAATGTCAATCCTGTGTCAGTACCCCTTATTTCAACGAATTCATGAATATGGGTTTTGTGCGAGTCATACCAGCGGTCTTCCACAGTCCTTTTTATCTTCTTCAGAGTCTCGAGCGAGATAGGCTTAAAATCCGCGCACACGATTGCGATTCTGCCTGGACGATCGTGCCCGATCCAAGGTAACGCCCCTGCGCAACCAATCAGCAAAACGAACAGAACAAGCCCGAGCAAGCTGAAGCGGCGTTCGTCTTTTTTAAAAAACCCGTAGGCGATGGCGCCGCTCCCTGCCATGCACAGGAAGCTGACAACGAATGGCGGCGGGTTGAGAAAATGAATCAGGTTCGATTTCGACTGCGTTGCATTAAAAAAGAATCGATAATCAGCAAAAATGTTACGGTATCGGATGAAATCCAGGAAGTGAACAAATGCCATCATCCATAGCGCAATACCAGCTGCAATTGGGACAAGGCGGCTGAAATCGCATTCGTCGGGGTCATCGATCCGCATACCCGTCCCAATCGTCAATCGTCGTTCGGCATTTACGCCACCGTGCTGCGCGGCACCGGTTTGTCGGCGATAACGGGCGGCTCCGCGGCGAGGAGCACGCCGCTGCTTTCATCCGCCGGTTGCGGGATTTCGGGCGCCGTTTGTGAGAGGCGTTCGACGAAATCGCGGCAGCTTGAGTCGAGCTTTCCTTTCAGCGACGCGGCAATCGCGCGCAGCTCCGTGCGGCGTCGGTCGAGCTCCTCCTGCGTCTGCAGCGAGAGCCGGAACAGCGCTTCGCTCTGCTCGATCAGCTCAGTGGCGATCTTGCTGTATTCGCTGCCGAGCGGCCCAAGCGCCGTCGTGGCCAGCTCCTGGAAATGGCGCAGGTTTTCCGTCGTCTCCGCCAGCTTGCGCCGCTCGGTCTCGAGCGCTTCGACTGCGCCGTCGCGTTCGATCTGCAGCGTCATTTGAGCCTTCTGTGCGTTCAGAGCCATGTTCTGCAGATCGCTCAGGCGCGCTTCCAGATTCTGCCGGGCGTCCGTCGCCGCTTCGCGTTCAAGTTGCGCCGAAGTCAGATTGTCCTGCAGCGCATCGAGGCGGCTCTGCAGGGCGGCAAGCTTCGTTTCGAGCTCGCGACGGATGTCCTCGAGCTGCTTGCGTTCAGCCTGCGCGCGGTCTTTCTCTTCCCGCGCGGCATCGGCGCGGGTTGAAAATTCGACCAGGCGCGCCTCAGTGTTTTTCTCGCGCTCGAGCGCCGCGTCGCGTTCGGCCTGCACCTTGGCGGCGAGTTCCTCATCATCGCGCTCGCGTGTGGCGGCCACTGCAGCGTCCTGCGCGGCCTTGGTGCGCAGTTCATGGTCGAGCACCGCGGCTTCCGCGACAAGCTTTGCGGAGAGCGCCGCTTCGACTTCGGCTTTCATCTTGTCCTGCGTTTCAGCAGCGACGGCCAGCCGCGTCTTCAGTTCGGTGATGCGGTCTTCCAGCCCTTTGCGCGCGGAAACGGCGGCGTCGCGTTCTTCACCCAGCTTGATCTGCGCTTCCTGGATCATCGCCTGCCGCGATTTGAGCTCCGCCATCTGCAGCTTCAGCTTTTCATTTTCCTGCTTCAATGCGTCCATAGAGTTTGCGTTCTCATCGCCGTTGCTGCTGGAAGAATCGTCAGTGAGTATTCCGCCTTCACCGGGAATGCTCTGGTAATGGCCGCTTACCGAAGCTGGCCGCGATGCCGGTGTATCGGCAGATGGAACGGCGCGCGCGCTGATCCCGGGCGCCAGTTTCTGCGAGCAGATCAGACAGGTCTGAGCCTGGTCGCTGGCTTCATAGCCGGTCCAGCAATTGGAGCACAGGATCGTGCCGTCCGCCGGCTGGCGGATGCTGTCAGGAAAGCTGAAAATGTTTTCGCAGCCGGAGCAGCGGAAGCGCTTGCCGCTTGAAACGCCCTTGTAGCGTTTGCCACACCCCGCGCATGTTACAATGAGCTCGCTCATGATAGTGCACTTTCGCGTCAGGCCCGTTGCGCGGCGACGGCAGCGGGCGACCTCTCTTTTTTCGAGCGGCGAAAAGCGGCTTGCGTGTAAGTTAGTGTATGACCCCCACGCACGAGCATATGAGCTCCCCCGAGTAGCGGCAAGAGGTAAAAGTCGCCATACACCCCCTGAAAATGACAGTTCCTCCAGTCACGCGACTCATTATACTTTAGCGCCGGCTCGAGACTTTATTTATGACTGAAGCAGAATCAAATACTCCTATCCCTTTCGGCGTGATCTTCGGGATGCTCGCCGTTGTCCTGGTGCTTGGCTTGTTTTTCCTGCGAGCCTCCCCCGCATCGCCAAAGGTTAACGCGGAATCGCCGAAGACTTTAGAGCTCTCAACTGCGAAAGAAACGCCGTCGCAGGCGCCGCGCAAACTTGAAGGCGTGAAGTTCGACAAGGAGATGGTCTGGATTCCGGGCGGCACATTCGCCATGGGCATGGAAGGCGAATTCGCCGACACGCGGCCCATCCACAAAGTTACCGTGGATGGATTCTGGATGGACAAGACCGAGGTCACCAACGAACAGTTCGAACAGTTCGTGAAAGAGACCGGGTACCTGACCATCGCCGAACGCAAGCCTGATCCTAAAGATTTTCCGGGCGTGCCCGAAGACAAACTCGTCGCCGGTGCAATCGTGTTTTCGCCACCGAAGGAAGCCATTGCGCTGGACGACCATACCCAGTGGTGGCAGTACGTGCCCGGCGCAAGCTGGCGGCAGCCTGAAGGCCCGGGCTCAAGCATTAAAGGGCGCGAGAAATTTCCAGTCGTGCACATCTGCTGGTACGACGCTGAGGCGTTTGCCAAATGGGCGGGCAAACGCCTGCCGACGGAAGCCGAGTGGGAATATGCCGCTCGGGGCGGGCTGCATCAAAAGCGCTACTCCTGGGGCGAAGAGCTGACTCCGAACAAGAAATGGATGGCCAATATATGGCAGGGCAAGTTCCCGGCGGAGAATTCGGAAGAAGACGGCAGCCGCGGTGTTGCCGCTGTTGCCTCGTACGCGCCGAACGGCTTCGGGCTATACGACATGGCCGGAAACGTCTGGGAATGGTGCGCTGACTGGTACCGTCCGGATTACTACGAGAAAAGCCCAGAGAAGAATCCCACGGGCCCGAGCGACAGCTTTGACCCGCTTGAACCAGGCATGCCCAAGAAAGTTCAGCGCGGCGGCTCGTTTCTCTGCAGCGATCTCTACTGCATCCGCTACCTGCCGGGCGCGCGCGGCAAAGGCGCGGTGGACACGGGCCTTTCGCATACCGGTTTTCGCTGCGTAAAATAAAAAAAGCGGCCCGGGTCCGGGCCGCCTCTCGTTGGTTCACTGAGTTAATTAATCATCATCGCGGTCGGGATCGATGATCCAGTGCGTTGTGCCGGCGCGATAATCGTTGTCGTACATGAACTCTTCGAACTCTGTCGCGCAGTCATCGCACCGCGTTTCGCACGCGCTGCATTCACTGACGTGGCCGCAGCTGTCGCAATCCAGCGCGCTGCCGCGGGTGTAGGTGACGTCGATCGGCTCTTCCATGTCGTCAATGAACGCTTCACCGCGCGCGCGGCCGCTGCCGCTCAGGCGCTGATGCGTGCTGATGGGGCTGTCTTCCGAGAAAGCACGGTCGCGGGTGTCTTCGCGCAGCCGGGCTTCATACGAGAAGTCGCGATCGTTCAGGTCCTGGCGCGTTGAGAATTCGCGGCGCTCAACCTGCATGTCCTTCTCGGCACGGTTGATGTGGATGTCCTTCTTGCCCATGTCGTCGATGGCCAGGTCTTCGCGGGACGGTGCGGCTTCGTAGGTGGTATCCAGCGGGCGGTCAGCGGGCTGGTCGAGCATCGCGCCCTTGCCGAGCTTGTCATTGAGACTCTGCGCCATATCCAGATGATCGCGCAGGCCGGGCAGAGTGCGGGTCGCAAACGCCTTGACGTCCGGGTTGGTGCCTTCGCGGCTGTAGCGTTCGAAATTCGCGACATCCTTGCGGTGGTCTTCAACAACCATGCTGACAAACGCGCGGTCGAACTGCGCGCCCGACTGGTTCATCAGGTTGGCATCGTGTTCGGGTGAGTGAGCGACGTCGGCCAGATCGATATTGAGCTTGCCGGCGATCTGCTTGAGTTCATCATTGGCGCGGCTGTGATCGTCAACCAGATGACGAGCCAGCTTCTTGACATCCTCATTCGTAGCCTTGTCCATCGCCAGCTTGCCGACGGCCACTTCATGCATTCCGCCCTTAGCGGCCTCTTTAACGAAGTTTTCGGTCATGGCATCGACGTTTGCCCCGAAAAGCCGGCCCGCTGTTGCCAATACGAAAAGGGCAACGACTGTTGCGTGTAGCTTCATGTGTCTCTCCTTGTTTCCTGTTTCCGAAACAGAGCGGTCCCTCGTGCAGCCTGGACCGAAGCGGGCGTTCGGTAACCGCCCGATGGCGGGAAGGGGAGCATTTAGAAGGCCTGATTGACACGCTGATAATGTTGTGTCTGCAAGCTATTTATATGTGACGGATGACGGATGACGGATGACGGATGACGATGCTCTATTGAAATGCTCTTTTTCCCCAAGAACGCAAAGAACGCCAAGGGCGCCAAGAATGACCTTAAGGTAGTCTTGGCGCTCTTGGCGACTTGGCGTCCTTGGCGAAATAAGTGAGATGGTGGCGGCCACAGCCTGTTAAGCAGGTTCGTACTCGTGACACCAGCACAGGTCGTCCGGCTTCAAGACTTTGCCGGCCGCAACGGACTTGGGATGGCTCTTGATCCACATCTGGTCGAATTCTTCGCGCGTGGCGTAGCCTTCTTTTTTGATGTCCTCGTCGGTGATGTCGCCCACGCGCAGGCGGTCGACGCGTGTGAAGCGGAACTTTTTTCCTTTCACGAGGAACGTGTCACCGGGATCGCCCCAGCGCCGGAAACGCCGGCTCATGTGTTTGCCGCCCTTCAGGATCTGATCGACATGATGCGGCAGCACCATGAATGACATGCCGAATTTTTCGTCCAGATTGCTGACGCGCTCGATGAGTTCGTCCGTGATGAGCTTCTCGACGTCTTCAGGCTTTGGCGCGCCCTGCAGGACTGTCTTGCGAATGATATTGGCTTGAGCGATATAGCGATCAGCGAGCGGCCGGGAAATGCCGAGCGTGCTCGTGACGTGGTTGGCGGCGGCGCGTTCCTGCGCTGCCGGATCGCCGGCGGGCTCGGCCTGCTGCAACTCGTCAAGCTTGCTCCAGGCAAGCACGAAGCGGGCGACTTTTTCTTTCTTCAGCTCAGGGCTCATCGGTGTCTCCAGCAGAAAAACGTAAAGTTACGTTTTTCTTTCGTCCGTCTCGAGAATCGGTTTCGTTTGCAACACGCGTTTGCGAAAGGTGTATATAATCCCGCGCTTAAGCGTTTTCTAACTGCTTTGCAATGAATGGGGAATTGATCACTCAGACCACGACAGTCACGAAGACGAAATCTCTTTTTGTTCTTCGTGTCCTTCGTGAGCTTCGTGGTTAAAGACACCGGAAAGGGCCGACATGTTCAACGTACGAAAGCTGAGTATCGCGCTGCTGCTGGGAGTGCTTTCCCTGGCCGCAAGCGCGGAGGATTACACCGTACACACGTGGGAGAAGCTCACGCTCAACGAGCTCTTCTATTCAGAAGGCGCAAACTACGCCGACTTCAACAAAGACGGCAAGATGGACGTCGTTGCCGGTCCCTTCTGGTATGCAGGACCAGACTTTAAAACGAAGCATGAGTACTACCCGCCGCCGGACGGCAAGGAAAATAAAGCCGTCGACAAGAACGGCTATTCGAAGAATTTCTTCGCCTTCACGTACGACTTCAACGGCGACGGCTGGAGTGACATCCTGATCTACGGTTTCCCCGGCGAAGACGCCTCCTGGTTTGAAAACAACCAGGGCAAACCCGGACCGTGGACACGTTATAAAGTTTTCCCTGTTGTGGACAATGAATCGCCGCAGTTTGAAGACATCACAGGCGACGGCAAGCCCGAGATGATCATCACGACCGGCGGCCACATGGGTTATGCCGAAGCGGACTGGAGCGACGCCAAGAAGCCCTGGACGTTCAAGAAAATTTCACCCAAGGGCGGCTGGCAGCGCTTCACGCACGGCCTGGGCATTGGCGACGTGAACGGCGATGGAAAGAAGGATCTGCTGGAACAGAACGGCTGGTGGGAGCAGCCGGCTGACTTGAAATCAGAAGAGCCCTGGAAATTCCACGCGACGAAGTTCGGCAACGGCGGCGCGCAGATCTACGTTTACGACGTCGACGGCGATGGTCTCAACGATGTGATCACCAGCATTGTTGCGCACGGTTACGGCCTGAGCTGGTACAAGCAGGCCAAGGACGACAAGGGCGCGGTGTCGTTCAAGCAGAATGTCATTCTGCCCTCTGACGGAAAACTAAAGGACAAATACGGCGTGCAGTTCTCGCAGCTTCACGCGGTCGATCTCGTCGACATGGATGGCGATGGATTGAAAGACATCGTCACCGGCAAGCGCCACTGGGCGCATGGTCCGAAGGGTGATCCTGAACCGCAGGCCGCTCCAGTGCTGTACTGGTTCAAGCTGGTGCGCGGCGCCAACGGCGTCGAATACATTCCCTACCAGATCGACAACGATTCGGGAGTCGGCACGCAGGTCGTGGCCGCGGACGTGACCGGCGACAAGCTGCCGGACGTGGTTGTCGGCTGCAAGCGCGGCGTGTTCGTGCTGGTTCACAAAGCCGCGAAGGTCAGCAAGGAAGAGTGGGAGAAGGCGCAGCCTAAACCTGTGCAGTAAATTCAACGGGCGTCCCGCTGGGCCAGAAGCCTGGCGGGACGCCAACTCTCTTCTTCAGACTATTTCAAAAAATCCGGCAGATACATCTTTTCGCCCGGCGTCTTTTTTTCCGATCCGCCCTCAGCTGACGACGCTTCATTTTTGCGCAGCTCGATGTACGAGCCGCTCATCAAGCGGTCTTCCTTGCCCTCGCCGGCTTCGACCCAGATCGCCGTGGACTGCAGCAAGCCCTTGGACTTCACATTGATCTGATGACAGCGCGTCTGGCACAGGCCGCAGCCGACACACTTGTCGGCGAGCACCACCGGCGCGGCGAAACCGCTGCCATCGATAGGCAGCCCGTTGTCGTCCGTCTGCACGCCCACGCGGATAAATTCCATCGCGTTGTAGCCGGCAGCGGTGCACTCATCGACACACATCTGACAGGCTTCGCGTCCCGCAAACGGCAGGCAGGTTTTTTCATTGATAATCGCCAGCCCCATGCGCGCCGATTTCTTTTCTTCGAGCGGCAGAGCGCGGATTGCGCCCGTCGGACAAACCTGTCCGCAGGCATTGCAGCTGGATTCGCAACCCGACCAGTTCGCCACGACCTCGGGCGTCCAGAGCCCTTCAAGACCCTGCGTGAATCCCATCGGCTGCAGAACATTGTTGGGGCAGGCTTTGAAGCACTCGCCGCAGCGGATACACATCTGCAGGAACTGTTCTTCGGGCACGCTTCCCGGCGGACGCACGGGAACTGTCTTCGCGAGCGACGCGCCGAAGACGCTCTTCACACCGAACGCCAGTGCCAGCGAACTGAGCGCGCCCGCCATAAAGCCGCGCCGCGCGAGAGGGATTTCGTGTGTCTCGGGATCGTTCTCTTTTTTTAGGTCTGTGATGTCCCAGCGGTCGACGAACTTGATCGCGTGCGTCGGGCAGACGCCGCCGCAGGTCTGGCAGAGAGTGCAATCGGCCGTTCGGGTTGTGAAGTCAGCCTTAATTGCGTCAAAGGGGCAGATCTCCACGCATTTGTTGCAGTTGATGCAGCTGCTTTCCACCTTGCGTTCGGTTACACGCCAGAAATTCGCCACGGAGAACACCGCGCCCGACGGACACACATAGCGGCACCAGAAGCGCGGCCGCCAGAAGCCCATCGCGAGCACGGCGAAGAACAGCACGAGCGATACGTAGTGCCCGGCATTCAGCGGCGGGACCTGATGCCAGCCGCGCAGTGCGCCCATCTGCAATGGCGCGAGTGTGAACAGCAGCCCGCGCGTAACGACGGGAATCGCAGCGACGAATCCCGAAAGCAGCACGCCGAACATCGCGGCGATGAGTGTGCCGAGCAGAATGTAATACTTCAGATTGACCCACCAGCCGTCGTGTTTCACGTTGAAACGCGTGACGCGTTTGCCGATGGCCCAATCGAAGCAATCGATGAGCGTGCCGAGAGGGCAGATGTAGCCGCAGAAGCCGCGCGGAAAAATGACGCACACCGCGACGATCACGCCGGCCCACACAAGCGACCACACCCACGCCTTGGCTGCGAGCGCCGTCGAGAGGCTCAGCAGCGGATCGATGATCAGAAACGCTTCGGCCGCGATCACTTCCTTGCGCGCGAGCTCGTCCGCGTAGTGCGACGGCCATTCGCCGCTCTTCTCCAGCGGCTGAGCGCTATACGGCCAGCAGACATGGAAGAAAAGTCCCAGGAAAGCGATGAAGCACAGCGACTGGATGATGCGCCGCACGGGCGACGAGAGCCACGTCGGTCCGGTCTTCTTCCAGAAACGCCGCAGCAGGCCGGGCTTGACGTCATCGGAAAAGAGGGCCGCCGGCAGAATCTTCTTTGCAACCCGCGTCAACGCGCCCGGTGCGCGGGGCGGCTGCCCCTTGGGCGGGCGGCGCAGAAAGGGTAGAAAAAAATCGAGCCTCATGCAGCCTCTCGTAACGCGAATTGCCAATTCACTGGTATGTAACGCGAATTTTCAATTCGCGAGTCGCCGTTAATCCGTTCAACGTCCACTCGCCGCTTGAAAAGCGGCGTTACATTGCGGCGTTACTTCATTCCGCTGCTCAGCGCCTTTGCGGCGGCGTTGATAATCGCTTCGGACGTAATCGTCGCCGACGAAAAAGTATCGACGCCTTTGACATGCTGTCTGGCAATGATCTGGCGCGGCGTGTCGGTGATCGAACCGTAATACTGTTTTTCCTGGTGCGCGCCGATGTTCACTGCTTGAATGCGACTGGCCTTCACAACCACCGAAACATTGACCTGGCCCGAATAACCATAGCTGCTGCTCGAGTACGTGCCGTCCGCGATTTTCTTCAGATCAAGCAGATCGAACACCTTGACAGCGTCGATGCTCGCTTTCGCGCGCTCGCGGCTCTGCTTGATGTCGCGTCCGCCATCAGCGTCGGCAACCTTGAGCACGCGCGCATAGTAGTCGAGCGCCTCTTTGGATCGCCCCGCGAACCGGCAGGCATCTCCGGCCATCAGCCAGGCAATATCGGCCATGCCGTCTTTTGCTTTGGCGTCAGCGAGTTTCAGCGCCATATCGAACTCACCCATATCCGCCCAGAGCTTTATGACAGCGCCGTGCCGTGTATCGTCCGCACCGATTTTCTTGAGCAGTTCGGCAGCCATCTCCTTGCAGCCGAGCTTCCAGTAACAATCGGCGAGGTTCACGTTGTCTTCCCCGTTGGCACCGGCTTTTCGGTACCAGAATGCCGAGCGCGCGTAATCTTCCAGCAGATTGTGATACAGACTCGCCAGCGCGCGCATGGACTGCGTGAGCTTGTCCGGATCGGCCTTGTTGATCTCGAGCGTCTGATGCAGGAGCTTGGCGCCATACTTCCAGCGCCCCGGATTCTCATTCACGACGCTCCAGATGTGCTGGCCCAGGTACTTCGACGGCGTCCAGGGTTCCTTCGGCGCCGGCTTGGCCCAGGTGAGATCCAGTGTCTTGGGTGGATCCACTTTCACCGAATTCCACCACGGCGGCGCCGAGGTGCCCTCCTTATTAATGAGCGATTCGACTTCAGCGCGCGAACGCACTGGACGCGCAGTGCTTGCCGCGGGAGCAGCAGCGCCGAACGCGGACGACATCACACAAAGACAGACGAGCAGCAGGATCGGCGTGGACATGGTCGAGCCTGGCCTCAAGGATGAGTTCATACCTTAATAGTGGCAGGCGCGGCTCGAAAGGGTGCAGAAAAACGCCGCCGTTTGTAGCGCAGCCTTCCAGCCTGCGAGAAGCACAGCGAGCGGCACGCCTTTAAGCATGCCGCTCGCCTATTTCGCTACAGCGCACTCTTCGCCCAGCTCTTCCAGTCGGCCGCTCCCGCGGGCAGCTTCTGTTTGCTCAGCCAGCGCTCGGCTTTGTCGGCGATCATCTTCCATTCATCACGGCGATCCGCGAAGTCGCGCTCGAGCACGGCGAGCGCCAGTAGCGTAGACGTGATGCGCTCAGCCTGCGCCTTGTCGCCACCGAGCTGTTTGATCGCCGCGTCGATCTTCTTGCGATTGGCCTTTGACGCTTCCAGCACCGACGCCGACAGATCGAAGCTTCCATCCGCACGCTGGGACGATGTGAGTTTCAGCAGCGGGTCGGCAGGCTCGCCAGCGCGATCGGCCGTCGCGGGCATCGCGGCTCCCGCCACAGCGCTTTTCGCTCTGCCGAAAAACCCGGTGATACTGCTGAGCATGCTGCCCTCGGCAGGCTCGGCACTCTCGCTCGCAGATTCAAACTTCATTGCGGACGAAGGGGCTGGAATGGGAGCCTGCATTGGTGCGCATGCCGCCGCGCGAGGGGCAGGCGGGGGCATGCCGGCACCTCCTGCTGGGAACGCCGCTTTCATCTTCGCCATGCGGGGCATCGCCTGCAGCGACAGGTCGCAGGATTCTTCGACCGCGCCCCAGCCCTTCGTGAGTGCCACCGGCACCCGGCGCAGCTCGGCCGCCTGCGTCTGTGTTCCGGCCTGGCGTTCTTCGACGGCCACGAAGCTCGTGGCTGACGACATGATCTGATAGCGCACGGCGAGCTCGAGAATGCGGCTGCGCGTCGCGTTCTCCTTGCGGTTGGATTGAGCCGACCCGAGCAATCCGCCGCGACCTTCCTCGAGTTCCTGGATCGCCTTGCGCGCCATCAGCACCGGAACAGCACGATCATCGGCCGGCTTTTCGAGATCAATTTTTACCGGAAAGCGCAGCGCGCCATTGGGCGAATCGGCCGTGATTGCTATTTCATTGGCCGCGCCGCCGACAATCCGTGCGTACACGGTGAAGCGGTCGCCATCGAAAAGCTGCGGCAACTGTGCAGGGGCGACGAGATCGGTTTTCAGCCCGCCGAAATCAACGCGCACATTCGTGAGCGCTCCTGAGGCCATGCGTGAAAACTGACGCATCACTTTGGGCTCAATGCGTTCATTCGGGTGGATGAACTCAGCCTGCCCGTTCGTTGCGCGCGAGAGCCCGCGCACGAGATGCTCGCTGACGCCGTGGCCAATTCCAAAACCGAAGATGCGCGCATTGGCCGCGAGTTTCGCCGCGACCTCGAGGCATTGCGCTTCGTTGCCGACCTGGCCGTCCGTGAGCAGCACGATCTGGCGGGGAAGGTTGCTTTCCGCGCGACTGCCCGCGAGGAAATTCAGCGGGGCGAGCAGTTCCGTGCCGCCGAGGTTCGCGTCCATGCCGGCGATTTTCTTCGACGCCTCGTCGAGCGTGCTCTGCGAATACGCAACGCTTTTCGTGAACATCGTTTCGTACGAATCGCCGAAGCCGCTGACATTGAAGCTGTCGCCTTCCTCCAGCGAGCGCAGTGCCAGCAGCAAAGCGTTGC
>DASPJR010000113.1:0-10926 GCA_035628505.1 Planctomycetota bacterium | reverse complement strand
TCGGATTCATCGTCATCGCGCTGTTCATGCCGCTGATCGACATCATGAACAAGATCGGCAAGTAAGCATTAACTCTTCGATGGGAAAGCAGAACTGGCGGCCCGAAAGGGCCGCCAGTTTTGCTAAAGTACGACATGTCTGATTATGACCCAAGTCGGCTAAATCCACAGGCATTAACTGCCAGGTTAAGGCTTGAGCAGACAATCGTTGGTAACTCGCGAATCCAAGTGAACTCTGGTTCACTCCAACTCGGTGAAATGCGCAGCTCAGTGTTTGACACGGTCGACGGTGTGATCTTCATTGATTCGGCCAGCACTATTCATGTTGATGTTCTGCGAAACGCTGCGCGAAAAATCGAAAGCGGACGTTACTTGAGCGGGTTTATCAAGGTGACGGATGAGGGAGTCGTAGAATGGGTTACTTCCGGCGCGATGTCCTCCTTTCCACCAGATGATTTGCCTGTTCCTTTTTCTCAAGTGCAGGATAAAATTCGAGGAACGGGCGTCAGGGTTGTGACATGATTCCGATTCAAGAATTTCTCAGCTTAAAAAAACTCGCACTCGATCAGAAAGTCGTTGGCGAGTGGGAGCACGCTGCGGATCCGGACTTCGTCGCTTACGTACTCGAAAAACACTCTGAACTCGATTACCAGCACCTCCGATGCGCTATGCGGATTCTGCAAAACGTGAATCGAGAAGACGTGAGGCGCTTTTTCGAAACCTATCTGGGCCATTCCGAAATCGGCTACAGCAGCCTTGCACGTGGGTCACTCGACCTGCAGCGTCAGCGCGGCTGGTTCGACGTGCCCACCAGGACACGCTGATCTTCAGCGGCCCCATTTCGCGGACAGGAAATTGAAGAGCTCCGGCGGCGTCCCGGGCGTTCCGCTCGCGCTGGACTTCTGCTGCAGCTCGCGTGCTTCAGCCCAGGCTGCCGATTTCATTGCCGCAGGCTGCTCCGCAAGTTCAAAGCTGAGCGCGTGAAACAGGGCGGCGTGAGCGCGTTCATCCACCGCGCTGGCAGCGCTGACGAATTGTTTTGCGCTATCGATCAAATTCGAGCCATGCTGCCGGACCTTCTCAGGAGACAGCGTCCCACGCCGGCGATTTTCCTGCAGCAGAGAGGCGAGCGACGCCAGGTGCCGCAGCTTCAGCCCGCGCACGGTCTCCGGCGATAACCGGGGGCCCTTTGAAAGAATCGCGCGCACATTGTTTTCGATCAACCCGTCCTGGCCGTGCCGCGGAAAGGCTGCCGAGTGGGCATCCGTGAACATTCCACTGAGCCGCACGTTGACGTCGTCGATGCGCATATCCGTACGGAATGCCGCAAGATACTCTGCGGCCGCTTCGCCGACGCGCCGCTCGAACTGCTGCGGCGCGAACGTATGATCCGAGATGGCCTGGACCAGCAGGGCATCGCCGCAAAGCAGCCGCAATCCTGGCGACAGCGGGTAACGCGCGGCTCCGGCGCTGTAGAACGCGTGTGCCTGCAGCACCAGCGTTCCAGGGTCCTCGCGCCTGGTCACGAAACCCAGCGCGCGTCGCAGATAAAAATCGCCGAGCACAATTTTCGGGTGCGCCGCCAGCGGACGCAGGCGTTCGGCTTCGTGCAGGAAACGGAACACTTCAGTCTGGGCCGAGCGCGAGCCGTACGCCGCCTGCATGGCATCGTAGGCCAGCCCTAGATCCAGCCACGCTGCCGAATCATACGGCGCCGCCACTGCGGCCTGCTGCCGCAGTTCTGCAATTTCACGCCGGAGCGCGCGCAGCTCTTTGTTGCGTTCGGAAAAATTCACATCGCTTTCCTGCAACGAACGCTGCAGTTCGCGCGCTTCGTCCTCGCGGTTTTCGGCGGCTGCTCGCGCCATTCCCGATCTGCTGGGAATGACGACCGCCGGCAGAATCAGCAGCAGCGCGAGCAACGCAACGGCAGCTCCGGAGAATTTCTGCAGCACGGGCGTGCGCGCACCTTCCTTGTCCGGCACAGTCTGTGATTCGTCCGCGTGGGCCAGCGCGTAAAACATGCCTCCCAACAGGAGCAGCCCGGTCAGCAGCGCTTGCGCCCGAAAATCAAAATCAATCAGTTCATGAATGAGCACCGCGCCCAAGGCAGCCCGGTAACCCTGAACCATCGAGGCATTGATCCGTCCAGCTCGCGGCAGCAGATAAACGGTCGCGGCATACAGTGCCGGAAGCGCCAGCGTCTGCAGGCAGTAAAGCCAGGCGCGCCCACTTGGTTCTCCCATCACAAGTTTAAGAACTTCAACGCTGCCAAACGGCTGAAAAGCGACATACAGGAGAACAAATGCGACCACGCCGCCTGCGGCAACCAGGCGCATTGCATTCGGGGCGTATTCCGCATGTTGCCCGGCCGCTTCATCGTGCTCCGCTTTCACTCTCGACGTCGCACGCAGCACGAGCGCCCACAACGCCAGGTAAAGCACGGGGCCGAGTACTCCGAGTTCGGCGAGCATGTGCAGGTAATCGTTGTGTGCTTCGCGCGTTTCTTTTCCGAGCGGCACTTTGTAGAAGGCGTAATGGTCAGCAAAGCCGCCCAGTCCCACGCCGATCGCGGGATAGTCTCCGACCATGCCAAGCGCCGCGCGCCAGTAACCGAAGCGCTCTTCAAGCGAGAGAGGCATTGGTACAAGACCAAAAAAGCCGAGCACCAGGAGAAGCAGCACCAGCGCGACTCCCGCGAGTATCAGCCGATTGAAAAGCCTGCGGCGCGACTCGCTTGTCATCCCCAGCCGCTGCAACGCAAAAATAATTCCTCCGAGCACGCAGGCGAGCAGCCCACCCTTCGAGTGCGTAAAAACCAGAGCACTGAGCAGACAAATGACGAGAGCGGCGAAGAAGGCGAGCCTGTACAATGGCGGCCGGAGTTCAGCCTCTAATGCAGTGCCATCCTTCTGCATTCGAAAACTGCGTGGAACGATCAACGGTTCCCAGACAAATCCAATCGCGAGCCACATTCCAGCTACGAGGTACGCGGCGAGCGAATTGGGATTTCCGAACGTGCCGAAGACGTCCGTGCCGCGCACGCGCGCAAGTCCCAGCGCGCCCTGCAGTGATTCAGGCAGCAGTTCTTCGCCGCTGGAAATCTGCTGTTGAAGCCGCGGAAGATCGATCAGGTATTGCCATACGCCGAACGCCGCTTCGACGAAAACCATGGCCACAAATCCCTTGATCACACTGGCGAGCAGGGCGCCACGGTCTTCCGGCGGCTCGGAAGAGATCCAGAGCACGCCTGAAAGCAGAACGAGCATGTAGGTGGCTGCGTCAGCGGCAAGCGGCACACCCGCGCCCCAGTTCGGCGAGCGCAGCAAACCGAAGAGCGTGAGCCCCAGCCAGAGTGTTGCAAGCGCGAGCAGCGTTTCGGGAATGATCGCCCGCCGGCGCGAACCGAACGCGCGAGCGCCGAGACAGAATGCCAGCAGCAGCAGGATGAGATTCGCAAAGCCCGTTTCGCCGCTGTAGGGGATGAATTGATTCGCCACAGCACGAGCGACGAAGTACATGCCCGCGAGGAAGGCGGCTCCCGAACCGAGTGCACGGGATAGCTCGGGGCTCACGCCGGGTCCTCCGGTCGCGTGGACGCGGCCGTTTCACGGGAGTGAGCAGCATCCACGCTGGGTGCAGGTCCGGAAGAGGCGGCTGCTGATTTCATCTCGCGTGCCCGCGTGCGCCCGGCGTGCTCCAGCAGCGCGACGATGGTGAGAACAAGCACGGCCTGACCAATGATCAGAAAGCCGCGCGGCTCTGAAAGCTGCCCGAGCACCGTTGCGGGAAGTCCAATGGCCAGGCACGCCAGGTGTATGGTCATCACCGCCTGCCGGCGCGTCATGCCAAGATCGACAAGGCGGTGTGAAAAATGCGAGGTGTCGCCGCGCATGATCGGCCGCTTCTCACGCAGGCGGATGACGATCACTGAGAGCGTGTCATAGAGCGGAATGGCCAGTACGAGAATGGGAATGCCGACGGCAAGGTGGCTCGGCTCGCGGTAGCGGTAGTACGTCGCCAGCACCGTGAAGCACGCCATCAGGAAACCGACGAACAGCGAGCCTGCATCGCCGAGAAAAATACTCGCCGGCGCGCGGTTGAAGCGAAGAAATCCGAAGCACGCTCCGCCCAGAGCCGATAGCCCGAGCGCGAGCGTCCACTGGCCGCTGTCGATCGTGACGATGGCGAGCACGCCCGCGGCAATCGCAACAGTACCGGAGCACAGACCGTCCATGTTGTCGAGCAGATTAAAGCTATTGGTGATCAGCACGATCCACAGCACCGTCACGGCCTGCATCAACAGATTATCTCCCACCAGCGCGGTGATGCGCACGCCGCCGGCGACCGCGCCGATTGCGAGCACCAGCTGTCCGGCGAGCTTGGCGTAGGGAGAAAGCTTCATCTTGTCGTCGTACAGCCCCAGCAGAAGCGCGCCGAACGAACCGGCCGCGACAACGAGAATCGTTTTCAGCGCCAGGTCGTCTGTCGCGGGGCGGGGGAGATGCTCCTTCAACAAGGGGACGGCGGCAAAGACGATCAATGCCACTGAAATTGCAACGGCAATACCGCCGCCATACGCGATCTCGCGGTCGTGAATCTTCCGCTCGCCGGGTTTGTCGACGAAGTTGAGCTTCAGCGCTGCCGCACGCACCAGCGGAGTAAAAATCAGCGCCAGCACGAAGGCGCCGGCCGCGACGCCAAAAGCGGCGAGTTCCACGTTTACTCTGCCTCCACGCGGGTGACGAGTGACGGGTAACGGGTGACCGATATCGCGCGAATCAATTGTTCCTTCCTTCGTTACGTGAGCTCAACCTTTTATACGTCTGGCGCCGCACTTCTGATCGGCGATAATTCAGCGTTTACGTCCCCGGAAATAAAAGTTTGATGCTGCCATGTACGACTTTTTCGAGCGCCACGCCAGCAGGTCCAGGAACTTCAGCGGCCAGAGCAGCCAGCCGAGTGTAAAGCGGACCGCGTTGAACAGGTAAAAGTTGGAAAACAGCGACGCCGTCAGCGTCGGTACGATCGCCACGTACGCGGTGAAGGGTCCGCCGCTGGTTCCCGCTTCAATCTCATCAAATGCGCGAAAGGAGTAGCGAAGCCCGTCGAGCGTCCAGCGCCAGCGGTCTAGCGGGTCCGGGTGCGTCGGGAACAAGAATGGCACGGTGATGTACACCTGGCCGCCGGGCTTGACTACGCGCGCAATTTCGTCAATGCACGCCCGCCCGTCTCCGACATGTTCCAGCACATAGGTACAGATGACGCCGTCGATTGAATTGTCCGCGAATGGAAGCCGTTCAATGTCTCCGAGAATGTCGACGTTTTCCGCGCCGCTCGCGGGGAGCACCAGATCGAGGTTGACCACGTGCGCGCCCCAATCGGCGGACTTCGATCCGAGATTCACAATCAGTCCGCTGCTCATGGCGTCCTTCACACGCGCGTGACGCGCGCGTTCATCCGGATCGCAGACCGGACCGGGCGGCAGCAGTGCACGCAATAGCGGGCTCTGCCTTGCGCTGCTGTGCGGAGTCTTGAAACTGGCAATGCTCTTCTGCAGTTCCGCGGCGCGGGACGGCGGCCAGAGTCTTGGAACGCCCTGCTCCGCTTCAACCGTGAAACCGCAACCGCCGCAGCGCAGGGCAGGGGAGGACTCCAGCGGCACGCGGCAATCCGGGCAGACAAGTGCGGCCTTAAGCGCGTCCGGATTTTTGCGCCAGGCGAGCGGCGCCGGAGGCGGCTGAGTTTCGGATTGAGCAGGGGCGGAGGGCACGCGACGTGCTCCACAAGACTGTTTGGCGCATCAAAGCATACGGCTGGCGGCTATTTGAATTCGCGTTCCACTTTGCCGTTGGCAATGCGCACGATGCTGGTGCGGTTCACACGGCGTTTATCCGCCGAGATATACGTCTGCGGCAGTACTTCGCGCTGTGGATGCAGCGCCAGCGGAACATCCTTTTCGATCAGCGTAAATTCGCCGGCGCAGGCCTTACCCGGCTCGCACTTCCAGCTGCCGATCAGCTTCAGGTCCCACAGGTTTGGCACCGATACGGCAATCAGAATCTCGCTCTGATCCTCCAGTCGCTTATGCCGCGCCGTGATCACCGGCGCCGCGACGCCCGCTTCGCTCACGAGCCCCGCATGTGAAATCACGCCTGAGGAGAGTTTGAAATCCTTGAGCACCGTCGTTTCCCAGCGCCCGTCGGGGCCGAACTGCACTTCAGCTTTGCCCTGCAGTGAAAGTTCGCCCATGCGCCAGGGAATCGTCGTGCCAAAGAGTCCTTCCAGCGCCTGCCACAGCGGTCCGAAATCAGACGTGCTGCCGGTCGCGGCGCTTTCGCTCCCGCCAAAAATGAACGAACTGTGGTCGTCGAGCGTGATGGTATCCAGGCGCAGGCGCAAGCCGTCAGTGAAGCGGCCTTTGGCGTACATGTGGCCGGAGACATCGCGCATGCCGGGCGGAAGCATCTCTTTCCACGGGAAGTGCCGCGCGTCGGTTTCCATCTCGAACGCAACCAGCGGGCGGTGCCCGATCTCATCGGGCTCCGGCAGTTTTTTGGCATTCAGGTAATCCTGCACGCGCGAAGCAAAGCGCCAGAGTGGCTTGCCAAAGGTCACTTTCTTCGAATCGCCCGCGCGCGGTTCGAGCAGAAGCTCGTAGGTGCGGCTGCCGTCTTCAATCCGGTCCATGCGCGTCTCAAAGCTGAGCTCATCGCCCAGGAATCCGCGCAGAACAATGCGCTTGGTCTTGCCTTCAGGATCGGTCTCAACGGCGCCTTTAAGCGATTCCAGCGGCGGGAACGTCTGGTCCTTCCGCACGCCGGTGAAGGCGCTGCCGACGCCTTCATCGCAGCTGAAATTCAGAATGCCGTCCGTCATGTGGAAGGTGACGCGTCCGCGTTCGCCGGTCTTGATTTTGTCCACCTGCATCCAGCGCGGCCACATGGAGCTGTCTTTGTCGCCTGTATCGCGGTCGGCACCCAGCAGCCGGTCAAGCAGGAGCGGCAGCGCCTGTCCGGTTTCCTTTTCCGGCTTGGGCAATTGAAGCTCGAGGTTGCTGTAGCCGACTTCGCCGTCGCAGATGAACTTCCGGCTTTCAGTTTTGGGCTGAACAGAAACGCGCAATGAATTGACGGTGCCCTTGGCGTTCATCTCGCCGCTGAAAAGCGCCCGGACCAGCGTCACCACCGGATCGAAGTGGTCCATCGCCGGCCATTTCTGATTTGTTTTCAAGGTTTCTGTCGTGTTGATCTGGATGACATCGCCAGTAAAAACCCAGCGGCTGTCTTCCATGGTTTCAAGTTTGAAGTTGAAAGGCCGGCCGTTGAGCTGCCGCAGGCTGAACGCGCCGCGCGGCTCGCCCGCGGCGCCCTGTCGCAGTTCGCCGCCGCAGCCTGAAAGATGCAGCGGGCCGATGCCATCCGTATCTTCCATCTTTTTAACGATGGTAAATTTCAGGTCGCAGTCGACGAAGTAAACCGTTGGAAGCTGCTCAGCCCTGAACTGCTGAACTTTTCCGGACTGCAGAAAATCTTCCGTCACCTTAATTTCCGTCTTTGGCATTCCGCGCACGGTGATGCTCTTCACGGCCGGCGGCCAGGGCAGCAGGTCCATGCGGACGGTCACGTTCTCGGCAAGCAGGCCCGAGACCCGCGCGACGGGATTTTCCTTCGGCCATTCAAACGTGCGATCGTGGCTGAGATTGGTGACGGTCATCTCGCCTTTTTTCCAATCGAAGTTGATTGGATCAAAGCTGACTT
This sequence comes from Planctomycetota bacterium, assembly GCA_035628505.1. GTDB lineage: Bacteria > Planctomycetota > SZUA-567 > H5-PLA8 > H5-PLA8 > DASPJR01. The sequence continues at coordinate 3,167 of DASPJR010000113.1, read as the reverse complement.
TGCCGACCTGAAGATTGATCAGCGCGCGGCGCAGCAGTTCTTCGCCGCCGCCGGATTTCATGTATCCGCCAAACGACGCAAGCACGCTGATAACTCCCGCCACGAACATCAGCAGTCCCTGCCAGGCGTGAATGTAATAACGGATCGTCACGGTGAAAAGCTTACTCCGGAGCCTTTACGCCCTATCTTCTCTGCGAAGACGGAATTGTAAACTCCGGTTTTCCCGGCATTCGCACGGAGAGCACCGCGCTGCGGGAGTGATATCCTACGCTTTCATGCGCAGCGCCACTTCGCGCGGCGGATCAGGCAATGCGCCGCCGTTGGCAGGCACGATCGTCAGATGCCCCTTCAGCGCGGCGCCGTCCTCGACTTCGAGAACGCGCGCTTTCAAGTCGCCGGCCAGCTGCGCGCCGGCCCCGATATGGACGGAGTCATAAATAATGGTGTTGCCTTTGAGCGAGCCCTTCAGATCCAGGTTTGAGGCGACGACGCGCTTCTGCACGACCAGCGCGCCTTTTTTCTCAACGACCAGATCGCCGAAGATTTCCACGGCCACGGTAGCAGAGTAGTTCGATATTTTCTGATCCGCAATCTTGATCGTTGTATTGCACTGCCTGCAGACGACGGATTGCGCGGATGCGCTGGCTTCCTGCGTGCCGCCACAGTTGGGGCAGCGGATTTCCTTTGGCCCCGTTTCTTTGCGAGTGAACAATCCCATTGACCAGCTTCCAGGTTCTGGTTGTGGTTCCTGGTTTCGTCATTCCGGCTGTAAATCCGGAACGAGAAACCAGAAACCAGGAACTGTCCTTAGTGCTTTCCGTTCGTCACCGTGTTGCCCATGCGTGCGGCTACCGCGGCGGGAACTTTCGTGTCGGCCGCAGGCGCTGCCGAGCCGCCCTTGACGGCGTCAGGTCCAACGTTGACCTTGCCAACGTAGGTCGCGCCTTCCAGCACCACCAACCGGGTGGCGTTGAGGTCGCCCGAGACGTTGCTGGAGGCTTCGAGCGTCACGCGATCGGTGGCGGTGATGTTGCCCTTCACCTTGCCTTCGACGATCACGGAGCCGCCGTTGACTTCAGCCGTCAGCGTGCCGCTTTTTCCTACGTGAACCTTGCCTTTCGTCGTCACGGCGCCTTCGATCTGGCCGTCCACGCGCAGGCCCTTTTCGACAGTGATCTCACCTTTGATCACCACGTCGTTACCAATGACGGTCGCACAGTCTGCAGTGTTTTCTGCCGGCATACGGAGTCTCCCTGCTGCTTCCCGCAGCGTCTCCCCCACTTAGTTGTGATGTTGTCGTCCAAGACAGTATGGACAGACGGTTAGCAGTGGTATCGGTGGGCTGGCTGATCCACTTGAGAGAAATTCAGAATTTTTTCTGTGGGTTGAATTCAGGGTTCAGGGTTCAGGGTCTCGGGCTGTTGTTCAGCCCCTGAACCTGTACCCTAAACCCTGGCCCCTGCCGTTACTCGCCGTGCGCAGCGGCGGCCGCGGGCACATCTTTCAGCACGGCGCCTTCACTTTTCTTGTCGCGCCGGAGCCAGAGGTCGTAAAGGGCCACGAAGACTGATCCACCGAAGGATACGGCCATCAGAATTCCGCCGGCCATGACGACCGGTGCCAGCGGCGCGCCGAACCACTTCACGCCCCACCAGCCGAAAATATCCAGCAGGATGCTGCCCAGCCCGCCAACGATCAGCGCGCACTTGATTCCCTTCGGCCAGGCCGAAAGTGCCACCGCCGCGCCAGCGAGCAGGAACATCATGCCCATGCCGAGCAGGTGAATGTGGCTGAGCGCCAGCAGACGGCCTTTGTCCATTCCGGTGTTGGGCTTGATGTACTTCGAGACACCGGCCCAGGTGTCAAGCGGCGCGTCTTTCTTATTGCCTTTCATCGTGGCTTCGGCCGAATGGCAATCGTAGCAGCCATGATTATTGAAGATCTTTCCGATCGGGCCGCTCTTTTTCTTGTTCTCCTCAGGATCGGTAAACTCGTATTCCTCTTCCTTCGCTCCTTTTTCAACCCACTCGACCACTTTCTGGATGTCCGCCTTGTCTTCGTCAGTGAGATCCTTCTCTTCGCCGGTCTCAGCAAAATACTTCTTCATCGTTCCGTTTACTTTCGTGATCATCGTGGGAACTGGGCTGCCGTAGAATTGAAGCGTAATATCGTCGAGCGACATGCCTTTTTCGCCGTCGACCATCTCCGTCGTGTGCAGCAGATACAGTTCCGCGACCGCGAAGCCCGAGCTCAGAACGATCAGGAACATGGTAATCAGCAGTTTCCAGGCCAGGTCAAGTTTGTGCAGTTGGGTCATTGTGTCATCCTGATTCCGATTCGATTTCCAGCTCTCCACTATATAAACCGCCTGTCCGGAGTTCGAACTACAAAACGGCGAACTGATAACCGCGAACACGACTTCAACACAGAGGCACGGAGAGCAGCAGAGGACGCAGAGAACAGCTTCTTGATTATCTCATTTATTATCGCGTGCAAAAGCTGCAAGTCTTATCCAAAATCCCTTCTCTGTGTTCTCCGTGACCTCTGTGTCTCTGTGTTGAAGTCGTGTTCGTGCCGTTCACTTCTTCGGCTTGTTCCCCGCCTTGTACGCGTTGATTGCCTCGCGATAGATGGGCCCGTAGAACTTGTCCTTTGGCACGCAGCCGCTGGGGAACTGTCCGTATTCATTCCCTTTGGCCCGCATCAGCGCCGTACAGCTGGAAACCGCTATGCAGGCTTTTTCGTCCGCGATTTTACCCGTTTCCTTGATGTCCTTCACGAAGTCAGGGTACGCGAACGCGCCACGGCCAACGCCTACAAACGTGATCTTCTTCGCCTTCTCGTTGGCAGCTCCGCAGGCCAGGAAATGATGCTGCAGCCACGAGTAGCCGGTGCCGACCATCGGAAGATCCGGAAACGCCCGCTGCAGCTCAGCGGCCATGCGGAAGTGCCGCGCGCATCCGATCAGCGGATGTTCCGGGCTTTCATAGCCGTCCAGCGGCGGCTTTTCGAAGGGCCTGCCAAAATGCATGTTGTTGTACGGATTGGCCATCGAAAGATTGATGATCGCGATGCCGAGATCCTTAAGCATCTTGATGACCTGTTTGGTTTCAGTCAGGTCCGCCTTCTCCGGATTGTTTTTATCCACGCCAAAGGACCACAGATAC
>DASPJR010000112.1:0-13315 GCA_035628505.1 Planctomycetota bacterium | reverse complement strand
CGCCTGATGCGCAGCGAAACAAGCGCGGTCGTGCGCGGGTTTATTCACGTCCCCGATTTCGGCACACGCGACCCCGCCGGCGGCGTGTTCGACGCGGAGAAGCTCAAGGCCGCCGTCAAAATCATCCTTGAGACCGTCGCCGCTGCCGCGCAGCACTGAAACGGAATGCCGCAAAATTAATGCAGGGATTCGATCGCGGCGTGTCATATATAGACGACACGAACGAGGACTCCTGCAATGCCGACCGAGCTGTTCCGAACACCGCCACATACCGAACGGACACGAGAAATTCTCGAACGCCACTGGCCGATGGTGTACGCCACATGCCTGCGTGCGCTGGGCGATGCGGCCTCGGCCGAAGACGCCGCTCAGGCGGTCTTCATTATTTACGCACGCAAAGCCGCGGGCTTCACCGATACGAATGTCGCCGCGTGGCTGCACCGCACCGCTGTGTTTGTTGCGCGGCAGGCCCGGCGCAACGCACTGATCCGCCACGCGCATGAATTCGAGGCCGCTGCCATGCGCTCCAAGACTTCAACCGCCACACTTCCCGAACACAGCGACGAACTTCGCGCCGCTGTCGACGAATGCCTTGAGCGTCTTCCGGCGGCGCAGCGCGAAGCCATCGTGCTGCGCTACCTTGAAGAGCGCAGCGAAGAAGAGGCGGCGCGCGAACTGAGGATTCCGGTCGGCACGCTCTCCGCACGCGTCTCGCGCGGGCTGGCGGCGCTGCGCGCGCAGCTCAAGCGGCGCGGGCTGATTGTAAGTCTTGCCGCACTTGCGGCGCTGCTCGCTCCGGCCAACGTGGCGGCTGCACCGGCCATCGCCGCATCCGTTTACAACCCAGGCGCTTTCGCGGCTGCCGAGCCTGCCAGCCGCGCGAGCGTTCTTGCCGAGGAGACCCTGCGCATGATGTCGACGTCGAAACTTGTTGCAGCTATCACGGGAGCGGTCGCTGCGCTCGCCTGCTGCGCTGCGTTATGGCAGGGCCAGCTTTCTGATAGAGATGCTCCTTTATTGGCGGATGCCATGCCGCCAGCGGTCCCGTCAGCAAACGCTATCGCGCCCGCACCTGCAGCTACGCCTCGAACGCCGAGCCAGGCGACCCCGCGCCCGGCGGAAGGACCAGAGCGCGCTGCCGAAGCAATGCCTGATCACGCGCCCGTCGCCCAAAGCCGTCAGGCGCCGGGTGCGGGTGAGCCTGAAACTTTCGAGCTGCCAGTGCAGGCAATCCCGTTGCCGCCGCCGCTTGATGGCGGCTTCCTGAACTTCGTTTTCGTGCGGGCCGTTGAATCGGCGGAAGAAATTCTCCTGGCCGATGTGAACGCTGAGTTTCCGCCGCTGCCGCCAGACTTTCTGCTGCCCGCGCCATTCCCGCTCGATGCTGAATTCCAGATTGCGCTTCCGCCGCCACCGGATGGCATTGGGCCGAACGTGCTCTTCTTCCGCGCAGAACTGCCCGCCGATGCGCCTATGATCCTGCCGTTCCCCGCACCGGAGCCCGCTACGCTTCCAAAACAAGACCCGGATCAGGGTGACGCCGACTTTTAAAACACACTACAATGACAAAACCTGAATTAGAAGGGGGGATACCAGTGGAGGCACTCCCCCTTTTTGATTCTGTTCTCAGCGCCTCCGGTCTCCGCATTTAAAAGGCTTTTCTCTGTGTTCTCTGTGTTCTCCGTGGTGAAAAGAGGCTCCGTTACTGCTTCTGCTGGCGCTTGTGCCAGTCCTTGACGAACAGGTTGAAGAAGTTGCTCGTCATGGGGTGTTCCTTGATGAAATCTTCGTTGATCGTGACGCCCAGTCCCGGGCCCTGCGGCAGCGGGAAGTAGCCGTCGACGACTTCCGGATAGCCCGGCCCGGTCGCGGCCTGCTTGGCCCACGAATCGACGAAATCGTTGAAGTGTTCCTGAATCTTAAAATTGGTCGTGCACGCCGCCAGATGCAGACACGCCGCCGTGCTTAGCGGGCCGCCAACGTTGTGCGGCGCGAACGTGACGTAATATGTATCGCACATCGCTGCGATCTTCTTGCCTTCCAGCAGCCCGCAAGATTCGGTGATGTCGGTCTGCATCACGTCGATGCAGCCGAGTTCCAGCAGCCGGCGCGCTTCGAAGCGCGTGTGAATGCGTTCGCCGGTCGCGATGGGAATATTGATCTTCGCCGCGGCCTTGGCCATCATCTCGGGATTGTCTGGCGGAACAGGCTCTTCGACCCACGACGGATCGAACGGCTCGAGGTCGCGCGAAATGCGAATCGCCGTCGCCGGGCTGAAGCGGCCGTGCATCTCGATCAGGATCTCGACATCGGGTCCGACGGCCGCGCGAATGGCTTCGACCAGCGAGACCGAGAGCACGCGCTCTTTGCGTTCCATCTCATAAAAGCCCGCGCCGAACGGATCGACCTTCAGCGCCTTATAACCCCGCTTTACGACTTTCTTCGCCGCTTCGTGGAACTCTTCCGGCTTGCGTTCGACCGTGTACCAACCGTTGGCGTAGGCCTTGATTTTGTCGCGCACCGCGCCGCCGAGCAGCTTGTAGACCGGCTGGTTGAGCGCCTTGCCCATGATGTCCCAACAGGCCATTTCCACGAGCGCGATGCCGGTCCCGGAGACGTCGGCGATGCGCGAGAAGTCCTGGTGGAACATGCGGTAGACGAGACTTTCGATTTCAAACGGATCGCTGCCGAGAACGTAGCGCTTGCTGGCGCCGTCGAGGTAGCCGAGCAGCGCGTCGGTGCGGCAGACGTTGCGCGCTTCGGAGTAGCCGATGAGGCCTTCGTCGGTCTCAACCTTCAGGAAGGTGAGGTTGCGCCATGCCGTGCCGAGAACAAAGGGGGTGATCTTCGAAATTTTCATGGATTCGCTTCCGAGTCGCCGCGGTTGAGCTGCACAAGTGTGAGCCAAATTTTATGCGTGAAGCCGTGTCAGAGTTCAAGCGCGAAACGGCTGGGACCGCCGGCGTCTCGCCGGCCTCCTGTCGCGCGGACTTCCGCTCCGCGAGCTTTGATAAAGTTGTCCAAGTATTCATGCGGCAGTGTGACGAGTGACGGGTGACGAGCGACGAGTGACGGGCGATTGCTCCCAAAGACCAATTTGTCCGAAACGCAGATGTTGTGATCGCTTGCGCCTCGCCGGCATTCTCACGTACAAAAAAGTTGTCCAAGCACTCGCGTTCAGTTCTGTCCACCAACGCACGTCCTGAATTTTTGTCCAGTCACTCCCTCCTTTATTAGTCTTCGACCTCTTCGTGTCCTTATCTTTGCGTCTCTGCGTGAGAAAGTTGAAAACTTTTGCACCTATGTGCGCTACATCCAAGAGCCAAGAGCCAAGAGCCAAGAGCCAAGAGCCAAGAGCCTTTCTTTACGCCTCCGCGTCTTTGCGGGAGATCAAATCTGCAAACTTTTGCACACGTGCATAAACCCGTGCTTCAGCGACGCAACCCAAGCGGACTCAGCCCTAATATTAGACGCATAAGCCCGCTGTTTATTGCGGGGAAACTTTGAAGTATTTTAGGGTGCTAAGTAATTAAGATGGGCTTGCTCGATGATTTTGCGGTATATTGAACCTGCCTGCCTCTTATAGGACTGAGCGCGTTATGAACCGACTCGTCGCCATTTTTACGCTCGCGTTCGTCATGCCTCTCGCCGCCGGAGAAGCTCCTCCGGCCGCGGATGCGCCGGCAATCGCACCTGCTCAGCCTGAACGAAAGAATGTTTCGCAAGCGAGAAATGCGCAAGGCATTATGACCACGATCAGTGATTTCAAGATGTATACCGAGGAAGATGGCAAGCGCTCGCGAGCGCAGATTTTTAATGTTAACCGCGCGATGATAATGCAATGCATGGCCACAGCTGAGGGAACGCCGGTCCAGGACGTCGTTTTCCATCTCGTGCAGGGTGAAAAGCCGCTGGTCAGTGCTGTCGCCAAGCGTCTTGAGAACACCGACATCTTTGAAGCGCGTCTGGTGACTCCAGACGTTCCCGGACTACTTGACATTTCGATTCAGGTTCGCACTCCTGTAAACACGCCGGTACCGCAAGATGAAATTAACCCGCCGCCTCTTGGAGTGGCAACCGAGCCGGCCAAAACTGCCAAGCCTGTCAAACCGCCTCGTTTGCCAGATGATTTCTAGGCTCCTATCTGATCCCAGGTCTGGCGACCTGGGCTACTATGCTGGCGTCCGCTTCGCGGACTGAAACGATGCAGTACGCAAATGATCGTCAACACCTACCCTGGAATCTCTGGCTCAACGAGCTGCGCCAGCAGGGTGAGCGACTCCTGCCAGCCCAGACAGCAGGCCTCGGGTGGGATCACATCGGGAATGCCTTCCTGAACGATGTTCAGCTCGGTTCCGACCGACACCTTCTTCAGGTTGATCGTCACCACCATCTCGCCGGGGAGGTTCGGGTCGTCGAATTTGTCGGTGTGGCGGATGCGTTCGTTCGGGACCAGCTCGAGATATGTTCCGCCGAAAGAATGGCTGCCGCCGCTCGAAAAATTCGTGAACGACATACGGTAGGTGCCGCCGACTTTGGCCTCCAGGTGGTGAACCTTGGCCGTGAATCCATGCGGCGGGAGCCACTTGACCATCGCATCGGGGGTAATAAACGCGCGGTACACTCGTTCGGGAGTGGCCTTAAGCACCCGGTGAAATCGCACAGAATTCGGCATCGGTCGCTCCTTTTATGAAGTCGTTTTGTCGACGAACAGAGTATTCGACCACATCCGTACGGTCCAGCGTCTGACATGCCGCTTGCTTGCTGAAAATAAAGCCTCTCTTAAACTCCCTCTTTGAATTGAGCCTCTGGTGTATTCGTCTAAACGCAAAAAGGCCCAGGAGAACCACATGAAACCTGCTGCTCATCTGTTTGCCATTGTTCTAATCGCACTCTGCGTAGCTCCACTTCACGCCGAGGACGCCAAGAAAAAAATCGTGCTCGTCGCCGGGCGCGACAGTCACGGGCGCGGGGAGCATGAGTTTCGCGCGGGGTGTATTCTGCTTGCGAAGGCGCTGAATGAAAATGTGCCGAGCGTCAACGCGGTCTGCACCTTTGACGGCTGGCCCAAAGACGCGAGCATCTTCGACGGCGCGGCAGCGGTCGTGATCTACTGCGACGGCGGCAAGGGGCACCCGATCATTCAGCACTGGAGCGCGGTCGAAGAGATGATCAAGAAGGGCGTCGGCATCGGCTGCATGCATTACGGCGTCGAGATTCCAAAGGGGGACGGCGGCGGCGACCGCTTTTTGAAATGGATTGGCGGGTATTACGAAGATGGCTTCTCGATCAATCCGCACTGGGTCTGCGAATCGATTCTGAACAAAGATCACGCCATCGCGCGCGGCGTCAATCCGTTTAAAGCCAAGGACGAGTGGTATTTTAACATCCGCTTCCCCGAAGACAAAAAAGGATGGGCGTCGATTGTGCAGGGCACGCCCGACGATGAAGCGCGCAGCGGCAAGACGAGCTGGCCGCGCGGACCGCGCAAGATCATCACGGATGCGTCGGGGCAGAAGGAATCGGTGATGTGGGCCATCGAACGGCCCGACGGCGGGCGCGGCTTCGGCTTCACGGGGGGCCACTTCCACAACAACTGGGCTAACGACGACATCCGCAAGCTGGTGCTGAACGCGATTGTCTGGATCGCGAAAGTCGATGTTCCCGAACAGGGCGTGCCGTCGAAGACGCCGAGCCCCGAAGAGATGGAAGCGAATCTGAAGGCGCCGAAGAAGAAGTGAGAGTAATGCATGAGAACTAATGCATGATGCTTAAAGGGCAACGGAAGAGGCGAGTAAACGGGGATTCTTTTTTATGTATCATGCATTATGCATCATTACACTCTGCCTTGTTGCAGCGGCATCGGCATTCGCCGGCGAGCCGGCAGCGAAACCCAACATCATCTTCATTCTTGCCGATGACCTCGGCTACGCGGACCTCGGCTGCTACGGGCAGGACAAAATAAAGACGCCCAACATTGACCGCCTCGCATCGGAAGGCGCACGCTTCACGCAGTTTTACGCCGGCAGCACCGTCTGCGCTCCCTCGCGCTGCGCGCTGCTTACCGGAAAGCACATGGGCCATTCGCACATCAGGGATAACGCCGAGCTGAAAACGGAAGGCCAGCGGCCGCTGCCGGAGAACACGGTGACGCTCGCGACGGTGCTGAAGAAAGCCGGCTACGTCACCGGCGCGTGCGGCAAATGGGGGCTCGGCGGGGCGGAGAGTTCCGGCGCGCCGAACAAGCAGGGCTTTGATTTTTTCTACGGCTATATCTGCCAGCGCGTGGCGCACAACTTTTATCCCACGCACCTCTGGCGCAATGAGACGAAAGAATTTTTAGATGGCAACGTTCCGGGAAACGTGGTCGGCAAAGTGTATGCGCATGATCTGATCGCCGAAGAAGGGCTGAAGTTCATTCGCGCGAACAAGGACAAACCGTTTTTCCTTTATCTCCCGTACACGATTCCGCATCTGGCCCTGCAGGTGCCTGACGATTCACTCAGCGAGTACAAAGAGAAGTTCGCAGAAACACCGTACAACGGGAAGAATGGTTATCTGCCGCATCCCACGCCGCGTGCGGCCTATGCGGCCATGGTCAGCCGCATGGATCGCGACGTCGGCCGTGTGCTGGCGCTGCTCAAAGAGCTGAACCTCGACGAGAACACGCTTGTGATGTTCTCCAGCGACAACGGGCCTGCATTCAAGATCGGCGGCGCCGATTCGGCTTTCTTTAAAAGCGCAGGTTCGTTTCGCGGATTGAAAACGGATCTGTACGAGGGGGGAATCCGTGTTCCGCTGCTGGCGCGCTGGCCGGGGAGAATTCAGCCCGGTACGCTGGCAACTCATGTGTGCGCGTCCTGGGATATCCTGCCGACGATCGCAGAAATCACAGGAGCGCAGGCGCCGGAGAATCTTGCCGGCATCAGCTTCACGCCGACGCTCTTTTCACAGCAGGGCCAGAAGCAGCACAATCATCTGTACTGGGAATATCACGCCAAGGGCGGCAGCCAGGCGGTACGCATGGGCAAGTGGAAAGGCGTGCGCATGAAAGTGAAGAGCAATCCCAATGGTCCGATCGAACTCTACAACCTGGAGAATGATGAAGGCGAAACCAAAGACGTCGCCGCTGATAATCCGGAGATCGTGAAGCAGATGGCACAGATCATGGCGCAGCGCGAACGTTCGGTCTATCCCGACTGGAACTTTGAGAAGTGAATGCTGATGCATGACTGACAAAGACTCGGGAAGCGTGCTCTGCTTTTTATGCATAATGCATTATGCATTATGCATTATGCATTAGCGTTTTTCTGATCGCCACGCCAACATAGTGCTGAATGCAAAAACACTTCACAAAATGCTTTCTCGCCGGACTGGTGGCGGTGCTGCCGATTGGCGGGCTCGTCCTGCTTGTCGTTCAGCTCGACAAGGCGTTGCGCCCGCTGGTGCGCGGTACACAACTGGATTTTCCAGGCATGGCGATTCTCGTTGCCGTGCTTGGAGTCTACCTGCTAGGCCTGACCGTAACGACGTTCGTCGGACGATGGGTGTGGTCGAAAGTCGATGTGCTGCTTGAAAGCGTCCCCGGCCTTGCGGTGCTTTATCAGACGTTGAAGCAGATCCTGGGCTACGGCAGCGGCAAGGACGCGCTGTTCCTGCGCGTCGTGTTCATCAAAGACGAGGCCGCCGGCACGTTGGAACTGGGGCTGGTCACCGAAGAAACGAAGCTCGAAGGCGATAAAGCCCGTGTCGTGGTTTTCCTGCCAGGTTCGCCGAATCCGGCGCTCGGCCGCATGGTGCTGGTAGAACCCGAACGCTGCCTGGCGACTGAGATTCCCGTCGATGTGGCGATCAAGGCGCTGCTGAGCACGGGCAAAACGGGACTTGCGAAGAAGCCGGGCGAGTAACGAAGCTTAAAGTTCGAAATCTGAATTAAATTCAACACACAAAAAGAAATGACCGAAACGCATCCGTTTCGGTCACCGTTATGTCGTGCCATGCTGTGCTTGGGTTAGTCGTTGCCGTCGCTGGAAGAGGTGGCGATCGCGGCGGTCATCGGCTGCGCGGGAGCGATCTGCGCTTCAGCGGCCTTTTTGCGTTCTTCGATATCCTTGCGCCACTCTTTGTTCTTGATGTACTGCGAGGCTTTTTCCCAGGTGAAGTCGGTGAAGAGGCGATTGAGCGAGCCGCTGTGCTCGCGCAGGAACTTGGCGACGATCTGCGGCGAAGCCTGTTCGAATTCTTTGTAAAACGCGAGCCAGAGAATACCTCGCTGGATGCGGTCGACTTTGCCATTGGCAGCGCCGAGAGCCACGAGGATGAGGCGGTCATTAAGATAGCGACCCATGTCGCCCTGCGTATCTTTTTCCCAATCCTCAAACTTGGATCGGATCTTCTCAACTTCGTTTTTGAACTGTTCTTGTGTCAAAAAGGTTTCGGTGAGTGCAGCAGCGATGGCGGGGCCGTTGGGTTCTTTTTCTTTAAGCAGCGCCAGCGGTACAAACTGTTCCTCTTCTTCGGCGGCGCATATGGGGCAAATGGCAGAGATAACCAGCAACAGAACAAGGCCAGCTTTTATCATTCTTAAACTCGCAAATGCGGAAAAAGTAGACATTCTCAAGCTCTCGAAAAATCCAGAAAAGCGCATCCGGCCTCCGACATGTATCGTCAAAAGCGACCCTTCGCCTCGGCTAATTTCGCTAGCCAGACGCGCCCCCAGCTTTCTTGGCTCGATAACTCTTATATGCACGAACATGAGCGCTTTTTCCAGAGGTAAAAGAATAATTTTTTGATCGTTATGAAATAAAAATGCGGGCTCTGCCGCGCGCAACGTGCGGGAAGCGGCTCAATCCAATATAACACCTGAGCCCGCTTCGAGTTTAGATCAAATGGCTGGCCGATTGGAAAAAGGGTAAAAGCGGCAGGGCTTGTTTAATCAGGCACGGCTTCATCGGAAGCGGCGTGAAGCCGTGCCTAGGGATGATATTTCAACGGTCTTTCCAGTTCCGCCATCGGCGTGCGAAGTCGTCTGTCAGGAAAGTGCGGACGGCTTGCGCCGTGCACTCCGGCCCCGCAAACGATCCGAGCACCTCGCCGTCCGGCGCCAGGATCAGGCAGGTATTGCCTGCGGCATTATGCTTCTGCAGCAGTTCGATGTTCTCCGCAGAGGCGGCGATCTTCGAAAAAACTTCTATCCCCGCATCGCTGAAGCTGCTGAGCACGTCCGCGTCATCGAACACGGTTTTCGTGGGAGTCACTCCGCCATTGGCTTGCTTAAACTCCGCGATCTTCTTCGCGCCTTCACCGGCGGTCTTTGCCGACTCTTCAGGACAGAAAAACAGCACGTACGGCCTTTTCGTTTTTCGCGCTGATTTCTCAGCGTCTTCGATCGCGTAAACCCATGCTACTTTTCCGCCGCTTGCGGAAGCGTCGATTCGATCAGCCGCAGCCGGCGGACGCTGGTACTCGCTGGCGATATGGCTGACAGGATGCGCACTCGGCACGCCGGTGCTGCTGAACCTCGCGCCTGAACCAGGAGCTTGTCCGCCCGAACTGGGCGGCGAAGTCATTTCCGGTCAGTGCGTTTGCGGCGCGGCCTTGGCCGATCCGGCGTGAGTTACCCCGCAGGCCAGCAGCGCAGCGATAATGAACAGCTGTCGCATTGTTCCTCCTTTCTCATGAATTGTCTTTGTGATGGCACGATTACTCTTCCATCAGCACCTCGCCAAAGCGGGAGCGTTCCGGCTTGCCGGGCCCGCCGAAAGTATCCGAGTACTGCATCTCATCGAGGAGGCGCTCGACGCGGTTGGTTGCGTAGACAGAAAAACGCTCCGCCAATTCGCCATGGAGATTGTGCTTGCGCACTTTCAGCCGCGTCAGTTCCTGCTGCAGGTACTTGCCGGGTCTGAGCACCAGCAGCGGGTCGGCTTTCATCGCCAGCTGGTAGTAGGCTTCGGCGCGAGTGAGACGCATGATGTCGGACTTGACCTTGTTGGCTGAGTCACGCAGCCAGATCTGCTCGGTCATTGGACGCATCTTCTGTTCGATGCGTGGAATCTGCGTGGGCGGTTGCTCACGGTAGGTGTCGCCGTAGCTCCCTTCGCTGCGATAGGTGGTCTCCTCAGCGAGCTTCACCATCTGCGCTGAGAAGATCTCGCGCTCGTACGTGGTCGGGTCGGGCGTTTCGATGCGCGTGCCGCCGCACTGCTTGCACGGCTCAAAGCCGTGTCCGCGGCAGAATTCGCACAGACTCACGCGCCGGTGAACGCTCGCGTTGTCCTGGACGCCGATGCTCCCGCCGCCGCGCCGGGTTCCCGGCGTGACTGCATTCCCAGGCTGATGATTGACCCACTTCACCGTGTAGCCAGCGCCGCTGCAGAGTTTACACTGCGCCAGGCCTTCGCCCTGGCAGGGCTTGCACAGGTCATTGAGGTAACACAGCACCATCAGCTCGCCAAGAGAGCGATGAAAGGTCTGGCGGCTGTAATCTTCAGCCCGCGCAATGTCTTCCTTCGAGCCGCTCGTGACGAGAATGCGCAGGTCCTTTGACGCCAGGCCATACGACTGGTTCTCAATCTTCAACAACGCGGAATCAAACAGCTTCGGCAGATCCGGATTGGTTTTGAATGCGGTTGTGCGGCGCGGCGGTGGTGGCGGTTCCTTGCGTTCTGCCAGCGGCGCTTCATTGCGAACGGCTGGCTCATTTCGGGGCGCCTCAAGCGGCGCGCCGCCGCCGTTGCGCAGTCCCGCCATTATCTTATTGTCATCGCCCTTCAAACGTGGCCGGGCACGCTCGGCTTTTACGGCATCCTCGTCCAGGTCATCGATAACGTCGTTGGCGCGCCGCGCGATGGCCAGTTCGCCGTCCGGCTGCGGCGCGAGCGCCTGCGTGGGTGGGGCGGGCGCAGCAGGCGGAGCCGCTTTTTCCGGCGGCGCAGCGGACAACTTTGCATTCTGATTCACCGGCTCCATTTTCTTGATCTGCGTGCGGCTGAATTTCCTGTCGCCATCCTTGAGGCGAATAAGGACGAACTGGTCGGTGACTTTCAGGACCATTCCCGTCACGTTCGTCTCGTCGGTCAGGTCCAGCCGGAAAATGCCGATCGGGCTGCCGGCATCCTTCACGTCATCACCTGCTGCAGCGGCAGCGGAAAAAAGTGCGAGCAGAAGACAACATGGCACGAAGCCGCGCAATGCACGCATGATTAGCCTCCCGGAGAAACGAACTGGGTACCACGTGAATAGCACTGGATTGACGCGGGGAAGGCTGGGTCGTTACAGGGTACAGCAGTTGTTCAAGAAATTATTTCTTTCTGTCGCGGACCTGCGCGTGACAGTTGAGGCACGAGGCCGTTGTGCGGTTGAAGCCGGCGTTTACCGTGGCCATCTCCTCGGCGCCAGGATTCTTTTTCCACGCCGCCAGCGTGTACGCCAGTGACGCGGCCGCCGCCACGCTGTCGCTCATCATCGCTTTGGCTTTGTCGTGAGTTATTGTCTCGGACTTGCTCAGTTCCAGGTAGCGTTCCAGGAGCAGATGCGCGTCGCGAGCAAGTTCGCCGCGGCCCTCTTCGCTTACGCGCCAGCCCTGCGCGCGTGCTTTCTCGAGGCGCCGCCAGATCGTGTCGATCTGCAGCATTTCCTGAACCAGCGGGCTCACGGGAGCATGCGGCGCGAAGGCAATCGTGTTGAGTTCGGCAGCCTGAGCGTCGGGCCTGGCAGATGCAACGGCGGAATACAGTGCGCTGAGTGAAGGAACACCTGCCGTCTTCAGCGCGCCGATGGCATCAGCCGGCTCGATTTGTCCCAGCACCACCAGCGCCAGCGCGGATGCCGTGTAAGCGCGCGTGCCTTCGGCGGCCTGAACGTAAACAGGCGCGGGAAGATCACGCAAGGCACGCGCAAGCGCGCGGGTCTGCTCGGTCGTGAATCCGGCAAAGCCCAGCGGCAGATGAACACCGCGGATTTTCAGTGCCTCACACGCGGCGCCGTCAGGCGCTGTTCCATCCACCGAGAGCAATGTTTTGACGCCCATATCCTTCAGCACGCGATACTGTTCGGCAGTCGCCACGCGCGGGCCGGCCGCGACCCTCGCGCTGAAGCGGTAGGCGCGCGGCAGCGACTCATGCAGCGGCAGAAGCTGGAATACCTGGCGCTCCGGAATGGCAACGGCGGCCGGCGGAAGCTCGAGCGTGGGCGTGGCCGCCGCAGGGCGTGAAGCTTTCTGAGACGCGTGCCACTGCGAGAGAACATCCGAAAACTCGCTGCTCAGAAACTTCACCAGCGCCGTTTGTTTGCATTCAACACCTGTGAATCCGCCCAGCCGTGTGCCGTCGGGCGCGCAGAGAATCAGCGCCGGCAGGCGGTCCGCATAACGCGCGAAGAGTTGCGCGTTCTCCGGCGCGGCAGGGATTTTGACGAAGAGGTCGACTCCGGCGGACTGAAATTCAGCCAGCACCAGCGGTGTTTCAAAAACACTGGGCGGCGGCGTCTGAATGTGCCCGGCTTTGTATTCGGCCAGCGCCGCTGGTCCTTCGCCGGCGAGCTTTGCCGATTCCGGATCGCAGAAATAGACGCAGAAGGCTTCGCCGCGGGCCTGCGCCAGCGTTTGCGCATCCTCAAAGGAGGAAATCCATGGCACGGTGCGCGGGCGGTACGCGAGCTTGACATTATCGATGCTCAGGACGGTATGACTCGAATCATGCCGCGTCGAGGCGCGGAAGCCGATGTAAACGTGGCGCAGGTCGCGCAGCTTCTCCGAATAGCGCGTCAGCAGCACCTCATTGCCGGCGCGCAGTTCCTGGCGCACGGAACCATTCTGAGAGCGCGAGAAGACGACCTCAATGCGCTGGGGACTGGCGCCTGTTGCGAGCTTCGAGCGGACACGCTTTAGATTGAGCGCCGCTTGAATCGAGAGCTGGCGCATGTCGTTCTTGAGTTTCAAATCGTCAGTGATGATGAAGTCGAGATCCTGGCTCGAGCGCGCCAGCAGGTTGCGCGCGTCGAACTGCAGCGAGACCGGCGCTTCCATGAGATTCCACGGCCGCAGGCAGATCATGCCGCCATAAGCATGAGCGCCCCCTTCGTTGCGCAGAGAGATTTCGAGGCGGCGTGCGCTGGCAATCACCGGCAGCGTTCCTATCGTCGCCCACTGCGTCGCCGAATCCAGATGCTGCCCGGGATTGTCCGACTTCAGCCGCGCTTCGGCATTTCTGGCAGCAATGGCTGCAGCGGCTGCTGCCATTTTTGCGGGAGCTGCCGCTTTCTCCGCAGCAGGCGGCACAACCGCCGGAATTGCCGGAACATCGGGGAGAAATTC
>DASPJR010000111.1:0-30793 GCA_035628505.1 Planctomycetota bacterium | reverse complement strand
AGATGCGGCAGGTACATTCCACCAAAGACGCCGTGCCAGTAGGGGCAGTTGCATTGCCCGCGATAGAGGTGCGTATGCGCTTTTTCGGCGAGCTTTGTTTTAGGCGACAGCGCATCGACTTTAGCGCTCACTTCCATCATCTTCGCGTAAATGCGTCCGCCTTCGGGATACTTGATCTTAAAGGAGCGCCAGTTGCCGCCTTTTATGAGGCTCATCAAGTTCTTTATTCGCGGATCATCTTTCAGCGTCGCGTCGTGCTCGACTTCGTGCTTCGCTTTTTCGTAGGCGGCGAGGCGCTTCGATGGCAGCGCCCACTCGGTCATTTCGCGGTAGCTGTTTTCTGGAATGCAGACCTGGCCGACCGAATCGACTTCATCGTAAGCCTCGGAAAGCGTTGAGCAGACCAGCCAGCCTTCGTGCTGCGCGTGCGCCAGCGCGCCGAGGAAATTGCGCAGCCAGCCGTCGCGGTAGACGTGCTCGAACGTGCGCGGCCAGACGCCGAACTTCTCGCCGTCGTCGGCATAGCAGATGACGCGTTCGCCGTCGGCCGGGATCTGCGAGCGCATCCAGTCGATCACTTCATGCACGGGGGCGTAGGGAATGATGTAACGCAGCTTTTCGCTCGCCGGATAGACGCGCAGCACGCGCCCCTGGTCTTCGGTGACGAAGCTGCCGACGAGCTGGTAATCTTCAAGGCCCGCGGCGCGGAAGTGCGAATCGTCAAGCGTCAGATATTCGACGCCGGCGTCGGCCAGATCGCGCACGAGGCCTGGTTCCCACACGCGCTCCGGCAGCCACAGGCTGCGCGGCCGCGTGCCGAAACGCTTTTCGATGAAGTCGGCCATACGCTTAATCTGGCCAATGCGGTCGCGCGAGGGCAGCATGGTCATGATCGGTTCGTAGAAGCCGCCGCCGATCATCTCCCACTTCTTGCGCGAGGTATCTTCGCCCGTGCTGTTCTTCGCCAGGCGGTCCAGGTACTCAGGATGATGCTGATTGAGCCATTCAAGCAGGCAGCCCGAATAATGGTTCGTCAGCGGCACCATCGGAAACTGCTCGAACACTTCGACGTACGGCAGGTAGCTTTTTACGTAGGCTTCTTCGATAACATGATCGAAATTTCCAACCGGCTGATGCGAATGAAGCAGGCAGACAAAGCGGATTCGGCCAGGCATGGGGGAGGTGTTCCTTTTGTTAGGTGGATACGGTTCTGATACATAATGCATGATGCATAAACAGCTCGCGTTGCCGACGCCGTTTTATGCATCATGCATTATGCATCAGCTACGCGTTGTTCACTCTCTTGTACAATTCCACATACTTTTCAGCACTCTTGCGCCAGGACCAGTCCTGCCGCATTCCGTTCTGTTGAATCTGGCGCCATTTTTCCGGCTCGGTCTTAAACACGCGCAGAGCGCGGTCGAGACAGTCAATCATCGCCGCCGCGGAGTATTCGCGGAACTGGAAACCGGTAGCGGTGCCGTTCGCGAGCGACTGCGAGGTCGTGTCGGTGATCGTATCGGCCAGGCCGCCGACCTTGCGAACCACCGGCGGCGTGCCGTAGGCGAGAGAATAGAGCTGGTTTAATCCGCACGGCTCGTAGCGGCTGGGCATCAGGAAGATATCGCTTCCGGCTTCGATCAGGTGCGCCAGCGCGTTGTCGAACGCAAACGCGACGGCGACTTTCTGCGGGTTAGCCTGCTGCACGCGCTGCAGCAGCTTGTGGTATTCCTCCCGGCCGGTGCCGAGAATCACGAGCTGAATGTCGCGACGCAGCAATTCTTCGATGCTCTGCGCGACCAGGTCGAAGCCTTTCTGCTCGAAAAGCCGCCCGATCATGCCGACCACAGCCGTGCTGTCGTTGGGCAGATTCAGTTTCTTGCGCAGCACTTCCTTGCAGGTCTTCTTGCCATCCAGGTTTTCGATGTTGTACACCGCCGGAAGCAGCGCATCGCTCGAAGGATTCCACGTGCGCGTGTCGATGCCGTTGACAATGCCGACCAGGTCTCGCTTCCGGTCAGACAGCACGCCTTCCAGTCCGCAGCCGAACTCAGCCGTCTGGATTTCCTGTGCGTAAGTTGGGGACACCGTGGCCAGCATATCGGAGTGGACAAGCGCTCCTTTGAGCAAATTCATCTTGCCGTGGAATTCCATTTCTTTCCAATTGAAGTGTTGCCACGGGAGGTTTAGCAAAGGCCAATCCCAATGCCAGAAAAGTCCCTGATAAGCGAGATTATGAATTGTAAACACTGTGGCAGCACCAGCGTGGAAGGGGTGACCTTTGAACGTGTGTTTGAGGTACACAGGTATCAAAGCGGTTTGCCAATCATGACAGTGCCAAATATTTACACGCTCGCCCAGCGCCTGTGCCGCCGCCAGTGTAGCGCGGCAGAAGAGCACAAAACGGCTGCAGCTGTCTTCGTAGTCGCCCTGGGCTGTTCCGTATAGACCATCCCGGTCAAAAAACGCATCGCAGCCGATGAAGTACGTCTTCACGCCGCTTTTCGGCGCCGACGACTGATGCAGCGTCCACGGCACCGAGCTCGCGCCGACGGGAACACTTCCTTCCGCAACGACGCGCGCCTTGGGATCGACCTTCTTCGTCGAGCGATAGTACGGCGTGTAGACGGTAACTTTGTGTCCGAGCGCCTCGATCTCCGCCGGCAGCGCGCCCGCTACGTCGGCAAGACCTCCGGTTTTTGAATACGGCACGACTTCAGATGCGACAAATGCGATGTTCATGCGGCGTTATCTTCCAGTCCTCAATTTCCTGAACTCGAGTTTACCACGGTGTTAACGGAGACATAGCGGAACACACTAACCAAAATCAGCTCCGCGCTCTCCGTGTCCTCCGTGCCTCCGTGTTGAAGGAGTTTACAGTTTTATTCCCCGCAGAAACTCCGCCGCATCCTCCGGCGGCACGGGATTGATGTAAAAACCAGTGCCCCATTCGAATCCCGCCAGACGCGTGATGCGCGGGATGATTTCGATGTGCCAGTGGAAGTGCGGCTGTCCGTGCGCATCGAAGGGCGACGTGAAGAACATGTAATTGTAGGCGACCGGACCCAGGCCCTTTTCAAGCCGCTCAATGGTTCGACGCAGCAGCGCGCCGAGTTCTTCACAGCCCTGGGGACCGATGTCTTCATAGCGCGATTCGTGATTCTTCGGCACGATCCAGGTTTCAAACGGCGTGCGCGGCGCGTACGGCTGAAAGCTTAAGAAAAGACCCGTGTCGGTGACCACGCGCGACTTCGTTTCAGCCTCCTGCGCTACCATGTCGCAGATCAGGCAGCGTCCGCGGTAATCGTAAAACTCTTCGCAGGCTTCGAGCTTCTGTGTCAGCGTGCGCGGGATGATCGGCGTGACGATCAGCTGGCTGTGCGTGTGGTAAAGCGACGCGCCGGCAGCCTCGCCCACGTTCTTGTAAATCATGCCGTACTTCAGGCGCTTGTCGCGGCTTAAGTCGACCAGCCGGTCGCGGTACATCCACAGCATCTCCTGAACCTGCGCGTCGCTCAGTTCGCTGATGCTGCGCACGCACTGCGGCGCGTCGATGATCACTTCATGCGCGCCTACTCCCTGCATGCGGTCGTAGATGCCCTCGCCCTTCTTGTTGAGCGCGCCTTCGATCTGCAGCGCCGGGAACCGGTTGGGTATCACGCGCACGCGCCAGCCGGGCTGGTTGGGCGCCGTTCCGTGCTTGCGGTAGGCGGCGATCTCCGGCGGCGTCTTGTCTTCGTTGCCGGGCAGAAACGGATCGAACTCAGGCTTGGCCGGCGCCTCATCGATCTCAAAATCACCCGGCCGCTTGGCGCGGTCGGCTGCGATAATCACCCAGCGTTGTGAGAGCGGATCTTTGCGAAGTTCGGACGGCATGCTGGGCAGAAATCTCCAGTCGCGAGGTCGTACTCTGTGACGTTGCAGTGTAACAGAGGAACGTAAAAAATCGAACCACTGCTGCAGGCTACTAGATTCCAAACCAGCGCAGCACTGGCGGTCCGGTGAAGACCAGGATCGCGCAACCCAGCACCATCAGCAGCATTCCGGGCACGAGCAGTTCCGTGCTGCGCAAGCCGCCTTTGCCGTAAACCATTGCGTTCGGCGGCGTGCTGATGACGAACGGCATTCCCATCGAAGTGCCCAGCGCGATAATCACTGTCGCGACAGTGAACCACTCGGCTGGAACGGCCGCCGTGCCGAGCTGAATGAACAGGATCGCAGCGGCGGTGTTGCTTGCCACAGCGGCCAGAAATGCCGCGGCTACAACAAAGATCAGCAGCACAAGCGTAGGATCAAGTGCCGCCAGATTCAGTGCTGCGGCTGTCTGCTCAGCGAGTCTGGATGTCTGCAGCAATTGTCCAAACGTCAGGCCGCCGGCGATCAGCAGCAACGTTCCCCAATCAATTCGGCCGAGATCATCCTTGTCCAGCAGACCAATGCCGAAGAGCAGCGCGCTTACACCTGTCGAAAGAATTGCAGCGGGAATATTATGGATCGGCTCGGTCAGCCAGCCAAGCACCGCCAATGAGAACAGGGCGACAACGGTTTTCCCGGAGGTGTCCAGCGACGGCGTCTCAATGTTTTCAAGCTCCAGCCTGCCGCCAACACGGTAACGCAGCGCCAGGTATAGGAACGCCGCCAGCAGCATGCCGAGCGTGAGCGGCAGGGCGAAGCTCATCCAGTGCAAAAATGTGATCTGGCGCACATGCGAAATCGCGCCGATGGCGATCCCATTCGGTCCCGTGCCGATCGGCGTTGCCATTCCCCCCAGGTTTGCTGCAAACGCGACGCCCAGCAGCAGCGCCGAACGGTACGCGTCGCCCGGCGGCATCGTTTTCAGGATGGGCATAAGCGCCGCAAGGATCATCACGACGGCGGCGATGTTAGACATCCACATCGACAGCACCGCCGTCCCCAGCATCACATTCGCGAACAGCAGCATCCGGCTGCCTCGTGCGAAAAGAACCATGCGGCTGGCGATGAACTTATCGATGCCGTACTTCTCGCCCGCGACGCCCAGCACAAAACCGCCAAAAAACAGCGCCAGGATCGGATCCGCGGCCCAGCGCAGCACGCTTGCGGGGGAGAACTCTTTGCCCAGCGGCGCAAGCAGTGTGACGATCGCCGTCCACAGCACCAGCGTCGTCGCATAAAGCGGAATCGGCTCGGCCAGCCACAAAATCAGCGTGCCCGCGCAAATTGCCAGAACGCGCCCCTGGACGGGGTCCGTTGCGAGCAGCAATGGAAGCACCGCCGCACCTGCCGCAAACAGCACAATCCCTGCGCGCCACCGGCTTTTTTTTAAATCGGCCTGCCGCTCTGCCGCTTCTCCCTCCTGCACCCGGCCTCCTTTATTATAGGGAGTGGATCCCCCGCCCCAGCGCGGCTAGCGCCGCTTCGCCGACTGCTTCGGGGAAGGTCGGATGCGCGTGGATAGTTTCGGCGAGCTCTTCGACGCGGGCCTCACTCGTCCATGCCAGCGCCGCTTCGCCCAGCAGGTTTGTCGCTTCACTGCCGACCGCGTGGAAGCCGATCAGGGCGCCGCTCTTTGCGTCTGAAATGATTTTCACAAAGCCTTCGTATTCCCCTGTCGCCTGCGCCCGCCCGAGCGCGCGGAACGAGAACTTTCCAGCTTTGATCTCGCGCCCGCTTTCGCGCGCCTTCTCTTCGCTTAAGCCTATGCTCGCCACTTCCGGCTCGGTGAAGACCGCCCACGGCGCGAGTGACTTGTCGAACGTCAGGTTCCGCCCCCCGCGTGCCCCTCCGGCGATCTGCTCGGCAGCCACGATGCCCATGTGGCTGGCAACGTGTGCGAGCGGCGCGACGCCGGTGACATCGCCGATCGCGTAAATACCCGGCGCTTTCGTGCGGCAGTGCTCATCAACGTCGATGGCGCCTTTCGCATTCGCCGCCAGGCCGGCACACTCGATCTTAAGGCCGCTCGTCTCAGGCTTGCGGCCGACGGCAATGATGCAGACATCGGCGTCGATCTTTTCTGAACCGGAGGCCGGCGGGACGCCGGCGATCCCAGCGAGCATCAGCTGCGCGCGGCCATCAACGACTGCTGCCGATTCGATCTTCGTCTCGAGCAGTACGTCGACGCCCTGCTTCTTGAGCGCGCGGCCAATCTCGCGGCTGACGTCGCCATCGAATCCGGGCAGCACCTGCGGCATCATTTCGATGACTCGCACAGAGACACCGACCCGCGCAAAGAGGCTGGCAAACTCGCAGCCGATCACGCCGGCGCCGATGATAACGATGCTCTTCGGCAGCGCCGTCCACTGCAGAACCTCGTTCGAGGTCACGAAGACTTTTCCGTCCAGCGGATAGCCGGGCAGCTGAGTCGGAACGCCGCCGGTCGCAATGATGCAGTAGCCGAATCCGAGTGTCTGCTGCGAGCCGTCCGGCGCTGTAATTTTCAGCGAACGGCTGTCGTGAAACGCCGCGTCGCCCTTGATCACCGATACGCCGCGCTTCTGCAGCAGGAACTCAACGCCCTTCTCGAGCTGCGAAACAGTCTTGTCTTTGCGCGCGGCGAGCACGCCGTAGTTAAGCCCCGGAGCGCCGGAAAGTTCAATGCCGAACTCAGCAGCCTTCTGCACAGTCTGGAACACGCGCGCGCCGTGGATCAGCGCCTTCGATGGAATGCAGCCACGGTGCAGGCATGTGCCACCAGTTTTGTCGCGCTCGATGAGAACAACTTTGAGTCCCAGTTGGGCTGCACGCAGCGCCGCAACGTATCCGCCCGGCCCGGCGCCAATGACTGCAAGTTCGGTTGGTTCCATTCGTCCCCCTCACTAACGACCGGGTGGTCGGGTGGCCCAGACGGCGGAGCCGTCTGGGCGCGCAAGCGCAAGAGGTTGCATCCTGCGCGTTGCAAGTCGAAAGCCGTGGGCTGCGCGAATGGTGTAACCTCTTGCGCGTGCCGCGCCCAGACAACGTTGTTGTCTGGGCCACCCCTGCTACTTCTTCTTTGCCGCGCTTTCGCCGTAGCCAGCGTAGCCCATCGAATACATTTCGTGTTTCATGCTGCCGATCGTCTCATCTTTGATCGGCGCGTAGCCGATGCGCTGGCTGGCGCTTGCCGAAATCTGGCTGAGGAAATCGAGCAGTGCCGGGTATTTCGCCGGCGTCACGCGCTGCTGCGGCATCAGGTACGAGCGCGTACAGGTCAGCACCTTCCCCTGAACGTTGTAATCGACGAGGTAGAAGCCAAATTCGGTGCAGATGAACAGGTCGTCAGGCACTTCCACCCACGCGTGGTTCTCAGGCGCGACGTAGACCAGCGTGTGGTCGAGCTCGGAAATTTCTTCTTTAATGAGCAGATCGTGCTCGCGTTCAGGCGGGCCGCGCAGATCCAGCAGCCGTACTTTCGACACAAACGGATTGAGGAACATCGCCTCATCTGCCGGCGCAGCGAGTCCCTTAACCACGCAGCTGTAGGTGAACACGAGCGGAAGTTCCGCCTGGTCTGCGCCGGCGACCTGGACATCGGTGATCTGGCTCTTTGGCCAGGCGTAGCGGATGACGTATTCCTTGATCTGCGCATTCTGGCGTGGATCGGAGAGCGCCTCGCGCCAGTTTCCGCCCACGTTGCCGAACATCTGCAGCGAGCCCTTCACGTTTCCGGTGCCGTCGGCGTCCATGGCCACGCGCAGCCGCGCCGCCGACGGCGTGATGCCGAGCGATTCACCGCGTACGCGCTTAATGCGCGCGCCGTCGTCTGAAAGCGTCAGCGCCAGCGCGCCGTTCTGTCCGGCATTCACGTCATTGGGCCAGTAGAATTTCGGATTGCGTCCGAAAAATTGAGCCCAGCGGTCGGGCCCGACAGGCTGCTCCAGCACCAGCATCCGTCCGCCGCTGCCGAAATTGGCCAGTTCCGCCGGTTCCCACTGACGCCGTGCATTCTTTGATTTCCACATCCGGCCCGGCACGTAAGCGCCATTGACGTAGGCCATGCGCACGCTCAGCCCCACGCTGATCGCCATTTCGCGCGCGAGCGCGGCCATCTGGTCGGGGCGGCCCGAGCGCGTGAACCACACGTCGCTGAGCGTCCGCGAATCGTTGCCATTCTTGATGTTCGCACGTACCCACGCGATGATGGCGTCAAACTTGCGCCCGTCGTCGAGTGTCTTGAAAAAGCTGGACGTTACCAGCGACTGCGCCTGCGTGATCGCCTCGGCGGGAATAGACTGCTTCTCGCGGCGCATCAGCCAGCCGTTCGCGCGGAACGGCCGCTCGGGCGAGTCAACCAGCACCAGCGGCACGGTCTCCTGGTCCACCTCCACCGGCATGAAGTTCTCCGCCTTCATCCCTTCAACCTGCTTGTTGGTCCACTGGTAGACCGTGAATCCCGGCGGGCCTTCGAGGATCTTCTCCTCGATCAGGTCCCCGCGCACTTTGCGGAAGTTCAGCTTGTCCTTTACTGAATTGGGAACCATCAGCACCCAGCGGGATATCGCGCGCGGTGAATCAATCGCATTGAAGTTGAAGGCCATGTTGAAATACGGCTCGTCCTCGTCGACGGCGCTGTCCATCGTGTAGGCGTGCTCAAGAATCGAACCCGGCCCCACTTTGTATAGGCTCGCCGACTGCGCGAGGTTGAAATCATGGACGTTCTGCGGCTGGAAGGCGGAACCGTCCGGATTAAGCGTGCGGACGAACACCATCTCCTGCCGCTGCGCGCGCACGAGCAGTTCTGAGAGCTCGTTGATGCCCTGCAGGTTCAGCACTTTTTGCGCAATGTGGACGTAGCTTTCAGACGAAAGATCGGGATTCACGCGCGTGACCATGAAGTCGACTATCCACGCGTGATTGGCAGCCGGGTAATTCTCTGTCGTAAAGCGCGAGGTATCGACTTGCGGAACTTTGACATCATACGGTTCCCACCAGCGCTGCGTGATGGAGCCGTCCAGCTCGCTGAGTTTCTGGCGGAGCTCGTTGTCGCCGCTGTGCTCCTTCAGGTAGTCGCTCAGCAGCGTCTTTGCCTCGTCGAATTTGTCAAGACGAATGGCAATCTCGACGAGTGAGACAAGCACGTTGCGCTTGTTGCCGCGGAAGCGCGTCTGCGAGTCGTACAGCTTTCGCTGCTGCTTGTACGCTTCCTTCAGATCGCCCCTCTCCATCAGCAGCCGCACGCGGTCCTGGCTGAACTCGTCTTTGCGGTCGGGAAAGGCTTTTTCCTGCTCCTGCAGAATCTTATCCGCGCGGTCGAGTTCACCACGCTGCAGCGCTTCAGCAAATTGGCCTGCATAATCGATCAGACCCAGTTCCTGCTGGCGCTTGCGCAGTTCATCGGCCCGCGCGCGGCTGCCGAATGCCTGGTGGAATCCAATCAGGCGATACAGGTACGCGGCATCGAGCTCCGCGGCCTTCTCAAAGCACTTTTCGGCCTCAACGTAAAATTGCCTTCGCTGATACGCCATGCCGAGCTCTGCCAATGCCAGCGGCGACTGCGGATGCGCGTCGACGCAGGCTTTGATTTTGTCGAACGCCTGCTCCTGTAAATCGCCGCGGTCATAGAAGTGATGCAGCGCCAGCAGATGCTGGTGGCTCGTCGGAACTTTCTGCAGCGCGCGCTCGCGCATCTGCCGCGATTCTTCATGCTCGCGCGCTTCCGAATTTCCCAGCAGCGTTCCGGCCGATGCCAGGATCGATGCGCTGACATCGAGCAGGCCCGCGGATGAATCGTAGAGCGATAACCGCCGCGCGATCGCCGCACGTGCCAGCGCATCGTTCTCGCGCTGCAGCGCCAGTTCGAACCAGACCGCTTCGGGAACCGTCAGCGGGGCGTACTCGGCAATATTCCGCAGCGCAAATCTACCTGTGCCAGCCCAGGGCTCTTTGGCAAAGCGTTGAATGAAATAATCCGAAATGGAGCCGGCAATTTTTGACGAAAAGACATAACCGCGCACGGCTGTGACATTATGAGACGCCAGCAGCGTGTCGCTCCCGCCTTTGACTTTTACGCCTTTCGGCGGGCCATAATCGCTGCCAAGAATGCGCACAACGACGGACGCTGCCGCCGATGCCTTGAAAAGCAGCGGATTATTACCTTTTACCAGCCGCGTGCGAATCAACTCCCCGCCCGCGCGCCGCGGATCGTCGTCCTCGGGCTCCACAAGCACCGGCATGCCGCGAAGGAATAACCGGTAAGGCAGCGCGGCCGAGACGCCGATGACGATGTCTTGATCGCTGTCGCTCTCCAGGTTGGTGAACGCGTAGAAAACGCCCCGCGCGCCGGGAAAGAGCGAATCGATGTTGAGCTCGCGGTGCGAAACCTTGACATCCTTGTGAACGTGGATCTTCTCACCGTGGTCACTGGAGAACTCGAGCGCCTTGAGCGGGCGCTCGGGCGCGAAGCGCCGTTCGATGACGTTGTTCTTGTCCTTGCTTCCAAACGGCCCGGCGACGTAGAGCCACTTATCGATGTAGCCGATATTCTCGAGCGCCTTCTTTGCCTCATCAGTCTTGTTGATGCGCTGGTACACCGTTGCAAGATTGTCTTTCAGCAGAGCGGAGACGGCGGGCGCAGCTTTCTGCGCGACGCGTGTGAACGTGGCGATTACGTCCGCGCGGCTTTCGACGAAAGGCATCGCGTCCATCGCGCGCGTGGCAAACACGCCGCAGAGAGGATTGTCGGCGGCCGCTTCAACCATCTGCAGATTGATCGCCTGCGCTTTCTTGTAATCCCCCGTGGCGATGTAAACCGAACGCAGCCCTTCGAGCAGCGTGAGCTCTCTGGGTTGTCCCTTTAGGGCTTCGTTGAAGGCTGTTTCGGCGGCGGCAAAATCGTTTTCAAGATACGCGTTCCAGCCGCGCATGCCGGGGCCGCTGGGGATAGCGAACTTCGTGTTGGCTTGCGCAACGTCGTCGGCAGAGCGCGCCACAGCGGCGGAGATCAGCAGGAAGACGACCAGTAAAGTGCGACAACGCTGCATGCAGCCTCCAGGATTGTTACGGCCAATTCGGACTACTAAGCGCCTGCAGTACAGAACGCCGGCTTAAAAAGTGTACGGTGCTGGCGGAAATAGAGCATCATCAGAATTCCGGTGACGACAGCGCCAAGCGCAAAAAAATGGGCATTGGTCAGCCAGGGAATGGACGCGAAGGTCGGCGGCACATCGTTGCGCAACAGCTCTTCAAAAAACCGCAGCGACCCGGTCATGATCAACAGCAGTGAAAGAATAAAGCCGTCGTACGGCCGGCGCGGCCAGTAAGCATAGAGAAAGCTGAACGTCAGTAGGCAGCCGATGGCGGCATAAAGCTGCGTGGGGTGAACCGGCGCCGAGAGCAGCGCCCCTTCGGCGATTTCGCCGACACGCAGCTGGTGGTCATAGGGCGGCGAGTCCGGCGGGAATTGCACTTTCCACGGCAGGTCGCACGTTTTTCCATAGCAGCAACCAAACAGAAAACAGCCCACGCGCCCGAAGGCCTGGCCAAGGATCAGCGCAGGGCAGGCCATGTCGACCATCGGCAGTGCTGGAATGTTGTAGCGGCGGCTGTACCAGTACGTGAACGGGATGACCGTCACGAACGCGCCGAAAAAGTCGAGCCCCGCTTCCCAGATCTTGAACATCTTGATCACGCGCGCGGTGCTGAAGCCCGTTTCGAGAAACGGCGTGAACTCGTGCCAGTTTGAAACGATATGAAGAATGCGCGCGCCCGCGAGGCCAATTGCGACGCCATACACGCCGATATCCATGCAGTGCTTTTTTTCGACCCCGATCTGCTCGGAGCGCCGGGCGGAAACATACACGCCCGACAGAAAGCCGATCAGCATCATCGTGCCGTAGCTTTGAATAGGCAGGCGCTGCTGGCCCCACGGCTGTGTAAAGCTGATACCGAATCCGATCAGCGCGCCGGCAAAACCGGCGATCAACAGCGTGCGCGGCCGCGATCTGCCCACAACGGACAGACCCATGATTCCGCCGGCCAGAAGGGCCATGACATAAAGCGGAACGTGTATGAGTTGCGGATGCATGAGAAGAATTCAAAAGGCAAACGGAGCACGACCGGCCAGAATACTGACCGCAAACGGACGCGGCTTACTCCTGGAACTTCACGACTTTGTTCTGAGCGTCAAGGAACGCGACTTTCATACGGTGCGACGCGGCCTCTTTTTCATCCAGATGCGCAAAGACCATGATGATCAGGCGGTCGCCGACCTGCCCCAGGCGCGCAGCGGCGCCGTTGAGGCTGTAGTGACCGGCCTTTTTTCCGGTGATTGCGTACGTCGTCCAGCGCTCGCCGTTATTGATGTTCGCGACTTCGACCTGTTCACCTTCACGGATATCCAGCCGCGCCATCATGTCTTCAGGAATGGTCATCGATCCGACATAGTCGATGCTGGCGTCCGTAACCGTGGCGTGGTGAATTTTACATCTGCAGAAAGGTCTAAGCATGAATCTCGACTCGAAGAAAATGTCCGATCAACAAAGGGATATTGTAGGCCAAAGCACGCAGTGGCGCAACGAAAGTCCGCAGGCTCAAGCGCGCGATTACGCATGCGAACGAATGGCGTTGAGCGCTTCAACGGCGCCGCTGACTTTCAGCCGCGCGTAGATATGCCGGATATGCGCGCGTACCGTGTGGTAGCTGATGCTCATGTCGCGAGCGATTTCCTTGTACGACAGTCCACGCGCCATGCGCTGAAAAACCGCGGCTTCGCGCGTGGTCAGACCGGCCGCGAGAGCCAGACGGTAATCTTCTTCCGGCGCGGGTATTGATGGTGTGTTCAACACCAGACGCACAAGCTGGATGTCTTTGCGTGCGCTGTTGATGCCGATCAACCGGAATATTCGTCCATCCCTGGCCGTCCAGTTCACCCTCGCCGAAAGATCTCCCGCCGATCTGCACAGCCGCAGGCATTCGTGCAGATAACTGTTCCGCGCAAGACCGAATTCCGTGAGGCCCAGGATCTCCACCGCTCCGTTTACCGCGTACAGCAGCTTTCCGTTGCGCACGGCGATCATGGGCTGAGCGCCTGGCGTGTCTTCGCCTTCGGCCGTGGTGTTCCGCAGCCGTTTATGCCACGCATCCAGATTCATAATGCCGCGCGAGAGATACGGCGCCAGACGTTCGAGCGCGGCGATGGTCTGCCGTGAAAAGGTCATGCGTTTATCGTACATCAGGCCCAGCCCCGCATGCGCTTCGCCACTGCTGTCCCGGAATAAAACAACCAGTCCATCACGCAGGTGGTTTGGCGAGCAGAACCCGGAGTGGAACTCACAGTTTATCCACTCGCGCTCGCCGACCACATCAATATGCCGCAGCACACTTCCCTTATACGAGGACAGATGCGGCCAAAGTGGGTTCTCGAATATGAAATGCGGATGGTCGCGATTGATTTTGGCCATCGCTGCGGAATCACCCGCAGTCAGATCCATCAGCTTGCCTTGTTCGACGGTTGATTTCAGATACGCGTAGTGCCCACCAAACCCATGAGTCAGCTCACAGACCGCCTCAAGGATTTGCAAATGCGCCACTTGCGGTTCACCAACAGACGTGACCGCTTCAAACATCCGCGCCAGACAGTCCAGCTCAGCTCGCTTCATTGAAGTGGTTCCACGCTACACACCAGCGCGTACGTAACAAGCCATGTTAGTAAGATAGTATAGGCAACCCTGCCGATATCGGTGCGCAATAAACAGCTAAAATGAGGACGCTCTACAAGGCACCAGGGATTCGCGCCGGTTCGCAGAAAACGTCGAGCTGTCTATCATGAGCGTTACTTATCAAACCAGAATACCGTATCGATCAGTACAGGCCTGTGATCGATACGCTTATCGATCACGGATCTTAAAACTGCGAGCCGGCGCTTTTACTTTCCGCCCAGTCCCCAGCGCACGCGGATGCGCTCTTCAAGCCGGCTGAATAAAACTTTGTCCACGAGCACGCTGATCAACACGACCAGGATCATCATCGCAAAAAGCTTGGGATAGTCTGCCAGGTCGCGCGCTTCTGTCAGCAGCTTGCCGACGCCGACGGTGCTGTAAAGAAGTTCACCCGCCAGCAGTGAACGCCACGAGAACGACCATCCTTGTTTCAAGCCGGAGATGAACGCCGGCAGCGCCGCGGGTATGGAGACCCACAGCAGCCGCTGGGGCAGGCTCGCGCCAAAGGTGCTCGCCACGCGCTGATAGGTAACCGGCACCTGGTTGAGCCCATCGCGTGTGGCGATCGCCACCGACCCGACCGAGCCCATGATCACAACGAACAGGATCGCACGGTCTTTCAGGCCAAAGGCCAGGATTGCCACGGGCAGCCAGCAGATGCTCGGCAGCGACTGCACGCCTAGCACCAGCGGCCCGAAGGCCCAGTTAAAGAAGCCGCTTGAGACCAGCAGCATGCCGATAACGATGCCCATCACCAGCGAGATGCCGTAGCCATACAGCACCCGGGCCATGCTCGCCGCCACGCCATTGATGAATGTGCCGTCGCGAAGGCCTTCCCAGAGCGTCTCAAGCACCGGCAGTGGTGGCGTAAACTGGTACTCTTCCTTGCCCGAAAGCTTGTACGCAAGCTGCCAGAGCAGCAACCAGAAGGCGACCAGCAGCACGGCCGATACAATTTTTTTAAGCACCTGCGACTGCGGCTTCTCGCGGGTCGCCTCTTTGGCGAGAATGCGCGTATTCGCCGGCTTGTCGACGACTACCTGGGTTGTTGCGATCTCGTCCATGCTTCCCCTCACTTCAAACAGCTTTAACACAAAGACTCGAAGGCTCTTTCCCTCTCCCCTCCGGGGAAAGGGCGGGCATGAGCGGAGCGAATGCCGGGTGAGGGGTTAGTGTCTCTTGCAAGAAACGGTTACCCTCACCACGGTCTCGCTTCGCTCGCTCGGCCCTCTCCCCGAAAGGGAGAGGGAACATCAAATTCCTTCGCCGTCGGCGACCTCGGGCGTTTTGCGGCCGCGCGCGCTGATCGACGCATCGTCCAGGTGCCAGTCCTCGTCGCCCTCGCGCTTGACCAGCTTGTTCAATTCGTCTTCAAGCTCCGCCAGAATCGTCGTGCGCAACTCTGCGAGATTGGGATCGAGAAAATCGCGTGGATGGCCGACTGGAACTTTCAGCACCTTGCGGATGCGGCCGGGCTGGCTGGCCATGATGACGATGCGGTCGGCCAGGCGCACGGCTTCTTCCACCGAGTGCGTCACGAAGATGATCGTCTTTTTCGTCTGCATCCAGAGGCTCTGCAGTTCCAAATGCAGGATGTCGCGCGTGCGTGGATCCAGCGCGCCGAAGGGCTCGTCCATCAGCAGCATGTGCGGCTGCACGGCCAGCGCGCGCGCGATCGCCGTGCGCTGCTTCATGCCGCCGGAGAGCTGAAACGGATAGCTGTGCCTGAATTTCTGCAGGTGGACGAGCTTCAGGTATTCCATGGCGCGCTCGCGCCGTTCTTTCCTGGGGATGCCGAGCACACGCAGGCCGAACTCGACATTCTGCTGAACGTTCAGCCACGGAAACAGTCCGTGGTCCTGGAAGAGAACCAGCCGGTCCGGCCCGGCACTGGTGACGGGCTTTCCTTCGAAGAACAATTCGCCTGCATCGGGCTTTTCGAAGCCGGCGATTAAGTTGAGCAGCGTGGATTTGCCGCAGCCGCTCGGGCCGACGAGCGTGACGAATTCGCCATCCTGAACGTCCAGCGAAACATCCTTAAGCGCAAAAAAGCGCTTGCTCGCCTTGCTGTCGCCAGTGGCGAAATGCTTCGAGACGTTTTTGACGCTCACCTTCACCATGCGGTCGGTGCCGGTCTGGGCTTCAGCGATCATTCCAAATCCTTTTTTTCACCACGAAGAACACGAAGTTTCTCTTCTGTTCTTCGTGCCCTTCGTGTACTTCGTGGTTCAAAAACTCCGTCGTGGTTCACTTCTTCGCCTTCTCCAGCAACGACAGGTCAATCAGGCCTTTGATGTCCGAGCTGCTCGTGATTTTCAGTTCCGCCGACCACTGTGCGAACGTGGCAATCGATTCTTCCAGCGGATCGGTGCTGAACTCGATGCGCGAGAACGCATCGCTCAGCACTTCTTTTTTCAGTGCCTTGCCCGTGAGCTTCTGCAGTTCGGCATTTACGATCTCAGCGGCTTTTTCGCGATTGGCTTCAATCCACGCCGTGACTTCCACGTGCGCCTTCAGGAACGCTTCGACCGTTGCAGGGTGCGCCTCCAGGAACTTTCTCGAGGCCAGCACGACGGTGGTGGTGAAGCGCTTATCCGGCCAGTGGTTCTTCTCCTCGTCCACGATCACCGCGCCCGCTTCGTGAACCAGGCGCGCGCCCCACGGCTCGGGCGCCCAGACGACTTCCAGATTGCCACCTTTGAACAAGCCCAGCTGCTCTGCGTTGGCGATATTCTGAATTTCAACGGTGCCGCCGTTTTCCTTGAGCTGCTGCTTCAGTTCCTTCAGAACAAAGTGCCGGGCCGAAATATCCTGCGTGTTGCCGAACTGCGGCGTGGCAATGCGCTTGCCGGCAATGTCCTTCATCGTCTTCACGCCAGACTCTTTGCTGGCAACGATGATGACCCCGTTTGCCGCGCTCCCGCTGATGATCCGCACCGCTGCGCCTTTGCTCTTGAAGTGCGCATTCAGCGCCGGGCTCGGTCCGATGTAGGCAATGTCCAGTTCGCCGGCAAAGAAGGCTTCGATCACCGAAGGGCCTGCGTTGAAGACCGTAGTCTTGAGCGGAACACTGCCGAGCGCTTTTTGAAACTGTCCCTGCGAGGTGCCGACCAGCGCCTGTGCGTGGGTGACGTTCGCAAAATATCCAAGCCGCAGCGCTTCGGGCGTTCCGCCCCCCGCCGGAATATTCGGCGGCGTTGCCGCTGGGCCGCCGCAGCCGTGGACGATCAGCAGCAAGGCGGATACGGCAAGCAAGGCGCTCAACTTTTCTAACGAAACCCGCTCCAAGGTATTCCCTATCTGATAACTAGGATTTAACCATATTTTTAAGGCGGGACACCAGCGTCCCGCCTGTTTTCGGCAGTGTTTGTCTTCAGGCCGGAATGTCCTGGAACAGAATGCTCGAGAGATAGCGCTCGCCGAAATCCGGTAGCACCGTAACGATCAGCTTGCCTTTGTTCTCCGGCTTCTGTGCAACTTTGATTGCAGCGGCCACGGCGGCTCCGCAGGAGATTCCGCAGGTGATGCCTTCTTCCTTGTGGAGACGCTTGGCCATCTCGACGGACTCATCGTTGCTGACGGTGACAATTTCGTCGACCTGGTTGAGATCGAGCACGTCGGGCTTGAAGCCGGCGCCGATGCCCTGGATCTTGTGCGGACCGGGCTTCGGGGTTTCGCCGGAGCGGATCTGAGTCAAAATCGGTGAGTGGATCGGCTCGACAGCGATGGCCTTGAAGCCGGCCTTCTTCTTCTCGCCTTTTATGTAGCGCGAGACGCCGGTAATCGTGCCGCCGGTACCGATACCCGCGACCAGGATGTCAACCTTGCCGTCGGTGTCGTTCCAGATTTCCGGTCCCGTCGTCTTGAAATGAACCTCAGGGTTGGCCGGATTCTTGAACTGCTGCGGCATAAAATATTTCTTCGGATCGCTGTTGACGATCTCTTCGGCTTTGGCAATCGCGCCCGGCATTCCCTTGGCGCCTTCCGTCAGAACGAGCTCGGCGCCGAACGCGCGCAGCATGCGGCGACGTTCCAGCGACATCGTTTCCGGCATCGTCAGGATCAGCGGATAACCGCGCGCGGCGCAGACGTAGGCCAGCGCAATGCCGGTGTTGCCGGAGGTGGGTTCAACGACGGTGACGTCGCGCGAACCCTGCTTGAGTTTTCCGTCGCGCTCGGCAGCCCAGATCATCGCGGCGCCGATGCGGCACTTGACCGAGTAAGCCGGGTTGCGGCCTTCGATCTTAGCCAGAATGGTGGCCTCGAGCCCCTTTGTTACGCGGTTGAGCTTAATCAGCGGTGTGTTGCCGATGCTCAACGAATTGTCGTCATAAATTCGAGCCATTGTCGTCCGCTCCTCCCCTGTTTGGTTAACTGAAACGACTTTGAACCACGAAGCTCACGAAGGACACGAAGAAAAACAAACTGATTTTTAACTCCCGCCCTGCTGTTCTTCGTGCTCTTCGTGTGCTTCGTGGTAAAAATGTCAAATGCTGTAATCCGGAACGCCGCGCTTAGCTTCCGCGCGCTTGCGGATGTCCGCAAGTGAAACTTGATTCACGACCTTTGCCACCGCCGCGTCGACCTCGTCCCACACGCTTCTGAAGGGGTCCGAACCGCCCCGCCCCAGATCCTGCGCGGGCCGCTCCAGCACCGAGCCGTCTACCGCGCGCCAGATCTGGCCGACGGAAATGTCCTTCGGCTCCTTCAGCAGGCGGTGCCCGCCAACCGGTCCGCGCTGACTGTGAATCAATCCCGCGCGACGCAGTTCGACGAGAATCAGTTCGAGGAACTTTTCGGGAATCTGCTGATTGCGTGCGATCTCCGCCGTCCGCACAGTC
The DNA here is from genome assembly GCA_035628505.1 of Planctomycetota bacterium. Lineage (GTDB taxonomy): Bacteria > Planctomycetota > SZUA-567 > H5-PLA8 > H5-PLA8 > DASPJR01. The sequence continues at coordinate 12,336 of DASPJR010000111.1, read as the reverse complement.
TGCTCGGGGCGCAACGAAAGTTCCAGCATCGCGCGGAGAGCATAATCAGTTTTCTGCGAGACCTTCATCCAATTCCCTACTAATCCCATAGGGTTTATATAATCATTTCGGCGCCTGCGCAAGCGATTTCCAGAATTTTATTCTTGAGCTTGCTGGATCGGGTGACGAGTGACGAGTGACGAGTGCGAGTAAAGTGGCGAAATCTGTAAAAAGTTGCACATGTTGAACCCGGCTCTGCCCTTCAAATTGCACAGGCGCAGAATCTGCGAAAGCCCAAACAGACTCATCCCTAATTTATGACGTAAATGCAGGCAAAAGCTGACCTGATTTCTTGGAAGATTTAGAGAAATCTTTAAGCGGCCACAACAATAAAGAGGGCGCGCCAAAGCGCGCCCGACCCCTGTCCTTTATGCATCATGCATCATGCATTATTACACCTTCTCCGGCACCTCGAAGCCCTTGCGGTATTCGCGCGTAAGCAGCGCGTTGGCAACGGCGTTTCCAGCGAAGCGCTCGGTCTTGGGATCCATCGTCAGCCAGGAACCCAGCGTGATCTTCTCGCTCGAGAGATCGATCTTGTGATTTCCCAGGTGCTCCTGCACCCGCGAAACCACCTCGGCCAGCTCAGCGTTGCTCTTCACAGCGTCGCGAACTTCTTCCGGCACGGCCGGCTTGCCGGTGAGGTGCGAGATGTTTCCGGTGTGGCAGAGCGCGCTGGACAGATGACCTTCGATGATATCGGCGTGCAGATCCGTGCTCTTGCGGCTGCGTACGGCGTTGATGAAATTCTCGTAATGATTGCCTTGCACCTGCGTCTTCTTGCCTTCGGCATTGGTGGTCTCGCCAAAGCGCTTCACTTCCTTGCCGCTCTTGTCGTAAACGATGGCGATCGCATAGCTGGGCATCACCACTTCACCTTCTTCGCCGTGGGCGATCACGCCAATCTGCGCGCCCCTGTAATTGTCCATCTCCTTTGATTCCGGCTTCGATGACAGCCCGCGCACTTCAAAGAGCAGCGGCGTTTTCGCGTACGCATGATAGATGATCTGCGTGTTGGGCGTCTGACCATCGTCGACGTAGCCCAGGCGTCCGCCGATGCTGAGCACCTTTGGCGAGAGCTCGTTTTCACCGAGAATCCAGCGGGCGATGTCCATCTGGTGAATGCCCTGGTTGCCCAGGTCGCCGTTCCCCGTGTTCCACACCCAGTGCCAGTCGTAATGCAGGCTCTTGCGCGTGAGCGGCAGCTTCTCTGCCGGCCCCGTCCACAAATCGTAATCGATCGATGAGGGCACCGTCTGCTCGCCGGGCACTTTGCCGATGCTGTTGCGCGGCTTGTAGCACAGCCCGCGCACGAGTTTCACTTTGCCGATGCCGCCTTTCTGGATGAACTCGACGGCTTCGCGCAGTCCCGGGTTGGAGCGGCTCTGCGTGCCGGCCTGGACGATGCGGTTGTACTTGCGCGCGGCCTCGACGGCCTTGCGGCCTTCCCAGACGTTGTGCGAGATGGGCTTTTCCATGTACACATCTTTGCCCGCCTGGCAGGCCCAGACGGTCAGCAGCGAATGCCAGTGGTTGGGCGTCGCTGAGGCGATGGCATCGATGTTCTTGTCTTCGAGCAGCTTGCGCACATCGCTGCAAGTCTCGACTTTTTCGCCGCGGTCGGCGAACTTCTTTGCTTCCGCGCCGAGCACATCCGCATCGACGTCGCAGAGGGTGACGATGCGCACGCCTTTGAGCTTGCGCAGATTTTCGATGTGGTCTTTGCCGCGCCCGCGGAAGCCGATCATGCCGATGCGGATGTCTTCGTTGGCACCGAGCACGCGCGAGCTTGCGCCCCAGAGGCACGCGGCGGCAGCGGCGGACGTTTTAAGAAAATTGCGGCGACTGAAATTCGACGTGGACATAGCTGAGGCCCCCTCGCGTTTGAGATGCGTTTTCTGCCAGATATATGTACACCAGAATGAAACGTTACGTCCAGATGGGAAGTGAAACTAAAATCAGTTAAGCTTAAGTGTGCTTTCGTTTTAGCAGAGCCCGCAGAGGAATAGATACTTTCACTAGCAGCCCCTGCAAGTAAAAACTTTTTGCCTTCTCTGTGAACCTCTGCGCTCTCTGCGTCTCTGTGGTGAAGTAGTGTTTAGTCACTTCCCCACCGCATTCAGTGTAGCGCCGATCACCACCGCTGTGTATTTCACCAGCTCATCAATCGGAATCCGCTCATCGGCCATGTGCGGCATACTGTGGTCGCCCGGACCAAACGCGGCGGCGGGAATGCCGGCCCAGATCAGCTGCTTGCAGAGCGTCGCTCCGCCGATTCCGACAAACTTCGGCTCCTTGCCAGTCACATCTTTGATGGCCTTGAAAAGCGATTGTGCGACCGGCGAATCCTGCTTCACTTCTGACGGCTCGAGTTCCGCGATTTTTTCGACGGTGACGCTCACGCCTTTGCGGCGCGACGCGATCTGCTCGGCCATCTTGCGAAGCTCCTGCGTGATGCCGGTACCTGTCTGCCACGGCAGGAAGCGCAGGTTGTAGACGGCGCTGGCCTTGCCCGGAACGATGTTGTTGGCGATGCCTGCATCCGCGCGCACGATCACGTTCGTGGTCGGCGAGAGCAGCGGATGCTTGCGCTCGCTGCCGTGCGGGCGCCAGTTCTCGGTCATGTACATCATCTCCGCGAGCGCGCCCAGCGCCGAAACGCCCTCTTCGGGCGTGCTCGAATGCGCCTGCTTGCCGTGGAACGTGACGCGCACATTCACGAGGCCTTTTTCAGCGATTTCGACTTCCTGCAGAAAGCTGGGGATGTCCGGCACGAAAGCCATGTCGGCCTTCACGCCCTTCTCTTTCAGGAGCCAGTCGAGCCCGAGATCGGAGCCGTGCTCTTCGTCGGCAATGGCCCCGGCCATCAGCGTGCCTCTGAATTCGCCTTCGACAGTTTTCAAGAAGTCCACGGCGGCGAGCAGCCCCGCGAGCGGTCCCTTGTCGTCGGTCGCGCCGCGGCCCCAGACCTGGCCATCTTTCACGACGCCGCCAAACGGCGGCACGCTCCAGCCTTCGCCGGCTGGAACAACGTCTGTGTGTGCGGGGATGAAGAGGCGCGGGCCGGATCCGCTGCCGACTTCAGCGATCAGGCTCGTGCGGCCTTCGCCCGGATCGTAGGTCTTATACGGAATCTTGCGCGCTTCGCAGAATTTGGCGCAGTACGCCACAGCAAGGTGTTCGTTGCCCGGCGGATTGGTCGTATCGATCTGAATCAGCTCGCTTAGCAACTTCGTGACAAGCTCGCGCCGGTCTTCAGCAGCCTTGAGAATCTGTTCGCGGGAAAGAGGCATTTCTGGGCGTCTCCATTGCTTTGACGATTCACTATAGAATTCGATAACTGTTTTTCAACGTGAACGAACACGACTTCACCACAGCGGCGCGGAGGACACAGAGGAGCACAGAGAAGAGCGGCAAAGAATCCGTAGATGAGCCACATGAACAATCGCCGTTCATCTCAGCGCCTGGTAGTTCGCAGGCAGGCCGCTCGGCACAACGTATCGTTCTTGTGCGCAGTCCAGTTCGGAACACGCGGCAGTACCTGCACCGGAGGTGCAGAGGATATTAGCCGGTGGCAAGCGCGAAGCGCGCGGCCACCGGAATTATGACGCCCCTTCTTCTTCCGCGCCCCGGAGGGGCGCCGCACGCGTCACCAGAGATATTCTTCCTTGAACGGAATATCGCTCTTTGTGAGCAGTTCGATGTACTCTTCCTGAAACGACTGCTTGCAATGATGTTCAAGCTGGTTGTCGATATAGCGGCTCACCTCCGCGCGCTTGCTCGCGCTTACGGTGAACGCGCCGTAACCCTCCTGCCATTTAAAATGGCGGACTCCGAGTTCCTCATGTACCCATTCGGATGAAGCCGATTTAATGTCGCAGAGCACCTGCGAAAGCGTGTGCGTCGCGCGCAAGCCGAGCAGCACGTGAATGTGATCGTCCGTGCCGCCGATTTTTTCGGGAATACCGTCGAGCTTCTTGACTGCGCCGCCAAGAAAAGCATGCAGCCGCGGCCTCCAGATTGAATGAATGGACCGTTCCCGATTTTTCGTGCTGAAGATAAGATGGTAATGCAGGCTCAAGTGTGTCGAAGGCATAAACCCTCCCAGCGGCGCCCCTCCGGGGCGCAAAATTCAAAAGGTGGAACTCTATTCCGGTGGCCGCGCGCTGTCGCGCTTGCCACCGGCTAATATCCATTCGCCCCTCCGGGGCGAAGCGGAGTGACGTGCTTTCAGATCTACAGCTTACAATATATAGTCCAAACTCTTTCTAGCGTGTATCATCTGCGGTCATCTGGGCCATTAAGTATCTCCTCCGTGATCTCTGTGTCCTCTGTGGTGAAAATCTATCGTCGCAGTACCATAGAGCCATGCTGACGTTGACGCGCAAACTTACGTTTACGGCCGGCCACGTTTATAAGGGCGGCGGGCTGTCCGACAGTGAATTGCGCGAGGTCTTCGGCGTCGCGGCCGAGCCGAGCGGGCATGGGCACAATTATGTCCTGGAAGTCAGCGTCACCGGGCCCGTCAGCCCGATCGACGGCATGGTCATCAACATCAAGGATGTAGACGCGGCGCTGAAAAAGGTGCTCGCGCCGATCGACCATAAGATGCTGAACACGGCGCTGCCCGAATTCGCCGAGCGCGTACCCACGACCGAAAACCTGGCCCAGGTGCTCTGGAAGCGCATTCCAAAACGCATCGGCGAAGCAACCTGTACGGCGCTGCGGCTCGAGGAGCATCCGGGGCTGCATGTCGACATCGATGGAGCCAATCCGACTATGGTTCAACTGACTTGCGCAATTGAGTTCTCAGCCTCACACCGGCTGCATACGGAGAAGCTAAGTGCCGACGAGAATCGCCGCGTTTACGGCAAATGCAACAACCCGCACGGGCATGGCCACAACTATGTTGCCGAAGTGACCGTCGCCGGCACGCCAGATCCGCGTACGGGCATCATCATCGATGTCGGACGCTTTGAACGGCTGCTCAAAGATGAAATCGACGCGCGCTTTGATCATAAGCATCTGAATCTGGACACGGACTTCTTCAAAGACAAGCCGGCCACGGCTGAGAATATCGCCATCGTCATCTGGAACCTGCTGGAAGCGAAGATTCCCGGCTGCCGCGATGGCGGCGAGGTGAAGCTCAGCCGCGTGCGGCTGATTGAGACCGCGCGAAGCTGGTTCGATTACTACGGAGGCTGATCATCTCACGCAAAGGCGCAAAGACGCAAAGAAAAGAACGGAAGAGAGGACTAAAAGAGCGATTGGGTTCAGCAGCACTTTATTTGATAATCTGTGCTGGCATTCACAACTGATACTTCTCGAAATTTTTGCGTCTCTGCGTCTTTGCGTGAGACAAAAAAAACGGGGCGCATCTTCGGATGCGCCCCGCTTGCTTCAGTTTCTTTTCTCTCAGGCTTAGAACATCACCTGGAAATTGACCACGAAGACATCGTTGTTGACGTCGCGCAGGCCGCGTTTCGGGCTGTCCGGATCGCGCACGAAGAGGTAGTTAGCCTGGATCTTGGCATCGTAACCCTTGATGTAGTAGTTCAGGCCGGCCGTCATCACGCGCGTGCCGAAGACGTCGGTGTTGCGGTCCGGATTCACGAGGTCCTCCGCGAAGACGTTTTCATACTTCTCGTAGCGGAAGGCGAATTCCATGTTGTACAGAGCGTTCTTGAGAGCGCCGCCATCCTTGAGGCAGTCGGCCCAGCGGCTCTCGGAGAGCTTGTAGCCAACCGCGGCGTAGAAGCCGAAGACATCGATTGCACCGGGATTCGCCTGCTGAAGGCCGAAGTCCGAACCACCCAGGCCGAGGATGCCGGTTGAGAGATTGCGATCATGTACCTGCGTAACTTCACCGCGTGCCCACATACCGCGGACCGGACCGTTCGGACGATACCAGGCCCAGGCGCCCTGGCGGTGCGCGCTGGTCTGTTCGCGGTTCAGGCCGTTGATTGTGCGGCTCGAATCGGTGTTGGAACCGGCTTCACCGCGGATGCCATCGGTGCGGTGAACACCGAGCTCGAGGCGGCCGTACCAGCATTCGGTGCTCCAAACCGGGCGAACAGCGATGCGCCAGGCGAAGTCTTTCTCGTCATTCTCGTCCGAGCGGTTGCCGGATTCGTCAATTTCAGGATCCACCAGCATGCTCTGAGCGCCGTTGAACGCGCCGACCCAGTACTGCACGCGGTTCTCGAGCCAGGTGCCGTGCACCATCACGCCGATGTCGCGGACCTTGTTGATACCGGTGGCCAGAGAGCGTTCGACGAAATCGAGATAACCGTTGCCGCGCCAGGCTTCTTCGCCAGCGGGCGGAATGAACTGGCCGATGGTGAAATCATGGTGCGGGATGACGCCATGGTAATTAATGTAGGCGTCCTGCAGGAGCGATGGGATGATCGTATTTCCACCCTGGCGGCCGCTGCCTGTCTGAATAAAGGAGGCATTGCCGAAGACCGCGTCGTGGCGGGACTGGGTCGGCAGCGGGTAGAAGCCGATGTTGTGCTCACGCGTAGGGTCGATCATTACAACCGCGGAGATATTCTCGTGGATGTCGATGGCAAACTTCAGCTCCGAGCGGCGGATGCGGAAGGTGTCGTTGTCCTGGATCTCGTTGGATTCGGAGAAGTCCAGGGCGTTTGCGCCCACGCCTGCTTCGACGTTGCCGATGTTGTCGTTCTGAACGCTCTGGTACCAGACCTGCAGCAGCCCGGACATCTGGAGCTTGCCTGATCTGGTCTCAACCGCGGAGCCCGGGCCGTACTTTCCGCCCGTGACGGCATCGACCCGGCTGATGGGAGACGCCTTGGAATCCTGACGCTGATTGATTTCCTTGCGCAGCTTCTCAACTTCACGCTTGAGGTCATCGACCGTCGAGGCGGCGCGCGACACTCCTGCGCTCAGCAGAAAAGCTAAACAAGCAATAACACCGGTAACACGTACCATGTCTCCCCTCCGAGAACAAAAATTTATGAGCACGAGGAATTTACTGTTTGTTTTTGATCTGTCAATTGTTTTCTCGTCCCGAGCACCCGTAGCGCACCCGATTTAACTTCGTAAACGATGTTCAGTACAGCGTTTATAAAAATGATAACTTTTCTGCACTGGGGCGCAATTTCAACTTCATGTGCATCCGACAAACTGCCCCGCCAGTGCTCGAAAGCAGACCTGACCAACCTCCTTTTTCAGGCTTAGATTCTAGTTTAGGGGGGAGAGCGTACCGTTCAAGGACTCCTTAAACAACTAAATATATTTGCTCTTTTCAAAATGGTTGATGTCTTTCGCGTGCCGACGCGTTAGAGAACAATCAACCCTTTCCTAGCGCCTCAAGAGGACCTTTCATGCCGAGCAAGCCTGTTCTCGATATCCTGTACTTCGATGCCGCAAAGTGTGCATCCATTCTCCAGCAACTGGGCGAAGCGCCTTCGCAGGAGCCCGACTTCGCCAGGCTCAAGCGTTTTGAAGAGCTCGCCTTCCAGGGCGGAGCCGGGCTGGACGTCAATACGCTTGCCGGGCCGGGCGTTGAAGCTCCTTATATAAATGAGAAGGTCAAAGCCGTTCCATACGTGCGCGCCGAAGGCTGGACGTCCATGGAGGACTACGACCGCTTCAAGAATATGGCGGATAACTCAAATGCCATGATCGAGTTCATCGGCCGCTGCACCGTTAACGCGCTGGAACAGTCTGCCGAGTACCAGAAAGCGCAGCAGGAACTCGATAATGTCCGGGCGGCCGCGAAAAAGGAAGTCGACCGCAACAAGCGCGCAGGCATGGAAGCGCGCGTCAAGCACCTGGAAACGCGCTTCCGCAACATGGTCGCCGAGCAGACGCAGATGAATGGACTGCCTGACTGGATGGTCGCCGGCTTCGGCCTTTTCATCGAATCCTTCCTGCGCGGGCGCATTCACCTGCGCTGTTTTCCGTTCGATGGCATTCCCGAGTTTCAGCTGCTGGCCAACCTGAAGCGCGATTGCTTCGTCGCGGGCAGCTTTGACAATCTGATCTCTGCCTATGGCACACGCCCGACGGCGAAATTGACAATGCTGGGCTTCGTTACGGCTGCTCCGGACGCCAAAGGGCATCCGTTCAACTTCATGTCACAGTTTGCCCGACCAGCGGTGGCTCAGCAGGATGCCAAACTCGAGCAGGCTTTCCGGCAGTTTTTCAACGCGCTGGAAATGCTCGAAGGGCTGATCGGTTTTTCGCGCTATCCGAATATTACGGTGTATCCGATCGCGGTGTACCGCAAGCTCGGGGGGTAAGAGTTTTTGGCTCTTGGATCCCAGACTCACGACTCCAGACTCTAGACTTACATTGCTCGCCTCGCTAAACTTCGGCGCATCCGCGAGGACTCTTATGGCCACAAGCGTCACGGACGAGCGTTTTGCCGAATATGTGAACTCCATCGGCAATGCCACGCTGGAGCAGCTGGACGCCGCGCGTGAAGTGCAGGCCGAGAAACGCCGCGCCGGCGAAGACGTTTCTCTCGCGGACGTGCTCGTCGAGCAAGGCATCCTCACACCCGCCATTCGCCAGAACATTGAGAAGAAGCTGCAGTCCGGTGAGCTGATGCAGCTGGGCGCATACAAACTCATCCAGAAACTGGGCGAAGGCGGCATGGGCGCCGTTTACCTTGCCGAGGATACACGCGAGAATCGCAAGGTCGCTATCAAGCTGCTGTCACCGCGCCTGGCCTCGGACGCCGAATTCCTCAAGCGCTTTCGGCGCGAAGCCAAGCTGGTCACGACGCTCAAGCATGAGAACATCGTCGGCGGCTATGAGCTCGGTGAAGAACTGGGCCACCATTTCTTCGTCATGGAATACTGCCAGGGCCAGCCGCTCGACAGCGTGCTCGCGGTCCAAAACGAGCTCCCGTGGGCGAAAGCGCTGGAGATTACGCTGCAGGTCGCGCGCGGACTCAAGCACGCTCACGACCACGGCGTTGTGCATCGCGACATCAAGCCCGGCAACATCTTCATCACCAGCGATCCGGACGCGACGGCTGCAAACCTGGCGAGCGGCACCGCGAAGATACTGGATCTCGGCCTGTGCAAGAACATGTCCGAAAACGAGCAGTCCTTTAAAACCGCGACGGGCGTGATCATGGGCACGCCGCACTACATTGCGCCCGAGCAGGCCATTGGCGCCAAGGACATTGATGGCCGCGCCGACATCTATTCGCTCGGCGCAACGCTGTACCGCATGGTTACCGGGCAGACGCCGTACAACGCCGGCACGTCGGCGCTGGTGATCATGAAACATCTCCACGAGCAGCTTACCAACCCGCATGATCTGAAAGAAGGACTGCCGGACGGGCTCGTGCGTGTCATCCAGAAGATGATGGCCAAGGCGCCGGAGGACCGTTATGCCGACTGCGCCGAACTTATTGCCGACCTCGAACGCGTGCGCCAGGGCCAGATGCCGCTCTGCAAAATCGTCGAAGAGAAATCGACCGTGCGCCGGGCGAGAAAGGCTGTGCTGGACGAATTCGACTACAAGACGCGCACGGGATTCCGCACCGGCGAAGCGGACATCTCCGACAGTTCCACGGTCGGCTTTGATAAACCTGCTGCGCCCAAAGGCGCTCCCGTCCTGCTTTATTCGGTTATCGGCGTGACGCTGGCCGTCGTCGGATTCTTCGTGTTTCAGAATGCCTCGCCGAAGAAGAGCGATTCCGCAGCGCCCGCCAAACCTGCAGACACTTCTGTGCAGCCCGAAAAGCCTCTCGCGAAAGGGGCTGAGCCGGTTACTGCGCCTGCGCTGGCTCCCGTGCCGGCCATCGAGGCGCCGCCTGCGCCGGAGCTGGCGCTCGACCTTGGCAACGGCGTCAAGATCGAGATGGTGCTGGTGAAGGCCGGCTCGTTCATGATGGGCAGCGACTCGGTGCCGGGTTCCAATCCCATGCATCGCGTGACACTGACCCAGGATTTTTATCTCGGTAAATACGAGATTACCGTTGCGCAATTCCGCGCTTTTGTGGACGCCACTCAATACAAAACCGACGCTGAAATGGAAGGCAATGCGAACACGGTCAAGGATGGCGTCTGGGGGCATCAGAAAGGGATTTACTGGCGCAATCCCGGATTCCCGCAGACCGATACGCATCCGGCGTGCGTCATCTCGCGCAACGATGCGCTCGCCTTTGTCGAGTGGGCGTCCTCGAAATGCGGGCGGCGAGTCTTCCTGCCGACCGAAGCGCAGTGGGAATACGCCGCACGCGGGCCGCAGAGCCTGGCCTATCCGTGGGGCCCGGATTGGGTTGGCGTGATGGGCAACGTCGCCGACAAGTCGCTCAAAGCAACCGGGTTCAACATGCGATTCGGTGAATCTCCCCATGACGACGGTTTCCCGTATACCGCGCCAGTCGGTTCCTTCCCGCAGAACAAAACCTGGTGCGGCGCGTTCGACACGGCTGGAAACGTCTGGGAGTGGTGCGCTGATTCGCTCAAGGATTACACGGGCGCGCCGGCGACCGATCCCTTCTTCAACGACAACAAGACCGCTGTGATCCGCGGCAACTGCTGGAACGAGCCGCACAAAGCCGCGTTCTCGTCTCGCCGCCTCGGCATCCCCCCGACCATGCGCGGTTCGTGCTTCGGCATGCGCGTGGCGGCGGCGGTGAAGTAATTGGCGGATTGTCGCGACTAGCTTCTTCTGGGACTTTTTGGCGGCAACTTTCCTTCACGCTTTCTCATAACATACTCCACGGAAACAAGCGTCAGTGTTGTGCCTGCGACAAAAAGGGCAAAGTTGAGGAACACAGCATTAGGAAATAACCGCATTCCGAAAGGAATCCTCCAACCCCTGCTCAATTCTTCGTCTTCCGTTTTCGTTATCATGCCCAAACTCGGACTTACAAACATGATAACCGGAAATCCGTAACAGTTCGCGCGGTATCCCGAGCGGGGATAGAGGTTGGCGGATACGACACTTAGAAAGAATACCGCACCACACAACCCGCTGACAAAATGCAATCGACCGCGAAGCATGTCGTACCCCTTCGCTTGTAGCGACTACTTGGCCTTTGTTTTCAGTTTACTTTTCAGCTTCGGCCGCCGCTTACCATACGCCGCAGCAGGTTCCTGCACGCGTCCACTTTGTTTCGGATCGTGCGGGTTGTTGTCCATCTCCCTCTTAGCTCGGTCGAGAAGCTGTGTGTAGCGATCGCGAAGCTCTGGCGGAAGTTTTTTTGTCAACTTGCGCATGGCTCTCATCTGGCCAGCCTTCGCGATTTCCACAATGTCCGCGTCATCTTTCATACGGCCTGATACTAGTTTCATCCACACCAGCCCGAGCAATGAAACAAACCCGTCCTCGCCGCCAACCACCTTCGGCCCAGGGATGAATCCATATTGCGTAAGTCCTCCCTCAGGGATCAGCTCCAGTCGCACGTTTGTCTTCTTGTGATTAAGGTGGTGCCAACCGCTCTCGGGTTTATGTACTATTTCAAAGTTAGTGCTTAAGCGCCGGAGAATGTCTGCCTCATCGCAATTTGGATACAAAATGTCGATGTCCTGTGTGTTGCGCTCGTATCCGTAATGAATCACAGCCATTCCGCCCGCCACCAATGCGGGCCCAAGTACGGGGCGCAGATCAGCGAGCGTTTGTTGTAGCTGCTCAGAACTAGGAGTCATCGTACCCCCGAAAACGCGGGTGAAATCAAATGTGGCAAGTTGCTTCGACGTCAGCGTGAGCATGGCATACCTTCCTCGACTTAAAACTACTGTATTCCCGACGTGACCGAAAGCCTTTTCCCATGGTGCTTCTGGTAATTACTCGCCCTCCGGTGTATCCTCTTTCAGCCGAAGACAGACTCCGCCCGGCCGGGGCCCCGAGGATGCGGGTACAGCGCGCGGAACCATAGAGACGAGTCTATGAGTCGGGAGTCTGGCGTCTTAGAGTCGTTCTGCATTGCGACACAAGACTCCAGACTCAAGACTCCTGACTCCCAGACAGGAGCCCGCCATGCCCGTTCGCATCAGCAAGTTCATCAACGGTTACGTCACCCCTGAAGATGTCGGCCCGGATTTAAAAGTCCGCAAAGACCTGCCGCCGTTCATGCTCAGCTTCACCAGCGACTACAAGCCGGTGATGACCTGGAATACCACCCGCACCTGCAACCTGCGCTGCATCCACTGCTACTCGGATTCTGAAACCAAGGCCTACCAGGGCGAGCTCGATCACGCCCAGGCCATCAAGATGCTCGATGACATGGCCGAGTACGGCGTGCCGATCCTGCTCTTCTCGGGCGGCGAGCCGCTCATGCGCAAACGCGTCTTTGAACTGATG
>DASPJR010000110.1:0-4398 GCA_035628505.1 Planctomycetota bacterium | reverse complement strand
GCTGCGCATCACTGAAACGAAGATGCTCGCCGAGGCCAAGGCCAATCTGGCTCGCGCGCAGGCCGCGCTGCTGACGGCGGCTGCGATGCGCGACGAAGCGAAGCTGCGCCTTGACCGAATGACGATCAAGGCGCCGAGTGAAGGGTTGGTGTATCGCCGCCGCGTGTCGCCGGGATCGAAGATGATGCTGGGGATGGACGACGAGGCCAGCGCTCAAGCGCTCGCGCTCTACGATCCGCAGAAGCTGCAGGTGCGAGTGGATGTGCCGCTGGCCGAAGCGGGCAACGTTAGTGTCGGCCAGGGCGCCGAAGTCACAGTGGAAGTGCTGCGCGATATGGTCTTCAAAGGCACGGTGACGCGTATCACCAACGAGGCGGACATTCAAAAAAATACGCTGCAGGTAAAGGTCCGCATCGACAATCCTGCACCTGAATTGAAACCGGAGATGCTCGCGCGTGTGCAATTCCTCAGCACCGCGAGCAAAGAGAAATCAGGGGCCGCGCTGCGTGCGTTCGCACCCGAATCCGCTCTGCAGAAAGAAGGCAGCATCACCGTCGCCTGGGTAGTAGATAAAGGCCGCAGCGTGGCAGTGCGCAGAACAGTCGTTCTCGGCACAGCCAAACGCGAGGGCTGGGTTGAAGTCACTTCAGGGCTACAGCCGGGCGACAGCGTGATCGTGAGCGATACCGCGTCACTCCACGAAGGGGAGCGCATCCGCGTGATCGATGCAGGCTCATCAGCGGGTCAGGGAGGTGAGCACCATGGCTCTCATTGAGTGCCGGAAGCTGACGCGCGCCTATCAGAAAGGCGAGACAGTCATTACGCCACTAAAGGATCTCGACCTCGATGTTGAGGCCGGATCATTCATTGCGCTGATGGGACCCTCAGGATCCGGCAAGACGACGCTGCTCAATCTGATCGCTGGTATCGACAGCCCAACGTCGGGCACATTGAAGATCGATGGCCATAACTTGGGCGCGATGTCGCGCGCGCAGCTCGCCGCATGGCGCTCGACGTACATCGGGTACATCTTTCAGCTCTACAATCTCGTGCCGGTGCTGACGGCGTACGAGAACGTCGAGCTGCCGCTGTTGCTGCATCCGTTCAGCCGTAAGGAACGGCATGCAAAGGTGTCGCTCGCCCTGGAGCTCGTTGGTTTGTCCGACCGGCACGATCACTTCCCACGGCAGCTCAGCGGCGGGCAGGAGCAGCGCGTCGCGATCGCGCGCGCTATCGTCGCCGATCCCAAGATCATCGTCGCGGACGAGCCGACCGGGGCTCTCGATGCCGAAGCGGCTGTGTCGATCATGAAGCTTCTGACGCAGCTTAATTCCCAATTCAACAAAACGATGCTAATGGTCACACACGATCCGAAGACGGCCGCATACGCGAGTCAGACCCTGCACCTGGAGAAGGGAAGGCTCGTGACGTCGGCTCCCCACCCTGTCGTGAAGGAAGGCGCACATGCCGGAGCTGCCTGATATCACGGTGTACATCGCCGCGCTGAAGGAGCGGGTGCTCAAGCGGCCGCTACAGAACGTGCGGATCGCGAGCCCGTTCCTGCTGCGCTCATTCGATCCGCCGCTCAGTGCCGTGCTCGGAAAACCTGTGGTGGACATCCGCCGGCTGGGCAAGCGCATCGTTCTCTGCTTCGAAGAGGAACTGTTCGCGGTCATCCATCTGATGATCGCCGGACGGCTGCGCTGGGCTCTGCCGCGCGCAAAAATCACGGCGAAAGTGGGACTTGCGGCCTTTGACTTTCCGGAAGGCACACTGCTTTTGACTGAAGCCAGCCCGAAAAAGCGCGCTTCGCTGCATGTGTTTCGCGGCGAAGCAGCGCTTAAGGCGCAGGATCCTGGCGGCATTGAGGTGTTCGACTGCTCGCTCGGAGAATTTGCCGAGACGCTGAAACGCGAGAACCACACCATTAAGCGGTCGCTCACCGATCCGCATCTGTTCAGCGGCATTGGAAACGCTTATTCCGATGAGATCCTCCATCGCGCGAAGATGTCGCCGTTCCGGCAGACATCGCAGATGACTCCCAAGGAAATCGAAACGTTGCTCACTGCGACCCGGGCAGTCCTGAAGGACTGGACTGAGCGTCTTGAACGCGAACGCGGCATGGGCTTTCCTGAGAACGTGACAGCCTTCCGCGAAGGCATGGCCGTGCACGGCCGCTACAACCAGCCCTGTCCCGTGTGCGGCTCGCCGGTGCAGCGCATCCGCTACGCGGAGAACGAAGCCAACTACTGCGCGACCTGCCAGACGGGCGGCAAGCTTCTGGCGGATCGCTCGCTTTCGCGATTGCTGAAAGACGACTGGCCCAAAACGCTTGAAGAACTCGAAGAACGCACTGCCGCGCTGAAAGCGCTGCCGCCGATTCACAATAGCCCTCACCCTACCCTCTCCCAGAAGGGGAGAGGCAAGACAACAGATGCTCCCTCGCCTACGCGTCGGGCTTCCATTGTAAAGAAAGGAGCGCAGTCGAAATGATGGCGCTGAAGTTCTGGCCTGTCGTGTTGAAGCAGGTCGTCCGCCACCGCACGCGCAGCGTTCTCACGATGGCTGGCGTGGGTCTTGCGATGTTCCTGTTCTGCTCGATCCAGGCTCTACAGGCGGGTCTTCGTGAATCCACTGAGGCCAGCGCAGCGGACACGACGCTGATCGTCTATCGCGAGAATCGCTTCTGCCCATTCACAAGCAAGCTTCCGGAGAGATACCTCGGAACAATCAAGGATGTGCCGGGCGTCGCGAGCGTGATCCCGATGAAGATCATCGTGTCCAACTGCCGGACGAGTCTGGACGTCGTCGTTTTCCGAGGTGTGCCGGCGGACATCTTCACCACCGCGCACGCGCCCGCGCTCAAAGTCATCGAAGGCTCGGTTGCTGACTGGCAGGCGCGGAGCGATGCAGCCATCGTGGGCGAGGTGCTTGCGCGCAGGCGCGGTTTCCGCGTCGGAGATCGTTTTGACGCCGCCGGCGTCACTGTGACGGTCGCAGCAATCGTGAATTCGCCCGAGCCGCAGGATCAGAACGTCGCGTATGTTCATCTCGAGTTCCTGCAGCGCGCGAAAGTTGTCAACGCGCCTGGCGTCGTCACGCAGTTCAATGTGAAGGTCAGCGACCCGCGAGACCTCAAACGCGTCGCGGAGCAGATCGATGCTGAGTTCCGCAACGACCAGGCGCCCACGGCGACGCGCTCGGAGAAGGCGTTCATCGCACGCGCCGCTGGCGACCTGCTGGAGATGATCAAGTTTACACGATGGCTGGGCCTTGGCTGTGTCGCCGCGGTCCTGGCACTGGTTGCGAACACCGTCATTCTTTCGGTGCAGGATCGAATCCGGGAACACGCCGTTCTGCAGACGCTCGGCTTCAATGGCAGCCTGATCGCACGGATGATCATCGGAGAAGGTGTCCTGCTCAGCCTCCTGGGCGGACTCGCGGGAACGGTTGCAGCCGTCGTTGTGCTCCACTTCGGCAGCTTCAGCCTGACGAATGAAGGCTTCAGCATCAGCTTTACCGCCGGGCCCGATGTCTGGGTCAGCGGCTTTATCGTAACGCTGGTGCTCGGCGTGGTCGCAGGGCTGGTGCCCGCGTGGCAGGCCTCGCGCCGCGACATCGTGAGTTCATTCCGCGCCGTCTGATAGGAGAAGATCGTGCGACTGCTACCCTGGGAATATGCGATCCGCAATCTGGCGCGGCACCGCATTCGGCTGATCTCGAGCCTCGCCGGCAGCGCGCTGGTCGTATTGCTGGTGCTCGCCGCGGCATCCTTCGTTCGCGGAATGGAAAAAAGCATGACGGTTGAGCACGGCAACAACGTTATTGTTCTGGGAGCCGGCAGCGAAGAGAGCCTTGAACGCAGTGAAATCAAGCCAAGCGTGCCGAGCGAAATCGCAGCGGCTGTGGACGGGCTGAAGACCAACCTCGGCGTTACGTACGTCTCGCCGGAGGTCCACATGGCGAGTCTCGTTCGAGAAGAGGAGGGATCGGAGAGGACCCTGCTGACACTGCTGCGTGGGATCACTCCGCCG
Organism: Planctomycetota bacterium; assembly: GCA_035628505.1. Taxonomy (GTDB): domain Bacteria; phylum Planctomycetota; class SZUA-567; order H5-PLA8; family H5-PLA8; genus DASPJR01. Next base: position 364 of record DASPJR010000110.1, on the reverse strand, counting down.
GCGTTCTTAGTGCATCCGCAGGTCCGCATCACGGAAGGGCGCGCACCAGGGCAGAACGAGATCCTCGCCGGAAAGCTCGCCGGAGCACGAATGGGACTTCCCGACGAGCGTCTTGCAGTGGGGAAGACGCTCTGGTTCGACGGCCGAGTCTGGACCATCAGCGGGCGATTCGAGGCACCAGGAACCGTGATGGAGGCCGAACTATGGGTGCCGCTCCGCGATTTGCAGCTCGCGGCCAAACGCGACAATCTCTCATGCGTCGTGCTGACGCTGGATGGCGGTGCCGATGAAGCCGCCGATACGTTTGAAGACGTGGACGCCTTCTGCAAACGGCGCCTGGATCTGGAGCTTGTCGCGATGTGGG
>DASPJR010000109.1:0-54863 GCA_035628505.1 Planctomycetota bacterium | reverse complement strand
GCGGCATTCTGCATCGCGACATCAAACCCGACAATTTCCTCCTCGATTCAAGTGGCCGTGTGCGACTGGCCGACCTGGGGCTTGCGCGGCTGCAGAACAAGGACAACAACGCCCATCTGACCCAAGATGGCGAGGCCATGGGCACTCCACATTATATGTCGCCCGAGCAGTGCCGCGGGACGGAAGTCGATACGCGCAGCGATCTCTACAGTCTCGGCGCATCCATGTTCGTCATGGCCAGTGGAGAGACGCCTTACGAAGCCAACTCGGCTGCGGCAGTGATGGTCAAGGTTCTTACCGAGCCGCCGCGTTCACTGAAGAAGCTCGCGCCGCATCTATCACCCGGCTTTGTGGCGCTGGTTGAAAAGCTGATGGCCAAGGAGCCGGCCCGGCGCTTTGCGGATGCGGCGCAGGTACTGGAAGCAATTGAGAAATGCAAAACCGGAGCGTACAAAGGCGCGACTGCGGGCCACGCGCGGATTCCTACCGGACCGGTCGCTCCTGTCGCTCAGCCTCGTTTCAAATTGATGCTCTACGGCGCCGGCGCGGCAGTGCTGGCCCTGGTCGCCATCGGCATCGTCGCACGTCCGAAAGACGACAAGCAGCCTGAAAAGGTGGCCACGGCACCTGCGGCCGTAAACCCCGAGCCGGCAGTGCCGGCGAAAAGCGATCCAAAAAAGACCGAAACGACCAAGTCGCAGCCGCCCAAAGCAGAAAACCCGAAGCCTGAGCCTGGCAAGACTGACACGAAAGTCGAGCTGCCGTCCAAGTCGGTGCTGACCGAAGACGTGAATGTGCTGGATATGAAGCCCGAGCACCAGAAAGCGGTGCGGGCGCTGAGCGTTCTCAAGCGGGAACTGCAGGAAAAGACGCAGTCCAACCCGGACGTGGTAATCGAGCGCCTGGAACAGTTTATCAAGCAGCACCCCAACAGCCGCATTGCCGACATCGCAGCTCCGATGCTCAAGGAGGCGAAGGAAGCGAAAGAGAAACTCGAGAAGGATTGGGAGGCAGCAAAAGAAGAGGCTGAGCACGAGATTGCCGATAACAAGAAAGACCGCGCGTTCCGGATGCTGCGCAAATTTGCCGACAAGCACGAGAACTCAAAGCAGGCCGCTGAAGCACACGGCATGATGCGCGGGCTGCTGGGCGAACTTCGCGCGCGTGCCGCCAAAGCCGCCGAAGCCGGAAATTACGACAAAGCCATCGAGATGCTGGACGGCCCGACCAACCGCCTGCCGGCTGAAATCACTGATGCTCTAAAGAAGGACATCGAAAAATACCAGGCCGAACAGCGGAAGATCGCGAACTTTACCGCGGAGGATCTCAAGTCCATTGCCGCGATGTACGAGAAAGCCGGTTTGCGCGTAACTGAAATCGAAGTGGGCGGCCGCCGCTACAATTTCGACGAAGCCGGCAAGCTCATCCGGGACGGCGCCGAAAAATTGCATACCGAACCGTTCAAAAAGGCTGCTCGAACGCTTGCCGATATCTACCTGCAAGCCGGCAACGTCTGGAAACAGATGGCGCAGGCGACAAACGACAGCAAAGGCACGGATCTTCCCGGACTCGGCAAATACCCCGCCGGCCAGCTGATTGGCTGGAGCGACAAAGAGCTGACGTACAAGCCCACGAATGCCTCTGGCCTGCCGCCTCAGCCGGTGCCCTGGAAGCTGATCACACCCGAAAACTTGATCCAGCTGGCTCAGGCATTGAAAGTTGCCGAAAAAGATACACCCACCGACCACTTGAACATGGGCGCGCTCGCTTTTGCGCTGGGCCTGAAAGAACTGGCCAGTGAACACCTGCAGAAGGTTGGCGACAAAGACCCGAATGCCAAAGCCATGGCCGAGCTCGGCTTGAAGATGCTCGGCCCGGCGCAGGCGCCGGTGAACCGCGAGGCGCAGGCACGGCAGCTCTATAGCGACGTGCTTGATGCGCGCAAGAACAAGGATCTTGACGGCGCACTCAAGCTGCAGCAGCGCTTGATCGTCGAATTCGTCGATACGGAGTTCGTGCAGCAGAATCGCAAGCAGATCGAACAGCTGGCGCAGCCGCTCGCCGCATCGGAGCCGGAAAGCAAGCCTGAGCCCAAGAGTAAAGAAAAAGAGCCTGAGGCAAAGAAGCCCGAGGGCGGCGAAAAGCCGGCAACCACGCCTGCAGTCCTCTCCGAGCTCAAGCGCTTGAACTGGACGGAAGTGAAAGGCGAATGGACAACCGACCCGAAGCTCAAGGGAGTCTACACGGTGACGGGCGGCGGAATGCTGGTGGCGCCGCTGGTCGATGGCGCCGTGCAGGTGCGCTTCCTGCTCGAAGAAGGCGCGTCCATCGAAGTCCTCACGCGCTACGAGGCCGAAACGGAACTTACAAAAAAAATCCGCCGCGACGCCGAAGAGTATGACCTCACCGTTGGAAAGGGTTATGGCATCCACGTCAAAGGCGAGAAGCTGACGTACTTCGGCGATCCGACGCGCGCTCAGTTTGAAACGGGATCATCGAAGGCGAAATTTGCAAAAGTCCAGGTGCCCTTAAGCATGGACTCCAAGACGATTCAGCCGGGTCCCCACGTCTTTACGGTCTCCGCGCGCGGCGATCACCTGGAAATGACGTTCGACGAGAAGGTCCTCGCCCGCTCCTCAGACAGCCTGCGGCCATCGGGAAGCATCGTGATCATTGTTGAAGGCAACGCCAAGCTCGATTCCCCCATCGCCTCGAAGTAAGCGGCGCTGACGTTCCGGTGTGGATTTTTTCGGTGCAGGAAACTATTCTCGCCGCATGCAGCAGCCCAGCGCGCAACAGAAAATATTGGTAGTCGACGACGAACAGGCCATCTGCTGGGCCTTCACACACCTGCTGCAGCCGGCCGGCTACACCGTCTTTGTCGCCGCATCGGCTGAAGAAGGCCTCGAGATCGCCGCCCGCGAAAAGCCGGACCTCGTGCTGCTGGACGTGCGCCTTCCCGGTCTCTCCGGGTTGGAGGCGCTGCCAAAATTCCGCGAGCTGAATCCAGAGCTCCCGGTGCTTGTGATGACCGCGCACGGGACGATGGAGACCGCCATCGAGGCGACCAAGCGCGGAGCCTACAACTACCTGACCAAGCCGCTGCACAACGACGATGCCCTGCATCACATCCGCACAGCGCTCGAACGGCGCAATCTTTCGCGCGAAGTCACGCAGCTGCGCCGCGAGCTGGAAGGCTTGAAGAGCATCGAGTCGCTTGCGGGAAAATCGCCCGTGATGCAGGAAGTGTACAAAAAAATCGGCGCGGTGGCTGCCTCGAGCAGCTCCGTGTTGATCCTGGGCGAATCGGGAACGGGCAAGGAACTCGTCGCCAAGGCCATTCACAGCCACTCAGATCGCGAGTCGGGCCCGTTCATCGCCGTTAACTGCGCGTCCATGCCCGAGCCGCTCCTGGAAAGCGAGCTTTACGGGCATGTCAAAGGCGCCTTCACCGGCGCGATTCGGGACAAGGCCGGCAAAGCGGAAGTCGCCGACGGCGGGACGCTGTTTCTCGACGAAATCGGCGAGATGCCGCTGTCGATCCAGGCCAAGCTGCTGCGCTTTCTGGAGCAGAAACGCTTTGAGCGCGTGGGCAGCACGGAATCGGTCGAGGTCGATGTGCGGATCCTCGCCGCGACCAACCTGGACCTTCGCGTGCAGATCAAGAAGCAGCTCTTCCGCGAAGATCTCTACTACCGCCTGAACGTGGTCTCGATCGAGCTTCCGTCACTGCGCCAGCGCAAGGACGACATCCCGCTCCTGGTTGCGCGTTTTCTCACGCGCGGAAAAGAAACAGCGTCAAAGCCTCCGGAGATCAGCGCCGACGCGATGAAGCTGCTCGAGAAATACGACTGGCCGGGAAATGTGCGCGAACTGAAAAACGCGATCGAGCACGCGGTGATTCTCTCGCGCGGGCAGATGATCACACCCGAGCACCTTCCCGGACACATCCTGCAGGCTCTGCGGGGCGAGGATCCCAGCGCCGGGCAGACGCTTGAAGACCTCATCCGGCAACGCACGCATCGGGCGCTCGATAAGGCCGCCGAGCTCGAAGAGGGCAATGCGTATGGCGAGATCATCGCGGACGTCGAAAAAGAGATCATCGCCACGACACTCAAGCGCATCGATGGAAACCAGGTGAAAGCCAGCAAGCTGCTGGGCATCCATCGCACGACGCTACGCAAGAAAATCGAAGATTACGGATTATAAAAGTCAACTTAGCGAGGCTATTCAATCACCGGCGGCACGCGGAAGAATTCGTCGTCCTGCTCCGGCGCGGCGGCGAGCGCTTCTTCACGTTTGAGGCAGGGACGCACTTCGTCTTTACGGAAGACATTGCCGCTGGCAGCGGCCGTGATCATGGGCTCAACCTTCGACGTGTCGACGGCGTTCAGCTTTTCGACGTAATGCAGGATTTTGCCGAGCTGCTCGGTATACATCTGCGTTTCCTCGGCGCTGAGGGCCAGCCGCGAAAGTTTGGCAACTTTGGTAACGTCTTCTGGGGTAATCGCCACGTTCGAGTGCTCCTTCCAATTTTGTTGTCCCGATTGATATAGCCTTCCGACAATAGAATCAAGTGACAGGCTGTGCCAGCCACAGTGCACAGGTGGGTTTTTTGTCCCTAAAATTGCGCAACAATACGAGAGAAAAACTGTATACAGTTGCGGGCCCTGTAAACGCTGGAACGAACGAATGAAATTACCGCTGGTCTGCAGTATTCTTTGCGCCTCTTTATGCTTGCCCCTTCTCAAGGCCGGCGAGGCGCCTGCTTCTTCCGTTGGTTCAGCAACGGCTCCCGTCTCACTCATCGAAAAATTGTCATCAGGCGACGAAGCCGGCCGCATCGACGCCGCACGGCAGCTCGGCGCGGCCGGAGCCGTCTCGCGCGAAGCCATCCCCGCGCTCGTTTCAGCACTCAAGGATCCCAGCTGGGACGTGCGCCTGGCGGTCGCCGACGCTTTGATACGGATCGGGCCGGAGGCTGTTCCTGCGCTGCTCAATGCGCTGCTTGATCTTAACGCCGAAGTGCGATCCGGTGCTTCCTTCGCACTGGGCCGCCTGAAGCCGGATTGCGTTTCCGTGCTGCTGCCTTCGCTTAAGGCCGAGAAGCCGGAAATCCGCGCCGGAGCAGCTCGCGCGATTTTCCGAATAGGAAGCGCCAGCGTGCCTATGCTGATCCCCGCACTGAAAGAAGGCGAGGCAGACTCCCGCGCAGTCATCGCCGAAATCATCGGATCCTTTGGCGCCGAGGGGGCTGAAGCGCTGCCTGCATTGATTGATTGCCTGAAGCTTAAGCCGGGCACTGACGCGTACAATCGGGTTTGCGAAGCGCTGGCCCGCATTGGCGTCGAAGCCATCCCCGCCCTTTCGGGCGTCGCGCAGCACGAATTCTGGGAGGTGCGCGCCGGCGCTGCGCGCGCGCTCGGCCGCATTCAGCAGAAAGACGCGCGCATTCTGCCGGCGCTTTCCGCTGCGCTCAAGGACGACCACGTTGCCGTGCGCGCCGCGGCAGCGGCAGCGATCGGCAATCTGGGCCCCGCTGCGCAGGAATCTATTCCGACTCTCCTCGCGGCGCTGAAAGAAGAAAACGCTGACGTCCGCAAAGCCGTCACCGAAGCGCTTTCACAGATTGCGCCGGCCTCGCCTGTGGTCCTTTCCGAGCTGATCATCGGCATGCGTGATCCCGATCTTCCCGTCCGGCTGAAGTCGATCGAAGCAATCACGAAGGCCGGTCCAGCCTGCAGCGATGCGCTCACGCCGCTGATTGAACTGCTCAAGGACGACGAGCCGACTGTGCGCGTCCAGGCGGTCAGGGCGCTCGCGGTTCTGCTGCCGCACAAAGACGCCAAGGATGCGTACCTGCCAGTGATGGACGGCCTGAACGACAAAGTGGCCGACGTGCGCCTGCTTTCGGCGACGATCCTGGGAAATATGCTGAACCCCGTTCCGCAGCCCGGGCAGCCCAATCCAGTGTATGACATCCAGGCCGAGAACCGTTCTGCGGTTTTCGCCGCGCTGCTGCGCGTAGCAAAAGATGAACACGCCAGCGTGCGTGCCAAAGCACTTGAAGTGCTGGGAAAGAATCCGAACGCGGCAGCAATGGCAATCCCAGTTCTCATCGCGTCCTTGAAGGATACCCAGGCGGAAGTGCGCCAGCGCGCTGCCGAAGCGCTCTCTGGATTCGGCACGGCTGCTCGCGATGCTGTTCCTGCGCTGATCGCCGGCATTCACGAGACGACCAATCCTCGACCGATCGCGGACACCATTCGCAAAATCGGTCTCGACCCGAAAACCGACGTAACGCTGCTGCTTGAAGCTCTTCCGGGCAAAACGGTGGATGGCCGCATACAGGTGATCAGCCTTCTGGCCACGCTGGGTCCCGCGGCGAGCGAAGCCGTGCCGCAGCTGGTGCAGGCGGCGGCGGATAGAACGGCCGCGCTGTCCCAGGAAGCAATCAACGCACTGAAGGTGATCGATCCAGACGGCAAAGCCACCGTCCCGGTGCTTGCCGCGAACATGAAATCCAAACTGGCGGACGTGCGCCTCGCGGCGGCAGTGTTCGCTCAGCGCCTTGGAGCAGCAGCGCAGTCAGCGATGCCGGCCCTTGTCGATCTGCTGAAAGACGATGACAGTTCCGTGCGCGAGGCGGCTGCGAACGCGCTCGCAGCGATCGGCAGCCCGAGCAAGCAGGCTATTGTGGCACTTGTTGCAAGCCTGAAAACCAGCACGCGCCTGCATCGTGCGGCATCGACTGCATTGGCACGCGTCGACGCCGAAGGCCTTCCGGTGCTCATCAGCGCGCTGAAAGACGAGACCAGCGACGTGCGCCGTGGAGTAACGACAGCGCTCGAAAAGAATACCGCCGCAATTCCGCTGCTCACCGCCGCATTGAAAGACGACAATGCAGCCATGCGCCGAGGTGCCGCGGGAGTGCTCGCACAGATGGGACCGCCGGCCGCCGCTGCGATCCCAGCGCTGGTCGAGATGCTCAAAGAACCCGTGGGAACAACTCAGACCGCTGCCATGCGCGCGCTGGAATCGATGGGCGCGGCGGCTGTGCCGGCGCTGTCCGTTGCCCTGAATGATGAAAACACGGTGGTGCGTACCGCGGCGCTGCGCGTGGTCGAGCGCCTTGGAGCGCCTGCCGTGAACGCGCTGAAGGCAGCACTCGCCAATCCTGATCCAGAAGCTCAGAGAGTTGTCATAACCGCGCTGACCAACATGGGGCCGTCTGCAAAAGCGGCTATCCCGGAGCTCGCCGCGCTTTTGAAACCTGACGCGCCAGTCAAGCTGCGGCGTAGCGTCCTCACCGCTCTGCGCGCAATCGGCCCGGATGATCCGGTCGTGCTCCAGAGCCTTCAGCAGGCCGTTAAAGACGAGGACCCGACGGTCCGCATGGCTGCGGTAAAGATTCTTGGCGGAATGGGCGCGGCGGCGAAGGTCAGTGTTCCGGCGCTGATCACCGCGCTGCGCGATACGGACTGGGAAATCCGCGCCGCGGCAGCGACTGCGCTGGAAGAGATCGGCATCGCCGCAAAGAAGCTCTTCCCCGAGATGGATGTTTCCGTGAACGAAATCCGTGCGGTGCTTTCCTGCATCGCATACGGAAAAGCGCAGGAAATGTATCATCAGAAAGACTACGACCACGACGGCATTCTGGAATACGCGCAGTCCATCCGCTCGGGCGAAGCGAAGAAAAATCCGGGGCTGTGCGAGGCGGCGCTGCTGCCGCGCCAGTACGCCGACGCCGAAGGCTCTCCAGGCAGCACGGCATCGTACAAAGGCTACCGTTTCAAAATTCTGAAGGCTCAGGCCGAGGGGAAAACCGGCGGGCTGAAGGGTTATGTTGAAAACGGCAACATGGTCGCAGGCCACGCGCTGGTCGCCTATCCGGCAGAGTACGGCAAGACCGGGCGCAGCGTTTTCCTGATGAACTACACGGGCAGTGTTTACGAAAAAGATTTTCGCAGCGCCGAGGGAACGTCGGCGTACCTGAATGCGCTGACACAATTCGCTATCGACGAATCGTGGACGTTGACGCGGCAGATCACACTGCAGCAGCCTGTCCACGTCCCGGCCGCGCTGAAGGTGAAGGAAGAGCCGAAGGAAAATGCCCGATTCTAAAAATTCCCGCCATTTGTAACGCTCACGCGTCCTCCCTTGTGGTAATCCTTACATTATCAATTCGTCATGTGGAGAACGATGGTCCCCTATGAAAAAGTCGCGCGTGGTCATGCTCGTATTGCTCGGCGCGGTGGCTCAAGGCTGCGGCAGTCCGCCGCCGCCACCTCCGCCACCGGTCTTGCCGCCGCTCACGCAGGAAGAAGAAAAGGAAAAGGAGAAGGAGCAGCAGCTGCGGTCCGGAACAGCCGGCGCGGGAAATTCCGGAGTTGTCACAGGCGGCTCAACCAACACGAGCGGCACGCGGCACTCCTCCTCCAGCCACATCTACATTCCATCAGGTGGATCGCGCTCACGCTGGTCCGGAGGCACGCTCTCAGGCGGGTCGTCCTCGAGCGGATCGTCGCGGTCCGGGGGCACGCAATATTCGTCGAAGGACTCCTGGCGCACACCGGTTACGCCAAACCGCTCTAGCACGCCGACGGTACGCTCCTCGTCTAAGTCATCCGGCTCGCACAGCACGACGGTGCGCGGCGGATTCGGCAGCAGTTCACGGAGTTCCATCTCCTCATGAGACGACATCGCCTTCAGCCCCGCAGCGGCTGGCAATCCAAAGTTGAAGAGCTCGGTCTAAGTTTTCATTCGCCTGAAGGGACTGTGTATTGGGACGAATCGGCCTGTTACGAATTCAGCGCGCGCGAGATCGACACGCTTGAAGCAGCGACGTCGGCTCTTCAGGAACTCTGCGTTGAAGCCGGCCAGCGCATCGTTGACGAAAACTTGTATGAGCGCCTGGCGATTCCGCACGCCTTCCATGATCTGATCACCGATTCCTGGAACCGTGACGATCCGTCGCTCTACGGGCGCTTCGACTTGCGCTTCGACGGCAAGTCCGCGCCGAAGCTGCTTGAATACAACGCCGATACGCCCACGTCGCTGCTGGAAGCGGCGGTCGTTCAGTGGCACTGGCTGCAGGAGCTCTATCCGTCGCGCGACCAGTTCAATTCCATTCACGAGAAACTCATCGCATCATGGAAATCCATTCGGCCGAATGGACCGCAGTATTTTGCGTGCATCAAGGAGCATGAAGAAGATCTGCGCAACGTCGAATACCTGATGGACACAGCCGTTCAGGCCGGTGTCGATGCGCGGCACATCTTCGTCGAGGACATCGGTTGGAATTCCGGCCGCTTTGTCGATCTGCAGGATCAGCCCATCGCCGACCTCTTCAAACTCTATCCCTGGGAGTGGCTCATACACGAGCAGTTTGGGAAGTACCTGCTAAAGGAACCGATGCGCCTGATCGAGCCGGCGTGGAAAATGATGTGGAGCAACAAAGGCATTCTCGCGCTGCTCTGGGAGATGTTCCCGAACCACGAAAATCTTCTGCCGGCGTACTTTTCACCTGAACCGCTTGGCGATGACTACGTCGAGAAGCCGCTGCTCAGCCGCGAAGGCGCTAACATAACGATCAAAAGCGGTCTGCGCGAGCAGGCCACGGACGGCGAGTACGGCGAGGAGGGATTTGTGTATCAGCAGTTGGCCGAACTGCCCCGTTTCGATGGCAATTATACAGTGATCGGCTCATGGGTGATTGGTGGCGAAGCAGCGGGAATCGGCATTCGCGAAGACGCAACGCCGGTGACCGGCAATTTAAGCCGCTTCGTGCCGCACTATTTTGTTCCGTAAATCGCACACACTGACAGAAGAAAAGCAGGAGGGGGACTCGATGGATTTTACGTGGGAAAGACTGCCGCAATTGATGGCCATGTCGGCCATTTTTACGGTGTGCGGCGTGCTGTTATTCGGGGCCTCGTTCTGGGCGATGTCGAAGGTCTGCCCCTTCTCCATCCGCAAAGAAATTGAAGAAGACCACAACGTCGCGCTGGCGATCGTGATGGCCTCTGTGATCCTCGGCCTGTCCTGGATCGTCTCAACGGCCATCAGCTGACGGCTTCAGCAGTTCCTTGAATGAGAACTCCGTCGGCGCGACGCGAGGCGACATCACGTTGTTCCGTGTTAGCGCCACCTGAAGCACGAGCCGGTCGGGAAAGAAATAGACCGAGTGCGCTGCCACCGGCTGCTCGGCGCACATCAGCAGTTTGCGCGCTTCCATCAAGCCGATCGGCTTCGCGGCTTTTTCAAGCAGCTCAATTCCGGCGCTGATGTTCTTGAATCGCTCGCACGCAACGGGCTTGGCCCGCACACGGAAATGATTAGTGAGCACCAGCGACTTGCCATCTGTCGCGCGCCGGATCTGAACAGTGTCGTCGTGCGGCTCGAACTCGAGCACCGCGCTGGGCGCCTCCGAACGTTTCGCAGCAGCCGCCGCGGGCCAGCTCAGATGAAACAGGTTTCCGCACGCGCTTCCATGAGCTCCCGCCATTTTCGCAGCCTGAGGTGCCGGGTCTGCGGTGAGGCAGTCGACTTCCTCAAGCATGCGGCGCAGCAGCAGCCCGCGCGCGATGCAGCCACCTTCCTTAGGCGACTTCTTGATGTTGTAACCGTCATGCAGGCATACAACGAGGCCGTCGGCGTTCATTCCAGTGTATTGCCCAAGCAGGCCCGGCCAGCCCACAGCGATCCAGCCGCGCCGGGCCGGCCGACCATCTGCGCGAGCAGGAAGCGCTTCAGACACAACGATGACCTGGTCCGCGACAGCTTTGGCGCCGATAGGAAAATCGAGCGTGCGGCCGTGTACGAGTTCGCCCTTGTCCGTATCGGCGCCCCAGGCGCTGAAGCCGGAGCACGCCGGACCGAAGTAATCAGCGATCGTATTGATCGCAGTCAAATCGTCGCGCGTCATCGCACGTTTGAGCACCTTAGAATGCATGTTATTCGCCAGCCGCGCTGACATTCCGGCGAAAATGCCATCGAGCTCCGCGCGCGCGTCCGCATCCCACACGAAGTTCTTCTTCGCCCATGGCAGCAGCATCGTTTCGTACTTTGCCGCATCGAAGTGCGGAAGGCTCTCTAGCACAGCATCCAGGTCGTCGCGGATTTCTTCCGCGAGCAGATAACCGCCTGCGAAACCGCGCTCGAAAATGTCTTTTCCGAAGAGCCGCAGAACGCGGTGATTTTTCTGGACACTGAGTTCGCCGGCCTGAGCAACGCGCTCGGCATTATGATCAGCGGCGGGAAGGAAAGAAGTCAGCAGACAAGCTGACAGGAGGAGAATTTTTATAAAATTTCGTTTCTGCTGCAATGTTCGCTCCATGCAAAACCGGCCCTAGACACTATAACCTATGAGCCTGGCAATCGCCAGACTGAGCGTCAATTCGTCGTGAAAGTGTGACGTCTATGGCAGCGCGTGATTCACTCGGTGCGGAAGGCGAAGAATATGCCTGGCAGCTTTTGAAGAAGCGCGGCGACAGGCTGGTGGCACGAAACTTTTCCTGTCCGCAAGGCGAACTGGACCTGGTGACATGGCACAAGGACACATTGGTCTTCACCGAAGTTCGCGCGCGCAGCAGCGGCGCGTTCGGGTCGGCCGCCGAGACCATCACGCGTGGCAAGCAGGGGAAGGTTAAACGCGCGGCAAACTGGTTCTGCGTGAAGAATTTTAAGGGGAAAGCCCTGCCGTCATGCCGCTTTGATGTGGTATGGCTCGCGTGCAAAGACGGCAAAGTGTCTGAATCGGGGATCATCGAAGGCGCATTCATCTGATAATGGAGAGTCCCATGGCAAAGAAGGCAAAGACGCTGGATGTCGTGTGTGTCGGAAACGTGGTTGTTGACGCGGTCGGTGTCTATGTCGATAAAATTCCTGACGAAGGCAGCCTCGCGCTCTTTGACCGCGTGGAAATGCATATGGGCGGCTGCGCCAACAACACGGCGCTGGCGCTCGCCAAGATGGGACTCAACGTCGGGCTCGCCGCGAAAGTTGGCCAGGACGGCCTCGGAGAGTTCGCCGCCTCGGAGCTCTCGCGCCACGGCGTGGACATTCGCGGACTCAAGAGGTCGCCTGCCGATTCGACATCCTTCTCCTTTATCATGGTGCCCAAGAACGGAAACCGCCGCATTCTCCACACGCTCGCAGCCAACGCGTCGTTCGGGCCGAAGGATATTGATCCGGCGCTCTTTAAAGGCGCGAAGTGGGTCTGCTTTGGCGGCCTGGCGATCATTCCGAGCCTCGAGGGCAGGAATCTCGCGAGCGTTATGAAGACGATTAGGAAAGCCGGCGCATACATCGCCGCCGATACTGCGATCAATAACCGCTTCACGCCGGCCGACTGGAACCGCATGCTCGCGCCTTGCTACGAATACATCGACATTCTCTTCCCCTCTGAAGTCGAAGCACAGGCGATCACCGGAGAGCGCGATCCCGAAAAAATCTGCGCGACCCTGCGCAAGCGCGGCGTGCGCGTTGCAGGTGTGAAGCTCGGCGAACGCGGCAGCGCACTGATGACCGACGAAGGTTATTTCGAGATCCCGGTGTACAACGTCAAGTGCGTTGATACGCTCGGCGCGGGCGACTGTTTCATGGCTGGGCTGATCGCGGGAATGCTGCGCGGCCTGTCACCTGTTGAAGCGGCAAAACTCGGCAACGCCGTGAGCGCGCATTGCGTTCAGGCAGTCGGTGCCACGACGGGGATCAAGCCGATCAGCAAAATTCTCGCGTTCCAGAAGACGCAGGCAAGCCGGATGAAGACTTACCAGGCAGCAGCAGCAAGATGATCATCGATACACATTGCCATCTGAACTTTCCTGATTACAACGCCGACCGCGACGCCGTGATGAAGCGCGCAGCGGACGCGGGCGTGGCCGGCTGCATCGTCGTTGGCACCGGGCCTCACGAATGGCAGCGCACGCTGGACCTGGCCGAAGGGCACCCCGCGCTGCGCGTGGCGCTTGGCGTCCATCCCAATGAGGCCGCGGTGTTTTCGGATTCGGTCGCGGCTCAGCTGAAGCAACTGGCTTCATCCGATTCGCGCACGGTTGCGATTGGCGAGACCGGTCTCGATTTTTACCGCGATAACGCCCCGCGCGAAAAACAGTTCGAATCGTTCCGTTATCATCTGGCGCTAAGCCTCGAGCTGAACAAACCGTTCATCCTGCATTGCCGCGCGGCGGAAGCGGAGATGATTGAGGTGCTTGCGGAGTTTCAGCGTTCCTCTGGAGCATCCTTGCGTGGCGTGTGGCATTGCTTCACGTCCACGCCTGAATTCGCCGCAAAGGCTAGCGCGCTCGACTTGTACTTCGGCCTCGGGGGGATCGTCACGTATCCCAAAGCCAATGAGGTGCGCGCCGCTGTAGCGGCGCTGCCGGCCGAACGCATACTTCTCGAAACGGACTGCCCGTTCCTGCCGCCGCAGGGCTGGCGCGGCCAGCGCAATGAGCCGTCGTACCTGAGCAAAGTCGTGGAAATCCTCGCAGAGGTGCGAAAAACCTCACGCGACGAAATAGAGCGCCAGACAACTGAAAACGCGCGACGCCTGTTCGGCTCGTGGTATTGATGCGTTGTGACTTCGCACGGACCGCGCTAACATGCCTCCATGAACTTCGGCGACTTTGAAATTCATCTCCTAACCGACGGCACGTTCAAGCTGGATGGCGGCGCGATGTTCGGCATCGTGCCAAAGCAACTGTGGACGCGCGAGCGGCCCGCCGACGAGCGCAACCGCATGCTGCTGGCGTGCAACTGCCCGCTGATCCGCACAGGAAAGCACAACATTCTCATCGACTGCGGGCTGGGCCGGAAGTGGAATGAGAAGCAGCGCGACATCTACGCCATTGACGAGCGTCCGCGGCTGATTGAGGAACTCGCCGCCATAGGGCTGAAGCCTTCGGACATTACCATCCTGATCCACACGCATCTGCATCTCGATCACGCCGGATGGAACACGCAGCTAAATGCAAAGGGCGAAGCCGAGCCGGTCTTCGTCAACGCGCGTCATGTCGTCGAACGCCGCGAACTGGACGTGGCGCGAAAGCCGAACGAGATTCAGCGCGGCACATATCTGCAGGAAAACATCGCGCCGATCGACGTCGACACAGGCTGGGATACGTTCGAGGAGACGCGCGAAGTTGTTCCAGGAATCACGCTCTTCCGCACCGGCGGCCACACGGCAGGGCACTGCGCCGTTCGTATTGAATCCGGCGGGCAGCGCGCGCTTTTTATCGGCGAGATGATGCCAACGACGGCGCACCGCCACCTGCCGTGGATCATGGCTTACGATCTCTTCCCGCTTGAAACGCTCGAGATGAAGCGGCGCCTGTTTAAAGAATGCGCCGCCGCCAACACGCTCGTGCTGCTCAACCATGACCCGACGGCCCTGGCAGTGAAGCTGAAGCCATCTGGTGAAAAGCTCGATGCCATCAAAGAAATTTGATTGAACGCACAGGCCGCAAACTCGTCTTCGGATACAATTTTCTAAATGCGCACCATTCGCCCCAGTGAACTTGTTGAATTTCTTGTCCATGTCGCCAGCGTGCGGCCGGTTTTCATCTGGGGGCCGCCGGGCATCGGCAAATCCAGTCTCGTTGAACAATTCGCCATCGAGGTCGGACTCGACGTCGTCACGCTGCTCGGCACGCAACTGGCGCCCGAAGACCTCATCGGCGTGCCGCAGATCAGCGATGGCAAAAGCCGCTTCTGCCCGCCGGAATCGATCGCACGCGACGACGCCTACCTGCTTTTTCTCGATGAGCTCAACGCCTCGTCGACCGAAGTTCAGAAAGCCTTTTACAGCCTCATTCACGACCGGCGGTTGGGCAATTACAAGCTGCATAAGAATTCCATCGTGATCGGCGCGGGCAACCGCCAGCACGATCAGGCGATCACAAAACAGATGTCCAGCGCGCTGATCAACCGCATGGTTCACGTGGAGCTCAAGCCCGAATCGAAAGACTGGATCGACTGGGCAACTAAAAACGACATTCACCCCGACATTATTGATTACATCAAGCTGCGACCCGAGCAGCTGTTTACCTCTCCGCCTAAAACGCAGGAGCCCTTCTCCACCCCTCGAAGCTGGCACATTCTCAGCGATTGCCTAAAGAGCTATGCCGCGGCGCAGGACATCCAGAAAGTGTGGCTGCTTGCGCAGGGCGTGCTTAGCCCGTCGCACGCGGCGCAGTTCAAGACGTTCGTGCAGATGCGACGCGAGAAGTTCAACGTCGAGGAACTACTGCGGGGAGAAAAAACCTGGCCTCGGCCACAGGAAGGCGACAACGCATTGCTCTACACTGTCGTGCAGATGGTGAAAGCGCAGCTGCTGCGCCGCATTCCGCCCGACGCCGCAAGCCGCTCGCGCGAAGCGGAGCTCGTTCATCACGCCAAGCGCTTGATCAAGGAGCTGGCCGAGATCAATCTCGAGCTCGCTCAGGTGCTCATCGCCGATGATGACGTCAGCGGCAAGAAGCTTCCCGACTGGTTCATGCTTGAAATTGTGCGCGACCTGCCGAGGCTGGCCGCGCAGAAGGAATGATTTTTTCACCACAGAGAACACAGAGATCACAGAGTTATTTAAAATGTGCCTTTGCCGTGCGCCGGTGCAGCTACTTCTTGCCGTCAGGACACGGCTGCGAGAATGCTTTCGCCGCCGCGGCCTGCATCTCCTGCGGCGAGAGATCCTTGACGTGCGTGGCGATGCTCCAGCTCTGTCCGAACGGATCGGTAACTTTTCCGAAGCGGTCGCCCCAGAACATCTCCATCACCGGCATGACGACTTTCGCGCCGGCCTTCACGGCCTGTTCGGCAAAAGCGTCGGCGTTCTCAACGTAGATGTGATTGGTCGCGGCGCTTGCGTTGCTGCCCCATTCAGGGAAGGCGTCGCAGATCATCAGAATCGAATCGCCGATCTGAATTTCGGCATGCATCAGGCGCTTACCGTCAGGCGCGGGCATACGATAGCGCTCTATGGCGCCGAACGCCTTCTTGTAGAACTCGATCGCATCCGCGGCTCCAACAACACACAGGTACGGTGTCAGTGTTCGGAAACCATCGGGAATACGCTTAGCCATTTTTAAACTCCCCTCGTTTACTTTTTCAATGCTTCAGAAACAGTCTTTGCAATCAGCTCGGCGCCGGCTGCGTTGGGATGAATCTTATCTGGAAACATTTCGGGCTTTCCGCTGAGGGCGGTATACAGATCGATAAGCTGCAGCTTCTTCTCGGTGGCAACTTTTTTGACGATTGGAATAATTGCCTCCGTCAGATTCTTCTCCGTGATGCCAAAGTTTTCTCCGTAAACAGGCACAGGAACGCAGAGGATGACCTTGGGCTTGCTCGGCAGCTTTTCGAAATGCTCGACCAGTGCAGTCAGATCGGCGGCCATGCTTTCTTTATGAGCCAGATTCCACGGTTTTGAGTCATTCGTCCCGAGTTTCACAATCACCATATTTGGCGCAAACTCGGTCGCGTCCTTGAACATGCCTTCCTTGATGTAGGGCTTATCGCCTTTACTGGTCAGTGTGGCGCCGCTGACGCCGAAATTCCGGACTTCATATTTCGGGCCAAGCAGTGTGCTCAGGATGGTTGGATATTTCTGTGGAACACCCAGCGCGTAACCTTCCGTAATGCTGTCGCCTACGCAGGCGACTTTGATCTTGTCTTCAGCGCGCGAAAGGGCCGCAGCCAGGATCAGAGTTGCAAAGAGGATATGCCTTTTCATCGAATCTCCTAATTGAACGGGGTTACGCCTTTGCCGCCGAGAAATTTCCACACGAACCCAAAGAGCGATGACTGCAACATAGCCAACGCGATGAGTCCCGCTACAACCAATATGGCCATGCCATAGCCGCGGTCGCGCTCGTTGTTGCTGCGCACACCGAGAAACGAAAGGGGCAGCGATGCAGCGAATAGTCCCGACCCCATCCAGTTTCCGGTGCGCGAGGCCTATGCAAGCGCGACGGCAAATCCGGCAACGATGCAGAGCACCGCAAGAATTCCGGGTCTGAACATCGCTCAGCCTTTCACTTGTGTGGGAGGCCGCACGGCGCGAACACCATCCTCGGGAATCGCCGCCGTTGCTTCGAGCTTCTGCGCGAGCTTCTGATCGAGCATCCGCCGCTCATCCACTAGCAGCGCGTGCGCTTCGTTGACCTGCTCCTGCAGCTTTTCGCATTTCTTTTCTAGCGCTTCGATGCGCGCGGTGAGCTTGGGATCGGACGACTGCGATCCGCCCTTCAACGTTGCCATTTTCTCGCGATGCTTCAGAAGCAGCGCCAGCGCGCCAGTCGCAAGAGGCAGGATGAAAATTCCGAGGACGATGAGTCCCATGATCATTGCGGAAGGGTCCGCCATCCCAATGATAGTTGTTGTCAGGCTATAAGCCATCAGGTCACCTTATCTCTCTCACTCTTCAACTGCCAATCGCCACTCGTCACTTCATTTTAGATATCATGCGTATCAGAATTTTCACTCAGCCCCAAAACTTTTTCAACCGACGTCTTGCGCACGTCGGATTGTGTGGTTAAATCCGCTTACATGGGCTGACGCAGGACGCTGGTCAGCAAAACAGATCGCACCTGCCCGATCCGCACGCCGCGAGGATACAGCGCTCAGCATAAATTGAGCGCCCCCGGCTGAGGTCTCCTCCGAGACCTTCAGGGTCTGGCAGGGGGGCACGCAACAGAAAAGGAGGTGGTCCAGTGAGTAGTAGTAAACCCTACGGTGACCGGAGGTGGCTGTCCGCGTAAAGGGGACGGTACTTTGTGGCAACACCGTTGTTTACGGACCACGGCACGCATCAGGGAATGTAGTGCCCCAACCGGAACAACAAGCAGTAAAAAGGTTGCACGGCCGCGTCTGTGAGCCTGATCTCTAACTTCCGTTGATCAGAAGCGAGCAAGCGGCTCCGAGTACTAGCCTCGGGGCTGACGGGCTCCATACGTGAGACAGCCGAAGGACAACACCGGCCGGCCCTCGTCGCGAGACGAGGGCCGGTTTTTTTATGTGTTAGTTTTCAGAAAACTTTGAACGCTAGAGCTTGCGAATGACCAGGCCGGAGAGCAGCTTGGGGTAAAAGTACGTCGACTTCTGCGGCATCTTTTCGTTGCGCGTTGAAACGTCGCGAACCTGCTCGATCAGCGTCGGCCGCAGGACAAAGCCCATCACGTAATGGCCGGCCTTGTCCGTCACTTTCGCGATCGCCTGCTTCGTGTCCGGCGTGTAGCTCACGCCTTCCTTGCGCAGCACTTTTTCTTCGCTCAGCTTGAGAATGCCTTTGAGCACCAGTTCCTGCAGCACCGAAACGTCCAGCGAACGCCATGCGTCGGACTTCGCCGGCTGCGCTTTCTTCATCGCCTCGGCTGCAGCGGGCTTGACCGTCAGCAGCTTGCGACTGCCGTCTTTGAAAATCACCCCGAACTTAACGGGCCCAGCCTGTTCTTCGGCGGTCGCGAACAGCTCCTGCTCGCTGGCGTCACGTGTGTCGAACAGCGCAGCCGAATCTTTCAGGAACGCCTCTTTCGACAATCCCGGAGCCTCCTGGATCAGGCGGTGCGTCGGAAGGATGTACAGGCCCGGGTCGCTCATCGGCACGCACATCATCAGCGTGTAGTTATAGTCCTTGTCGAGCTTGCCATCGGGATCGTTGTCCTTGGCGCGGCGCTCATTGCGGTAGTTGCAGCTGGTCTCGTAGCGGTGATGACCATCGGCGATGAACAGATTCTTGCCGGCGAGATTTTCCTGCATCGCGGCCACCCAGCTTTCGTCGTCGATCACCCACAGGCGATTCACGACGCCGTTCTCTTCTTTCACTTCGACGTCCGGTTTCTTGAGTGACACGCCCTTCTTGAGAAGCTCGGTCATGGTGCCAGTTTCGTCCGGAACCAGACCGAACACCGGCGAGAGATTGGCTTCGCAGGCCTGCATCAGCGCGAGGCGATCAGCTTTCGGACCGCCGAAAGTTTCTTCGTGCGGATACACGCAGCCGGTGCCGAACGGTTCAAGCTTGCAGGCGCCGAAGATGCCGCGGCGCGTGACGACCTGGCTGCGCGAGGCGCCGCCGCTGGCGATATCGAATGTCTGTTCATAGAGGTAAAACGCGGGCTTGCTGTCCTGCCGCAGCACGTTCTCGATAATCCACTTCTCGAATGTCTCCGCCGCGCGCGAATAGCGGTCGCTGCCGGGCTTGTCCTCGGGCGAAGTCTTCCCGAATTCAATGCGCACAACGTTGTGCTCGCTCTTTTTGTACAGAGCATCCTGCATGGCCGCATCAATCACATCGTAGGGCGGGCAGACCAGCGCTGAGGCGGGCGCGCTGACTTTGCTCTGGTTGTAACGCAAGGCACGAAACGGTTTGACTGTGGCCACGATGAACGCTCCTCTTGGTTCGGCAGTGCTGAATGAAAACGCAAGATGCGGATTTGAAAGCAAGCGCCGCGAATTTCAAGCGCGAATGGCTCGCACCATATTGTTTTGATAACGCTCACGAGGTACTCTCTAAAGAAGGGAGACCGTTTCATGGCAAATGACCCGCAGAAATCCGAGCGCGCCGCGCAGACCGCCGATTTCACCACCATCTCCGGCGCAGCTAACAAGCCCGTTTACATGCCGGCGGATATTGCGCAGCAGGATTACGACCGCGATCTCAATCTTCCCGGCGAGTTCCCGTACACACGCGGCATTCACGCGACGATGTACCGCGGACGGCTGTGGACGATGCGTCAGTTTGCCGGCTTTGGCACCGCCGAGGAAACCAATCAGCGCTTTAAATACCTGCTCAGCCATGGCCAGACGGGTCTGAGCGTCGCCTTCGACTTCCCGACCCTGATGGGCTACGACAGCGACCATTCACGCAGCCGTGGTGAGGTGGGCCGCTGCGGCGTCGCGATTTCGAGCACCGATGACATGGAGCGCCTGTTCGCCGGCATTCCGATGGACAAAGTCTCGACCTCGATGACGATCAACGGCCCGGCCGCGATGCTCTTCGCTTTTTATCTCGCTGCGGCCGAACGCCAGGGCGTGCCGCTGAGTGCGCTGCGCGGAACGATTCAGAACGACATCCTGAAGGAATACCACGCTCAAAATTCGTGGCTGGTCGGGCCCGAGCCGTCGCTGCGCATCATCACAGACATCTTCAAGTACGCATCAGTTCACGCGCCGCAGTGGAACACGATTTCCATCAGCGGCTATCACATCCGCGAAGCCGGCAGCACTGCCGCGCAGGAGCTGGCGTTCACGCTCGCCGACGGGCTCTTCTACGTGGACGAAGGCGTGCGCGCAGGGCTGAACATTGACGAGTTTGCCGGACGGCTCTCGTTCTTCTTTGATGTCCACATCGAATTCTTCGAAGAGATCGCGAAGTTACGCGCGGCCCGCCGCGTGTGGGCGCGCGAGATGAAAAAGCGCGGCGCGCAGAATCCGCGCTCGCTGCTGCTGCGAACACATGCCCAGACCGCCGGCGTGTCGCTCACGGCGCAGCAGCCTGAAAACAACATCGTCCGGACGGCGATTGAGGCGCTCGCGGCCGTGCTCGGCGGAACGCAAAGCCTGCATACGAACAGCTTCGATGAAGCATTGGCGCTGCCAACCGAAAAGGCGGTGCAGATCGCTCTGCGCACGCAACAGATAATCGCGCACGAGTCCGGCGTTGCGAACGTGATCGATCCACTGGGCGGCAGCTACTATATGGAGGCGCTCACCGACCGGCTCGAGGCCGAGTGTTACGCGTACTTCAAGCGCATCGAAGAGCTCGGCGGCATGTTTGCCGCAATTGATTCGGGATTTTTCCGCCGCGAAATTGCGAAGGCGAGCTTCGCGTACCAGCAGGAAATTCAGAAAAATCGCCGCCTCGTCGTGGGTGTCAATGCGTTCGAAAATGACGGCTCAGGCGAAGAGCCGCAGATCCTCTACATCGATCCGCAGCTCGAAGAGAATCAGAAAGCGCGCCTGGCGCGTACGCGCGCAAATCGCGACGCGCTGAAGGTCGAAGCGGCTTTGCGAACACTGGAAGAAGCCTGCAACAGCGCGCCCGTGCCGTTCTCATCGGCCGGTCCCGATTCCCGTTCAAACGTGATGGCCGCACTGGTTGATTGCGCACGCGTCAACGCCACTCTGGGCGAGATGTGCGACGTCTGCCGCAAAACCTACGGCCACTACCGCAAACTCGCAGCGGTCTGATAAGAGTTATCCTGCAGATAAACGGATGCGCAGCGCTTCTCGACTGGCATCCTGCAGCGCGAGGTCAAGGTGTTCCTGTGTGACAAAGGTCCCATTCAGCCTGCGCACGTCGCAGCACACGGTCAGTTCTCGTGCCGAGAAAGGCCACGGCTTCAGGCGGATCGCGTTTATGTCGCCGTTCACCGGGCTGAGCGTGAAAGCGATTTTTCCCCGGGGAAACGAAAGCTCGGCGAGACGCTCTTTCTGCACGCCCATGCACAGCAGCAGCGATAGGTAATCAAAGCAAGCGATTAATGCGCGATTTTCATCGATGCGCTCAACTGTTGCGTAGGGCGCGTAGAACGGATCACGCCGCAGCGTCTCAAGCTGCTGACCTTCAAACGCATTCATCACTGCGAGCGCGTTCTGAATGGCCGCGCGATCAGCCGGAGGATCCTTTTCAATTTCGCGGCGCTGGTAAAGCCCTGAGCCATGCAGCGAAATCAGCAGCGCGGCGTAGCGGCTTCCCTGCAGCAGCGCGCGCGGCCCGGCTGTCTGCCACAGAGCTGTGTGCGCCGGGACGGGCAAATCCATAAACGTGTACGGCAGCCGCGTTGCCGGATTCAGCGCGGGCGCCTGCTCCCAGTCCAGCCAAGCCAGATCGTGCTGCTCGGCCGCCAGGCACACATCCTCATAAGGAGCAAACGCCGGGAACTGTTCATTGCCCCAGGCACGCGCCAGTTGGCCAGAAATCCATGCGTGCGCCGGCTGAGTAATCAAAAGCAGCCCGTCTGGTGTGTGCCGGTGCAGCATAGAGTGCGCTCCCGCCGGAAATAGTCTCGCAATTCTTATGCAAGCGGCTGGGGCTGCGCGATTCCGTTTCCGAACGCGCAAAGCAGCTTCGGCGGAGCGTAGTCAAAACCAAGGCGCTCGATGAGAAGACAGAGATCGTCCGGTACTGGCGCGCTGAGCGTCATCGGCATCTGCGTCGCCGGGTGAGCAATTGAAAGCGATTCGGCATGCAGGCACACGCGTGGAACGATGTCGCCAAAGGCCGTGTTCTCCTTCTGCCCGCCATAAAGCGGATCGCCAACCAGCGGATGGCCCAGCGCCATGGCATGCACACGAATCTGATGCGTGCGGCCGGTGAGCGGGTAGGCGCGCAGAAGCGAGAAGTCTCCGCAAGGCGAGACGGCGACTTTTTCAAAGCGGGTCGACGCCGGACGCGGCGCCAGTCCGTTCACCGCGACGGCGAGGCGATTCTGCGGATTCGTTCCCAGCGGACCATCAAAGGTGATTTCCTTGAAATCGGGATTGCCGTGCGCGACGCAGAAGTACGTCTTCTTCACCAGTCGGTTTTCAAACTGGTTCGTCAGACTCTTATGCGCCTTCGGGCAGAGCGCGTAGATCATGATGCCGCTGGTTTCTTCGTCCAGGCGGTGCACGGTGCCGATATGGAATGACGGATCGACCGCACGCTGCTCGCGGAAATAATAGAGCAGGCCATTCCAGAGCGTGCCGGATTTATGTCCGCGCGCCGGATGGACGAGCACGCCCGAGGGCTTGGAAACTGAGAGGATGTGCTCGTCTTCGAACACGATGTCGAATGGAATCTCTTCGGCGATCTTGGGACCCGCGGGATAGAGCAGCATCGTGATGATTTCGCCGGTACTGACGTGCCAGCTCGCCTTTGTCGGCTTGCCGTTCAGCAGAACGCGCTCGTCCTTGATCATCTTCTGCAGAAACGAACGCGAATACCCGGGAAAGCGTTCCTGCAGGTATTTATCGAGACGCCGCGGCTTGCCCGGATGGCGTTCGCCGACACTGAATTCGAGCCGGTCGCGCTTGCCTTCCTTCGCCCTGGGGAAATCAAACTTGGTTTTCATTCCGGGCGGAGTAAACCACGCCGGCGCGCCATCTTTGCCGGCCTGCATGCGTTCCATTCGGGAAGGATGTGAAGCGCCCATCGTCACGCCAGAGTAAGTTCGAGCGACAGACTCGAGGGACGCGCAGTATAGCCGAACGCGGGGGCGAGTTCAACGTGGGGCGCGAAACACGACTTCAACACGGAGGCACGAAGCGCACGGAGGACACGGAGAGAGGGAAATGAAGGTTGAGTTGAATTGGAGGCTATGTCATGGCCGGACAGGCGGTCCTCCCTCCCCTTGCGGGAGGGAGTCAGAGGGAGGGGTTAGCTATCCTTAAAGTAAGTGCGCGAGAAAACAGAACGGAATTTTTCATCTCTTAGTTTTCATTTGTCATTTCTCATTTGAACAGCTCCGGGACGCAATGCTGTTGAAAATGAAAAATAAAAACTGACAAATGTAAAATGAGAAATTCAGTTGCTGTTTCTTTTGATGCGGGCGCGTCTGGTGAGTTGTGCGGCTAACCCCTCCCCCTACCCCCTCCCGCAAGGGGAGGGGAAAACAACGGCACGGGCCGGCGGGACGCCGGCGGTCCCAGCAAGCGGCGCTCACCGCTCGCCACCTGCCACTCGTCACTCGTCACCCGCCACTCGTCACTCGCCACCGTGACCCGGTTACAGCTGTTAATAAGCTTGCGAAACGACGACGCGCTTGGCGCTCGGCTTGCCGGTCCAGATGCAGGTGCCGGCGCCCTCGGCTCCGGCGGGGGCCTGGCCGTCGAGCGGGATGTTGCGGATGCTCGTCTGATATTTTTTGGCCATTGCGTCCTCGTCTTCAGCGCTGCCGGCCCAGTGCACCCACGCGAAACCGCCGCCTTCCTCGTTAAAGAACTTTTCGAATTCGGGCAGCGAGTTGATCACGCGCGTGCGCCGATTGCGCGCGGCCAGGGCGCGCTCAAAGAGCTGCTTCTGCATCTCGTCGAGAATCGATTCGATCTTCGCAAGCGCCTCCGCGCGCGGCAGGAACGCTTTCTTGCGGGAGCGCAGCGCTTTCTCGTCCTCGCCAGGCTGCTCGATAACAAAGCGGCGCGCGATGCACAGACTGCCGTTGTCGAGATCCTTCGGGCCGATTTCAATGCGCAAGGGCACGCCTTTGGATTCCCACTCGTAGTACTTCGCGCCAGGCGCGAGGCCTTCGCGACGATCGACGGCGACGCCGAGTCCTTTGGCTTTCAATTCCGCTTCAACTTTGTCGGCTTCAGCGTAAACGCGCGCTTTTTCTTCGTCAGTCTTGTAGATCGGCACGATCACGACATGCGTGCTGGCCAGCTTGGGCGGAAGGACCAGGCCGGTGTCGTCGCTGTGCGTCATGATCAGCGCTCCGATCAGGCGCGTCGATACTCCCCAGCTCGTGGCGTAGACCAGTTCGCGCTTGCCTTCTTTATTCTGGAAGGTGACATCGAACGCGCGGGCAAAATTCTGACCCAGATAGTGGCTCGTGCCGGCCTGCAGCGCTTTGCCGTCCTGCATCATCGCCTCGATCGAGAGCGTCTCGACCGCGCCCGCGAAACGTTCGGCCGGAGTCTTGGCGCCGCGCAGCACGGGCATGGCCATGACGTTTTCGGCAAAGTCGCGGTAGACCTCGAGCATGCGGTGCGTCTCTTCAAGCGCTTCCTGCTCGGTGGCGTGAGCGGTGTGGCCTTCCTGCCAAAGGAATTCGGCGGTGCGCAGGAACAGGCGCGTGCGCATCTCCCAGCGGACCACGTTAGCCCACTGATTAATGAGCAGCGGCAGGTCGCGGTAACTCTGAATCCATTCCTTATAGGCGCTCCAGATGATCGTCTCGCTCGTCGGCCGTACAATCAGTGGCTCTTCCAGCTTGCTGGCAGGATCGACTTCGACGCCTTTTCCATCGGAGGTGGCGCGGAGGCGATGGTGTGTGACAACAGCACACTCCTTCGCAAAGCCTTCCACGTGCTGCGCCTCCTTGCTGAGGAAACTAACCGGAATGAAGACCGGGAAATAGGCGTTTACGTGGCCGGTGGCCTTGAAGCGATTGTCGAGCTCGCGCTGCATCTTTTCCCAGATGGCGTAACCGTTGGGCTTGATGACCATGCAGCCGCGCACGGCGCTGTGGTCAGCGAGCTGAGCTTCACGGACGATGTCCAGGTACCAGCGTGAATAATCTTCCGCGCGCGGCGTGATTTTTTTCTCGTCCTTGCCGCCGCCCTGTCCCTTTCCCCCACCCTGCTTTGCGCCGCCACCGCCCTTGTCACTTTTTTGGCCTTGCGAGTGCTTAGAAGGATTCTGATTTTGGGAGGGGTTCTCTTGGTCTGCCATTCTTCGTCTCTTCTCCTGAATCGAAACGTCGTCGCCTGCTCTGATGCAGGGGACAAACTATATAGAAACGAAACAAATTGGGTAGCTCGGATTGGCGCCGCGTCCACTCCTTTCGGCCTTGGTAATCATTAGCTCATCGTTGAGGTCCCCATGCACCTGTTCATCCTGTTCGCTCTGCTGCTCCTCCCTACGGCTGTGCTCGCCGAAGAAGACAAAATCGAAGAAGCCATTCCCGTAAGCGTCAAGCCGCAGGCTTCCGCTGAAGCCGTCGATATCGCGGCTGTCTGCCACAAGGTCATCTCTGCGCAGATGGGCGAGAAGGACTGGCATGCCTTTGTGCTCAAGGCCCAGGCGCGCTTTAAGGACTGGTCGCGCGAATACGACACCTCCGACGTCAAGCGTTTCCTGGACGACAAGCTGCTGCAGCTCGCCCCGAGCGTGCAGTCTGGCAAGGGGACGGCAGTGCGTGACTTCTGCTCGTGGCTGGCGCTGTATGATTTCTTCTACGAGCCCGTGCCGAAATATATTGATGACATCGGACGAGACGATAAGGCCTGGATCGCCGAACAGCTTTCGGATCTGGACTGGGATCGCATCGCGAGCCGCATCCGGGAGCGCGGCAAGGGCAGCAAAGGCGAATAAGCCGCATACGCCGAATAACGCCAAGGACGCCGGGATCGCCAGGGAACTCCTGATACTTAACTTGGCATCCTGACGCCTTGGCGTTCCTGACGATCTAGCAAGGGAGCACCCGGCAGCAGAACCCAACCGAAAACCCGTTTGAAATCGAAGTCTCGCAGCCGTACTTTGTGGTCACTGCCGAATTTTGTGACCGCAAAGGAGACTTCTGATAATGCCTTCACTCAAAGACTTGAAAGTAAAAATTTATGCCGACGGCGCCGACCGCGAAGGAATTCTTTCGCTCTACAAAAATGAGCACGTTAAAGGCTTCACCACAAATCCCACGCTGATGGCCAAGGCGGGCGTGAAAGACTACCGCGCCTTCGCAAAGGACATCCTGACGGTCATTACCGACCGCTCGATCTCTTTTGAAGTCTTCACCGATGACATAAACGACATGGAACGCCAGGCCGGCGAGATCAAGACCTGGGGCAAGAACGTCTATGTCAAGATTCCCGTCACGAACACCAAGGGCGAAAGCTGCCTGCCGTTGGTACGCAAGCTGACCAATGCTGGCGTGCAGCTGAACGTCACGGCGATCACGACCGTGCAGCAGGTCGAGGCGATCGTTGATGCCCTCGCCGGCGGCGCGCCGAGCATTGTTTCGGTATTTGCCGGCCGCATCGCGGACACTGGTCGCGATCCGATCCCGGTCATGAAGAAGTGCGCGGAGCTCTGCAAGAAGGCGCCGAAGGCGGAGCTGCTCTGGGCCAGCACGCGCGAGCTGATCAACATCTTCCAGGCCGACGAATGCGGCTGCAAGATCATCACCGTGCCGCACGACATTTTTAAAAAGTTCCCGATGGTCGATCAGGACCTCAATGCGCTGTCGCTGGATACGGTCAAGCAGTTCTACACCGACGCGACGAAGGCAGGCTTTAAGCTGTAAAGCGGATCTGCCCGGGCCGCCACCGTACGAAACTTCTGCTTCGCACACTGCAGCCGGACAGGCGGTCCTCCCTCCCCCTGCGGGAGGGAGTTAGGGTTAGCCGGAGTCCTCACTGGACACGGGGCCTCAACAGAACAGAGTTTTTCATTTCACAGTTCTCAGTTGTCATTTTTCATTTAACAGCTCTGGCATCTGGCGCTTTTCAGATGACAAATGAAAACTGACAACTATGAAATGACGAATTCTGTTTTCGTACGCACCCACTTTATGTGTAGCTAACCCCTCCCCTGCCCCCTCCCGCAAGGGGAGGGGAAAACAACGGCACCGGAGGCCGGCGGGACGCCGGCGGTCCCAGGCGCGGAGCGTGGCGCTCTTTTCATTTCTCGCGAAGTTTACTCGCCTTCTTCTTCGTGTCTTTGCGTCTTCGTGTCTTCGTGTTGAAGCTGTTCCCGCCGCGCGTGCTTGCGCTTGCCGAGGTGCTCATCGCGCACGCGCTTTAAGAAAGCGTCGTAGATCCCGGACTTGAAATCCGGAAATGTGAAGGCGTGGCTGATCCACGCGTTGTCGCGGAAACCCATAGTAATTTCAGCGAAGATTCCGTCTCTCAGATAGAGGCGGTGCGCGAAATCCTTGGTGGATGCCAGCACCAGCTTGGCGCCGGTGATGTAGCCGACGTCCAGATTGATCGGGCGCGGCGGTCCGCCGGGAGTGGACAGAATGCGCCCCAGGTTTGCTTCCATGGCATTAGTGGCCAGTTTCCAGCCTGCCAGCAGCGCCGGATCCTTCAGGTCACGAAAGGCGAAGAACTGCCGCAGCAGGCCCGGACCCATGCTTTCAGCGTAGTAAATCGTTTTGTCGAACGGGTAAAGCGGGCTTTCCATTTCGACCGGGCCGAGCAGTTCTTCAAGCGGCGCTTTGGCTGCTTGAAAAAAAGAAGCATCGCCCGCCAGCATGGCAACGATAGGAGTCACAGAGTGCGGAAGCCGCGGTTCACCCATATTTCACATGTTAATTTCAGGACTTTTTCTTACCATGTCAGGCAGGACGATTTAAACACGCGGACTGGAATTCTTTCCCATACCTCTCAATCGACAGTTCGCCTCCAGGAGTCTATGTTAACCACCGTACGCTCTTTCTTCGCATTGTTCATGCTGCTTTGTTCCGCCGCACTGGCCGGGCAGCCCGAGGCTCCGGCCGAGCCAGCAAAGCCGGCTGTACTGCCGCGTCTGCTGGCCAAACTGCAGGTTGAGCCGCTCGTTGCGGTGTGTTCCGAAGATGCCCGCACGCTGCCGGAAAAGTTCTCCAAGACGTACTTCAATAAAATGCTGCAGGACCCCGCGTACGCCAAAGGCGCCGATCACTTCCGCGCGCTGATCAACCATTACGCCGGCGCAGATGTCCCGGCGCTCTGGCCGGATTTTACGAAGCTCTGCACTGGACCGATGGCTCTCGCGATCCTTCCGCGCGCACCCGGCGCCGCGGCCGACGCTCCGGACTTCCAGCTCGTGATGGCCGTTGTCACGCCAACGGCAAAGACCGCTCGCCAGCTGCTCAACGAATGGCCGCGCACCGCCCCGCAGAGCAACACGCTTTTTTCGGCGCTGCGACTGATTCCTG
This sequence comes from Planctomycetota bacterium, assembly GCA_035628505.1. Taxonomy (GTDB): domain Bacteria; phylum Planctomycetota; class SZUA-567; order H5-PLA8; family H5-PLA8; genus DASPJR01. Next base: position 26,304 of record DASPJR010000109.1, on the reverse strand, counting down.
TTCCCGAAGAAGAGCTTCCGGCGGCAGAGGGTCTGCCGGACTGGGCAACCTCCGACTTCTGGCCCAATGGCGATCTGCTGCTGCGCGCGCAGCCGAAGAAGCTCGGGCAGACGCTGAAAAGCTGGTTTGAAAAAAGCGACAGCCCGGCGCTCGACTTCCTGGCGATTACTCTGGCCAACATTCGCGATCACGAACTCAACCGCCTGGGGTGGCAGGCGACTTTTTCGGGCGAGCTCATCAGCGAAGAAGTTCGCATGGAAGCAGCGGCCGAAAACACGTCAGCTTACGCGCGCGTCCTGAACACGATCCGTGAAAATCCGGCCGCGTGGGATTCGCTTCTGGCTGCAACGCCGGGTGACGGCGACGCGGTGCTGCTCGCGCAGACCGACCCAGCTGGACTGGCCGAAGACCTTCCCTATGCCGGGCAGGCGATGGAGCGCTACCTGCGCGGAAAAAAGTGGTCGCGCAGCAAGGGGCGCCTTGAAGATGCGCTGACGCCCGAGCGCTTCGACTTTCTGCTGAAGTGGTTTGAAGGCTCGTTCGCCATCACGGCCAAGCCCACACCCGCCGGCGACGTGAAATTGACTCTCGTCACAGCCTTCCGCTCGGACAAATTGCCGCCGCACGCCGGTGGCGAAGCCGAGGCGCTGCGCGCGGAGCTGGTCAAGGGCTTCGCGAAAGTCGGCGCCGAGTTCGACACCTTGGCCGCCGCACGCAAGATCGGTACGACGGCGCCGCTGGGCGCGCTGTTCCAAGGCCGCGGAATTTTCGGCGCGCCGGTCATCGGCCTGAGCCCCGGATGGGCATGGCTGTGCTCAAGCTCGGCGGCATACCAGGATCTCACGCAAGCCTTTAAGAGCGGCAAGACGCTGGCCACGGACGCCGCGGCGCAGGCCGCACGCTGGCGCGGCGGCGAAGCGGTGCGGCTGCAGGTTGATCTCGAGAAAGTGCTGAAGCTCGCCTATGCCGCCTGGCTGCTTTCGGGGGAAGAAGGCCCGTTTGTGGGTGCCTGGAAAGTGCCCAGCGAGCTGCTGCCCCAGCCGGTGGTCTTCAACAACCGCCTCAGCACCCTGCGCACCGGCTTAAGCCGCAGCGGAAACGTGATCAATGCCTATTCGACCTGTGCGCTGCCGCTGGCGTCCTTTATTCTTCCGTCTATTCTACAGGAAGCGGCGGAGACCATTGAGGTGGCGCGCATGGAGACACGAAAGATCATCGCGCAGAATGCCGAACAGCCGCAAGCGGTAAACGATGAGCGCAAGGCGCCGAACGCGCGCGCTCCAGATGAGAGCAAGAAATGATCTACCAGCGGTTTCTGCTGCTAATTGCATTGCTGCTGCTGACGACCGTGGCGCTGCAGGGTTGCGCCCCGGGTTATTATTTTTCCATGCATCTGGAGCAGGCCGGCGGCAAACCCTACATGCTGGTCGAATATTCCAACGGCCATGCGGGCGAACGCGAAGAGACTTATTTCAGCATCTACACGCCAACAAGCGAGAACTGGGACAACTGGGAAACGATCGTTGCCGACCGCCTGGGACCAGCGTATGCGCTCTATCTGGCCACGCACCGCACTCCAGCTGCACCCGAAAACGCCACAGCTGGCGCGGAGAAGGCCGCACCTCCCGCACGGGAACGGCTTGGAGTCCTGCACGAACGCCGCGCGACGCTGTTCGATGTTTCGCAGAAGCCGGCCACGGTTGATTTCGAAATTCTACCCTTCAACTGGCGCGCCGAGACGGCAGTCACCCAGAACGGAGTAACCTATGCGTTCGGAGTGACGGATAACGTTTACGAACCGCCCGGTTACGAAGGCAAGCTGAAGGTCGCGAAGTTTGACGGTCTCAAGTGGGAGGAGCTGAAAATCGATGGGCCTGTCGTGAAAGGCAACAAGTACGGATTCTGGCTCAAGTCCGTCGAGACTTCCGCTGGCATTCGCCTGTTCTGGCGCGACTACGATCTCGACACAGTCATCCGTCCCGACTGGGAAGGCAAGCGTGTCGTAACCACCGGCCCCTTGCGCATGGCCACGTTCACTGGCGATGCGTTCGGGCCATCAACGGTTCAGATCCCCAATCTGCCGCGCGGCAACGCCAGCCCGTTCGTGGATGGCCAGACGCTCAAGCTGCTGATTCAGACGCGCCATAAAACGGAAGATGCCATTTCGCACAACGGTCCGATGGAAATCTGGACTTTGCCCGCGGCTGAAGAGGGCAAGCCTGCAGTGACCGCCGAAAAGACCGAGACTATCGAAGCCTCGCGTGCCAAGGGCGGTCTGCTCGCGTATCTTTTTGCGCAGCATTTCTCGATCGACAACCAGCAATACATCGTTCGCTCCAATCTGCAGGTCATCGAAATCTGGAAGAAAGCCGACGGCGAATGGAAGAAGGTCGCCTACAAGCCGCGCGGGCTGCCGGTGTACGATCTGGAGTCGGTGCTGCTCTCCGGCCTGGCCGTCTCGCTGGGCATGATTATTTTCGGCGCCGGCCTGGCGTATCACCGCCGCAAGCAGGCTCTGGCGCTGATCACAAAAGTCCGCACCGTCGATCTCTATGCCTCGGTCGGCCTGCGCTCTGGCGCCTACGCCGTGGACCTGGCATTCATTTTTGGCTGCACGGTAGTGCTCGGAAAAGTGCTGGGCTGGTCGTTCGTCAGCCCGATTCAGATGCTCAACTTTTTCCAGGAGCCCTACTGGCCATTTTTTGTCGTCTACATGATTTACCTCGCCGGCAGTGAAAAGGCCTTCGGCGCATCGCCCGGAAAATTCATCATGGGGCTGAGCGTCGTCATGGAAGGCGGAAAGCCGCTGACGCTCTGGGCCGCGCTGGTGCGAAACTTTGTCGGCTTCTTCGAACGCCTGCCGCCTGTTTTCCCGCTCGTCACGCTGTGGATGATCATTCTTGGCCCGCGGCGCCAGCGCCTGGGCGACGTGCTTTCGCGTTGCTTCGTCGTTCAGAAAGGCGCGCTCGAAGCCTACAAGAAACAGCACGCTCAAGCCGCAGCCCCGGCCGCTCCTGAGCTCGACGTATTGCCGCCCATTGATCCCTGGGAAGGAGAAGGCGCCGGCAAGCGCAACAAGGCGGGAGAACGGAAGTGAGTGACGTCCGGCTCATCCTCGCCTCCGCCTCTCCACAGCGGCGAAAAATTCTCAGCGACGCCGGCTACACTTTTGAGCTCGCCGATCCGGGTGAAGTTGAGAACGCCATTGCAGCCGCGCCCACGCCCGAAGCGCTGGCCGTGGCAAAAGCCCGTGCGAAAGCGCAGGCCATAGCAGTCGCGCTGCCGCCGCCGTTCCCCGCGCTGGTGATCGGATGCGACACGCTCGTGGCGCTGGGCGATGAGGTGATCGGAAAACCACTGGACCGAACGGATGCCAAAGGTATCCTCAGCCGTCTCTCGGGCCGGCGGCAGGCCGTGATTTCCGGACTGTGCCTGTGGCCCGTGCGGAATGCACAGAGCGCGTCGGAAGAGCCTAAGCTGCTGGCGGTGACAACGTGGGTGACGATGCGGCCGATGAGTTCGGCGGAGATCGATGCGTACGTCGCCACCGGACAGTCTGATGGAAAAGCCGGCGCGTATGCGATTCAGGAAACCGGCGACCAGTTTGTAGAGAAGCTCGAAGGCAGCCTGCTGAACGTGGTCGGGTTTCCACTCGAGGAATTCAGAGCAATCCTTCCCGTCGCGTTGCGGGATTGGGGAATGGAAAGCGGCTCTTAGCTCCTGGCTGTTGGCTCTTAACAGCTCGCGACATGCGCTGCTCGCAAGAGCCAAGAGCCAAGAGCCAAGAGCTAAGAGCTAAGAGCCCAAGAGCCAAACAACCGAAGGAAACTGCAAGTCATGTCCGCGAGTGCAAAGTCCGAGAACGTCGAGGTCCGCAAAATGAGCAGCCATCACGCTGGCGGCGCGAACGAGATCAAGCCCGAGGCTTCGGTCTGGGCGGCGCGCGCGCTTTACCTGATTGTATTCATCTCCGGCGGCGTGGTGCTGGGAGTTGAAGTCGCGGGCGCGAAAATTCTTGCGCCGGGATTCGGCACATCCACGTTCGTGTGGGGCAGCATCATCGGCATGTTCATGGCCGCGCTGGCGACCGGTTATTACATGGGCGGCGTGATTTCCGACCGCCGGCCCTCCTTCGGAATTCTCGCGGGCATCGTGGCGGCATCGGGATTGTGGACGGCGATTTTTGTTCCGCGTGCCGGCCCGAAGATCGCCGAGAGCATTGCGCAAAATCACCTCGGCTCCGTCACCGGCCCGCTGCTTACAACGTTTGCGATTTTTTATATTCCCAGCCTTCTGATGGGCATGGTTACGCCCTACGCGGTGAAACTGAACGCGTCCTCTCTTTCCGGACTGGGCCAGACTGCAGGCCGCCTCTACGCCCTCTCGACCGCCGGATCGATCATCGGCACGCTGCTGACAACCTTTGTGCTGATTCCATTCCTGCATCTGAGCACCGCGCTGCAGATGCTGGGCATTCTGCAGATACTCAGCGGCACCATCGGCTTTGGGCTGTATTGCTCAGCGCAGTCGGTGCGCCGCGAAAGTGATCGCACGGCCGTTGGGCTGCTCGGGCTGGTTGCGACCGTCTGCATCATGCTGTGGGCAGTGGTGCCGGTGAAGCCGCACATGGCTCCGGGACAGCGGCTGATGCACTACCGCGATTCGGCCTATCACGAAATCCTGGTCACCGAAGACGTGATCGCGTCAGAAGGGTCGCAGTCGCCCAATGGCGGCGTGCTGATGCCACCGAAGATGTGGACGCCGCATGCGACCGACCTGCCGCGCGGCGTGCGCGAAGTCCGGCGCTGGATGAAGTTCAACGAAAACATCGAAAGCGGCATTTATCCGTACCGCAACGAACACGTCAATGCCGTGAATTACACCGATCTGCTGCACCTGCCGCTGATGTGGGTCAAGGAGCCGAAAAAGGTCCTTGTTGTCGGCGCCGGCGGCGGCGTAGTTCCCGCACAGTTCTTCAACTGGTACGGCTGCGAAGTGGATGTGTTTGAAATCGATCCGGCGGTGAAGGACACGGCGCTGAAATATTTCCAGGTGCCGCCGACCGACAAGATCAAAATTCACGTCGGCGACGGCCGGCAGCTGATGCGCGCGCAGCCCGACAAAAGCTACGACATTATTTTCCTCGATGCGTATTCGTCCGGCGGGCAGATTCCCTGGCACATCATGACCTGGGAGTTCCTCGAGAACGTCCGCTCGAAGCTGACCGACAATGGCGTGCTGCTGACGAACATTATTTCAGGCATTCGCAATGTCACGAAGCAGAAGGTACCGCCGGCCGCTCTGTTCCTGTCCGAATACAAGACGCTTAAAGCCAGCGAAATGGACGTAAAAGGCAAAGGCAGCACCAGCCCGCTCTTTAATCAGCTCTACGTTTTCCCGAAGGTCTACCGCCAGCGCGAGCTCACCGGGCAGGGCTACGAGGACTACCGCAACATCATCGTGATCGCCACGCGTGAAGAGAAGCGCCGCACGCTGGATGATCTGACGGACACGATCAAGGAGCTCACCAAGGGCGAAAAGCCGCGCGTGCGTCCGCCGGACATGCTCTGGCATGTCGAGCACATCTATGAGAAGGGCCCGACTGAAGACGAATTGAAAACAGTTCCGATTCTCCGCGACGATTACGCGCCGCTCGACACCATGTACCGCCCGGTCAAACGCGACGAATCCGAACGCCGGTTGTGGCTGTAATGTAGCGCAGGCATCCTGCCTGCGAATGAATCTTTTAGCTGAGCGCGGGCGAGACGCCCGCGCAACGTAACAGATACCTCGCAGGCTGAAAGCCTGCGCTACGACTTTGCCATTGCGCTGATCACTTCCGCATCCGCCAGCGTCCACGCTTTGCCGTCGGGCGAAGAGAGCATCAGGCGGCCGAATTCATCCAACCCGGAAAACGCCCCGGCGATCTCCTCTTCTGCTTCGGGCGATTGAACGACCAATCGGACGTCCGGCTGCCACCAGCGGCGCTGCGCGTCTTCGATGTCCTTCTTGAGCGCGGCCCGCGTTGCAGCGTTGCTCAATTGATTGATACGCTGCTCCAGGTTTATCAGCACGGCGCGCAGAATTTCACGGCGGCCGGCTTCCTGTCCCGTTTCCAGCAGCACACTCGTCGGCGGCGCCTTGGCCAGTTCCGGAAGATCTTCTGATCGCTGCAGAATATTGAGCCCGATACCGATCACGACAAAGCTCTGCTCGGCGCTCGCCGCCCAGACGCTCTCACAGAGAATTCCGCCCAGTTTGCGCCAGCCCGGCGCCTGCGCCATCGGGATCACGATATCGTTGGGCCACTTGATCGCAGGCGAAATCTGGCAGGTCGCGGCGAGCGCCTCCGCGCAGGCGAGACCGGAAAGCAGCGGAAGCCAGCCGGCATCCGTGTTCTGAATTCCGCTCGGCCGCACCAGCACGGAAAAGAGGAGACTCTGTCCCGGCGGCGACTCCCAGCTGCGCCCGCGGCGGCCGCGGCCACCGGTCTGGAGATCAGCAATAAAAACTTTCCCATGCGCGGCGCCGGCACGCGCTGCGGCAAGCGCCAGGTCGTTGGTGGAGTGCGTCTGGGAGTGGAACTCAATGTTTTTGCCCAGCGCGCGGGTGGAAAGGCTGGCGGAGAAAGTTTCGGCATCTGCGGGCAAAATGAAAAGTGGCACGGCGAACGTTCCCTATCCTGTATTCATTATACCACGCGCGGGCGCTGTAAGAACTGTTCAGTTGTTGCGGCGGCGCGCACGGTCTTTCTGCTTGCGGATGCGGTTCTGTTCTTTCAGGCGCTCACTGGTGCCGGGCGACACGCGCAGCTCAATTTCGTCCACCAGTTCGCGCAGCGCCAGAAAGCGGTTCAGCGAGCGCTGCCGCTCGCGCGTCCACTTCACGACGATCAGCTCACCGTTTAAATCATAGCGCAGCAGCACGCCGCTGGAGGTCTTGTTCACTTTCTGCCCGCCGGGCCCACTCCCCTTCACCGCCTGCTCGTCGATTTTCTCAAGCGCAATACCCAGCCGCGTAATGCGCTCGCGCAGATCCTCAAGCTTGAACGGAGTGACGGGGGCGTCAGACGGGAAGTGCATGGTTATTAATGCATAATGCATGATGCATAAAGGGCGAAGGGATTTTAGTCATCGCAGTTTCTCCCCCGGCGCGAGCGTCCAGGCGGACGTGTGCTGCTCGAAACCGATGTGCGGGTAGTACTCCGTGGCCTGCGGCGCGGAGAGCAGGATCAGGCGCGCCTGCGGAGCGGCCGCCTGCGTTTGCCGGATCAGTTCCTTGCCGATGCCGCAGCGTTGATGCGTGTCGCGCACGACCAGATCGGACAGATACGTCGCGTAAACAAAATCGCTGAGGCTGCGCGCAATGCCGACGATCGTCGCGCCCTGCCACGCGGTAATGACCAGATTTGCGTTCGCGATCATCGCCGCCATGCGTGTGCGGTCGTCGACCGGCCTGCGCGCGCCGAGCGTCGAGGCGTTGTAGAGCGCGATGACGTCGTCGATGTTCAGCAGGTTGCCGCGGCGGTAGGTGATCATGCGCAAAAGCGTAGGCCTTAAGGAGTCAAAAAGATAACAACTTTCACTGTTGACTTCGCTTGCGTCACAGGGTTAATTGCCAGTCGAGGAAATCTATCAATGCTTCCATTCCACGCCGTCATCCGCACCTTCTCGCCCGACCTCTAGTTACTTCCATTCGCGTTTCCGCATTTCTTTTTTAAACCGCCAGGACGCCACGACGCCAAGAACGGTATTTCGTAAAGCCATTCTCTGCGTGCTCTGCGAACTCTGCGTCTCTGCGTTGAAGTCGTTATCAGTCCCGCGCATCTCGCGTTGGGCATCGGGAATACTTTTGGGATGAGGTAACTTCATTATGGAAACGAATGAGAATCAAAAACTTCCGCGCTGGCAGACCATCAGCGGGCTCGGCGGGGAGCGTGAGGAAAAGATGACGGCCGATGAGCGTGATGCGGCGGTGCGCACGCTGCTTGCCGAAGTCGACCGCCTCGCCGAAATCGAATTTGCGCGCGGCAGGAACGCTCCCGCCGGCGAGCGCTCCATCTTCTGGGACCCGCTGGAAAGCATCTGCCGGCAGCTGGGCATCTCGCGCACGAAACTCTCGGCTTATTCTCGCGAACTCACCGGGTTGCGCGCCCACGAACGAACCGATCGCATCAAGGCCCGCGAGCTTAAATCCACGCTGCCTTTGCGTACAAAAAGGATGCTTGAGCCGCTGCTGGATTCGCTGCGCAAAAGGATCGATCGCAAACGCGCACACGATCGGCTGCTGCGCCTGTCCTGCTTGAAGCGCCTGCTGAAGTCACTGAAGATCGAGCGATCGGGCTGTGCCCGCGCGCGTTTTGCGGCCGAACTTGGTTTCCCGAATGCCTCGCGCCTTGGCCGCGCCTGCCTCCTCGCTCACGGCATGGCCATTGAGGAGCTCGAAGAACAGCTCGTCTGTGACATGGTGCAAAAGTTTTTTGAGGAGCTCGCGGGCGCAAAGCCGGTCAGCGAAAAAGCTGGGCCGCCAGCGTCCGCCACATCCGAGCCAAAGAGTGGCGCCGATCTGCTGATCGACGAAGCAACAAAGGAGGTCGCCAGGAAGATACGAGCGGCGTGACGAGGTTGTCTTAGTTTCTGGTTTCTAGTTTCTAGTTTCTGGTTAACGGCAACTGAATTTTAGGTTTGAAATTTTAAAAGTTTAGATTTGAAAGCGGGCGGAAGGTGCGCGAACTAAAGTTCGCGCCACAAAGTCGTGGCCGTTCGCTTTAAATTCTAAATTTTGAACTTTCAAATGAGAGATTCTGTTGGCTGTTCGAGTACTGCCAACGCCAAGTTTCTCTTCCCCTTGGCGTCCTTGGCGATCTTGGCGGCCTTGGCGTTAAAAAGGAGCAAAGCCTACTGCTTGACTGGCAGGTACTCGGTGAGAATGGTGAGAAGAACGCTGGCCTCGCAGGGCTTGACCAGGTGCGCCCTGAAGCCGCAGTGCAGCGAGTGGCGCACGTCGGCCGGCGTGCCGTGGCCGCTCATGGCAATCAGCGGAATCTTCAGATGCGGGTAGCGCGTGCGGATTTCGCGCGCCATCGTCCAGCCGTCCATCACCGGCATGGACAAGTCGCACAGCACCAGGTCCGGCTTGAACTCGCCGATCAGCTTGAGGCCGCTTTCTCCGTCGGGTGCTTCGGCGATCTGGACGCCCCACGCTTCCAGGAGCATGCGCAGCGCCTCGCGGGTATCGTCGCGGTCTTCGACGATCAGGACTTTGCGGCTGCGGCCGGACAACAGGGTCGAAGGAGCCGGAGCGTTGGGCTTGAGCACCGGGCACATAGGCAGGAAAACACTGAACTGAGCGCCTTTGCTTTCGCCGTCGGAAGTCACCTCGATGCGGCCGCCGTGCTGCTGGGTGAGTTCCTTCACCAGGGCCAGTCCCAGTCCCAGACCACGGCGGTGGCGCGAGGACAGCGGGTGAGCCTGCGTGAAAGGCTTGAAGATCTGGCTCATGAATTCAGGCGGAATGCCAATGCCCGAATCCAGTACGTCAACGCGCACCCAGGTGCCGGTACATGTCAGTCGCGCGTTGACGCGTGCTCCAGTGGGAGTGAACTTGATGGCGTTATCTACCAGGTTCTCAAACATCTGCAGCAGGCGCAGGCGGTCGCCCCTCACTTCAACGTGTTGCGACTGCGATTCGAAGATGAGGATGACGCCTTTTTCCTGCGCTTTATCGCGTGCGCGTGTGATCACTTCCGTCAGCACCGCGTTGAGCTCAAGGGGCACCTGTTCGCACACGACGCGTCCATTGCGCAGGCCGGCAAGATCGAGCAGATCTTCGACCAGCGTACGCTGCTGGCGCACGCTCTTCTCGATGGCTTCGACCGCGCGGCGCATGTTGGGCGTAATCGCCGGGTCCTGCTTGAGCACTTCCGTCCAGGCGAGCATGGGCGTCAGCGGGTTGCGCAGTTCGTGTTCGAGCACCGCAAGAAATTCGTCGCGGCGGTCACAGGCCTGGCTGTTCTTGATGACCGAATGATCTGTCGAGCCGTTTTCAAGCACGCTGGCGGGACTGGGAATGAAGGTGAGCACAAACGAGTGGTCGCAATCTCCGCCTCCGGACGTCAGAATCGCCATCTGCCCATCGCTGCCGTGCTGGACGGCATTCGTCCGGAGGTTGCGCCAGCCTTCAAGCGCTGGGAAAATGTCGCCGATGTTCTTGCCGATCATCTCTGAGGATGCGCGCCCGGCGAGTTCAACCATGGCCGCATTGACGAAAGTAAAACGCAGATCATGATTCAGATGGCCGATGGGAATCGGAGTCAGATTAAGACAGGTACGCAGGCTCTTGTCAGCCGGGCTGAGCACTGTCGACTGTCTTCTGGTGCGCTGCTGGCGCTCCGAGAATCCGTGCTGCGTTGCAGTGCCCATTTGAATCTCCGTAAACCTGCGCTAGGAAGACAGTTACATCGTGCCACGAAAGAGAGCAAAAGTTACACGATTCATTCTCGTTTTAGCCCGGTTTTGCCGACGATTTCGGATAAACGCAAATCGGCCGCCAGTTGTCAGGCGCCTAGGTCTAAGCAGACTCTGCACTTGTGCAAATCAGACAAGGATTGGCGCGAACTGTCCCGTTTTGTTATAACGGCGCCCGCGTGAAACTAAGCGTCCTCATACCCGTTTTCAATGAGCGCTACCTCGTTGCCGAGCTCGTCCGCCGCGTGCTTGCCGCTCCGCTCCCGGCCGCTATGAGCCGTGAACTGGTCATCGTCGACGACGGTTCGACCGATGGCACCCGTGAAATCCTGGAACAGCTCGCGCGCGAAAACCCCGACACCATCCATTTTATTAAACACTCAAAAAACGCCGGCAAAGGCGCGGCCGTGCGAACCGCCATTGCCGCCGCGACCGGCGAAATTTCCATTTTTCAGGATGCCGATTTGGAATACGACCCTCAGGACTATGTGAAAATTTTAGGCCCGCTTCTTCAGGGCCATGCGGATGTCGTTTATGGGTCACGCTTCCTGTCAGGTGAGCGGCGACGGGTTTTATATTTCTGGCATAGTTTCGGCAACCGGGTCCTGACCACCCTCTCGAATATATTCACCGACCTCAACCTGACCGATATGGAGACCGGCTACAAAGCCTTCCGGACATCGGTCCTGAAATCCATTCCCATTCGCTGCCGCGGATTTGGGCTCGAACCAGAAATTACGGCCAAGATCGCCAAACGCGGGCTGCGCATCTATGAGGTGCCGATCAGCTATGACGGCCGCACGTATCTGGAAGGCAAAAAAATCACCTGGAAAGACGGCATCCGAGCGCTGGGCGTGATCGTCAAATACTGGCTCATCGACGACCTCTACGATGAAAAGTCTGGCCACGAAATTCTGGCCAGCATCAGCAAGGCCACGCGCTTCAACCGCTGGATGGCCGACACGGCCGTGCGGCCGTTCATGGGCCATCGCGTGCTGGAGATCGGCGCCGGCATCGGCAACATGACATTGCAGCTTCTGCCGCGCGAACGCTACATCGCCAGCGAAATGGACCCGCTGCATCTGGAAGTGCTGGACTCGCTCAAGCAGCGCAATACGTCGCTCGAGGCTGTCTCAATTGACGCGGAGAAGGCCGAGCAGTTTGCGCCGTACGCCGGACAGGTGGACACGGTCGTCTGCCTGAACGTGCTCGAGCACATTCCGGATTCTGCGGCAGCGCTGAAAAATATGTATGATGTGCTCGAACCCGGCGGGCGCGCAATCATCCTCGTGCCGCAGGGCCCCTGGCTCTACTGCCCGCTGGACAAGGCGCTGGAACACGTCAAGCGCTACACGCCGCAGCAGCTCAATGAGGCACTGAAAGCAGCCGGCTTTGAAGTGCGCAAGACATTCCATTTCAACCGCATTGGGGTCTTCGGCTGGTTTTTAAATGGAAAGATTCTGCGGCGCACGCGCATGGCCAAGTACCAGCTCAAGATGTTCGATTCGCTGGTGTGGCTCTGGCGGCGCATTGACTGGCTTTTACCGTGGCATGGCCTATCGATCGTCACCATCGCCGAGAAGCCCAAGGGGGCGGCGGGGCTGGAATCTAAGCCGCTGGCCGCTCTGCCAGAAGTGCCAGGAGTGCCGGGAGTACCGGAAGTGAAGGAGCCCGAAAAGGCCGCGCATGGTTCGTAGTTCGCTTTAAAAAACAGGGGTACCGGCGGGGCGCCGGAAATCGAACAGCAAGCAGAAAGCAATGCCTATGTACTGGATTATCTGCATCATTCGTGCGACCTCGCTGCGCGCCGTCCGCGAGAAGCTTAATGACATCGGCTGCCTGGGCATGACCGTCTCCGAGTGCGAGGGTTACGGGCGGCAGAAGGGACACAAGGAAGTGTACCGGGGCGCCGAATACAGCTTCCAGCTCGTGCCGAAAGTTCGCCTGGAAATCGCCTGCACGCAAGGTGAGCTGAACCTGGCGCTGCAGGCGATTACCGAAGCGGGCCGGACGGGGCCGGAAGGCTCCATCGGCGATGGCAAAATTTTCGTGCTGCCGCTCGAAGACGCCGTGCGCATCCGCACGGGCGAGTCCGGCAAACAGGTGCTCTGATCCTGCTTTTCGCGGCTGCGCACTTTAACTTTACGCCCGCACGGTGAGCTATTACGCTACTCCACTTCAGATTTTCAGCGCTTGTGTACAGGCAACAGACTAAGGGGACGAACAAAGCCAATGAGCATCCTTGTCAATAAGAATACACGCGTCATCTGTCAGGGCATCACTGGCAACGCGGGAGCCACTCACACCAAAGGCTGCTACTACTACGGCACCAAGATGGTTGGCGGAGTCACACCCGGCAAGGGCGGCACGACGTTCGACATCGATGCCATCGAGACCGGCGGCGGCTTTGATGGAAAACAGAAAGCGCCCGCGGCCAAGATTCCCGTGTACAACACCGTGGAAGCGGCCGTGAAAGCCACCGGCGCCGACGCGACCATGATCTTCGTTCCCCCGCCCTTCGCGGCGGATGCCATCATCGAAGCGGCCGAAGCGAATATTCCGCTGATCTGCTGCATCACCGAAGGCATTCCCGTAATGGACATGGTGAAGGTGCAACAGGCGCTGAAGCTCAAGCCGCACGTACGCCTCGTGGGCCCCAACTGCCCCGGCGTGATCACGCCCGAAGAGTGCAAGATCGGCATCATGCCCGGATACATTCACCGCAAGGGCGACCTTGGCGTGCTCTCGCGCTCCGGCACGCTCACCTACGAAGCCGTCTGGCAGATCACCTCACAGGGCTTCGGCCAGTCCAGCTGTGTCGGGATCGGCGGCGATCCGGTGAAGGGCACCGACTTCATCGATGTGCTGAAAATGTTCAACGACGATCCGCAGACCGCCGGCCTGATCATGATCGGTGAAATCGGCGGCAGCGCCGAAGAAGAAGCATCGGCGTGGATCAAGAAAAACATGAAGAAGCCGGTGGCAGGATTCATCGCCGGCCGCACGGCGCCCCCGGGCCGCCGCATGGGCCACGCCGGCGCGATCGTCTCCGGCAACGCGGGCACAGCCGAAAGCAAGGTCGCCGCCATGAAGGACGCCGGCATCGCCGTCTGCGACAGCCCCTCTGATATGGGCATTACGCTGCTGAAGAAGATGGGGCGGAAGTAAGGCGGAACGAACACGACTTCACCACGGAGTCACGGATGACACAGGGGACACGGAGACACTAGAACTTAGTCTTCTATGTCCTCTGCACTCCCGCACAACTGACGTTGTAGCGGCAGTTATGGTCCTTAAATAAGAGCCTGGGCGAGGGTGCTTATATGGTATACTTCAGCCGGAGGTGCTTATGACGATCACGGTTGAAGCGACGTATGAAAACGGTTCTTTGAAATTGGATCGTGCCATACCCCTCAATGAAAAGGCCCGAGTCCAGGTAACGATACTTCCAGTGGAGCAGTCCAACGCAGCCACGGCAGGGTCGAAAGATCCGCTTGCCGGTGTTATCGGTATTTGCAAAGGCGGGCCCAAGGATCTAGCTGAGAACCACGATAAATACATCTACGGCGCTGCAGGCAATATGCAGAATGGGCAATGAGTTTACAGATTTTCATCGATACCTGGGCGTGGGGCGCGCTTGCTTCGCAAGATGATAACTATCATCTTGCTGCTACGAGAACACATGCCGAGCTTCTAAGTGCAGGATACCAGTACGTCACCTCAGAGCAGATCTTGATCGAAACGATCACTCTGTTGTTTTCCCGACTTGATCCGCCCTCAGCCGTCAATTTCATCAACAGAGTAATCGCGTCAGAGAAAGACGGGCTGATAAGAATTCTGCCTGCGAGCCGTCATACGCTCGATTCAGCTTGGGAGTTGAAAAAGAAGTTCATCGACAAACCCGACATTTCGATCGTAGATTTTACGACCATGCATCTGATGTTGGAAAACGGGATCTCCGACATTTTTACGGGCTATAAACATTTCACATATGTTGGGTTACGGTTCCGTCTTTTTCCAGAATCGCCATGATAACATCTCGCGCCGGCGAGGGCGGCGGGCTCCCGAAAGGCCTTTCGCTCTTCCGCTTCATTCTCTTTTCATCCCTGATGCTCGGCGGTGTTTACGGCGGCGCGTGCATTTACTTTGATCCGGTGCCGCGCGCGGGCGACGTGCCGCCGCGCGGAATTCCGGCCGCACAGTGGCAGCCGAGCCCGCTGTTTCTACCGTCGTACATGGCGATTTCTCTGCGTCTGGGCATCGAGCCCTCGCCAAAAGGCTACGTCTTTACCGGGCGCATGGGTCCGGCACTTTATGCCACTGCAAGCGTGTTCTTTGGAATGCTCCTTGGCGCGGCAATCGGCTGGGTCGGCGGAGAAGCAATCCGCAAGTGGGCCGTGCGTAAACGCTACGAGTAAATTTTGCTGGCTGAGTTTAGTTCATCACCCGATACATGAAGGAACGAACCCACTGAGGCGTCATTCTTCCATGCCTGATTCAATCAATCGCGCCGCTCGTTTTGCTCTGCCACTCATCGGGTTGCTGCTGCTTGCCGGCTGCGAGAAGTCCGTTCCACGGACCGACTATATGCCGCTGCGCGACGGCAATCGCTGGGAATACCGCCTGCTGGACATGCCGCTGCTGAAGAGGCTTGAAGCCGGACAAGTGATCGAGACTGCTCCCCGGGAAGACGATGCCTCGGTGCCGCGCGCGGACAACGAAAAGCATTCAGAGGCTTCATCTGGCGCGAAGGCGGTGGCGCGCCGTGTCGTGCTGGACATGCGCGATGCGGTCGACGAACTGACCTACAAAGCCGTTTACGATACCGCCGAGCAGGTCTGGTCGAAGAAGAACGGCTATATCGGTTTTCAGAGCGTCCGCGGCCGCAGTTACCTGCTGATCCTGCCTCCGCACACCGGCTACAAATGGGTCGTGACCGGTTCGGGCGGCGAGGACCTGTTCTTCGAAATTGAATCGGCTTCCGCTTCCGTGACGACGCCGGCCGGAGCGTTCAGCCAGTGCGTGGTCGCACGCCAGGAATCGCGCGACCGCAAGGAGATCTTCAAATACTGGTTTGCGCCCGCGGTGGGACTGGTGCGGCGATCCAAGTTCTTCGCCGGCGAAGAAGTTTTCCGGCAGGAGCTTGTCGAGTACATCGTCAAGCCTGCCACGCCCGCTACGCGAATGGCTGAAGACCGCGAAGTGCGGCGTGCGATCGAAGGCAAGAACCGGGGCAGCGAATTCCGTGAACTGGCCAAAGACGAGCGCGATCGCCGGCTCGAGAGCATCGATCCGCCGGAGAACGACCGCTTCAATGAAAAGGTTCGTAAGTACGCGGATCCGCGCTAAATTATTTCCCGTCAGAAAACAAAGCTGATTTAAACATTCTGGTGCTTGCCAACAGGGCGCGCATCTGTTGCAATGGCGCCGCTTTATACGATTCCAACGAAGGGCGTACTGCAGGCATGAAACTTAAAGGCGATCTGGACAGTATCGGTCTGGCAGAACTGTTTCAGACGCTCAGCGACCAGCGCGCCACGGGCGTTCTTACGGTATCCAGCGGCACAGGCGAAAAGCTCATCGCCATAGCGCACGGCGAAATCGCGGTTCTTTCCGACAAAGTCGCCGAACGCGTGCGTCTGGGCGATCTGCTGGTCGCACGCGGCAAGCTGACTGAATCCCAGCTGAGTGAAGCGTTAAAGGTCCAGCGTACCAGCGACCAGCGGAGCAAGCTTGGCGATGTCCTGGTCAAGCTGAACATGATCAAGCCGCTGGACATTACCGAGTCCCTGCGCTTTCAGCTTGAAGAAGAAATCTACGACCTGTTCACGTGGAAAGCGGCGACGTTTGAGTTCGATGGCGACCAGTCCGTCGATGACGCCGCCTCGAAGGAAAGCCAGGACACCAATCTCCAGCGTGTGAATCTCGATCCCCAGACGCTGATTGCCGAAGCCAGCCGGCGAATGGAAGACTGGAAGGTCATTGAGAACCGGCTCCCGACGCCATATCTTTGTTTTAAGCTCTCGCCCAAAGGTGAAGAGCTCAGCAGCAAGGCCACACAGGCCACCGCGAACATCATCAAGCTTCTTAAAGAAGGCCGCACGATCGAAACGACCGTGAAGCGCAGCTGCATGGGGCGCTTCAACGTCTGCAAGATCATTGTCAAGCTCCTGGACGACGGATGGATTTTCCCCTATCCAGCCAGTGAATTGAAGTTTCTGGCATCCGAGCACCGTGCCGCCGGGCGCTACTCGGACGCGCTTTATGTCTATCGCCGCATGCTTGAAGCGTCGCAGACAGAAGCCGAATCCATGGAACTGCAGGGGCTGATCGATGACACCCTGGATGCCATCCGCCGCGCGCAGGAATCGGGCGCCTCGGTTGAAGGCGCCGAGACCATCTCCTACAAGGAAGCAGCCGAGCGCTACAAGCGGCGCCAGAACCGCACGCGCATGGCGGTGCTGGTGTGCAGCGGCGTGGGCCTGATCGCCGCGACCTTTTTCCTGACTCAATCGCTGCGTCCGCCGAAGGGCATCAATGAAGATTACCAGCAGGCGTACCAGGACGCGTCGGAAGCTCAGCGTAAGCAGCAGTATCAGAAGGCCGTGAGCATCTGGCGTGAATTCCAGAGAAAGATCTCCCGCAGCAGTCCCACGTACGAGCTGATTGAAGAACAGATTACGGCCCTGCTGGTTCAGGACGACGCGTACCTGCGCGAGTACATGGCGCGAATCAAGACTCTTGCAGCCAATAATCCCACTGAGGCTGATGCCGAATACCAGAAACTGCTGAAAGAGCTGGTCGAAAAACTTCCGGACAGCCCGTATATCGCCACGATCAATGACGAACTGGAACAGCTCAAACTCCGCAGGCAGAAAGAGGAAAATGCGCGCCGTGCCGAGCAGGTCAAGGGATTGGTGACGCAGGCGCAGGACCTGCTGAAGCAGCGCAAGTATACGGCTGCACGCAAGCTCTGCGCGGAAATCGCCAATACCGCGCCGGCCGGGTCAACGGAAGACCAGCAGACGCAGAAAATACTAAAAGAATTGTCGGCCATCGAGGAGCGTTCCGCCCAGGCGATCAAGAAGGCCGAGGAAGCGTTGGCAGCCAACAAGGCAGAGCAGGCCATAACGCTTTACGATTCTGCAGGCAATGAATGGCCGGAGCTGCTGACGGCCGAAAACGGCAGACGCGAAGCCTCACGCCTCAAGCGCCGTGCCGACGACCTTCAGCAGATCATCAGCACAGGCAGGTCTTTTGCCGAGCGCCGCAGTTACATCGAGGCGCTTGAACGCATGGAGACCGCGGCCCGGGATTATCCGGAGTTCGAAGCCACGGCCGCGGCTCGCGCCAAAATCGTCGAACTTAAGGAGACCATCGTGGGAATCGACAGCCGCATCGCCGAAGCGCAAGCAGCCGTCAAGCGCGGCGACAAGGCCGGTGCCCGAAAGCTCTATTCAGACCTGCTTAAGGAATACTCCAGTCATCTGGCCACCCGCAAAGTGGACATTCCCGTTGCCGTCAACTCGACACCTTCCGGCGCGCGCATCCTGATGGATGGCGTGGACGCAGGCGTTACGCCGGCCGATATCCTGATCAAAGTAGACAAGCCAGTCGATCTCCGTATCGAGCTGGCAGGATATGCGCCAAAAGAACGGCGGCTCGAGCGGCTTGGGTTCGAGTCACTGGAAATTCGCGAGACGCTTGAACGCGAAGCGCACAATATCATCACTTTCAAAGAGCCGATTTACGCGCCGCCCCGTGTCATCGGCAAATCGCTGTACGTCCTGCACGGCTCGACCATGACCGTAATGAGCCCGCAGGACCACTCCATCCAGTGGACGCTTGAAAAACTGCTGGATGCCAGTGCCGACACGCGCCCCAATCCTGCGGGAACCGGCGCGCCGGTCTTTGTCACCGACAAGAGCTGGTGGTATCCGCGCTGGCCGCCAATGCCGCGTTCGGAAACGTCGCTGCTTCTGCCGCTGCGTTCGCGCGACATTCTTGAAATCAACACTGCGGCCAAATCCGTTCGCACCTTGATTACACTGCCGGCGGAGCCCGTGGGCTGGCCTTACCTGGAGCGGCGTTCGCAGATAGCCGGAAAGGCCCTGCTGGCTGTAGCGTGCACAGATGGAAAAATTCGCGCCTACGACGTTGAAAAGATGTCCTCCACGCTGTGGGAGAAGGCCATCGACACCGCACCGCCCACAGAGGTGACCTTTGCTACCGGGCTGTGCGCGCGCTCGGGTGGAGGCTTCGTCGCGCTGAGCACCAAAGGCAAGCTGGCCGGGTACAACATTAATATTGCCGAGAAGCCGGAAAGCTGGAGCCGTGATCTGGCTCAGCCGCTGGCCGAGCACAACAGCCTTCCTGAGTCGCCTGACGAAGAACTGGCCGCGCTCGTGCTGCGCAACGGCAAAGTCGTGGTCGTCGATCTGGATGCCCGTGGCGCAACACAGTGGGAACTCAACGTGGCGCAGCCGATGGACGAGGTTACCCATGCCCTGGTTGCAAAGGATGGAATCTATGTCGCGACGCGCCGCGGAGACATCTGCAAGTACAGTCGCGAAAAAGCCTCAGGGCGGCCGACGTTGATCTGGAAGCGCGCGCTGAACGGACCGTGCGATCTTCCGCTCCACGCCGGCAAGTCCCTCTATGCCATTTCGCAATTCGGCACGACGTACGCTATCTCGCCGGCTGATGGCCAGATCCGCTGGATGTACAAAGTCCCCGGGACGCCGACAATTCTCTCCGACAGCGGCGAGGTGCTTTACATCGCTACACAGGAAGGCAAGCTGCTGGTGTTGAAAGCGGACTGAACGGCGGTTGCTGGTTTGAGGTTTCTGGTTTCTAGTTTGCTCATGCGACGCCAATTCAGAAACCAGAAACCAGAAACCAGAAACCAGAAACCAGAAACTTACTTCTCGCAGAATGCTTTGAGCCGCTTCAATCCTTCCTGGATGTTCTGCAGGCTCGTGGCGTAACTGAGACGGATGTACTCCTGGTCCTCGCCGGCGTTCTTGCGGCCGAAACACGTTCGCGCCAGCACGGCCACGCCGGCTTCGATCAGCGCGCGATCCTGGAATTCGCGTGAGTCCTTCAAGCCCAGGTTGCGGCAGGCTTCGGTCACGTTGGGGAAAGCGTAGAATGCGCCTTCCGGACGCAGGCACTTGATGCCTTTGATGGCGTTTAATCCGTCCACGATAGCATCGCGGCGCGCCTGGAATTCCGCGCGGAAACGGTGCGCTTCATCCCACGGACCATCGAGCGCCTCGATCGCTGCAATCTGAGCGAACGTACAGGTACACGAATTTACATTGGTCTCGATGCGCGCCACCTGCACGGCCAGTTCCGGCGGCATGACGCCGTAGCCCAGGCGCCAGCCGGTCATCGCGAACGTTTTCGAGAAGCCGTCGATCAGCACCGTCCGCTCCGCCATTCCGGGATGCTGCAGGATGCTCGCGTAATCCTTGATGTAGAGGATCTCCGAATAAATCTCGTCGGCGATGACCCAGAAGTTGTGCTTGCGTGCGAGTTCCGCTACGCCGGCGAGGTCCTCCGGTGTCAGCACGCCGCCGGTCGGGTTGGCCGGCGTGTTCACGACCAGCAGCTTCGTCTTTGGCGTGATGAGTTTCTCAAGCGTGCCGAGGTCAAAACGGAAGGCTTTGCTTTCCAGCAGCGGCAGCGGCACGCCCCTGGCGCCCACGAAATCGGCGAGCGATTCGTAGATTGGATAGCCGGGATTGGGATAGATGACTTCGTCGCCTTCGTCGACCAGCGCCATCATGGCATCGAAAAGAATCGGCTTGGCACCGGGTCCGACCACGACCTGCTCAGGCTGAACGGAAATCTTTCGCGAGCGGCTGATGTAGCCGGCGATGGACTTGCGCAGCGGCTGAATGCCGGCCGACGGTCCGTAATGTGTGTGGCCTTCATCGAGCGCGCGCTTGGCGGCTTCGCGGACGTGCGCCGGCGTGTCAAAGTCTGGCTCGCCGAGGGCAAAGCTGACGATGCTTTTTCCTTCTGCTTCCAGCTTTCGCACGCGCGCGAGGACATCGAACGCGGTTTCTGTTCCGAGCCGCGACATGCGCCGTGCCAGACGCGGAGCGGCGCTGACCTGGATGCCTTCCGGCTGTGGCGCGGTCGCAGGTGCGGGAGCATTCGGACGCGTGTGTCCCTGCGCCGGATAATTCACGGGCGGCTT
The DNA here is from genome assembly GCA_035628505.1 of Planctomycetota bacterium. Classification (GTDB taxonomy): domain Bacteria; phylum Planctomycetota; class SZUA-567; order H5-PLA8; family H5-PLA8; genus DASPJR01. The sequence continues at coordinate 5,631 of DASPJR010000109.1, read as the reverse complement.
GACGCCAGGCGGCAGATCGTGCGACCAGGGGTCCCAGCGCTTGGGTGTCGAACGGTTTGGGCCGCTTCCCACAACGCCTTGTACTTTAGGTTCATGCTTCAGCGGCGGGGAGGCCTTCTCTCCGCCTTCGCCGTGCTCTTTCCAGGGATCCCACGTCCGCTCGGTATTGGGCTCAAGCTTGCGGTTCAGCGCGGAATTGATCTGTGGTTCTTTCTTGCTGTCGGCCATGCGTTCCTCGGAATCGGACATTCAAAGAAATACAGGAGCTCGGAACAGCCGATGCCGCCCGGACTCCTGCATTATGATGCCGCGTCGTGATGAATTTAGAGTGCGTCTTTGCCGCGCTCGCCGGTGCGGATGCGCACGGCATCAGCCAGATCCAGCACGAAGATCTTGCCGTCGCCAATCTTGCCGTCGCCGCTTTTGGCCGCGCGGGTGATGGCTTCGACGACCTTGTCGGCGATGCTCGAATCGCACGCGATCTCCAGCTTGACCTTGCGCACGAAATTCACCGTGTATTCGTGGCCGCGGTAAACTTCCGTGTGGCCCTTCTGCCGGCCATAGCCTTGAACGTCGGAGACGGTCACGCCTGCCACGCCGGTTGCCATGAGCGCTTCACGAACACTGTCCAGCTTGTGCGGCTGAATTACTGCGATCACATATTTCATCGCGAACTCTCCTCTCACGACGGGTTCGATCAACAACGCTCATGTTCCCGTGTTTCAGTGATATTTTCAACACGCTTTACCGAATCTGTCTTGCCGCAATCAGTCGCCGGTGCGGGTAAAGCGCATCAGGTCGATGTCGCCAATCGAACCTGACTCGCCGCTGGTATCGAGCGAGAGCTTCAGGATCTGCACTCCTTTTTTGAGCTTCACGCCGGTCTTGCTGATCGTTTGCAGCTTCGTCCACGCGCCGGTATCCGGAACTTCGATTTTGCCGGTCACGTCCTGGCCGTTGAATTCAAGGTGGAATACGCCCCCCTTCTTCTTTGAAGCGACCGGGAACTCGACGGTGTAGGTGCCGGCTTCTTTCACATCCACCGTATAAAGAAGCCATTCGCCCGTCCGCGTCCAGCCGATCCCATGCAGATTCGACGCGTCCGGGCGGCCTTCGATGTCGACGCCTGTTTCACCACGGTACGCGACGCCCTCGTTTTTTGGCGTCGTGTCGTGATAGGCGACGCCCTCTGGACCTTCGTCGTAGTGTTCAGCTTCGATCACGCCGGGTATTTCGTGCGCCTTGCCTTTCCACGGCGCAGATTTGCCGGGCGCATCCGGTTCTCCAGCGCTGACGCTTGAGACTGCCAGGAGAAGCAAAGTCGTAATTACGGTCCGCATAGCTGAGTTAGCCTCCATGGATACGGCAAAAACTCTACTCAGACACGCAGATTCCCGCAATGGACTGCTGATCGTAATCGCGGTGCTTTCGTCACGTGACGACGAAAGGTTCATCGCTATAATGCCGCTCCCTGTTTGACTTCGACCATTTGCAAGGAGCGACTCCATGTCCAAAACCGTATTGGCTTCCGCCGCCCGCAAACTCAAATCCTTTGAAGCGTCCAAGTGCCGCGTGCTCGTGGGTCTCGACGGCTTCGTCGATAACATCATCGACGTGGTCGATAAGCGCACCGATGCCACAAACTACACCCGCGTTGAAACCATCGACATTCTCGGCGACCGCATCAAGCGCGCCGCGGGCCTGTCGAGCAACCTCGAGCTGGTCGTGCGGCAAATGAAGCTTGGCGGCAACGGCCCCATCATGGCCAATGCCATGATCGAATGCGGCTGTGCCGTGACGTACGTCGGCAACGTCGGCCGCCCGGCGATTCATCCGGTGTTCGCGGACATGGCCAAGCGCTGCGTCGCCTGCTATAGCCTCGCTGAACCCGGCCACACCGACGCGCTGGAATTCAAAGACGGCAAGCTGATGCTCGGCAAGCACCAGACACTCAAGGAAGTCACCTATGAGCGCATGCTGGAAGTTGTCGGCATCGACAAGCTGAAGGCGGCGTGGGAAACCTCGAACCTGATCGCGCTGGCGAACTGGACGATGCTGACCTACCAGACCGACATCTGGAAGAAGCTGCTGAAGGATATGGCCGGAGTCAAAGCACCCAAGGGTGCGACGCTCTTTATCGATCTGGCCGATCCGGAAAAGCGCCCGGCGCAGGAAATTGCCGACGCCGTCAAGATGCTGAAGAATTTCCGCAGCTCGCACAAGGTTGTGCTCGGCGTCAACCAGAAGGAGAGCATCGAAGTGAGCTCGGCGCTGGGATTGAAGTTCAACGCCGAGGAGATCGAAGCCAACGCGGTTACGCTGCGCAAGACGCTGGAGCTCGATGCCGTAGTTATTCATCCCACGCGGAACGCAGCCTGCGCGACGGAGAGCGGCAGCGCCTATCTCGACGGTCCGTTCTGCCAGAATCCCAAGCTGACGACCGGCGCCGGAGACAACTTTAACGCGGGCTTCTGCGCGGGCCTGCTGGCCGGGCTCGAGCCGCAGGAACTGCTCGCGGCGGGTACGGCGAACTCGGGCTTCTATGTGCGAAACGCGAAGTCCGCGACGAGCAAAGATCTCTCGGCATTCCTGGAGGCATGGGAAAAGCGCTTCGGGGATTGCTCGTTCTAAACGGCTTGTGTCTCACGCAGAGGCGCAAAGACGCAAAGAAAAGAACAACAAGGAAAGATTAAGGGGCAGGACACAATGACGTTTCGGTCATGTGTTCCGCCCCTTTCTTTGTCATGAATTCCTATTCTTCCCCTTCTTGCGTCTTCGCGTCTTTGCGTGAGATAAAAGAGCTTAAAGCTTCGGCAGCACCACTGGCGGCGGCACGTTTTTTTCGACTTTCACGGTGTCGAACACCTGTATCTCTGAGAGCAGCACGCCCCAGCCGCTTTTCGGTTTGCAGCTCACGCGGACGTAGCGCGCTTCGGCGGGCTGATCGAAGATGACCCGGTAGGCGTACGCGAGGCGGCCCTGCGCGGGCAGCGCTTCGAACTGCGACGCGCCTTCGCATTCTCCGGGCACGTAATCCGCGGGCGGATCGAAGACCTGGTTGAACGACGCGCTTCCGGCAGGCTTGAACGTCTGGCCGTCGTCTGAAATTTCGACGGTGATGGATTCGGGATACGTCAGCTTGAAATCTCCGGCCTGCCCGGAGCTAACCCGCACGGCGGCAATGCTCTGCTTTGTTCCGAGGTCCAGCGTGGCCACGGGCGAAACGTCTTTCGCGAAAAACACATTCGTCGGCATCCACTTTACCGAAGCGTACGTGTCGGGCGGCATGATCACGCCGTCGGTCAGATCGTTTCCGGCGTCTTTGTTTTTGTCGTCCTGCTTGCCCTCCAGCTTATACGCTTTGCCGAGCGCCACGTTTTTGCCCCAGTGGTAGAGTTCGCGCGTGGCCTTGGCTCCAGGACCGACGTCCTGTCCGTCGGAGTAACCGGGCTTAACCTTGTTGCCATCGGGGCCCTGCCCTTTCAGGTTCACGCGCACCCACTTCATCGTTGGGTCGCGGAAGCCGCCAACGTTGATTGTGTATTCGCTGTTCGGCTGCGAGATGATTTGCGTGTGCTGGCGTTCGACATCGCCGCTCTCACGGTGCTCCACCCAGCAGTAGGTCACTTCGATCGGAGTGAATCCCGGCACGCGCGGCTGGTGGTAAACGGTCATCAGCGCGGTCGATATGCCCGGACACGACCACTGTTTTTCAGGCTCGCTTGCCGTCGTGAACTGATAACGGAAATACGCGTCGTGTGAGTTCGGTGCAACGTCCGTCACCTTTTTCAAGACAACCTGATCATACGGGAAGCCGCCTTCGCTCTTCTTGAAATCTTCGACAAATGTCTTGCCGTCCCACGAATGCAGCAGCGAGACCGAGCTTTGCACGCCGCGTTTCACGCAGATGTTCCCGCCATATTCGACCCCGACGATCGGCGTCGGTGCGCTGATCTTCCACGTCACATGCGTCGGCTCGTTTTTCTTTGCCGGTACCAGCGTCGCGACGTTGAAGTACGGCTTGGCGTTGACGGCGATGTCTTTTTCTTCGAAGCGTGTTTCCACGTGCGCGCCCTTCAGAATGCCAGGCGCGAGCAGCAGTGAATCGGCTTGTTCGCCGAGGCGCAGCTGGACCTGATTCGGCCCACGCGAAAGGGTGGAAGTGACGTGCGGTTGATCTGCGTAATCGTCTCAATCTGCGCACGGCTGAGCACGCCCGATTCGTCGAGCTCGACTTTAAGGAGATACTGCGTCACGCCCGCGACTTCATCGACGAGCTGGGCGTTGCCATTGGTCAGATTGATCGGATCCCAGCGCGTGCCCGCCATGCGCGAAACCGAAGCTTTCAAGCCGCTGCCACTCAGCAGAATTTTTGCTGATGTCACGACATTCGCCGCCGACACTTTCAGTACGACTGAGCCCGGGCCTCTGACGCCGTCGGGCGTCCACTTCACGCCGCTGGCCGAGAAGATCTGCTGCTGCGCGGCAGGGTCTTTGAAATCGACCTGGTATTGCCACACGCCGCTGGCGCGGATGTTTTTGTTGTGCTTGCCCTCGACATCCTTCCCGTGCAGCGGCCGGTAGTAGCGCGGATCGGGGTTGTCTGTATCGAGATTTTTGAAGTAGCGCGTGTAATGCTCACCTGGCCGCAGGTTGATCACATAACGCCGGCCCCAGCGCGTGGCGAGGTGGTCTTCCAGGATCTCGTTGGGCGCCTTGAACGAATCGACGCCGTTGGCCAGCGTGCGCCGGTTTTCGACAGGGTGATCGGCTCCCCAGCGCCAGCCGTTGTGATCGCTTATGTCTTTCACCGGATTTGTTCCGAGGGCAGGCGGGACGTTCTGCAGATAAAAGAGCGGGTTCCTTTCGATCTCACGCACGGAGGCGATTTCGTTGCGATCGTTGAAGCAGTAAATACTCGTCGAATTGTCAAACATATGCCAGGTGTTGCCATCGTCCCAGGATGTTTCGCAGACCGTGTGATCGCCGAGCTGAACGTAATGCGCTTTCCAGCCCATGTTGAGCCAGAGCGAATTATCAATGCCCGAGATGATCCCGCACATCGTGTAGCCGTAGCTGGTGAAAAAGAAAATCGGATCCAGAACTTCGTGTCCATCTTCGGTCGGATAAGACGTCTGCTTGCGCAGCCGCTGCGACCAGCGAAAGATGTTGATGGCCTTTTCCTGCGGCGTGTCGAACTGCGACGTGATTGAGCGCAGGTAACTCTGAATGTCGGTGAAGTCCGGCGCGCTGTCGGTCAGAAGAGAGATGTTGTAAACCGGCGCCGCGCCTGCTGAAGTCTGCTCCTGAGCCCGCATCGAAGAGGCGACCAGTACAACAATCAGAAGCGCGCAGTGCCATCGCATAGAACAGCTCTCCAGAAACGTAACGTTACAGTCTCTACACCAAATCACGCATGCGTTATCATTTGAATTCGCAGGATTTTTGCAGGCGAACGAGCGTGATTGTTTCGTTTGAAGAACTCTCGCAGAGCCCGCGAGGTTTCGTTCAGCGCGCCTTTGGCGCGGCGTCTAGCGCTTTGGCCAGCCACGCCGGATCGAGCCGGCCGCTGATCTGCATGCGCGTGAATGTGATGCCGCTGTCCCAGCCGCCGCCGATCCAGAAGCCGGT
>DASPJR010000108.1:0-27031 GCA_035628505.1 Planctomycetota bacterium | reverse complement strand
GTCGGCACAAGCGGCTCGGGCAAGAGCACGCTTGTGAGCCTCGTCATGGCGTTCAACCGTCCGCTTTCCGGGCGCGTGCTGGTGGATGGCCAGGATCTCAGCGAGCTGAAGCTGCGCGACTACCGCAGGCACCTGGGGGTCGTGCTGCAGGATAATTTTCTCTTCGATGGAACCATTGCCGAGAACATCCGCTTTTCGCGGCCCGATGCGTCAATCGACGAGGTCCGCGCCGTGAGCCGGATCGCGCACTGCGAAGAATTCATCAACGCTTTCGACAACGGCTTTGAAACAATGGTTGGCGAGCGCGGCGTGAAGCTCAGCGGCGGGCAGCGCCAGCGTATTGCCATCGCGCGCGCATTGCTGGCGCAGCCGCGCATTCTGATTCTGGATGAAGCCACGTCGAGCCTGGACAGCGAAAGTGAAGCAATGATCCAGGAGGGCCTGCAGGCACTGCGCCGCGGCCGAACGACGTTCGTGATCGCCCACCGCCTCTCGACGATTCGCTCCTCCGACCAGATCCTGGTGCTCGAGGCCGGCGAAATTGTCGAACGCGGCTCGCATGCCGAACTGCTGGCTAAGAACGGCCGTTACCGGACGCTGCACGACCGCCAATACAAGTTCGAGACCGAACGTTTTATTAATAAAGGGGAAGAGTTTCCCGCGCCGCCACGGGAACGAATCCTGCCGGCCTGAGCGACTGCATATAGGGTGTGAGCCTGCCTGCCCCAGCCGTAGCTGGATTTTTTTGCACGATTGTGCTAAACTTCAGCCCGGCAAAAGAGCACTAAGCTTATGCGCCGCTTCCGTTTGTGAGCGTGGGAAAAATCCGCGCACCAGGCGGAGCGGCGAGTTTATTCAGGGAGAGTGTCAGCCATCGTTCTGCAACGCCGCACCGACTACGCCTCGCTGCTGCTGAATGTACTGCAGCTGGGCATCGATTCCTTCGCCTGCCTGAGCGGGTTCGTCATCGCGTTTTATCTTTATCGCGACACGGATCTGCTTGCCTCGCTGGCACGGCAGCGGCACACGCCCATTGCTGAAGATTACTGGCTTCCGGCGGCCGGCTTTGCTGTCGCGGTGCTGATTAATTTCACGGTCAAGCACCTCTATCAAACACGTGAAACCGGCCTGATGAACATGGATGAAGCCACCGCCGTGCTGCAGGGGCTGTTCATGTCCGCGGCAACGATCGTGGCGCTCAGCTACTTTCTTCCGAACCCAACCACAACCCGTATTTCGCGGCTGATTCTAGGCCTGGGCGTGCTGATCGGCTGTATCCTCGTACTGGCAGGGCGCGCTCTGGGCTTTAAGGTACGCCGCTATTTGCAGTCGCGCGGACATTTCTTCCGGCGGGTGCTTATCTGCGGAGCCGGCGAAGCGGGCCGCACAATCGCTCGAAAGCTGCTGCACAGCCCGAAGTTCCACATTCTTCCGGTCGCGTTCCTCGACGACGATAAGACTAAACACAATACATCGGTCGACTGCCTGATCGGGCACGATCCGCTGCCTGTTGCTGGACGCATGTGCGACATTGAAGAGGCGCTGGCGAAATACAATGCACAGGAAGTCTGGATCGCCATCACCGGAGCTGATCAGAATACCATCATCGACATCGCGCTGGCCGCCGAAGATTGCGGCGTACCCTGCCGCTTTGTGCCGAATTTGTACCAGATTCCGCTTGATACGCTGACCGTTGAGACCGTCGGCGGCGTGCCGCTGCTTTCAATTAAGCCACGTGCGACGGTGCATCCGATGCCAATCAGCAAGCGTGCGTTCGACATCGTCTTCTCGTTGATCGTGCTCTGCAATCCCGTCTCGCTGATCCTCTTCCCGTTGATCGCGCTGCTGGTGAAACTGAGTTCCAACGGGCCGGTCTTCTTCTGTCAGGAGCGCATCGGCCAGGGCGGACGGCCCTTCATGATGTACAAGTTCCGCACCATGTTTATCGACGCGCCGGCTTACGCGACGACGCCGCAACACCCTGGCGACGTGCGCATCACGCCGGTGGGCCGCTGGCTGCGCAAGCTCTCCGTGGACGAACTGCCGCAGTTCTGGAACGTGCTGAAAGGCGATATGTCCGTCGTCGGACCACGTCCGGAAATGCCGCAGATTGTGGCGCTCTATAATTCCATCCAGCGCCAGCGCCTTTGCGTGAAGCCGGGCATCACCGGCATCTGGCAGATCAGCGCCGACCGTAAGAATCCGATCCACGAGAATATCGATTACGATCTCTACTACATCGAGAAGCAGAGCTTCTTCCTGGACCTGATGATTATCCTGACGACCGGCTTCTACGGCGCGCGCGGCGTGTAGTGCTGCGCCGTTTAATAGATTCAACACGAAGACACAAAATGCGTTGCGCCGGTAAATTCCTAACCCCCGGCTTCAGCCGGGGGTGGAACGTGAAATTCAGATCGAATAGCCGGATTTATCCGGCTTCTCCGGGCGTAGAGGGCTTTAGCCACAACAGCTATGGGCTGAAGCCCTCCCCCGTGTGACCCGTTGCCGGGAGGCTTCGCTCGAGGTATACTCATCCTTCAGAGGTGCCGACTATGATTAAATCCGCAATCAAGCTCACCCCCCGCGATCACGGGCGCCGCATGACCCTCGAAGAGTTCGATCATGCTGAAGTCGAAGAGGGGATGCTTTATGAACTTGGCAGGGGAACGATTATCGTGAGCGAAGTTCCATCGAAGCCGCACATGTATATGGTCGTGGCCATTCGCAGACAGATTCTGGGCTACGACGTGCTGCACCCTGGGCGAATTCACGCGATACTTGCCGGCAATGAATGCAAGATTCCGGTCAGCGGTGCTCAATCCGAGCGTCATCCCGATGTTGCCGCGTACAATACGGAGCCTCCCACGGGTTCTGATTACTCGCATGCCTGGATCCCCGAACTGGTTATCGAAGTCGTCTCACCCGGAAGCGAGCAGCGCGACTACGTGGAGAAGCGTGAAGAGTATCTGCAGTTTGGCGTCAAGGAATACTGGATCGTCGATGCCGCAAAACAGCAGATGCTGGTCCTGCATCGCTCGCGCGGACAGTGGGCCGAGCAGACCGTTGCGCCGCCGGCAATTTATTCGAGCCCGCTTCTGCCGGGCTTCGATTTCAACTGCGGCCTGGTCTTTGATGCGGCACGGCTGGTAAAATAAAACACGGCGGAAGCTCTCGCGAGCCTCCGCCGAAATCTTCTGAACTTCTGAACTCTTACTTGTCGCCCTTGCCGTCTGGACCTTTGCCTTCGCCGCGCTGTTTCTTCATGGCTTCCTGCGCTTCGGTCAGCTTGGCCATCTGGGGCTCTTTAAGAATCTTTTTCAGCTCCGCCTGGTAGCTCTCGTAAGCCGTCTTCATTTCGGGGGCGAGCGCCTTGCGGGCGTCCTTGTCGCCTGCGGCTTGCATCTTTTCGCGGACGGGCTTGATCGTCTTAGTATACGCTTCGGTCACAGCCGTCTTCTGCTCCGCGCTCAGCGCCAGCTCGCCGCTGAGCGTCTTTTCAATCATTTCGGGGGCAAGGGCGCCGCCGCCTCGCTTTCCGCCACCCTCTTTTTCACCGGCGCGCACATCGCCGGACAGGCACAAAGCCATCAGGGCCAGCGCCAGAGTAGGCATCCATACTGACTTATGCATCTTCGAACTCCTTTGTCTGCATGTCTTTGGCTATCGGCCGCCGGGCACCCGCCTGCACTGCCGTACAGCTAATGGGAGTAGAGACCGCTCACGCAATCCTGCTGCACAGATTTTTATTGCACGTCAAGCGATCCTCTCCCACTGGTGCTAAGACGATCCTGCAGCGCGGGTATTCATAGCCGATGACCAGGGCATCTGCTTTGCATATGCAGTAAAAAGGGAGGCCAACCTATGCCAAAGACAAAGAAGAACTTTGCTCGCAGCCGTGAAGGACAGGAAAAGAAGTCCAAAGAGCAGCACGACCAGCGAACCGGAAAGGCCACTGCGGCTGACTCCGACGTTCGCCACGCACGGAAGATTGGCACAGCCACCACCCCACCGCGAACCGGGGCCAAAAGCAGAGCCAATCGCGACCGCTCGGATAACAAGAAAGTTCAATCCGGACGCTGAGCGCTATTTTTCTTCCAGGCTCAAGCTGGTGGCCGTGGGAAAGTTCGCCGGCAACGGCAGGGTCACGCTTCCTGTTGCTGCCCACTCCGCGCCGCGCGCCATGACGCTCTGAAAACCCACGCAGCGGATCGATTCGGTGCCGCCGACGTGTCCCATCACCGTGGTGAAAACGCGGCCTTTGCCATACGGAATTACCCAAACCATCGGTTCATGCGCGCCGGTGCCGCCCTTCTCTTTGGCGGAAAAAGCAGACGCCAGAATCGTCATGTTTTCAGCCGGACCGCGCTGGCCGTGGTAGAGCTCATCGGCGCCGTGCATCCACGCCTGGGGCATGCCTTTCATTACGGGGTGCTCCGGATCGCGAACAAGGATCTGAAACGCATGAACGGCTCCGTGACCGGCGCCGGGGCCCTCGTTTTTAGGCGTGCGTACGACTTTACCGTCGGCGTCGACTGTCAGGCGGTCGCCGAAGTTCGCGCCGCGCCAGCCCAGCCCGATCATCTTGTTCCACTCCCCCCATTCGGGGAAGGCATTGTTGGCGGCATGAATATTGACCAGCCCGCCGCCTTCAGAAACATATTTTTCAAGCGACGCCTGAACTTCCTTCGGCCAGAGCTTGCCGTTGTAATTGCTGAGCACCACATTGTACTTCGCGAAGTCAGGACGGAACGTTGCCCAATCTGCATCGGGCGCTTTGTTTTTTGGAGACGTGACGACATCGACGTTGAAGCGCTCCGTCTTCAGAAGCGCTGCTTTTATAATCGGCGTCATCGCGGCCCAGTTGTGATTGTTCTGGCCGTCGATTATCAATAGATTCAGCTTTTCGCCAGCTGTCGCAGGGACCAGACAGGCGAGCAGAAGCATCGAGCAGATTAGCGTTTTCATATGTTTCCTCCCCACGAGTATACCCCGGTCGCGTTGCTCTAGTTGCCGGTCCGATTGGGACGTATGCCAGATAGTGGTTCCCGTACATGTTGTGGTAAAGTGAAATCAGCCAAATCGTTACTTGTCAAGCGAACCTTGCTTGTTATTATTTGACGGTTTGAGGCGGGCCTCTGGCGGGGCTTCGCCCGAACTTTTTTTGTCGCGCCAGACACAAATACCAGATTCACGTCACAGGAGAAGAACGGTTCCATGGCAGAAGAAACTCGCGCCTCCGTTATTGACAGCATCAGCACGCAGCCCGCGCTCGATCCCGAATCGATCCTCAAGCTGCGCACTGCCGCCCGGAACAGCACCGCTGAACGCAAAGCTCTGCAGGCCCGCCTGAGCGCGCTCGACGGTGAGAACATTGCCAAGGATGAAAAGACGCTGCGCCAGGCCGTTTACGCCTGGGCACTTGGCCGCCTTGATGAAGCGGAAGCGGCCGCGAAGGCTGTGGGCACGCAGGCTGGAAAACTCGTCCGCGGTGGCATCGCCCTGGAACGCGGCAACTTTGAGCAGGCCGTCAGCGAGCTGCAGGGAGCGGCCAACGCTTTCCCGAATTCCACAAAAGTCACCGCCGAACTGGCCGCCGCCCTGCGCGCCAGTGGCAAGACCGACGACGCTGCTGCGCTGCTCGACAAGGCCGAGAAACACGCGCCCAACGACAGCGACCTGTGGTTTCAGCGCGGCTGGCTGCGCGAAGTTACCGGACAGCAGGAAGGCGCATGCGAAGCCTACGAGAAAGCGCTGGAGCTTGATGCTCAGAACGCACAGGCCGCCTTCCGCCTGGCCTACTACATGGACCTGCGCGGCGAAGATGCCCGCGCCGTGGAACTCTACAAGCGCGTGGCCGGACAGGGCGCAGCGTTTGTCAATGCGATGATCAATCTCGGCCTTCTTTATGAAGACCGCGACGACATGGACAACGCGATCGCCTGCTTCAAGGAAGCGCTCAAAGCCGATCCGACCAACAAGCGCGCGGCGCTCTACCTGCGCGACGCTGTCGAATCGCTGGATATGTATTACGACGAAGGCCAGCGCAAGGAGACCGACCGCCTCGAAGCCGTGCTGCGCATTCCGGTGAATGATTTCGAGCTGTCCGTGCGCAGCCGCAACTGCCTGGCGAAGATGAACGTCAAGACGCTTGCCGATCTGGTAAAGAAGACCGAGCCGGAGTTGCTGGCGTACAAGAATTTCGGCGAGACCAGCCTGCGCGAGATCAAGCAGCTCCTGGAAAGCAAGGGCCTGCGCCTGGGCATGCATAAGGAAGAGGAGCAGAAGCGCGCGCGCGCGCAGCGTCTGCGCCTTGGCGGCACGGAGAACGCAACACTTTCAAAGCCGATTACCGATCTGGAACTGTCAGTGCGCTCGCGAAAGTGCATGCAGCGCCTGAACATTGAAACGATTGGCGATCTTTGCGAAAAGAGCGAAGCCGATCTGCTGGCGACGAAAAACTTCGGCCAGACCAGCCTCAACGAAGTGAAACAAAAACTCGGCGAAATCGGACTGGGCCTTAAAGCTTCAGATTAAAGCGTCCAGCTCGCTGCAAAAAAGAATGAATTAGAAATGGCGCGAAAAGGTTTCGCGCCATTTTTGTTTGGAAAGTTCCTTTATGCGAGAACAGAACCCGCTCTGTTACGCATCTTGTGCGTTGACTTCACTCGCATACGAAATTTCACGGGAAGAATTGTTCGTCATTTTCGCTTCTGCAACCCATAACTAGTCAAGATGGCACTGTAAGCTGCAAGTTGCACGTGTTCCACCCATGTGGTTTCCCACCCAGCCGAAACTTTTCACCGCTGGCACATCCTTTGAGACCATGCCAACCGAAAAGGAAGATCGGTTATTGAATCGGCAACTGTGAATGCAGCACCTGCTACAGATCCGTTGATTCAAGCAGCCATCCATATTTTCACCGCGCCTGCTTGTGACTGGCGGGAGTTTGTGCTGGACGTGTCACTATCGAAGGGGGGAAGCATGAAACGGACGATCTCACTATTGTGCTGCCTGGTTATACCGCTGAGTCTGGCAGTGGCAGAGGACCTCCCGGCGCCTAGGAACATCGGCGATACGATGGTTCTGCCTGTTAAGCTCAACTACAAGCTTCAGCAGCAGACGGCCCTGATCCTCAAAGAGCTCAAGCTCATCGAACTCGTCGGCCCGATCGAGACAGTCAAGCCCGCGACCACAAAGACCCGCGCCGCCATCTTCGCGGTGTTGATCGAGCAGAACCTGATCAGCAAGGACACGCCGGGCGCCGGCGTCGCCGCGCTCAACCCCAAGCTGCGGCCGCAGATTCTCTACTCGCTGGAGCTGCTCGGCGTGCTCGAAAAGAACAGGCGAAGTTCAGCAGGAGGCGCAGTGCCGCCAGGATCTGTAACAGAAGCGCAGCTGGCGGACGGAGCCGTCACGAGCGACAAGATCCAGGATGGCGCCATCACAACCGTCGATATAGCGCCCGGCGCCGTGACGAGCGAGATTATCGCAGACGGCACGATTCAGACGATCGATCTGGCAGACGGATCGGTGACGACACCGAAGCTCGCGGACGCCGCGGTCACGGCCGCCAAAATCAGCTCCGAGTCCGCTTCCGCTGGAATGGCGCTGGTCGCCGATGGCTTCGGCCGCACGACCTGGGCTCTGATCACCGGCGCGGATGCAGGCAGCACACTGACGGGCAACAGCATCGTCGCGCTCCTCAATGATGCAGCCACAACGAATGCATCGCTCAATGCGGACGTGCTGACGGGTACCGGCGCGATCAATATCACAGGTAACGCGGCTACTGCAGACCTCGCTTCCCAGGCCGACTCGGCAGATGCGCTCACTTCAGTCGCGGGTAACAGCGTCGTTAGCGCGCTGAACGATGCTGCCACAACGCGGGCGAGCTTGAACGCGGACATTCTCACTGGGACGGCGGGGATCAACATCAGTGGAAACGCGGCGACCGCCACAAGCGCCACAAATGCCACAAATGCCACAAATGCCACTAATGCCACTAATGCCATCAATGCGAACGTCGCTGCGACGGCAAGCAGTGTCGCTGCGGGAGCCGGCAACAGTCTGGTAACAGCACTGAACGACGCAGCGACGACTAACGCAACTCTGAATGCGGATGTTCTCACAGGTACGGCAGCGATTAACATCACCGGCAACGCGGCCACGGCGACAAATGCCAACTTCGCAACGACTGCAGGCAGCGTGTCGAACACGGCCGGCAATAGTATTCTTGAAGCGATTAGCAACGTCACGACGACCACCAGCATCCCCGATTCGCGCCTCTCGAACAACGTCGCGATGCGCAACGCTGCCAACACCTTCACAGCGGGAAACCAGGTAATTGAAACGGGCGGCGCAAGCCAGAAGGGGCTCGTCATTAAGGGCGCGGCGCTGCAGTCGGCGAATCTTCAGGAATGGCGCGATAGCAGCAACGTAGTCGTGGGAAGTATGGATGGAAGCGGGCAGCTTCTTCTGGGATCTGCGCAGCGCGCGCCGATCGTCGCCCAGACCTCGGCAAAGACACGCATGCTATTCGGCACCGCAACGGCCACGGTTTCCGACAGCGTGAATGGCAGCGGGTTGGCCTCGGGCGCGCAGTCGAGCACGGCCGGGATGGTGAACATTACCTTCTCGAGTGCCTTCTCCACCGTGCCCGTCGTGACGGTCTCGTGCCTGGGCGGCACACCAACTGACATAGCGACTGTCATCTCCATTACGGCCAGCGGCTGCACAATTCAGCGGCTGAACGCGTTGGGGCTGGGACAAGACGGAAACATGACCGTCACTGTGGCGGGCAACGATTAGCAGCCAGAAGACGCAGAATCTTCAGAGGGAATGGTGCGGCCGCGTTAGCGGCCGCACTTTTATTTTCAGCTGTTTGCCGCGGCAGTTTCGGAGACCTGGGCTTCGGCTTCGGGCTGCTCGTTCGGAAATTCCCCGGATTCATACTGCTTCACCCGCTGCAGGAATTCGCGCGCGAACTGCTTGTAGGATGCCGCTCCGGTGGACTGCGGTGCGTAGTCGAAAATCGTTTTTCCCTGCGCAGGGGCTTCGGCGAGCTTCACATTGATCCGGATTTCAGTCTTGAAGATGAAATCCTTCCAGTTCTGCCGCATCGCGTTCACCAGGTCGCCGGTCGTGCGGTTGCGGTAATCGACCATCGTCAGCAGGAATCCCATGAGCTCCGCGACTTCGCCGATGTTCCTTTCACACAGCGCATTGACTTCTTCGATCAGGCTCGCCATTCCGCTGATCGTCAGCACCTGCGGCGTCACTGGAACCAGGTACATGTCAGCTGCCAGGAGCGCGTTCACCGAAAGCAGCGACAGGCTGGGCGGGCAATCGATGATGATATGCGCGTAGTCGCTGCGGACAGGATCGAGCACACGCTTGAGCCGCGATTCTTTCAGATCCATTCTTCCCATCGCAACGTCGGAACCGGCCAGTTCATTGGATCCGGTGATCAGATCCAGATTCTCGAGCGACGTCTTGCGGATAACTTCTCTGATCGGCATGTCGCGCACGAGCAGATCGGCGACGGAAGGTTGAAGATCGGCGCGGCGTACGCCCATGCAGAGGCTTGCGCCGGCCTGGCTGTCCAGGTCTACGAGCAGAACACGCTGTTTTTGAGTGGCAATTGCCGCGGCGAGATTCACCGCAGTGGTCGTCTTGGCAACGCCTCCTTTATTGTTGATGAGGGCAAGAATCATAGAACGGCAAACCTTTCAGTTATCCTGATTATCGCTTTTTTAAGGACTGCACACGTAGATTCTAGCGTGACCGCTGTGATGTGCTATCATAGTCTTTGACCCCAGAGCCATCTTTTTTGGGCTCAGCAGACTCCCCCGTAATCAGGACTTTCCACGTTATTATGTTCCTTCCAAATGAACCACATCTTACCGTCGCTCTGGTTCTCGGCGGGGGTTTTGGACAATTCGCCGATCCCCTCGATTGGATAGCGCGCGGCTTCGGCCTGGATTTGAAGGTCGACCGCCAGCAACTGATGGAAAGCCTGGCTGAACGCGGCGGCGGCGTCGCGAGCAAAGCCGCGGCACGGGCGCTGGGATCAGACAAGCGCACACGATTTCAGATCCAGCTTTTCGGGCGCTGTGAAGGAAAGCTGGTGGCCCTCTGCGGAATGACGATCAATCCGCGCGTACTCACGCTGAAGGTGCTGGAGGAGCGTGCGACGGAGCTGGCCGTGTTAAACGAGCGCAGTGTGCTGGGCATCCAGGCGACACACGGCAAGTTGCCCGAGACGCTCGAGGGCATTGCCAACCCCGAAGCGGTCATGCGCGTGTACCCGCTCAATATCCTCGGACGCGCGTTCTTCGAAGAGAAAATCGAGCTGATTGAAAAAGACCGAAAGCTGAAAGTTCTCGATGCCGGCAGCGCCGTGGTCATCAAACTGGCCAAGCCATGGCTCTTTTATGATGTCCCCAGGTCCGGCCGGCGCGCAAAAAAGCCGCTCAATCTTCTGCCTTTCTAACGAAGGCCCCTGCTTTGCAGATTTGTCATGCGAGGAGACAGACGCATGACACGCGAACAGGTTTATAGCGAAATCGAGAACACCCTGGGCCTCGTGCCCGCCATGTTCAAAACACTTCCTGAAGCGGACGTGGAGGCCGAGTGGCTGGCATTCCGGCACACTCAATGCGACGCCGGAGCGATCGACAACAAAAACCGCGAATTGATCGGGCTCGCACTATCGGCAGTGACAAAGTGCAAGTATTGCATCTTTTTTCATACCGAAATGGCCAGGCTGTACGGCGCGAGTGACGCGGAGATCGAAGAGGCCGTCCGTTTTGCCAAGTCCAGCGTCGGATGGAGTGCATACATCAGCGGTCTGCAGATCGACTTCGAGCAGTTCAAACGCGAGGTCCGGGAAATCTGCGATTACGCGCGGCGTCAGGCGAGTGAACATCAGGTTTCACCGCCGCCTCCCCAGCCTTCAGCACAACAGAAACCGCCCGAGCCGAAGCAGTCGGCGGAGAGAATGGTGGACGCGGAGATGGAAGTGGCGCACGAATCTGGCGGCTATTCCTGAATCAGTTGCCGCGCTTCATCAACAGCTTTCCAGTCTCATTACCAACTTCGGTTCCGTCCTTCAGCGTGTGCAGGTAATCGAAGAGCGAATCCTGGTTCACCTTCACACGCGCGCCAGCTTTGAGTCCCGGGACCGAGTACGGGTCGTTTTTCAGAATTCCCTCGATCGCCTTCCCGTTCCAGCGGACGACCTCGACCCACATCCATTCATTGCCGCCGCTTGAGGTTCTAAACGGCGCCTTCACCAGAAGACTCTCGCCCTGTGGAATATTCTGCTGAAACCGCGGTGCGAGCTTGGCGATCTCGGCTTTGGCTTGTTCGCTGACGCGCAGCAGTTCATCGTCGTGCGTGATGGTGCTGACCTGATCGCGCGAGCCGAAGACCTGCGATATCACCGCGTCCTGGCGCTGCTGATCATTCAGATCGGCACCGCCGGAAAATCCGATTTCCGCAAGGCGGTTACTGGCATCGCCTTCTTTGGGAATGACACTGCCCAGCAGCAGGCTGGCTTTACCCGTGGCTTTGTCGAGATATGTCGCCGAGAGATACTCGCGCATGAACGTGTTTTTAAGGCTCGCCACGTCCACATTCAGCTTCCCCGGCTGCTCCAGCTTGCCGCGTTCGAGCATCGTCTGGCAGGCGAGGTTGATGAGACTGCCGATGGAACGCGCCGAGGAGCGCGGAATATCTTCAACGCACACGTCCGGCAGCGCGAATTTTTTCATGCCGAGTGTGACGATCCGGCAGAGTTCGCCATCCTGGTAAAAATGCTGGGTCACATGATCGAACACGCTGGGAATATCGCCTGTCCAGCGCTCCAGACGCCGCTTCTGCCAGGCTTCAGTCGTGAAAACTTCACGCGTCTCATCGTCCCAGATCAGTCCGCCGGTTTCTGTCGCCAGCGCCGCCGTCAGCTCGCTGGCGTCACGCACTGTCTTGAGGACCGATGAGGCGTTGTCGACAAAATCAAGCACGAAGACCTCTTTGCATTTCTGCAGCTGGTTCTTCTGCTCGTCGCTGAGCCCGCGAGCGTAATATTTCAGAGCCTCCAGATCCGGCGGTCTGTATTTTTCGATCTGGACCGGGCGAATCATCACCGCCGGCAGCTTTGCGCCCTCAAGCTCCGACGGATCTTTCAGCCGGGCCAACCGCGTGAAACGCTGTTCGCAGAGTTTCTGAAGCGCAGCCGCTGGATCGGTCTTCGCTGCGGCTGTGTAGTAAATTGCGAATTCGAAATGCGTTTTCTTGTCGAACAGCTCCCCGGCCGGAAACGGCAGCTGTTTGTCACTACGCGCAGTAATATTCGTCACCTGTGCCGGCGTAACATTTCCCTTGGAAGCGCGCCGGCTGCTGCGCGGGTTGAGCAGACCGTAGACAAGTGCAATGACGAAAACCACAAGCCAGAGAACGCGCATAGGACTCCTTTAGCGAGAATAGCTATTCCCAATAATTGTCTTCGTGGTCCAGGTAAAGACAAAAAGAAAAGCCGGCGCTTGAGCCGGCTTGATCTTCACTCACAATATCAGTGCTATTCTTAATCGCCTTCCTTCGTCACCTTCGAGTAGGCGCCCTTCAGATTCTCCTGCTCGTTCAGCGGGCGGACGATGCGGAAGCCGACGAACTTCGCGTCGGTGTGCCACCAGATGCTCTGCGGAAGCTGCGGGTCCTGGCGGCTCCAGTCTTTCTCGGACATCTTGCGCGCGGCACTGCGCAGCGCCGGAGCTTCGTCGTCCCACGAACCGCCGCGGGCGGTGTGAGGGTACTTCCTATCGAGTACCAGGTTGACCGGTCCGACGCTCTTGTCCTTGATCGTGCTGTAGAAATCCTTCGTGTAGTAGTCGAGAACCCACTCCGACACATTGCCGTGCATGTCATAAAGCCCGAACGCGTTCGGCTTCTTGCCGCCGACAGGTTGAGGCTTGCCTTCTGAATTTCCCGTGAACCAGGCATAGTCTTTGAGCTGCGCTGGATCGTCGCCGAAGTGGTAAGCGGTCTTCGCGCCCGCGCGGCAGGCGTATTCCCATTCAGCTTCGGTTGCCAGGCGGTAGGTCTTGCCGGTTTTCTCGCTGATCCAGCGGCAGTATTCCATCGCTGCGTGATGGGTCATGCAGATGGCCGGCTGCTTGTCGTGGCCCAGGCCGAAAGTCATGTCGGCGTAGGGCGGCGTGGGCCGCGTGACGGCATCGGCTTTCTTCTCCGTTTCTGACTGCTTGGAAAGATCGATGCCTTTCTCTTCCTTGGCTTTCAGGTCGTGGCTGAAAGCGTAAATGTCGAACTCGTCCCAGGTGACTTCGAACTTGCCCATCCAGAAAGGCTTGATCTCCACTTCGCGCTGCGGACCTTCGTCGTCTCCGCGACCTTTTTCGCCGGCGGGGCTGCCGAGTATGAAGGTGCCTCCGGGGATAGGGACCATGTCGAAGGTGACGGTGGAGCCCTCAATCTTTTCCGTATAGGGCTTCATCTCTTCGCCGGCAAAGCAGTTTGCGGCGAGCGCCACGGCGCAGACGAGCGCAGCGGCAAGAAGTCGATTCGAAGCGGCGATCAAAGGATGTCCTCCCAAAGCAGAGACCGTAACGTGACGTTCTTGGAAAGAGCAGAATTTACTCCGGCGAAAGAGCGTTGAAAACCAATTTTTCACTCCCCTTTGCCCTGAATGCGCGGTTACCCTTAGCGTCTAAGAATCAGGACGGCGCATTCGCCAGAGCATTCGAACAAGTATGCGATACAAATTCATACTCTTCTTTATTGTCATGACATCCTTCGAGTCAATTGCAGCGGATGAGATCGACGAGTATTTCAATGAATTGAATGCTTTAGTTACGGATCAAACGTGGAATGCCAAGAATGACAACGAAAAGCTTAAAGAACTAAACGAAGAATTCGTGGCCGTAGAAGTCTGGCGTCGTGTACGAGCTGCGATGGAGTTGGGCAAGATTAAAGATGGCGCCGCGCGCGTTATGCTTGAAGAACTTACTGGCGATTCCGATGTCGTTGTCCGTTATCTTGCGGTCAGAGCCTTAAATCAAAGTAAGGTCAGTGAACCAGAATTTGCAAAGAAGTACGTGTACGAAAGCGTTTTGGAAGCTATCGCCAAAGCAGAGAATCTATTCAATCGCATACGTGCTGGGAATCTAAAGGAACAGTTTGATGCCACCATTCTGTTGATCCAACTTAAACGTCCCGCGTTGCCGGCAATCTGGGAAAAACTAGAGGATAAGGATGTGAGTGTTCGCCGAAGTGCACAACTCGCATACCAGGAACTCAATGCACTCCCCAATGTTGACCCACATTGGGTCCACGACATTCAGAACAGGCTAAAGCAAAAACTGTCTTTCGAGTTTATGGATGAAGCTTTTATCGATGTCGTCGCGACACTCGCAAAGATTCTTGGAGTGTCGATTAAAATTGATGAACGGTACGAAAACGCCGCTCAGGAAAAGATCACACTTAAGGTGATGGATTTTGATGCAGAAGAGTCGTTGCGATGGGTTGCAAAGCTTGCTGGAGGTGAGTTTCGATTGCGCCAAAAGGGAATGGAATTTGTTCTATTTGCGAATGCTTGTGGCCATGAAAATTTATTGATTGACGTTCGCGATCTTGAGGCTGCCGGAGTCCACACAAAAACGTGGAAGGTAGCGATTCAAAAGAACGTCGAACAATTTCCGATGGATGAAGTATTTTCTAATTGCAGGTCAGGCGGAGGGTTTCTTTTGATTTCAACGCCACTCGACGGAGTTGGAAGTGGACGACATTGGGCAAAACACGTGGTTGACTACCTTAACGGCGAGCGTCGTAAATTGAACCTAAAAGAAGTGCCTTGGAATGTTGGTTCGAAGTAAGTGCGGAAATTATAAACTGCGCGCATGCCGGCCCTGGCGTTCAGTCCGAACGGCATTCACCTCTGCCTGAATATCCGGAAGGCTCATCGTTGCGATGCCTTTGGCATTTACCCGAGTTTGCGTTTCCAGAAGTTGAGCGCCCAGTCTGCGGCGGATTTCCTCCCGCACGATCCCTTCCAGTGTCTTTGGGTCAAGCAGTCCGGCAGCTTCTGCTCTCTGGGCAAGGTCGTCTGGTAATTGAATGGCCACGGTGGTCATGACATACTCCTTAAATGAATTATACGTCACGTTCGACGTCACGCCATAGTGAATGTTTTCATGCTTAGACCCATGAGTTTGCTGCTCCTTCTAATCATTGCTCTGCAGTGGAATGTCGCCTCCGCCGCCGAGCCCCCCGCCCTCTCGCGCTTTGAAGCGGCGCAGCCGCATATGGGCACGCGCTTTCGCATCGTTCTCTACGCCAAAGATGAAGCCACGGCCATGGCGGCGGTCACCGATGCTTTCGCGCGAATCGAACAGCTCAACAATATCATGAGCGATTACAAATCCGACAGCGAGCTCATGAATGCCGTGCACAAAGCCGGCGGCGAGCCGCTTCCGGCGAGCGCGGACTTTTTTGAAGTGCTCATGATTTCAAAACAGGCCGCGCTTAAATCGGGAGGCGCGTTCGATGTCACGCTCGGGCCCGTCATCCGGCTCTGGCGTCGCGCGCGGCGCCAGTACGCTCTTCCCGCGCCGGAGAAGCTGGCCGAAGCGAAGAGCCTGGTCGGCATCGACGACCTGCTGCTCGATGAGAAGACTCGTACCGTGAAGCTCGCGCGTGAAGGAATGGTGCTCGATCTGGGCGGCATCGCCAAGGGCTACGCCGCAGATGCCGCACTCGCGGTGCTGAAAAAACACGGCATCAGCAGCGCGCTGGTTGCGGCGGGAGGTGACATCGCCGTCAGCGATGCGCCGCCGGGCAGCGACGGCTGGAACGTCGAAGTCTCGCCGCTCGGAGCCGTTCAGGGCAAGAGCGAAGCTCAGCAGCAGCAGGCTCAGACTTTGATTCTCGAAAATGCCGCCGTGTCGACTTCGGGCGATGCCGAACAGTTCGTCGAGATCGGCGGTGTGCGCTATTCGCACATCGTCGATCCGGCTACCGGTCTTGGGCTGATCGGACACAGCCGCGTGACGGTCGTGGCGAAAACGTGCACGGAAACGGATTGGCTGGCGACCGCGCTGAGCGTGATCACTCCCGAACGTGGAGTGAAGCTTGTAGATGAAACACCCGGTGCGGCAGCGCTAATGGTGAAGAAGGAGGGCGAGAAAGAGACACGCGTAGAATCGAAGCGTTGGAAACTGCTCAAAACGAAGCCGTAAGCTCAGCCAAGTTGAGCCTTTCCCAAGGAAGCACAACTGCGTATAAGCCAATAAAAATTAAGGCTTTGCGATCGCAGGTTTGCGTCTGACAAAAAATATCACGAATTCCTGATAATCCTCGTTGCACCCGTGCAAAAGCCCTTTATTGTCATACAAAAATATTGTGTTCGTTTTTATCACTCATTTCCCAAAAAGGGGGGAACAATGCCAACCAATCGTGGAGTTGCGTACATGGGGCCGGGCAAAGTCGAAGTCAAGAGCATCGACTTCCCGAAGCTGGAGCTGAAAGAGCAGAACCGCAAGTGCGAGCACGGTGTGATTTTGAAAGTCGTGTGCACGAACATCTGCGGTTCGGATCAGCACATGGTCCGCGGCCGCACAACAGCGCCAACCGGCCTGATCCTGGGCCATGAAATCACCGGCGAAGTGATCGAGTGCGGACGTGATGTCGAGTTCATCAAGAAGGGCGACATCGTCAGCGTTCCATTCAACATCGCCTGCGGACGCTGCACCAATTGTAAGGAAGGCAAGACCGGAATCTGCCTCAACGTCAATCCCGCCCGCCCTGGCGCGGCGTACGGATACGTGGACATGGGCGGCTGGGTTGGCGGACAGGCTGAGTACGTGATGGTTCCGTATGCCGACTTCAACCTGCTGAAGTTCCCGGATCGCGGCCTGGCGATGGAGAAGATCAAGGACCTTACCCTCCTGTCGGACATTTTCCCGACCGGCTATCACGGCGCGGTCACGGCGGGTGTCGGGCCGGGCGCGACGGTGTACATCGCGGGTGCCGGTCCCGTCGGTCTGGCGTGCGCGGCTTCGTGCCATCTGCTTGGCGCGGCGGTGGTGATCGTCGGCGACCTGAACGCAGAACGCCTGGCGCAGGCGCGCTCGTTCGGCTGCGAGACCGTGGACGTCTCCAAGAGCGCAAGCGTGAGCGAGCAGATCGAGCAGATCCTGGGCGTGCCTGAAGTGGACTGCGCCGTCGACTGTGTCGGCTTCGAAGCGCGCGGACATGGACGCGATGCGTCTGTCGAAATGCCGGCGACGGTGCTGAACACGGTGATGACCGTGGTCAAGGCCGGCGGCAACATCGGCATTCCGGGCCTGTACGTCACCGGCGATCCGGGCGCGGTGGACGAAGCGGCCAAGGTCGGCAGCCTTTCGATCCGCATCGGCCTGGGCTGGGCCAAGAGCTGCTGCTTCACGACCGGTCAGTGCCCGGTGATGCGTTATCACCGCAAGCTGATGATGGCGATTCTGCACAACAAGATCCAGATCGCCAAGGCCGTGAACGTGCAGATGATCAGCCTCGATCAGGCGCCGAAGGGATACGTTGACTTCGACAAGGGCGCTGCCAAGAAGTACGTCATCGATCCGCACAAGACGGTGGCGTAAACGCGAAGACCGATTGTTATCAAGGGCCGGGAGTACATGTGCTCCCGGCCCTTTTTCTCTCTGTTCGACGCTATCCACTAACGACCACCTCCTGGAGAATGGCTATGAAAAAATATTCGGCCGAGCTGCTCGGCACATTCATGCTGGTGTTTTTCGGATGCGGTGCTGTCGTTACGAACACTGCAACCGGCGGCGCCGTCGGCCTGATCGGCATCGCGCTGACCTTCGGACTGGTGGTGCTTGCACTCATTCAAGCGCTGGGCGACGTATCGGGTGCGCATCTGAACCCCGCAGTCACGATTGGACTTTTCGTCGCAAAGCGCATTAACGCAGCCACGGTGGCCCCGTATGTCATCGCGCAATGCGCCGGCGCGATTTTCGCAGCCTTGCTCCTGCATGCGCTCTTTCCAAACGATAAGGGCCTCGGTGCAACCCTGCCAGGCGCGTCGATTACAGTGACCCAAGTCTTCATACTGGAGACGGTGCTTACGTTTTTCCTGATGTTCGTCATTCTCAGCGTCACCACTGGCGCCAAGGAAAAGGGCATCACCGCGGGCATCGCGATCAGCTCGGTCGTTACGCTTGAGATTCTGTTTGCCGGTCCTCTTACGGGCGCATCCATGAATCCTGCGCGCTCTATCGGGCCCGCGCTGGTGTCGGGACAACTCAATCACATCGCCGTCTATATCGCCGCTCCGGTAATTGGCGCCTGCCTCGCTGCATTTGCCTGCAACGCACTGCGTGAGACGGCTGAGGCTGCAAAGCCTGAACCTGTAGCGGTCGCTGACCAGGTCACGCACTGACTCACCTTCGATTTGCGCACAAAAAGAAAGGGGCGGATTCAGCGAATCCGCCCCTCTTTTTTAATCACATGTACTTCACGGCGCGAACGCTTCGATTTCGCGGAGCATCAGTTTCATCGGGGGCAGCTTGTTGTCCCAGGCTTTGCCGGATGAATCGGGAATGAATCCATGCGTCGCGCGGTATACGGTGAGCTTCAGCTTGCTGGCATTCAGCGGTTTGAACTGGTGAACAAACATGTTGTTGTCCAGGTACCACGTGTTCGCCTGGCTCTGTGTCGTTTCACATTCGTCACTCTTCGGCATTGGCGTGCGCACTTTTTCAATCTCGACCCAGTTCGTGCCGTCGAAGGCATGCAGGTCGTAGTCGAGCAGCGCACAGAATGCGTTGTCCGCGCGCACACTGGTAATCAAGACGCGTCCGATTGTCTTTGGTTCCTTCAGCGTGATCTCGAGGCTCTGCGGCGACCCTGACAGTTCTCCCGTCCAGATCGGCGAATTTCCCGTGCCGCCATGCGGATGGCCGGCGTGGAACGTTTCGATGATGCCGTTGGTCAGCGCGCCATTGTCACGCTCGATTTTCGCTGAGTAGCTCACGCTGGCACCGGCCGCGACATTTTCGCCAAAGTCGAACTTCGGCGCCGTGATTTCCTGCCCCGGCGCCAGGCGGATGAACGTTCCGATCTGATTCGCGGTGACGCTCAGCTTGCCATTCTTGAGAGCCTGCCGTGTCGCGTTGCCGAAAGCATCCACGATCTCCACATCCGTCCCGCCGCTGACCGCAAACTCCAGCGGCAGATCGAGCGTGCCGAGATTGCGCAAAACGATTGTCGTTCCCTCTGCTCCACTGTAGCGCAGCGCCATCAGCATACGGTTGCCGTGCGTGCCGAAATCGAGCGTGCCCTTGTACGCACGGTTCTGCGTCATCGCGTAGCGCGTTCGCAGCGCCAGAGCACCCGGATGCGGACCGCTGCGCGACCACAGGTACGATGGAACGGTTGTGTAGCCGCCTTCGTTCAGATAATAGTGGACGTTGTGATCCGGCGTGATGCCCAGAGTCTCGAGCAGATCGCGGTGCAGCATCACACGGACGGCCTGTGCGCTGCCGAGGAATGATTTACCGCGCACACCCGTAATGGCGCGTTCGGTCTGCCAGATTTCTTTCTTCTCATCGCCGTACTTCGCCATCAGCTGCTTGAGCGCGCCGATCTTCCAGGCCCAGTGAACCGGATCAACGCTCTCGTGGCCTTCGTAGTCGTGGATGGAGAGGATATCGATGAAATCTTTTCCGCCATTCTTGTAAAAGATGTCGTACCAGTTCAGATCCACACCGCAGACATCCGGGCCCATCACTTTTGCCGCCGGATCGATGCTCTTGATCAGGGGGTAGAGCTGCTTGACCAGTTCCGCGTACTGCTCGGGCTTCATCGAGAAGTTTGGCTCATTCATGATCTCCCAGTACTTCACGCGTCCTTTGTAGCGCGTGACCGTGTTGCGGACGTTCTCAACGGTGCAGTCTTTCTTATCGGAGAACTGGCAGAAGAGCACCGCGCCATATTTTTCGCACTCGGCCACCGCTCCCTCGATTTTTTCAGGCGTGGTCGCCGGATGCAGGCGAATGGTCGGCAGCCCGACGAACATCTGGCGCGCTACGTCGTCCCATCCGCTTTTGGACTGCCCTTCGGCGAGCGCAACCATGTTCGGGAACTTCGGCGTCACGCCGAAGTGTTCGCCGGTAGCCATCAGGCGCTGCCCGCCGCTGACCACTTCGCACATGATCGTGTACCAGCCGTAGCGCGGCGGCGTGATGCTGAACGCCTGGCGTGCCTCGACGTTATTTTGAAGCTTGAGCTCAAACGAGCCTTTCGCGATTTCCGTCCGGTACATGTCGACGGCCGTGTAATTCACGGTGATATCGCTGATCTGCCGGTTGGCGGCAGCAACCACGAATTCAGCCGGAACGGGCGAGAAATCATAAGCAATGTTGTACGGCAGCTTGACTTCAATCGATGGCTTGAAGCCTAGCAACTGCGCGTTGCTGCGGATCGAATTTGATTTCTCCAGGTCCAGATAGTCGGCGCGAGTCCGGACAACACACGGCCGCGGACGGTAGTGCTTGAAGTTCGGATTGGTCGACTCGATAACTCCCGTCGCGGCCGCCCAAAGCCGGCCATTGCCGTCGATGGCAATGGGCGTGTAGCCGCTGTGGATGCTCCAGGAATCGGCCCACTTGAATTGTCCTTGCCGGCGCGTGACGGTTTTGAATTCTGGATCAAACTTGGCGACCCAGCCCGGATTTCCCCACGTCATTCCATAGACGTTGCCCTGCGCATCCACGGCCACTGCATGCAGCAGTTCGCTGCCATCTTCGGCGCGTGACTTTCCCTGCGAGCCAAGCGTGCGGATTAGCTTGCCTGTGGAATCAAACATGTAGACCGCATTGGTTTCGGCGAGGGCGTAGAGATTGCCTTTAGCGTCGGACGTCACATCCTCGCAGGAGGTCAGAGGCTGGCTGAGGACAACCGGCTTGCCCAGCGGCGCGCTGTCACTCTGCGGATCGATGACAAAGACCTGGTCGCCGCCCAGATTCGCCCATTTGCCTTTCACGACTTCGCGCCGGTTGCCGATGACCGCGATCTTTTCGGAACCGTTCACAGTCCAGGTGCAGATGGCATGCGCCTGCGGAACATCGATCGGCGGCAGCGCTTTGCCGTCGGGCGAAAAGCGCTGGACCTGGCTGGCCAATGGCTGAGTCACGTACACAATGCCGCGGCTGTCAACGGCGATGCGCTGCGGATTGTTCTTCTCGCCGAGCATGTCGTCGTGAACGGAGAACTCGAGCAGGAACTTGCCGCTTGTGTCGAATTTCTGAACGCGCTGGTTGCCGATCGGCGCCTTGTCTTTGGCGTAGCGAACACCGTCGAGCACGTACAAATTATTCTGCGCGTCGAAAGCCATGTCGCGCAGCTCAAGAAACTGTCCGGGCCCACTGCCGGGCCCGCCAATCTCCAGATCGCTTCCTTCACCCAGCTGCCCGGCCCATCCTGCGCTACTTAATGCAAGTACCGCCGCCGCCAGTAGATGGATAACTCCAGTCGGTCTGCTCATGGGAAACTCCCCCCCCCGCCCAACCACGTTTAGTGATATACATCACTATAGCAGTTACACCGGAGTTTCCCTGCCGTTGAAAAAAAGTGTCGGATTAGCGCGCCTTCGTCTTATGTGGCATCGCCAGCACAAAGAATCGTCTGTCGCGGATGCTCTCAGAACTCATCGGCAGATAGGGCCCTTCGCCATCGCGCGCGCAGGTGAGCCGCTCGTAAGAGGACTCCGGAAAATAGCTGAGAACCTCCTGCCAGCTGCCGCCGAATTTCTCCAGCCCGCAACCAACATGTATCTCGGTCCAGCAGTCCGGCAGGTGTGCAAGCGTTTTCCGTGCGCCCATCAGCACCTGGCATTCGTAGCCCTCAACATCGATGACCAGCACGTCCGGCCGGCCGTGTTCGGCACTGAGTTGATCAACCGAGACGGCCGGAACTTTCACACAGCCCCAGCCTTCAGAACCATCGTCGATCTGCGCGTTAAGACATTCACTGACCGTGATATGCCCGGGGCTGCTCGCCGCAGCCGCATTGATCACATGCATCTGGCTAAGCTTGTTTCGTTCTGCGTTGCGGCGTGCCACATCGGCATTGTGGGGATTGGCTTCGACGGCGATCAACGAGCCTTCTTTCCCGATGATACACGACAGGAGCATCGCGGCGACGCCCTGGTGTGCGCCCAGATAGAAAACGCGGGCACCGGGACGAAGCTGGCTATTTTTCATCAGTGCAAAAGGAGCAATATTGGACCAGTCGTTGTCATACCAGCCGGCAGCAAGGGGGTCTTCAAGATGTACATCGAGATTAAAACCCATGTAGCAGTGTCTCACCACGCGCTTGGGAAACGCGCGCACTCGGCTCTTCAGCCGCCAGAGACGGGCCTTGTTCCAAATGGCAGTCGGTACGATTTTACGGGCAAACGATTTCAATAGCATGCAGCAGGGCACCTCCTTCATTTCCGTTGGTGCCGGAATGCGAAAGCAGGGCCATGCGTTTTGCAGAAGCAGGACACGCCTGAGCCTGTGTCGTTGGATCGAATGTGCGCTCGCTTCGCGTTCGTCGAGCGTGCGAAGACGTCTATTGTTTATACAAAAACAAAGGGCTGCCGATTCAGGTAACAAGACACCGAATGCTTTTACATCAGCACCCGCCTGGAACTGGCATTCAGAAAAATTTCGATACTTACTTCTCTACGTCGCCCAATTCCCCACCCGGAAGTACACGGCGGGTCTCACCCTGCACCGGCGCCTTTGTCTCAAGCCGGGGGCCTGTAAAAATAAAGCCCGGACGGATGAGCCCGCCAAGGCCGAGTTCGTTAGCAGCCGAATTGCGGATGATCTGCAGCACCAGCACGTTTTCGCTTCCGGCATTTAGATTTTCGGTCAGATCGAAAGCGGCGGGATTGCTGAAGCGGCGCCCGCTTGTGCCAATGTACTGCCCATTCAGCCAGACACGCGCTTCATCTTCAAAGCCCCCCAGAAACAATCCTGCCGGTTTGCCATTCATCGATGCCGGGGCCACGAACCGGTAGCGGTACCAGACTGAGCCAGTCCTGTTGCCATCGCTCAGCCCCTGCGCGTCCCACGTCGTTGAAAAGGTTTTCGTTTTGCGCCAGCTTGAATCATTCACGGTCGCTTCGTGCCACTTGCGTGTCTCGCCATCACTTGCGGGATCGAATGCCGTAGGTAGTTCATCAGGAATGCGAATAGTCATCTCGTATGGAGCTGCTGAATACTTTGCGCCCTCATCTACGAACTTTTCGAGATAGCGTTTGAAATATTCATACGCGAGGGTGGAAACCAGATCAGGATTTAGGTGGTGCGTCTGGCGCCACTGTTCGCGCATGGCTTCGAATGCCGTTTTGGCGCCTTGAAAATCGAACTCAAGCGTCTTTCGATGGTACGCCAGATACAGCCGCAGTGCCTCCATACTGGTGCCCACGTAATCAATGCGCGTGCGGTCGTCAGCGCTATCAGCATGCTGCCGTGCCTCGGCCAGACGCTGCTTTGCTGCTTCGACAAAACGCGCATCGTAAATCAGGTGATAGGCATGGTACGAACCGGCTTCCTGGCGCGCGTCGCTCTGCCGCTCGCCCAGCGCGAGCCAGTATTGTTCCATCGCCGCCGCACCTTTTCCATAGGCTTTCTGACAGTAGGTCCGCAGCAGCGCGCGCCAGTCCAGCGTTGTGTCCCAGCACAGACGCATCAGGATGTAATCGCCGGGGGCGAGCGTATTCCACTGATCGACGGCCTCAACGTTTGCGCCGAGGAATCCTTTTTTCTTATAGTACGGGATTTCCTCGCCCCAGATGCGCGTCTTGGTATACGGCAGAAAGTTCTCCGCCAGGTTCCAGTTGTAGCCGCGATAAAGCAGCGGATTTCCCTGCTTGGCACTGAGGGCGCTCCACTTCTCCACGACCTCGCGGTACCAGGCTTGCGTTCGCGAATTGGGATCGATGACGCTGTGAAAGCGCGAGTAACTGATCGGCGCGAAGATGACGCCCATTTTTGGATTTGGCACGTAACGGCTCGGGTAATCGGCGTGCGTCGAATACGAATAGAATCCAACATAGGCGTTGGGGTACCTGGGATGAACCTGCTCAAGAATGCGGTTGCCCAGCAGCACAAGCAGATCGGTCTGATCGGGCTCGCCGGTGGCCGGATCAATCTTTCCGCTGGCTGCTTCTTGCGCTTCTTTGCTGCGGCTGTAGCCCAGGCCGTCGGCGGGTCCAATCGGAAAGCCAGCGGCTGTTTCACGCGTCCACTTGCCGGCAGCAATATTCTTTTCATAAGTGTTGCAGATGTCTTTTACGAACAGCTCGAGCACGCGCGGATGCGTACTCTCGATCTGCGGGCCGCCGCGCGTGAGCTGATTGTTCTTGTCGAGCCGCAGCGCCCACATGGTCGGATCTTTCTCGAACTCCGCCTTATGTACGCGGCTGAAGTGATCCCAGGCGTGGCCTGCAGTCTGTGAGACGGGCAGGCTGAATTCGCTGCCTCGCTGCCGCCGCAGCCAGCGACTCAGACGCTCTTTCTCACCGGGTTCAGGGGGAAATTCCTTCGAGCGCACGCCCTTGTACCAGAGGCGCCTGATGAGGAAATCAGGTGCAGACGATATGTCGACGGATGAGACTTTCACCGTTTCCTGCGTCGGTACAATCTGGCCGATCTCGCCCGGCATCACCCACTCACAGCCCAGCATCCGCAGCAGTTCATAGACCCCGAAAAGCACCGCATCTTCGCTTTCACCCCCGATCAGCACGCGCTGATCGCGAACAAGGATGCGGAAACCCTCCTTCGACTGACTGGTTTTCTGCGGAACAGCGCCAAGCTGCACGGCGAGCGCGCCGAGTACGATGGCGGGCTCCTTAATCTCGTTGACATTATCGGTGAGCACCACGGTTAGTTTCGTGCCAGACATTTTCAGCAGATGATCATTGAGCTCGCGAAGGGTTTCTCCGCGTGTGGCCGCCTCGACCTCCTGCCTGATTTCCTCCTCTGTTTTGCCCGGCGCACGCTTGTTCTTCTTCTTATCTTTCGACGACTCGGGAGCACTGCCACCGAGCGGACTCTGGAGATCAAACGTGAGCTGACCCTGGATATAAATCTTTGCGCGTGCCTGTCCGTTAACGATTAAATCGACCTCGGCTAAGACGGGGCCGTGTCGCAGGCATGTCAACACAGCAACTGCGATAAACCACTTGAGAGACTTTGAAGCGGTGAAGGCAGGAGTCATAGTCGGAAAATCCCCAATAAAAAAAGCAGGTGCTTTAGCCACACCTGCTGCATACATCAGGGACTGCCCCTCAGTACTGATTCATCTTCCGTCGCATGCGAAGGAAAGTTGAACAGCCCGCTTACTTGGCCTGGTTTGCTTTGCGGAAACGCTCGAGCGCGTCCTTAATCGCCTTCTTCTGCTCTTCGGGCGGCAGCTTGGTGATGCGGTCGATGTTTTCACCAATTCCCTGCGCAATGGACTGTCCGAACATCGTCTGTGCCAGTTTCTTGCCATCCTCGGCATTGGCGACTGCCGCATTCATGAACAGCAGCGCCATCTCGTCGACAGTCTGCTCGCCCAATCGCACGCGCTTGGGCGGATTGCTCGGGTTGTTCTCGTTCTCGGACGAATTGTCGTACGTGAACTCCATTTCGATCTTCGTGCCCTTTGGCAGCTTTAGCGGCTGCTTGAACATGTATTGATCCTGCCAGTTGAAGTCCCATTTCTTGATCCAGATCAGCGGCTTCTTTTCTCCGCCCGGGAGAACATAGTCGGCCTTGATCTCTTTGCAGATCAAATGCGCGTGCGGCGTGACGCTCACCCACTCCGTATCAACCGGCAGCGTGACCGACGCGGCCGCCTTGTAATTTTTCTCACCCGGCGGAATGTCAATGTTGATCGAAGTCAGCCCGCTGCCAACGAGAATGCGCGTCGGCGGCTTCTTCGCGAAATAGATCGCGACGCGTGACTTTTCCGTCTCGACTTTGCCGCTGGGATGAAAGTGAGTCTGGATGATCAGATCAGAATTCTTCTGAATCACAGCGGCGACCCCGTCCGGATACGGGTGCGGAAAGAGCCCGGGGGCCCAACCGCCCAAACCGCCCGTCGGAACGAAACCCGGTCCGCCGCCGCTGCTGTAGCCGGGCTTCGGGTCGGCCGCATCCTTCTGACGCGCCTTGCCGGTGTTATCAAGGAATAGCAGCGCATGATGCACAACCGCGCGGTTGCCTGGGCGGTACTCCACCGCTGAAACATACTTGTCTTCCGTATTGTTGATCGGAATGACGAAGCAACGGTAAATATCGCGGCCTTCCGCCGGAACCGTGAACTCTTCAGCCATTTCAATGACCAGATCCGGCTTACCGAGCTGCCAATCCGACGTGAAGACAGGCGCTTTTGGCAGATCCGACGGATTGCCTTCCGGCGCTCCGGCATCAGCCCACTTCTTAATCATCGCGATCTGCTCGGGCTTGAGGACGCGCTCGCCCGAGAATTCGCCGTAACCGGGCTCGGCCTTCCAGGGCGGCATGATTTTTTCATGCGTTGTCCGCACGACCATCTTCAGCTTCTTCTTCACCTCTTCATAGGTCATCAGCGAAAACGGCGCGACCTCCCCGGGACGGTGGCAGGAGACGCAGTTCTGAAACATGATCGGAGCGATGTGCTTGTTGAACGTAATCGTTGAATCCGCCGCTGACAGGCTCAGCCCGCAAAGACCCACGAGAATGACGGCCAGGAACTCTTTCATTTTGTTGCCTCCACGTCGATAGCAATATCCGGCACGCGCACGGTGTGCACTGTAGGAAAGACCCACGCAGCCGCCGGGAATCTCAACACAAATCTCTCGAAAAGTCACTGAATTCAAGAGTTTGCAGAAAGCAAGCCACCTGTGCACGCACGAACAGATTTCTCGAAACTTTTAATCACGAGCGGCATCAAACGGATATACACTTTCAAGCGCACCCGTCACAAAAAGGAGTCTGGC